>NZ_DAMDBA010000005.1:0-123037 GCF_032093395.1 Novosphingobium sp.
CCCTCTAAGACCCACCCATGATTCGGTCAACACGCTAATTTCAAAAAAACGACATATTTTTCAAAAGTCGCGGATTTGCGCGGCTTTCTCGATGACGTGGAATCCGATCCTTCCGGGCCCCTATCATTCGGGGCAGGTTTCGGTCTCCCGTTCTGCCCCGAAAAACATGGCCGCCATAGCGAGTCGCGAGGTCAAAGCCCTGGGAAGAAATGCCAAGCCTTCGCGATGCTGAAGAGGCTTGTCGCGATGAGAACGAATGCCACGGCGAAGAGCAAGACACGTGCCGGCACACGCTTGGCGAGATACGCCCCGAAAGGTGCCGCCACCACGCCGCCGATGATCATCCCCAAGGTTGCGACGCCGAAGGCGCTGAACCCGAGCGTGGCGATGAACGAGATCGAGATCGTCAGCGCCAGAAGAAACTCGGCCGTGTTCACGGTGCCGATGACCTTGGCCGGATCGCCTCCCTGGATCAACAGGTTCGATGTGACGACCGGACCCCAGCCGCCGCCGCCCGCCGCGTCGAGGAAACCGCCTACTACGGCCAGCGGCCGGGTCGTGCGCGGATCCTCGAACCGGGGCTTCGACATGCGGATCGCCTTGACCAGCAAGTAGAAGCCGATCCCGGTCAGATAAAGCATGATATACGGCCGGGCGACGGAGGCATCGATGTTCGAGAGAAGATAGGCACCCAACACACCGCCCGCGACGCCGAAGGGAACGAGCCGTTTGAACAGGCCCCAATCGACGTTGCGATGGGCGATATGGCTCGCCCCCGATGCGCCGGTCGTGAAGATTTCCACGAGATGCGTGGTGGCCGATGCGGCCGCCGGCGCTACTCCCAGGACGCTGACGAGCATCGTTTGGGAAATCACGCCGAACGCCATGCCCAAGGCACCGTCGATGACTTGCGCGGCAAATCCGACGATGATGAAGGGCACGAGGTCGCCAAGGCTTATGCCGAGATCGAACATGAGGTTGTCCTCCCTGTTCCAGAAGTTGCGGGGATCAGAAGCTGTACCGGATGGTCATGCCCCAGGTGCGCGGGTCGCCGGGAAGCCCCGCGATCAGCCCGGTGTTGCCCGGACCGACGAAGAGCTGGTCGAAGTAGTTCTGGTCGAAAGCGTTGCGGACCCAGCCGTAGATGTCAAATCCGCTTTCCGCCCGGAAGCCGAGACGGAAGTTCGACAGGCTGTAGCCGTCGATCCAGGTATAGGCCGAAGGCGACGGGTTGGAGGAGAAGTTCGAGCGATAGCTGCCGTCATAGCCGAAGTAGACTTCGCCCTCCTTGCCGAGCAGGGTGACGGGGTTGTTGACTTCGGCGCCGAAGGAGAACGACCATTCGGACACGCCCGGCAGGCGCTGCCCCGAGATATTGCAGTTGGCGGGGCTGAGGGAGTTCGGCACGCCGGCCGCGCCCGGCGTCTGGCCGGCGCCCACGGTGGTGCCACCCGAAAGTTCGGGCGGGCATGGCGCATCGACGAAGCGGCGATAGGTCGCGTCGGTATAGGCACCGTTGGCATAGAGATTGAAGCGTTCGCTCGGCCGAACCGAGAAGTCCACTTCGACACCCTGCGAGCGGACGGCGCCGGCATTGGCCAGATAGCCACGCAGCACGCCGAACTGGCCGTTGTTCACATTGGCCTGGTAGTTCTTGATGTCGGTGCGGAAGATCGAGAGGTTGAGCGTGGCGCGGCGATCCCAGAACTGCGACTTCACGCCCAGTTCGTAGTGGTCGACGTCTTCCGGCTTCACCGTGGCGGCAGCCAGGATCGGGTTGTTCTGGGTGTCGGTCGGTACACCGTTCTGGTTGATCCCGCCCGACTTGAACGTCTTGGCGTAGGTTGCATAGACCAGCACGTCGGGCGTGATCTTGTAGCTGGCGTTGAAATCGTAGCTGAAATTCCAGTCGCTGAACTCCGGCGCGATTTCCTGCGGCGTGAATATTGCCAGTTGCGCCGTTTTCACCGGGTTCGTCGGACCGGTGGTCAGCACGGGATTACCGGCCCCATCGAACACGCGGCGTTGGTAATAGCCTTCCTTCTTGTCGTAGTTGAGGCGCACGCCGGGCTGGATGGTTAGTTCGGGGGTGATGTGCCAGCTCAGCTGGCCGAACAAGGCCGCGCTGGTGTTCTTCAGGTACTGGGTGTTGTAGGCGGTGAGGCCGTTCAGCGTTGCCGGGTTACAGGCCAGCTGCTGTGCGGCGGTAGGCCCGCAGCCCGAAGATCCCGGCGGCACCACGGTGTCGCTGCCCGGATTGATGTTCCAACGGCTGGCGGCGGAGCCTTGCGATTCCGTGCCCTGGGTATCGATCCGCTGGTAGAACCCGAAGGCACCGACCACGAAGTCGATCTTGTCGCTGCTGTAGTTATAGCGCAGCTCCTGCGTATACTGGTCCTGCTGCGAGGGGTTCTGCGAGAGCGAGACGATCGGCAGGCCGGTGAAGTCGCGGTCGTTCGACGGATCCCAGTCCCAGAAACGCCAGGCGGTGATCGAGGTCACTTCGCCCTCGCCCAGGTTCCACTTCACGCGCAGCGAGGCACCGCCGATCTTGTTCTTGGCCTGTAGGGGCGTATCGAGATCGGTACGGCGGTCGAAAGGATTGGTGCTGGGCGGCGCATAGCCCTGCGCGGCCGCGAGGGCGGCGAACTGACGGTTGAGCGCGCGCTGGGTCAGGCCGGTGCGGACATAGACCGAGCCACAGCAAACGGCGTCCTGCGCGCTGTAGTCACCCGCCAGCGTGATCGCCAGATCCTCGGTCGGCTGCCACAGCAACTGGCCACGCAGGCCGAGATTGTCCTGGCTCTGAATCCACTGGTTGGTGGTGACATTGCGGATCGTGCCGCGCCGGTCGGTGGTCGAGATTGCCAGGCGCGCGGCCAGCTTGTCGGTCAGCGGGCCGGAAATGGCGGCCTTGGCCTGCTTGAAGTTGTAGTTGCCGATCGAGACTTCGGCCTTGCCTTCGAAGTCGAAGGTGGGCTGGTTGGTGGTGATGTTGATCGCGCCGGCGGTGGTGTTCTTGCCGTAGAGCGTGCCCTGCGGGCCGCGCAGCACTTCGATCTGGGCGACATCGAGGAAGTCGAAGGTGGCAGAGGCGACGCGCGAATTGTAGACGTCGTCGACGTAGATGCCGACGCCCTGCTCGATGCCGTCGTTGGTAAGGCCGAACGGCACGCCCAGGCCGCGAATGTTGACGGCCGTGTTGCGTGGGTTTGAGGAATAGAACTGCAACGCGGGGGTGAGCTGCTGGAGCCTGCCGACGTTGAACGAACCGGTGGAATCGATGTGCTCGCCGCCCACCACCGAGATCGCCAGCGGCACTTCCTGGCTCGATTCCTGGCGACGGCGCGCGGTCACGAAGATTTCATTGCCGCGATCATGCGCGCCGGTGCCGACCGAGGTCGGCGAGTCCTGCTCGGCGGCGTCCGCGGTCGCGGCTGCGATGACCGGAGCGTCCGCGGGTGCCCGCTCATCGGCAAGTGCCGGAGCAGACGCCAGTGCCAGGGTCGTAATCGTGAACGTCAGGCACGCGAGCGGAAGCGGGGCCGGTAGCGGCCCGCGAATGATCTTTCTCATGAAATCCCCCTTGTTCGAATGTTATGCTGTTCGAAGATTGTGAAGGGGCGCACATCCGGTGGTCCGGTCTGCTTGCCTGTCGTCAGGTTCCGGTATGGGCCGCTTACGAAGCGAAGCGTCGCCGTTCGGTAATGTCGAGCTGAACCAGCTTGCCGTCATGGACGGTCAACTGGATGACGCCATAGCGCATGTGATCAAGCGCATCGGCCACGACCTGTAGCGGAGCGGGCTTGGTTTCGCTCCCGTCCTTGGCCGCATCCTTGCCGAAATCCTTGCCAAAATCTTTGGCTGTATCCCTGGAGAGATGGAGTGCCGATCGCGTTCCCGATCGCTGGTGGTCCGTTGACGGTTGAGACATGGCGAATCTTTCTCCGAGCGCGACTTTGCGCCGCCGCCCCCTGTTATTCTCAACCTAAAAAGTTGACAATAGTCCTAGCCGAAAGTTTCTGTTTTTCACGTCAAAGCAAAATCTTTTTACGCCCAAGCGATGCCTGACTTCACCATTCGATACTCTGGTCGATTTAGGATGAGCCAGCGTTTTCAGGCGCGAAATCGATCCGGAATTGCCAGTCTGTTCAATGTTTTATAAATGATCGACCACCGGCTGGCCACGAGTAGGCGGATCAGTTCTGGCTGTCGATCTGCGCGGGCACGGGATCGATGCGATCCGACAGGCGTACCCCGTCTAGCAGCTCCGCCGTGCGGTCACGCACTTCCAGCATGAGTGCGCGCGTGCGGCACTCGCCTTCCTCAAGGCAGTTCTTGCACTTCTCGTGCGCGAAGCGGCTGGCGCAGGGCACCAGAGCCAGCGATCCACGCATCAACCGGATCAGATCGCCATATGTGATGTCGATCGGCGAAACCGCCAGCCGATAGCCGCCGTCCTTCCCGCGTTGGGAATCCACGATACCGAAGCGGCTCAGCTCCGAGAGGATCGTGGTGAGGAACTTGGCGGGAATGTTCTGGGCTTCCGCGATCTGGGCAAGCTGGATCGGGCCCTGGCCGTAGTTATCGGCAAGGTGCTGCATGGCGCGAATGGCGTAGCGGGTCTTCTGCGAAAGCACGTTTCCGTCATGCGCCAGCACATGCGGAAATGGCAAGGCTGCTGAAGGGGCATTTCACAGTTTCTCAGCCGGATCGGTCGACAATCGGTGGCGAGGAAGCGCCGGCAGGTCTGCGAGCACTCTGCGGATTATGACGACTTGTGTCTTCAACCGCGAAATACCCGGCGAAAACTGGCCCTTCCCGCGTTTATCCGTATAGTGCCCGCATGAGCGACCAGCCTTCCGCCGTCAGGCCCCGCCCCGTTACTTTCCCCTGCTTCGCTCTCGCGCCGTGGTCGATCGTCGTGCCTTTCCTGGCGCTCGCGGCCATTGCCCTCGGCAAGCCCGGCTCGATCCCGATGGCGGTCCTGATCGCAGTCGTGCTCGGCGGCGCGATCATGGCGGCGGTCTACCATGCCGAAGTGATCGCGCACCGCGTGGGCGAACCGTTCGGAACCCTGATCCTGGCTTTCGCGGTGACGGTAATCGAAACCTCGCTGATCATCTCGATCATGCAGAGCGAAGGAGCTGGTGCTCAAGCCCTGGCGCGCGACACGGTGTTCGCGGCGGTGATGATCACCATCAACGGCATAGTCGGCGTCTGCCTGCTGCTGGGCGGCGGGCGACACCATGAACAAAGCTACACACAGTCCGGCGTCAACCACGGCCTTGCGATTCTGGCGACGCTTTCCGTCCTCACTCTCGTCCTGCCCAACTACACCACCAGCGAGGCGGGGCCGTTCTACAACGAAAACCAGCTCATCTTCGTCGCCATCGATTCGCTGGCACTCTACGCGACTTTCGTGGTGGCGCAGACCATTCGCCATCGCGACCACTTCCTCTATCCCGAAGAAATCGGCGGCGCGCACGAGACGGTTCCGCCTGCAAAGGCCGTCGCTGCAGGAGCCATGCTGGTCGTCGCGCTGGTGGCCGTGGTCTTGCTGGCCAAGGCGCTTTCGCCCTCGATCGAGGCGGGTGTTGCCGCCCTCGGCGCGCCGCCGGCCACGGTGGGCATCATCATCGCCGCACTGGTGCTGGCGCCCGAAAGCCTCGCCGCTCTGGGCGCCGCTCGCGCCAACCGGGTGCAGACCAGCCTCAACCTCGCGATCGGATCGGCTTTGGCAACGATCGGCCTGACGATCCCGGCCGTTGCCATCGCCTCGATGGCCATGGGACTGGAGCTCGAACTCGGCCTCTCGTTCAAGTCGATCGCGCTGCTCGGGCTAACGCTGCTGGTGGCAACGATGACGTTGAGCACGGGGCGGACCACGCTGGTGCAAGGCATGGTCCACCTGGTGATCTTCTCCGCCTATCTGTTCACGACCCTGGTGCCGTAACCACGGGCCGCTCTTTCGCCACGGTGGGCGCAAAAACGTTCGGCTAGCGCAAGAAGCAGACGTCATCCTGAACTTGGTTCAGGACCCATCTTGCCGATTACGCCACCGCTGATGGCCAGAAATGGATCCTGAAACGAGTTCAGGATGACGTCGTGCAGAGAGGAAACGTTTCGGGAAAAACCGGACAGGACGGACAGGGCGAACCTGCCCTGCCCCTCAGTTCCGATAGAGCGCGTCCATCCGCTCGCCATAGCGCTCTTTCAGCTTGTGGCGACGTATCTTGAGGCTGGGCGTCATTTCCTCGTTCTCGATGCCGAAGGGTTCGTCCGCGAAGGTGAACTGTCGCACCTTCTCGATCACCGAAAGATCGGCATTGACCCGGTCGATCGCCGCGCGAACCTCTGCACGGAAAGCGGGCAGGCCCTGCAAGGCCCTGAAATCGAACTTTTCGCCATTGGTCTTGGCCCACTCCAGCGCCCAGTCGGCATCGGGCACGATCAGGCCGACGATAAAGGGACGACGGTCTCCCACGACCATGGCCTGCGCGATCTCGGGCTGAAGCGTCAGCATGGACTCGATCTTCTGGGGCGAGACGTTGTCGCCCTTGTCGTTGACGATCATGTCCTTCTTGCGATCGGTGATCATGATACGCCCGCGCGCGTCGATGTGGCCGACGTCTCCAGTGTGCAGCCAGCCGTCCTTCAACACGGCATCGGTGGCAGCGGCGTTCTGCCAGTAGCCTTGCATCACCAGTTCGCCGCGCACGAGGATCTCGCCGTCCTCGGCGATCCGCACTTCGACGTTGCGCAGCGGCGGACCCACGGTATCGTGCTTGATGCCGGCAGCCGGACGGTTGCAGCTGATGACCGGCCCGGCCTCGGTCTGGCCGTAGCCCTGGAGAAGGGTGAGCCCCATGGCATCGAAGAAGGCGCCGATCTCGGGATTGAGGGGCGCGCCGCCGGACACCAGCGCCTTGATCCGTCCGCCGAACTTGGCGCGGACCTTGGGGCGCAGCGTCCGTTCGATCACCATGTCGAGCGGATAGTCCAGCAGGCGACGACGCCCGGCCTGCTCGCGTCCGGCGATGCCGAGCGCCATCTCCATCAGGCGGGCAGGAACCGCGCCCTGCTTCTCGATCTGCTTCATGATGCGCGTGCGCAGCACCTCGAACAGGCGCGGAACGACCACCATGATGGTGGGGCGCACTTCCTCGATATTGGACGCGAGCTTGTCCAGACCTTCCGAATAGTAGATCTGCCCGCCCATCGCGATCGGCAGGTACTGGCCGCCGGTATGTTCGTAGGCATGGCTGAGCGGCAGGAACGAGAGGAATATCTCGCCCTCGTCGCAGTCGAAATCGTCGAAGATGATCTGCGCGCAGCCGGCGACGTTGGTCAGGATCATGCCGTGATGCTGCCGCACACCGCGCGGCGCGCCGCCGGTGCCGCTGGTATAGATGATGCAGGCCAGATCCCTGCGGCGGAAATCCGAGACCCGTCCGTCCACCTCGGAGCGCGCCTGGGCGGCATCGCCTTCGAGCAGGGTCGCCCAGTCGTGAACCTCATAGGCGCCGCCCTGCATCGGCGGCAGGGCCTCCATGCCGATCACATGGCGACACAAGTCGGTCTGGACGACGGCAGGGAGCAGCGCCTTGCCGAGCTTCGCCGTGGAGACGATCGCCGCACGCGCGCCCGAGTTCTCCAGGATATGGATGTGATCGCGCGTCGTATTGGTGGTGTAGGCCGGCACGGTGACGCAGCCCGCCGCCATGATCGCCAGGTCCGCCAGGCACCACTCGGGCCGGTTCTCGGCCACGATCATGACCCGGTCGCCCGCCTGCAACCCCATGCGCCGCAGCGAGGCAGCGATCAGGCAGACCTGACGCGCGGCCTGTGCCCAACTCGTGGAATGCCACGTTCCGTCCTGCTTGGACCAGAGCATGGGCGATTCGCCCAGCCGGTCTGCCCGTTTGAGGAACAGCGACACCAGGTTGGTGCACTTGTCGAAGTCACCAAGATCCATGCCGACCCTCATCCTCTTCAGCCATGCGGATTTGTCCGTTCCGATCAACGTCTAGGCGCGTACTACGGTTGCGACAAGCCGAGCCGCATCCGTAGTTGCCCTCATAGCCGAGAGTTTTGACGCTATTCGGTCCCCACTGCATCCGCGATGGATGCGAAGCCGTCTCGCTTCATCAGCGTTTCCAGGCCCTTGCAGATGGCTTTGGCAATGCCCGGCCCTTCATAGACCATCGCGCTGTAGACCTGCACCAGGCTGGCGCCAGCGCGAATCCGCGCCCAGGCATCCTCGGCGGTGGCGATGCCGCCGACGCCGACCAGCGGAACCGCACCGCCCGTTGCGCTACGAAAGTCCCGCAGGCGCTGTTGGGCCAGATCGCGCAAGGGCGCGCCCGATAGCCCCCCGGTCTCGCCGCGATGGACGGATCGCAGCGCCGGACGGGAAATCGTGGTGTTGGACACGATCAGCGCGCCGAGGCGCTTCTCTATCGCGATGCGGGCGATCGCGTCGATATCGGCGGGCTCCAGATCCGGCGCAACCTTGAGGAAGATCGGCGGGCCTGCTTCGCCGCAGACTTCGGCGCGGGCTTCGAGCACTGCATCGAGCAGGCCGGTCAGCGCCGATTCGTCCTGGAGCGCACGCAGGCCCGGCGTGTTCGGGCTGGAGATGTTCACCGCGAGATAAGTGGCGAGCGGCGCCATGAGGCGGGCCATCGTCGCATAGTCGGCGATGCGATCGACCGCGTCCTTGTTGGCGCCGATATTGATGCCGACCACGCCCGGGCGATCCTTGCGCGCCGTCAGACCTTGCAGCGCGATCTGCGCGCCGCGGTTGTTGAAGCCCATGCGGTTGATCACCGCGCGGTCTTCCACCAGCCGGAACAGGCGCGGTTTCGGATTGCCGGACTGCGGCAGCGGCGTGATCGAGCCCACTTCGGCAAACCCGAATCCCTGGCCCAGCAAGGCGTCGGGCACTTCCCCGTCCTTGTCGAATCCGGCCGCCATGCCCACGGGGTTGGGGAAAGCGATCCCCGCCACTTGCGTGGAAAGCGATGCGGAAAACGCCGGCGCGCGGGTTTTCCCGGCGATTTTCAGCGCTTTGAGGGCAAGTCCGTGCGCCGATTCGGCATCGAGACGGAACAGGGCGGGTCTGATCAGAGAATAAAGCACGGCTCGCGCATAACCGCCTCCCGCCTGTTGCTCAAATGCTTCTTATCATGCGCGGCCTTCGCAAAACCGCTGCCAAAGCGTCACCACAGCACCACCCATGTCGCAATTATACAATAAATCGCAATGAGCGCGGCATACAGGGGAATCGCGACCCGAAGGGCTCGTAGCGGGATGCGCACGAGTTCTTTATTACCTTAAAGGCGGTTCCCGATCCTGATCGGGGACCGCCCTTTTTTATCCGGATGGGCCATATCGGCACGGATTCTCTCCAGAAACGAAGAATTTGCAACAGCCCGATCGGTTTTGTCGCATAAATGCTGTGCGAAACTCCATTGAAACCGGAGGGGTCCTGCACTAGGTGGCACAAATCGGAAAGATTTGATCCACTTTACCGCAAGAGACCGAAAGCCGCAGATATGCGCCTGTCCAGCATGGCCGATTACGCCGTCGTCATCATGTCCGCCGCGACTCGGCATTCGGGAACCTGCGCGCATCATCCCGAGGATTCGCGGATGAGCCGGATTTCGGCGGCGCAGCTGGCGGAAGAAACCGGGCTTCCGGCACCCACGGTGCAGAAGCTGGTGAGCAAGCTGACCGCTGCGGGATTGCTGCAATCGACCCGCGGCGTCGGCGGCGGGCTGAAACTGGCCCGCGCCCCCGAAACGATTTCGATTGCGGATATCGTCGAGGCAGTCGAAGGGCCGATCGCGCTCACGGCCTGCCTCGAACAGGGCAAGCACGAATGTACGCTGGAAGGCGGATGCAGCGTGCGCCCGCACTGGCCGCAGGTAAACGCGGCCCTGCGCGGCGCATTGGCGCAAGTGGTCCTGACCCAGCTCGTCGAGGAAGTATGAATGACTGAGGAAACCTCCCCCGAGGGCACCATCGAGGTGCGCGAAGTCCATGGGGACGACCTGCGCCAGGCAGAGGGGCGTGACATCGAAGTGCGCGATCAGGCCGCGCGTGAAGCTGCGGCCCGCGTGGCCGACTACGAGCACGGCTGGGTTGCCGATATCGAGCAGGAATACGGCCCCAAGGGCCTGTCCGAGGATACCGTCCGCTTCATCTCGGCCAAGAAGGACGAGCCCGAGTGGATGCTCGAATGGCGCCTGAAGGCCTATGCCCGCTGGCTTGAGATGACTCCGCCCGACTGGGCCAAGCTGAACGTGCCGCCGATCGACTACCAGGACGCTTACTATTGGGCCGCGCCCAAGAAAAAGCCTTCGCTGTCCAGCCTGGACGAAGTCGATCCCGAAATCCTCAAGGTCTATGAGAAGCTGGGCATTCCGCTGGAGGAGCAGAAAGTGCTCGCCGGCGTGGAAGGCGCGCGCAAGGTGGCCGTAGACGCGGTGTTCGATTCGGTTTCCGTCGCCACCACCTTCCGCAAGGAGCTGGAGCAGGCGGGCGTGATCTTCCGCTCGATCTCCGAGGCGATCCGCGAATATCCCGAGCTGGTGAAGAAGTGGCTCGGCAAGGTCGTGCCGGTGCAGGACAACTACTTCGCGGCGCTGAACTGCGCGGTCTTCTCGGACGGCACCTTCGTCTACATCCCCGAGGGCGTGCGCTGCCCGATGGAGCTGAGCACCTATTTCCGCATCAACGCGGAGAACACCGGCCAGTTCGAACGCACCCTGATCATCGCCGAGAAGGGCAGCTACGTCTCGTACCTCGAAGGCTGCACCGCGCCGATGCGCGATGAAAACCAGCTTCACGCCGCCGTGGTGGAACTGGTCGCGCTGGAAGATGCCGAGATCAAGTATTCCACCGTCCAGAACTGGTACCCCGGCAATGCCGAGGGCAAGGGCGGCATCTACAATTTCGTGACCAAGCGCGGCCTCTGCCAGGGCGCCCGCTCCAAGATCTCGTGGACCCAGGTGGAAACCGGCTCCGCCATAACCTGGAAGTACCCCTCCTGCGTCCTCAACGGCGAGGATTCGGTGGGCGAGTTCTATTCGGTGGCGGTCACCAACAATTACCAGCAGGCCGATACTGGCACCAAGATGATCCATAACGGCAAGGGCAGCCGCTCGACGATCATTTCCAAGGGCATCTCGGCCGGCAAGAGCAACAACACCTATCGCGGCCTTGTCCGCGTCGCCGCCAATGCCGAGGGCGTGCGCAACTTCACCCAGTGCGATTCGCTGCTGCTGGGCAAGGAATGCGGCGCCCACACCGTGCCCTATATCGAAGTGCGCAACCCCAGCGCCCAGATCGAGCACGAGGCGACCACCAGCAAGATCAGCGACGACCAGCTGTTCTATGCCATGCAGCGCGGGCTCGACACCGAGCAGGCGGTGGCGCTGATCGTCAACGGTTTCGCCAAGGAAGTGCTCCAGCAGCTGCCGATGGAGTTCGCCGTCGAAGCGCAGAAGCTGCTGGGCATCTCGCTGGAAGGCAGCGTGGGGTAGTGCTCGCGATTTCCCCCTATCCCCGTCACCCTGAACTTGTTTCAGGGTCCATCGGGCAGCCCAAACCGCAGGCGCGCTTGACCAGCCGCCCGGTCGGTTTGCTCCGGCAAGGGACGGCGCGATGGGAAAAATGGACCCTGAAACACGTTCAGGGTGACGAAGAACAAAAGACACGAAGGACCAATTCATGACCGCCGCCCGCAAGACCCTCGGCATCAGCAAGGACGCCGCGCCGAAGGCCGACGCCAAGGCCAGCTTCAACGTTACCGGCGCGCGCCTCGAAACGCTCAAGGAGCGGGCCAAGGAAATGCGCCGCAACCCCAGCGAGGCGCAAACGGCGCTCTGGGCGGAACTGTCCGGCTCGAAGCTGGGCGGCGTGAAGTTCACCCGCCAAAGCGTGGTGGGTTCGACCATCGTGGATTTCGCCTGCCCTTCACGTTGGATCGTGGTCCAGCTCAGCCAGGAAGATTCCAACCCGGACGTCAACGAGCTGCAGGACCGCAAGCTCATCGAAGTGGGCATTCGCGTGCTGCGCTTCTCCGAGGATGAAGTGCTGGGCCGCATCGATGGCGTCGTGCGCGAGATCACCACCGAACTCAACGTGCCGTTCGACAAGCGCTCCGCGCGCCGCAAGGCCGGGACCACTGCCGCCCCTCGTTTTGATGAGGGAGCCGAAGGATGACCATGCTCAAGATCGATAACCTCCAGGCCAATGTTGCCGACAAGCCGATTCTCAAGGGCCTCTCGCTGACGATCAATCCCGGCGAGATTCACGCGATCATGGGGCCGAACGGCGCGGGCAAGTCGACGCTGGGCTACACGCTCGGCGGCCGTCCGGGCTACGAAGTGACCGGCGGCTCGGTCGATTTCCTGGGCCAGGACTTGCTCGAACTCGAACCCCATGAGCGCGCCGCCGCCGGATTGTTCCTGGGCTTCCAGTACCCGGTCGAGATTCCCGGCGTGTCCTTCGTCCAGTTCCTGCGCGAGGCAGCCAATGCCCAGCGCAAGGGCCGGGGCGAGGACGTGCTGTCGGGCGGCGAATTCCTGAAGCTGGCGCGCGAAAAGGCGGGCCTGCTGCGCATGGACATGGACATGCTGAAGCGCCCGGTGAACGTCGGTTTCTCCGGCGGTGAGAAGAAGCGCGCCGAAATGGTGCAGATGGGCATCCTCGATCCCAAGCTGGCGATTCTGGACGAAACCGACTCCGGCCTCGACATCGACGCGCTGCGTATCTGCGGCGAGGGCATCAACGCGATCATGCGCGCGCCCGACAAGGCCGTGCTGCTGATCACCCACTACCAGCGCCTGCTCGACTACGTGAAGCCGGACTTCGTCCACGTTCTGGCCGGGGGCCGCATCGTCAAGACCGGCGGCGCGGACCTCGCGCTGCGGCTTGAGGAAGAAGGCTACGAGGCCGTCGTACAAGAGACGGCCGCATGAGCGAAGTCGCTGCTCTCCCCACGCGGAAGCACGAAGACTTCCGCTATTCGGACATCGGCGCGCTGGCCGGCGTCTGGCCGATCGCGCGTGAAGAGATCGTGGTGGCCGAAGGCGGCGACGAATCGCTTCAGATCGTCGAGGACGGCGCCGAAGCCGTGGCGCGCCATCTGGTGATCTCGCTGGGCAAGGGCGCGAAGTTCGATCTTCGCGTACTCTCGGCGGGGCCGGTCTATGGGCGTATCGCCATCGACGTGCGGCTGGCCGAAGGCGCGGACTTCACCCTGGGCGCAGCGCAGCTTGCCACCGGCAGCGAGACGCTGGAAGTGGTCACCGAAGTCACCCACGCGGGGCTGGGCGCCACGTCCCACCAGATCGTGCGTACCGCGCTGGCGGGCCATTCCGTCGGCACCTACCTCGGCCGCATCGCGGTGGAGCGCGGCGCCGATGGGACCGATGCCGAACAGTCGGTCCGTGCCATGCTGCTGGACCGCACGGCCACCGCCAACGCGCGCCCGGAGTTGGAAATCTACGCCGACGACGTCAAGGCGGCCCACGGCTGTGCGGTCGGCGAACTGGACGCCAACGGCCTGTTCTACCTGATGAGCCGCGGCCTCACTCCGCCCGAGGCGAAGCGCCTGATGCTCCAGGCCTTCATCGCCGAAGCCTTCACCGGCGCGCCGGGCGAGGCCGAACTGAGCGAGGCCGCCATCGCCCGGCTGGAGCAGATCCTGTGAGCCGAACCGTGGAAACGGGTGACGTCCTGGCGGTGAAGGCTCAGTTCCCCGGCCTGTCGGGCAACTGGCACTACCTGGACACTGCCGCCACCGCGCAAAAGCCGCAGGCCGTCATCGACGCCACCGTAGATGCCCTGGGCCGCGACTATGCGACCGTGCATCGCGGCGTCTATGCCCGTTCCGCGGACATGACGCTGGCCTTCGAAGCCGCGCGCCGCAAGGTCGCCGCGTTTCTCGGCGGGCAGGAGGACGAGATCGTCTTCACGCGCGGCGCTACCGAGGCGATCAACCTCGTGGCGCAGACCTGGGGCGTGCAGAACCTCAAGGCCGGCGATCGCATCCTGCTTTCGACGCTGGAGCACCACTCCAACATCGTGCCGTGGCAGCTCTTGCGCGAGCGTACCGGCGTCGAGATCGATGTCTGCCCGCTGACGGCGGATGGCCGCATCGACCTCGAAGCGGCCGAACGCATCCTGACGCCTGCCCACAAGCTGGTGGCCTTCGCGCATGTCTCCAATGTGCTCGGCTCGGTGCTTCACGTGGAACATGCCGCGCGCCTTGCCCATGCGGTCGGCGCAAAGCTGCTGATCGACGGTTGCCAGGCCGCACCCCGCATCGCGCTCGACATGACGGCGATGCAGGCGGACTTCTACGTGTTCTCCGCGCATAAGCTCTACGGCCCGACCGGAATTGGGGCGCTCTGGGCGCGCAAGGAGATTCTGGATTCGATGCCCCCCTGGCAGGGCGGCGGCGCGATGATCGACCGCGTCACGTTCGAACGGACCACTTTCGCCCCTGCCCCGCAGCGCTTCGAGGCCGGTACGCCGATGATCGTCGAAGCCGTAGGCCTCGCCGCCGCGATCGACTGGCTCCAGGCCTACGGCCTCGACCGCGCCGAAGCGCACGAGCGCCACCTCGCCGGCAAGCTCCGCGAGGAACTGGGCAAGCGTAACGACGTCACCCTGTTCGGCCCGGCCGATTCGGTCGGCATCGTTTCTTTCGCAATGGATGGGGTGCATCCGCACGACCTCGGCACCATATTGGACGAAGAGGACGTTGCGATCCGCGCCGGCCACCACTGCGCGCAACCGCTGATGGATCACCTTGGCGTACCCGCCACGGCCCGAGCCAGCTTCGGCCTCTACAGCGACGACAGCGATATCGAGGCGCTCATGAAGGGTATCGAGCGCACCCGGAGAATTTTTGGATGAGTGAAGAGAAGCCTACATTCACCGTTGAGGAAGTCGATTCGGTAACGCCCGCGCCCCGCGCACGGGTGGAAGACGTGCCTGTGCCGGTAGAACGCAAGCGCGACTATCTGGACGGGTTCCTTGCCGAAAAGCCGCAGGACATCGGCCCCGGCCAGCCCGGCGGATCGATCTACGACGGCGTGATCGACGCGCTGAAGGAAATCTTCGACCCCGAGATCCCGGTGAACATCTACGACCTCGGCCTGATCTACGGCGTCGACGTCTCGCCCGAGGCTTCGGTCGCGGTGACGATGACGCTGACCACGCCGCATTGCCCGGTGGCGGAATCGATGCCCGGCGAAGTCGAAATGCGCGTGGCCGCCGTGCCTGGCGTGCGCGACGCCGAAGTCAATCTCGTCTGGGATCCGCCGTGGGACATGGCCAAGATGTCCGACGAGGCGAAGCTCGAACTGGGAATGCTCTGATGGCGACGCTTGCTCCTACCGTCACCGTGCGCTTGGCGGACTACGCCGACGCGGCCGATGCCGCGCGCGTGGTCGCCCTGCTCGACAGCTATGCGCGCGATCCGATGGGTGGGGGCAAACCGCTGTCCGAAGACGTGCGCGAACGGCTGGTGCCCGGCCTTGCCGCGCATTCTAGCGCGTTTTCGCTGCTGGCCTTCGCTGGTGACGAGGCTCTAGGGCTTGCGAATTGCATCACCGGATTCTCGACCTTTGCGGCCCGCCCGCTGGTGAACATCCACGACATGGCCGTGCTGCCCGAAGCGCGCGGCAAGGGCGTGGGCCGGGCGCTGATGCTGGCGGTGGAAGCCGAGGCCCGCACGCGCGGCGCCTGCAAGATCACTCTCGAAGTGCTGAGCGGCAATGACACGGCCAAGGGCCTCTACGCCGCGCTCGGCTACGGCGACTACGCGCTGGACCCGCAGGCGGGCACCGCGCTGTTCTGGGAAAAGAAGCTATGACCACCGCTACTGAAACGAAGCCCGCACGCCAGCGTCCTGCGGCGGTCATCCTCACCGCCAATGCCGAAGCGCGCATCGCCAAGCTGATGGGCGAAGCGCCCGAAGGCACTATCGGCGTGCGCCTCTCCACCCCGCGCCGGGGCTGCTCGGGGCTGGCCTATTCGGTAGATTACATAGCCGAGGAAAAGCCCTTCGACGAGAAGATCGAGACCCCCGGCGGCCTGTTCTACATCGACGGCGCCTCGGTGCTCTACCTGATCGGCAGCACGATGGACTGGGTGGAAGACGACTTCACCGCCGGATTCGTCTTCGCCAACCCCAATGCCAAGGGTTCGTGCGGCTGCGGCGAGAGCTTTACGGTTTAAAATACCTACTTGCGCAGCGCCGCGATGCAGGCCGCGCGATCGACATCCTGCCCGTCCGACACCCGTCGTGCATCGATGAAGGATGCGCGCGGCTCCTTCGAGGAGGCGGAGGGATAGAGGTAGATATCCAGCAGGCAAGCCTTGCCGATGAATTGCAGCTTGCGCGCATCGCCTTCCCAGACGTTGAGACGCGGCTCGCCGAACATCCGCACCAGCTGGCTCTCGTTCGATCCGATCACGCCTTCCGCGCCCGGAATCGCCTGAAAACTGGGATCGCGTGCGGTATGCGTGGGCTGGCGGACATTGGGAACCTGCGTACCCCGCCGGAGTGGAGTCGGCTTGCCGGCCACCCCGCCGCCGGATGTGCTGGCACACCCCGCCAGCAGCAGGGCAAGGCCCGCAGCGGCAAAAGCAGCGCGCAGGCGGGAGGGCTGAATCATCGGAATGGCGGCTGCCGCAGGACGGTCGTGAATCATGATCGCGCCTCGCATCGCCCGGCCTTCGCATGGTGTCAACTCTCGCCGCGCTTGCGAAGCGGCGGCCCGCGCGCTACGCGCGACACAACTTCCAGACAATCCAAGGACTCTCTTTCGCATGGCTGAACCCACCGTGCCGCCCGCCTTTGACGTGATTGCCATCGGCAATGCCATCATCGACGTGATCGCCAACTGCAACGACGCGCTGATCGAAGAACTCGGCCTTTCGCGCGGCGGCATGATGCTGATCGACGCGGAACAGGCCGAAAGCCTCTACGCCGCCATGGGCCCGGCCCGCGAGATTTCGGGCGGTTCGGCCGCCAATACCCTCGCCGGCCTGGCCGCGCTGGGCGCGAAGTGCGCCTTCATCGGCCAGGTTGCCGAAGACCAGCTGGGCGAAGTCTTCACCCATGACATCCGCGCCGGCGGCATCGCCTTCGACGTGCCCGCCCGCGCCGGCGTGCCCACCGCACGCTGCCTGATCTTCGTGACGCCGGACGGCCAGCGCACGATGAACACCTTCCTCGGCGCATCGCAGCACCTCCCCGCCGAAGCACTGGACGAAAGCGCCATCGCCAACGCCGCCGTGCTCTACCTCGAAGGCTACCTGTGGGATCCCGAGGAACCGCGCGCCGCGATGCGCAAGGCCATCGAAGCCGCCCGCGCCGCAGGCCGCAAGATCGCCTTCACCCCTTCGGAATGCTTCGTGATCGACCGTCACCGCGCCGACTTCCTCGACCTGATCGAGACCGGCAAGATCGACGTGCTGTTCTGCAACGAGCACGAAATGGCCGCCCTCGTCGGCCATGACGATTTCGAAAAGGGCGTTGCCCAGCTCGCGCCGCAGATTCCGGTCCTCGTGGTCACGCGCGGCGCCCAGGGCGCGGTCGCGATCTCGGGCGGACAGCGCGCCGAAGTCGGCGCCGAGCCGATCGATCGCGTCGTCGATACCACCGGCGCGGGCGATCTCTTCGCCGCCGGCTTTCTGTTCGGCCATGTGCGCGGCAAGAGCCTCGAAGAGAGCCTCCAGTACGGCGCGATTTGCGCCTGCGAGATCATCTCGCACTACGGTGCCCGCCCCGAGGCCGACCTCAAGGCACTGATCTCCGAACGCGTCGGCTGATCCGGCTCAGGCCTCAAGTCATGAAGGGCTCCGTTCGCAAGGACGGGGCCCTTTTTGCATGCCCGTCGTCCCGGACTTGATCCGGGACCGCTGGCCGAGCCGCGCCTTGCTCGCGGGTGAAGCGCATCATGAATCGCCAGCGGTCCCGGATCAGGTCCGGGACGACGTTGACGGCGGCGGCCATGCAGGACAGTCTGTCCGGCATGGCCCAGAACGAACCGATCCTCATCGATTTCGAAGCGAGCTGCCTGCCCGAATACGGGCTTTCCTTTCCCATCGAAGTGGCCGCCGCACGGATCGACGGGCAGAGCCGCGCCTGGCTGATCCGGCCGCTGCCGGTCTGGAAGACCTGGGACTGGTCGGAAGAGGCCGAAGCCCTCCACGGCATATCCATCGCGACCCTCGAATCGGAAGGCCTGCCGCCCGAGCAGGTCCTGTCCGAACTCACCGCCTTCGTCGGCTTGCGCGAGCCTTACTCGGATGCCGATCTCGACCAGTACTGGCTGGAAACCCTGTGCCAGGGGATAGGCGCAGGACTGCCCTTCGCGATCCGCTTCCTCGGCGAATGGATGGCCGCGCAGAGCTGCACACGCCCGGAAGTGGACGCCGCACTGGAAGAAGCGCGCGTCCGCCTGCCCCAGGCGCATCTGGCCCGGGCGGACGCCAAGCGCCTGGCCCTGGTGGTACGCCTGCTGATGGAAAACGAACCGGCGTGAATTTGCGCGAAGCCCTGACGGTGCGCGCCGTGATCTGCTCCCCCCCTACGCTCGCAATGACGAGAAAAGGGGGCTAACCGCCTCCTCGCAGAGCAAACAGGCTCAGTAACTATCCCGCGGCGGCGGCGATGCCTGGCCGGGCATCGGCTGCGACAGATTTTGCGGCTGCACGCCCGGCTGGGCCGACTGGAAGCGCGCCAGGCACTCCGCCTTGCGCTGCTCCCGCGCGTCGGAATAGCTCTGCGCCGTCCGGCCCGGCAGGGCGCAATCGCGCTCCGGCCGGACGGGTACCTTGGCCTGGCAACCTTCCTCGGTAGCGAAGAGATTGTCGGCGCAGTCGGCCAGCGCCGCCACGTCGGCATCGTGCTGGGCGCGGCAGCTTGCCGTCCAGCGCTGCTTGTAGGACAGCTCCGCGAAGTTCAGGCAGTCCTGATATTCCTGCTGGGCGGCCTGCTGGCGGCGGGACTGTTCCTCCTGCTCGCGGGCCTGCGCCTTGGCCTGGAAGTCTTCCTGCTTCTGCCGGGCCTCCTGCTCGGCCAGCATCCGCGCTTCCTGGCGGGAGGCTTGCCCCGGCAGGAACACGCCGTAGTAATAGCCCACCCCGGCTCCGGCGAGCAGGGCCGCCGCCGCCAGCGAAGCTTTCAGTGCGGTGTCGACCTTACTCGCCATGGGCTTTCTCGCGCGCCACTTCGCGCCAGCCGATGTCGCGGCGGCAGAACCCGGTGGGGAAATCGAGCGCGTCCACGGCGGCATAGGCCTTCGCCTGCGCCTCGGTAACCGAAGCCCCGCGCGCCGTCACGTTGAGCACGCGGCCGCCGCTGGCGACCAGCTCCGCGTCCTTCATCGCGGTGCCCGCGTGGAAGACCTTGGCGCCCTCAGCCTCGGCCGCCGCGATTCCGAGAATCGCGCCGCCCTTCTCGGGCGTGCCGGGATAGCCGTTGGCCGCCATCACCACGGTCAGCGCAGTATCGCGGCTGAACTTCGGCGGTTGAATCGCCGCAAGTCGGTCGTCGGCGCAGGCATGGAGCAGCTCGACCAGATCCGATTCGAGGCGCAGCATCATCACCTGGCACTCGGGATCGCCGAAGCGGCAGTTGTATTCGATCAGCTTGGGCCCTTCGCGGGTCAGCATCACGCCCAGGAACAGGACGCCGGAATAAGGCGTGCCCTCGTTTTCCAGCTGGCGCACGGTGGGCGCGATGATTCGTTCCAGCACTTCGGCTTCCAGCGCGGGCGTCAGCACCGGAGCCGGGCTATAGGCGCCCATGCCGCCGGTATTCGGGCCGGTATCGCCGTCGCCCACCCGCTTGTGGTCCTGCGCCGAGGCGAAGGGGACGATGGTGGAACCGTCGGTCAGGGCAAAGAAGCTGGCTTCCTCGCCTTCCATGAATTCCTCGATCACCGCTTCGGCACCGGCTTCTCCGAAGCGGCCCGAGAAAATCTCGCGCACGGCGTCCTCGGCTTCGGCCATGGTCGTGGCCACCGTCACGCCCTTGCCGGCCGCCAGCCCGTCCGCCTTGATGACGACCGGGGCGCCGAACTTCGCCAGCGCCGCCATGGCATCGCCCTCGCTGGAGACGCGCTCGTAGCCGGCGGTGGGAATTCCTGCGCGTTCGCAAAGGTCCTTGGTGAAGCCCTTGGACCCTTCGAGCTGGGCCGCCGCCTGGCTGGGACCGAACACCGAGAAGCCCTCTGCCCGCAGCGAATCGGAAAGACCATCCACCAGCGGCGCTTCCGGGCCGATCACCACCAGGCCGACCACATTCGCCTCGCAGAAGGCGATGACCGCACCGTGATCGGTGACATCCAGCTCGATGCAGCTTGCCACCTCGGCAATCCCCGGATTACCGGGGGCAGCCCAGAGCGCGTCGCAGAGCGGGGATTGCGCCAGCTTCCAGGCCAGCGCATGTTCGCGGCCGCCCGAGCCCAGAAGAAGGATGTTCATTGCCTGTGCCTTTCGATGACGACGAATTCGATGACGGTCGTTCGGGTGGGCTGGTAGCGAAGCAAGCGGCCGGGGACAACGCTGCGCCGCTTTCGATCAGCGAGATTTCGAACCTCCTGAAGCGCACGGTAGAGGATCGTTTCGGCTTCGTGCGCCTGCGCGGCGAGCTTTCCGGCGTGAAGCGGGCGGCATCGGGCCATCTCTATTGCGCGCTCAAGGACGACAAGGCGGTGATCGACGGCGTCATGTGGCGCGGCGGAGCGCAGCGCCTCGCCTTCCGCCCCGAAGACGGCATCGAGGTGATCGCCACCGGCAAGCTGACCACCTATCCCGGTCGCTCGAAGTATCAGGTCGTGATCGAGAGCATGGAGATCGCGGGCGAAGGCGCGCTGCTGGCGCTGCTGGAAAAGCTGCGCGCGCGGCTGGCGGCGGAGGGGCTCTTCGCCCCCGAACGCAAGCGCGAACTGCCGTTCCTGCCGCAAGTGATCGGCGTGGTGACATCCCCCACCGGCGCGGTGATCCGCGATATTCTCCACCGTCTGGCCGATCGCTTCCCCAGCCATGTGCTGGTCTGGCCGGTGCTGGTGCAGGGCGAAGGTTCGGCGCAGCAGGTCGCGAATGCGGTGCGCGGTTTCTCGGCGATTCGCCCAGGCGGCCCGGTGCCGCGCCCCGATCTGGTGATCGTGGCGCGCGGCGGCGGCTCGATCGAGGACTTGTGGTCGTTCAACGAGGAAGCGGTGGTTCGTGCCGTGGCCGAATCGTCGATCCCCGTGATCTCGGCCGTGGGCCACGAGACCGACACCACGCTCTGCGACTATGCCGCCGACCGCCGTGCGCCCACGCCCACCGCCGCCGCCGAGATGGCCGTGCCGGTGCGCCTGGAACTGGCCGCCACGCTGGACGAACTGGCCTATCGCAAGCGTCGCTGCGCCCTGCGTCCGGTCACGCTCGGGCGCGAGAGCCTTGAAGCCCGCGTCCAGCGCCTGCCCCGGCCCGAGGCGATCCTCGCAGCCAAGGCCCAGAAGCTCGACGAACTTTCCGAACGCCTGCGCCGGGGCCTGCGCGACGAGGCTGCCGCCAAGCGCGAACAGCTTGGCCGCACCGCCTCGCGCCTTTCGCTGCCACTGCTGCGCCACCGCATGGAACGCAGCGAGGAGCGGCTGGCGCGCACCGGCCTGATCCCGCGCCTGCTGACCCGCCGATGGGCCATGGCGCGCGACGGCCTTGCCCCGGTATCGCGCGTCCTGCCACAGCTCGATCCGAAACGCCCGTTGGAACGCGGCTATGTCCTGGCCAAGGGGCCCGACGGACGCGCGCTCACCAGCCGCGCGGCGGCCTCGCGAGAGGCCCTGCTGACGCTGGAGTTCCGCGACGGCGAACTGACGGTGGCGGTGGGATCCGAAGCCCCTGCCCCGGTCACGCGGGCACCCGACGTGGCGTCCGAAACCGCCACGCCGAAGCGCGCGCCGCGACCGAAGACGGACGAGACGAGGCAGGGCGATTTGTTTTGACCGCCGCGCTCTGCTAGGATTCCCCCCATGCTTATGTCTTCTGCCGACCGCCCCGCCAAGCTCGCCTACGGACCCAACGGATTCCGGGTGTTGAGCGGCGGACAATTCGTGCTCTGCGCCGTCACCGGCGAGAAGATCCCGCTGGAAGAACTGCGCTACTGGAGCGCCGAGTTCCAGGAGCCTTACGCTTCCGCTGAAATCGCGACCAGGCGCCTCACCGGAAAGGCATGATTGTCCGCAAGGCTTACGCGGCATCGCTGGTCCTGAGCGCCGCCGTCGCCCTCTCGGCGCTGGCCTGGAACGGGCTGGCCGCGCAATCGACCGCACCCGTCGCGCCTGCGGCAGCTGGAAGCCTTACCTATAGCGGCGAGCTGACTCAGGGCGGCTGGATGCGCGGCAGGGTTCCTTCGGGCACGGGCGCGCTGGCGCTGAACGGCCAGCCGGTGCAGATCGCCGCCGACGGTTCATGGTTCGCCGCGTTCGACCGCGATGCAGGCACGATCGCCACGCTCACGGCCACGCTGAACGGGCGAAGGATCTCGCAGCCTGTCTCGGTTTCTCCCCGCGCCTGGCAGATCGAGCACGTCAACATCGCC
The DNA here is from genome assembly GCF_032093395.1 of Novosphingobium sp. Taxonomy (GTDB): domain Bacteria; phylum Pseudomonadota; class Alphaproteobacteria; order Sphingomonadales; family Sphingomonadaceae; genus Novosphingobium. The sequence goes on from NZ_DAMDBA010000005.1 coordinate 22,631, forward strand.
CGCAAGCCCGGCGGACCGACCGAGGCCTTCATGGCGATCCGCCGCCCCGAGCTCGACCGCATTAACGCCGCCCGCGCCATGGAGACCGATGCGCAGGGCTGGCGCCAGCATTTCATGTGGCCCGCCAAAGGCCGCATTTCCGGCCGCTTCGGCTCCCAGCGGGTCTATCGCGGCGATCCGGGCGCCTATCATTCGGGTCTCGATATCGCCACCGGCACCAGCGGCACGCCGTTCGTGGCCCGGCCGACGGCGTGGTGATCCTCGCCGCCGAAAAGCCCTTCACGCTCGAAGGCAACCTGCTGATGCTGGACCACGGGATGGGGCTGAACAGCGCCTTCCTGCATTGCTCGCAGATTCTGGTGAAACAGGGCGATCACGTCCGGCAGGGCCAGGTGATTGGCAAGATCGGCATGTCCGGCCGCGCCACCGGGCCGCACCTGCACTGGTCGATCAAGTGGAACGAAGCGCGGCTCGACCCGATCCTCTTCACCGGGGCGATGAACTGATTTCGCACAATTAAGGCAAAAGCGGCTTGCGGCTTGCGCCGGAATGCTTATCCCGCCCTTGTGCGCCGCACCATTGCCCTTCTCGTCCTGCTGAGCCTGTTGCCGCTGACCTGGGGCCGCACGCCGGAGCACCCCAAGTTCAAACGGTTCGAGCTATCCTTCAGCCGATTGGCCATGCCGCCTGCGAAGCGTGTGGCTCCCCGCCTTGGCGCGTTCCGGCTGGAGGAAGTCTGGCAGGCGCATAGCCGTACCCACTCCTTCGGAAGCTACTCGGCGATCCTGCTGCGCAAGGGCGGAACGATGCTGGCGCTCAGCGATTCGGGTGGATTCCTGGAATTCAACGCGCCCGGCCGGTCGCAGGCCGAAAGCCGGATGGGCGACCTGCCCCTGTCGAACGATGCCGACAAGGCTGCACGCGATGTCGAATCCGCGACGCAGGACGACAAGGGCACGATCTGGCTCGGGCTCGAAGGCCGCAATGCCATCTACCGGATGAACCCGGCCTACGAGATCGAGCGCAAGGTCAGCCCCGTCGTCATGAAGGATTGGGGTGTCAATTCCGGCCCCGAATCGCTGACCCGGCTGCGGGACGGGCGCTTCGTGGCCTTGCGCGAAGGCTACGTGGGTTGGAGCGACCACTTGCACCAGGCGGCGCTGTTCAGCGCAGATCCCACCGAGCATCCCGATGGACGGGCCTTCACGCTGGATGGGCCGGTAGGCTTCAGCCCCACCGACATGGCGCAATTGCCCGATGGCCGCCTCCTGATCCTGATGCGGCGCCTGATCTGGCCGATGCCCCAGCGCTTTGCCGGCCGCATCGCCATTGGCGACCCTGCCACGATTCGTCCCGGCGGCACCTGGAAGGTAACCGAAGTCGCGCGGCTGTCCTCTGACCTGCCGATAGACAATTTCGAGGGAATCGCCATTGCGCCGCGGCAGGACGGGCGCCTTACGGTGTGGCTGATCTCGGACGACAACTATTCGCCGCTCCAGCGCACGATAGTCTGGAAGATGAGCGTCGATCCGGCCGAGTTGCCCTGAAAGAGTAGCCGGACGGTCCGTCCAGCACAGACGTCATCCTGAACTTGTTTAGCTGCGTTTCTTTAGAGCCCTATCAGACTCAGCCAGCCGAACCCGGACATGCGAAAAGGCGCGCAAGCCAGCTTGCACGCCCTTCGCAAGACACTGTTTTCACGCTCCGCTCAGGGAGCGCGAAAATCAGGCAGCTACGGCCTGGGTCTTCTTCAGCTCGCGCTTCACCTTGAGGGCGCGCGTCGAGAGCTTGGCGTCCGAGGTCTTCAGCAGCCAGTTGTCGAGACCACCGTTGTGCTCGACCGAGCGCAGACCGTGGGTCGAGACGCGGAACTTGAAGCTGCGCTCAAGACCGTCCGACAGCAGCGTGACGTTCTGAAGGTTGGGAAGGAAGACGCGCTTGGTCTTGTTGTTGGCGTGGCTGACGTTGCAGCCGACCTGGCGACCCTTGCCGGTCAGTTCGCAGATGCGGGACATGTCTCTAACTCTCGCTCGAAAAAATTCTGTGGCCGTAGAAACGGGAAGGCGCGCCCTTAGCGATTCCCTGGGGGAAGGTCAAGTTGCGCACAGCTTTTTGAAGGTCTAGCGCATTGCCATGACACGCTGGCCTCTGCCCGAATACATGGAACTCGCCCTGGCGCAAGCCCGTGAAGCCGCCGATTCCGGCGAAGTGCCCATCGGTGCCGTCGTGGTAAAGGATAGGAAGGTCATCGCCGCCGGCCGCAACGGCCCGCGCGAGCGCCATGATCCCACCAGCCATGCCGAAATCGAGGCGATTCGCGCCGCCGCGCTGATTCTCGGCAACGAGCGGCTGGAGGGGTGCGAGCTTTGGGTCACGCTAGAGCCTTGCGCCATGTGCGCGGGCGCGATCGCCCACGCGCGCATCGCCCGCCTCTATTACGCCGCCGCCGACCCCAAGGGCGGCGCAGTGGAACACGGCGCGCGCGTGTTCGAGCACGACCAGTGCCTGCACAAGCCGGAAGTCTATTCGGGCATGGGCGAATCGGAAGCGGCGGAAATGCTGCGCGGCTTCTTCAGGGCGAGGCGTTAGGGGTCTGTTTGAAAATGCCCCGCAGGCATTTTTCAAACTCTCAAAGCGGCGTGAAATCCAGCCCGATGTCGGCTGCGGGCGCGCTCTGGGTAAGACGGCCGACCGAGACGTAAGTCACACCCGAGTCCGCGATCGCGCCGATGGTGGAGAGGTTCACACCGCCCGAGGCCTCGGTGGGCACTCGACCTGCCACGATGGCGACGGCCTCACGCAGCACGTCAGGCCCCATGTTGTCGAGGAGCAGGTGATGCGCGCCGGCGGCGATGGCCGGTTCGATCTGGTCGAGGCGGTCGACCTCACAGATGATCTGCGCCACGCCTGCCGCCCTCGCGCGGGCCACGGCCGGGCCCACGCCGCCCGCGACGAGGACATGGTTGTCCTTGATCATGGCGGCATCCCACAGGCCCATGCGGTGGTTGCGGGCGCCGCCCGTGCGGGTGGCGTACTTTTCGAGGTGGCGCAGGCCGGGAATGGTCTTTCGCGTGTCCAGCAGCGTCGCATGACCATTCATAGCGTCCACATATTCGCGGGTCATCGTGGCGATGCCGGTGAGGTGCTGGACGGTGTTGAGCGCGCTGCGCTCGCCGGTCAGCATGGCGCGGGCATTGCCGGTAAGGCGCATGAGCTTGGTACCCGGTGCTACGCGGGCGCCTTCCTCGACGAGGATCTCGATCTCCATCGCCGGGTCGAGCTTGCGGAAGAAGGCTGCGGCGATGGGAAGTCCGGCGACGGTGACGGCATCGCGCGAATCCATGACGCCGGAGAAACGCGCGTCGGCTTCGATCACGCTTTCGGACGTCACGTCATGGCCACCGCCCGGCAGGCCCACGCCGAGGTCCTCGGCCAGGGTTGCATCGACGAAGGCGGGCAGGTCGAAACCGGGGATCGCGAATGTGCTCATGGCCCGCGTCTTTCGCGTGTCATGTGCGGATTGTCGAGTGTCGAAGAGAGGGATTCACGCAGAGACGCGGAGACGCAGAGGAACAGCGCTTGCGGCGCAGCCGCCTTTTCCCTCAGTCCCATGCTGATCGCGGACCGGGGCAAAAGGCTGCGCCGCAGAACGTTCTCTCTGCGTCTCCGCGTCTCTGCGTGAATCCGGATGCGGAAAGGCAACGAGCCCTCCGCATTTCCCGAATCAGTGTACGAAGCGGGCGATCACGTCGCGATAGGAGCGGCTGACCTTCACTTGCGCGCCCGAATCGAGAACCAGGAAGCATTCGCCGTTGGTATGCGGCTTGACCTGGCGGACCTGGTTGAGATTGACGATAGTCGAGCGGTGCACGCGCTGGAACACGCGCGGGTCGAGGCGGCGCTCCAGATCCTTCATCGTCTCACGCAGGATCAGCGAGTTGTCAGCGGTGCGGATGCACATGTAGTCGCCCGCCGCCTCGATATGCTCGATCGAATCGACATCGATGCGGAAAATCTGGCCGCGATCCTTGATGTTGATGAGCTTTTCGTAGCGGTCCGCGTTGGGATCGCTTTCTTCGGGAATGTGATCGATGGCGTCAGGGGCCACTTCGGCCAGCACCGTCTTGAGCTTTTCCGCCTCGTCCGACGAGCGCTTCTCGGCCAGGCGCTGGCGCACGCGGGCAAGGGTGTCGTCCAGCTTGGTCTCGTCCACCGGCTTCATCAGGTAGTTCACCGCGTTCGCCTCGAAGGCGCGGACGGCATGTTCCTGATAGGCGGTGACGAAGACGAACAGCGGCGGCTCGATCTCCATCACGCCCTTGACCACCGAGAAGCCGTCGAAACCGGGCATCTGGATGTCGAGGAAGACGAGATCGGGCTTCTCGGTCTTGATCTTGCGGATGGCCTCGCGGCCGTTCGAGCAGGTATCGATGATCTCGACGTCCGGATACTTCTCCAGGCGAAGCTGGAGGCCCTGGATGGCGAGTTTCTCGTCGTCGACGAGGATGGTGCGAATGGTCATCAGTTACGTTCTCCGGCCCGGCTAACGCTTGTGGGCCAAATATGTTTCATCGCGCGGCGAAAACGGGCTGCCGCGGCTGCTCTGGCATGTCTTCCGGGGTGGGTTGGCGTTCGGCGGGAAGTTCGATGAGCACGGCGAAGCCGCCTTCGATCGGCTCGATCGTTTCAAACCGGTGATGTTCTCCGTAGGCCTGGGAAAGACGGTCGCGGATATTCGCCAGGCCGACGCCAGTGGAGACCGGCTCCCCTCCATCGTAAGTCATGCCCGACAACCTGTTGTCGGTTGTCGGACTTTGCAAGCCCGGCCCGGTATCCGAGACGGTGATGCGAAGCATCGGCCCGACGAGTTGCGTGACGATGGTGATCTCGGCCCCGGATTCCTGCGGCGTCACGGCATATTTGATCGAGTTTTCGACCAGCGGCTGGAGCAACAGGGAGGGCAGAAGGCAGGTCTCGGTTTCCGGATCGATGTTGAACGTGGTGCGCAGCCGTTCCTCGAATCGCATCAGTTCGATGTCGAGGTAGAGTTTGAGCGTCTCCACTTCGAGGGCCACGGTGACCCGGGCCGAAGGTTTGTTGATGAGCGTATAGCGCAGGAACGACGACAGGCGGCTGAGCATGGCATTGGCCGGCTCGGTCTGCTTGAGCAGCACCAGGGTCGAGATCGAGTTCAGCGTGTTGAACAGGAAGTGCGGGTTGAGCTGGTAGCGCAGCATGGCCAGCTGGGCCTGAGTCGCCTGATTCTCCAGCCGGATCATCTGGTCGTTCTGCTCTTCCACCTGGAGGTAGAAGTTGATCGCGTAATAGAGCGCCGACCAGGCACCGAGCAGGGTGGCGTCCAGGTAGAACACGCCGATGAACAGCTGCGCGAAACTGGAATCGCTGTCCGTCCGGTAGAGCGAGATCACCCAGGCATCGATGAAGGCGTGCAGGCCCACCGCGAACGGCAGGATCAGGGCGGTAAGGCCCCAGGTCACCAGCGCCCGCTTGGTAATCAGCGTGCGATAGACCACCGAAAGCACCAGCGAGATCGAGAAGCCGGTAACCGTGGCGATCAGCACGAGCACCAGGTAGGACAAGGGCTGGGCATTGGCGATCGTGGACATGGCGCGAAGCAGCATCGCGCCGCCCCACCCCACGAATTGAAGACGCCAGAAGGCCTTGTCCTTGTTGGCAAAGAACGGAATGGGCTGGATCGGCAGGACGCTCATGCCTGCTTCCTAGCCGAATTATTACCGAAGCGGAAACTGTCGAAAATGGCGCGGAGCCCGTTCCGTCAGCTCTTTTTCCCGTCGCCCCTCGCTTCGGCTATCGCTTGCGACAGCTGATCGACGCCGACCGCGCCGGAAATCAGCCGCTCACCCGCCACCCAGCTCGGCGTGCCGCTGAAACCGAGCCTCTGGGCGATTTCCAGATTGCGCGAAAGCTCCTGCTCGACCGCTGGTCCGGCTGCGACCTTGCGAGCACGCTCCATGTCGAGCCCGGCCTTCTGGGCGGCAGCTTCGATGCTCTGGGCATCGACCTGCCCCATGGCGAACATGGCATCGTGGAACTGCGGAAACTTGCCCTGCTCGGCGGCGGCCAGCGCCATCTTCGCGGCGGCGGGGCTTTCGGGGCCGATGATCGGCAATTCGCGCACGACGATGCGCAGGTCCGGGTTCTTCTTCAGCAGTTCCGCCACGTCCGGCAGGCTGCGGCGGCAATAGCCGCAGGCATAGTCGCTGAATTCGACCATGGTGACCGTGCCGTTCGGATTGCCCAGGACGGCGCCGGGGAACGGCGTCTCCACGTTCTGGCGAACTCCGGCAAGCTGCTGGCTGGCCTGCTTGCGCTGCAGGTTTTCCATCGCCTGGGGGAGAATTTCGGGATTTTCGAGGATGTAGTCGTGCACCACCTTCTCCACCGCGACGCGGCCTCCGAACCAGCCGCCCAGGCCGACCAGCGCGACGCAACCGGCGATCACTGCGAACTTCGTGCCATTACCCATCGTCGTCGAAAATCCTGTGAAAGTGAGAACCGCCCTTAGCGGAGCGCAGCAGGGCCTGCCATAGCCCGACCGGTTAATCACGATTCATCGCTTCTTCTTGCGCTCCAGCTCGGCGCGGGCCTGCATCTCGATATCCTGCGCCCGCAGCCAGTCTGGAGAGCCGCTGGGCAAGCCTGCTTCGGCCGCCTGCGCGCTCATCAGCGCGGCGTCCATCTGGCCGGTCAGCGACTGCTGCTCGGCGCTGGCGAGACGTGCACGGGGCATGTCGCCGTTGGCGGCATAGATCGTGCCCAGCTGGTACCACGCGAAAGGATTCTCGCGATCGCGCGCCACCGCGTTCTTCAGGACCGTCTGCGCCTCCTTGAAATGGGCGGTATCCTCGGTGGCGATCAGCGCGTGGCCGAACAGCGTGGCGATCAGCGGCTGGTAGCCGGTCAGTTCGGTGGCCTTGCGCAACGGGACCAGCGCTTCGCCCGGCTGCCCCGCTTCCAGCAGGATCTGGCCTTTCAGCTCCAGGAAATAGGGGTCGGCGGCATCGACCATGAGCAGGGCGTCGGTTTCTGCCCGCGCCCGATCGAGCTGCGACTGGCGGTGATAGGCATAGGCGCGGGCATAATGCGCCGGCACCGAGTTGTCCGTTTCCGGATAGATGCGGAACACGTCGCGCGGCTCGGCCAGATAGCCGAACAGCTTGGCCTTCATGCGCACGAAGCGTTGCTGGATCGCGGCATCGTCCGGCTTGGTCCAGGCTGGATCCTTTTCGTAGACGTCCTGGAGCGTCTGGATGCGGTCTCCGGTGAGCGGGTGGGTGGAATAGAACTCGTCCCCGCTCTGCGGCCGGTAGCCGTAGCGGAATTCCAGGTTCTGGAGCTTCTTGAAGAACTCCACCGAGCCGCGACCACTGATGCCCGCCGTGGAAAGGTATTGCGCGCCCGCCGCGTCTGCGGAGGCTTCCTGCGAGCGGCTATAGGCCAGGTACTTGCCCATGGCGGCCTGCTGCCCGGCCATGATCACGCCCATGGCGGCCTCCCCCGCACCCGCGGCCGCCGCAGCGGCGCCGAGCAGGAGGGAGAGGATCGAGATGTTGGAGGCCGGCTTCGCGCCCTGGTTCAGCACGGCGTGCCCACCGGTGACGTGGCCAAGCTCATGCGCGATCACGCCCTGCACTTCGGCGGCGGTGTCGGCCTGGTTGATCAGGCCGCTGTGAACGTAGACGGCCTGCCCGCCTGCCACGAAGGCGTTCACCGAAGGATCGTTGATCAGGACGATGTCGACATGATTCGGATTCAGCCCCGCCGCCGTGATCAACGGGCGCGCCATGTCCTTTAGCAGGGCTTCTGTCTCGGCGTCTCGCAGGATCGACTGCGCGCTGGCCGGCGCGACGGACCAGCCGAGCAGCGCCAGGAGACTCAGGAAGAGTGCGGCAATTCGCGCGAAGGACATGGGCTCTCTTGGGGCCTTTTGGGCCTGAACGGGCGCTGAAGACGCCCCTTTGCAGGTTGGGCTTGGGCGGAAACCTCAGCCTAGCGGCGGCGCGCCCGCTGGCAAGGACTCTCCGCGCGCCTTATCCCAGCAGATGCCCGGCGGCCCGCGCCAGCAGCGCGGCATCGTCGGCCACTTCACCCAGCAGGACCAGCTGGCCGGATTCGTCGCGCCGGGCCACCAGCACGGTGAACTCCGCCGAATGCCCCAGGTCGTCGAGAGATCGGGAAGGCAGGGCCCGCAAGCCTTGCGCCATCTCGCCGCAGACACCGCGCGACACGTCTGCATCGGAGGCGGCCGGACCATCCGCCCATTCGGTCAACGGCGCCGACCGGCGTGGCGCGGCAGGATCGAGGGCCGGATCGATCGGGATCGGGACAGCCGTTTCGGCCTCTTGGGATCGGTCCTGCTCCTTCCAGTTGACGACTCCATAGATGCAGTCGATCGCCAACTGATCCCGCGAGAAAGGCAGCAGAATGCCGCGATAGAGAATGGTCGCGCCCTGACGGTTCACGAATGCCGCCTCGAAGCCGACCGGCGCCTGGTTGGCCAGAGTCTGACGGGTATGGTCGGTGATCCGTGCCAGCAGCGATCCGCCGGGCACATCGCTCAGCCTGCGAATCGTCACGTCCGCGCCGCACTCCTGCGCCAGCGCCGGGCCGAGCCAGACGATCGCCGGATCCTCCGGCCCTGCCGCGAGATCGAGGAGGACACCGTGGGGTCCGAAGTCCGGGAGACCGGCCGGGTCGAGATCGGCGGGATCGGGAAAGGCGCGATCGCCCAGCAGGCTTGCCCAGAAGTTGTAGGCGCGCACTTGCAGGCGGCGCTCGTCCCGCGCGGCAGGCGGGGCCATGGCGGCTACCTCTTCGCAATATTCGCCGCGCAACCTGTCCATCGCTACCCCGCTGACCTTCTGCTCCCTTGTGACCGGACAGGGTGAAATAAGGTTTAAGCCCGCTACTTCTGGCCCGCTACTTCTGACGCAAAACGCCTTCCCCCAGTCGCGGCAGGGGCGCCAGGAAACGCAGCACCGCGAAGGACACGATCAGGAACACCGAGGCGGCGTGGAGCGCGAAAGGCAGATCCTTCCAGTCCGCCAGAGCCCCCCAGGTCCAGGAACCGAGCGCCATGCCGCCGAACGTCACCGCCTGGTAGATCGACAGGCAGCGTCCCAGGATTTCGTCGGGAGAGCGAAGCTGAACGGCGGTGTTGAGCGTGGTCAGGATCAGCACCCATGCGCTGCCCGCCACGAAGGCGGCCGGCAGCGCATGAAGCAGGTCGTGGGCGATGGCGACGACCGAGAAGGCGAAGATGAACATCGCCGCGCCGAGCGCGAGAATGCCTTCCAGGCCCATGGCATGGCGGATGCGGCCGATGAAAGGGGCGGTGGCGATCGAGCCGATCCCGAACAGACCCAGCATCATGCCGAAGTCGATCTCCGTCCCGTGCATGGAATCGTTCACCACGGCGGGAAGCAGGCCCTGATAGGCCGCTAGGCTGAAGCCGAGTGCGAAGCCGCGGATCAACAACCGTCGCAAGGGTCCGTTGCCGAAGCAGTAGCGGATGCCGATGCCCACGGCGGGCAGGATCGGCCGCCGGTCTATCCGGCGCGGCTCGGGCCGCCACCACAGCAGCACGCCGATCAGGCCGATATAGCTGATCGCATTGATCGCAAAGGCGAATGAGACGTTCCACAGGGAGATCAGGAGGCCGCCCACCGCCGGGCCGATCGAGCGCGCGATGTTGAAGGAGATCGAATTGAGCGCGATCGCCTGGGGCAACTGGTCGTGTGGAACCTGCTGGCGCACCGAAGCCTGCCAGGCCGGGGAATTGAGCGCCGTGCCGGTGCCGACACTGAGCGTGAAGGCCAGCAGCAGGAACGGCGTCAGCCAGCCGAGCCAGCTCATGACCGCGAGCGCCGCCGAAACGGTGAGCATCCCGCCTTGCGCGGCCAGCATCACCAGCCGCCGGTCGTAGTTGTCGGCAATGGCGCCCGCGAAGACGCCGAACAGCATGATCGGCACCGTTGCGGAGGCCTGGACCAGCGCCACCAGCTGGTGCGAAGGCGTCAGTTCGGTCATCAGCCAGGCAGCGCCCACGCCCTGGAGCGTGGAGCCGACGTTGGAAAACAGGTTGGCGATCCAGATCGCGCGAAATACCGGATAGCGGAAAGGCGAGAACGTGCCGTGCACGGGCTGGGGCACCAGTCCCGTCGTGGCCGTGTGGACGGCCCCTTCGACGATGTCCTCTTCCTTGCTCAAGACTTCGTCCCGTTCATCTTTCCGGTCTCTCCGGGCTACGGGTTAGGCCGCAGATTCGGGCATCGCAAGGGAGGCCCCGGCCTTCACAACAGATAGCGCATCTTGATCGCCATGCGGGTGTTTTCGGCCCCGACATCGAAAGCCGCCTTGTCGAACCGCGGCGGTCCCATCCGCACCGGCGCATCGCGCGAAAAGCCGAAGCCCTCGCGCGGGATCATCAGGGCGGTATCGAGCTTGCCGTTGCCGTTCTCGTCATGGACCAGCGAAATCGCATAGCGCCCTTCCGGCACCGGTCCGAAATCCAGCTTCACGTCTCCGGTGGCCGGTACCGTCAGTTTGCGGGCGGACGGATCCTTGTCGCAATTGGGGAAGACTTGCGGATTGGTGGTGAGACAGGCCAGCACCTGCCCTTTATGCGAACGCAGCCCCGTGACCGAGGCGGAAACGTCCGATTGCACGGCCGCCGCGCCCATCGCTCCCGGCGCGCAAAGCGCCAGGATCAAGGCGCCGATATGCCGCGATCGGTGCCGCAGAGATGATCCCAGAACCGGAAGTAGAGGCCGTAGTTGCATCGATAGAGCTCATGATGGCGGTGATGGTGGCTGGCGGTGATGAGCCAGTGTCCCAGGCGCGAGTGGACCAGGCGGCGGGGAAACATCTCCCAGCCCATGTGATTGGCGATGCCCATCACCGTCATGACGGTCAGCACCAGGCCGAGCACGCCGACGTGGATCGGCACGAAGAATACCAGCACCGGAACCACGACGGCTCCGGTCACGGCTTCGAGCGGATGAAAGCTCATCGCCGCCCATGCAGTCGGCGGGCGACTGGCATGATGGACGGCGTGCATCAGGCGGAACACGCGCGGCCGGTGCATCCAGCGATGGGTCCAGTAGAACCAGGTATCGTGGAGGAAGAGGTAGAGGAACAGCGAGAGCGGCATCCACCACAGCGGCCAGGTATCGGGATCCGTGTAGATGAGCGTCCAGCCGTGCGCCTGCCAGCCCCAGGCGACCACGCCGGCGGGGATCCCGTAGATCGCCGAGGAAGCCAGCGACCAGCCGATCTCGCCCCGGATCTGGCGGCTCATTCCCGTGTAAAGCCCGGGCCTGACCCGCCCGGTGATCCAGGCGAACAGCCCCGAGGTGCCGAGATAGCGCAGACCGACGATCGCCGTCATCGTGACGGCGGAAACGCAGAGCGCCCACAGGCCGGGACCGGAAATCGCAGACATGCAGGGGCTTATGCGCGGTGGGCGATATTGAAGCCAGCCGAATTTCGTGTGACGTGGAATCCGTGATCTGCCACCCCCGTCCTCCTGAACTTGTTTAGCTGCGCTGGCCTTCGGCTCAGGATCCATTTCTGACCATCAACGGCGGCTCAATCGGCAAAATGGATCCTGAACCAAGTTCAGGATGACGTCGCGAGTGGGGCGGGTGCGGGGGTAGTGTTCAGCGCCCAGCCCCTCAATCCAGCGAAACCCGGATCGGCGGCAGAACGTCCATTCCCGCCGCGCCGGCCTCGTCCACCAGCCCTTCGGGATCGGGATGAATCAGGATCTCCGTATCCGGAAACTCCACTGCCAGCCGGTGCTCCAGTTCGTCCATCACCCGATGCGCCTCGCGCACGGTCATTTCGGGATCGACCCAGACGTGGAACTGCACGAAGTCCCGGTTTCCCGAAGTGCGCGTGCGCATGTCGTGAACGCCGGTGATGTCAGGGTGGCGGGCCAGCACCTGGAGAAAACGGTCCTTCTTCTCCTGCGGCCACTCGTGGTCCATCAATTGGTCGAGCACATCCTGCGAGGCATTCCAGGCCCCCCAGCCCAGCCAGGCCGCGATGCCCAGCCCGAACAGCGGGTCCGCCCCTTTCAGCCCGGCATACTGGTCCAGCACCAGCGCCACGATCACCGCCACGTTGAGCAGGAGGTCTGACTGGTAGTGGACGCTGTCCGTCTGGATGGCGATGCTGCCGGTCCTGCGCACCACATGGCGCTGCCAGGCCACCAGCCCCAGAGTCAGCGCGATCGCCACCGAGGACACGGCGATGCCGCTTGTCGCGCTCTCCACCCGGCTGCCGGCCAGGAACTCCTCGACCGCGCGGCTGGCGATGGCGAGAGCCGAGATCGAGATCAGCACGATCTGGAACATAGCCGCGATCGCCTCGGCCTTGCCGTGGCCGAAACGGTGCTTGTCGTCCGCCGGCTGCGCCGCGATCCATACGCCCAGCAGTGTCGCCACGCTGGCCACCAGGTCGAGCGTGGTATCGGCCAGGCTGCCAAGCATCGCCGTGGAGCCGGTGGACCATGCCGCCCAGCCCTTCAGGCCGAGCAGCAGCACGGCCACGCCGATGCTGGCGAAGGCGGCGCTACGGGTGAGATGGGCGTGTTCGTGCAAGATCGGGCTCAGGGATAAAGCAGCGAGCTGACCCAGCCGCCGGGCGCATCGTCATGGCGCACGAAGCGGCGGCGTTCGTGAAGGCGATAGGGCCGATCCTGCCAGAACTCGATGGCGGCGGGTACCACGCGGTACCCGGTCCAGTGGGCGGGACGTTCGATCTCACCCTCGCCGAAGCGGCTGCGGACATCCTCGTAGCGGGCCAGGAACGTCTCGCGGCTGTCGAGCAGGGCCGACTGGTCGGAAGCGACCGCGCCGAGCTGCGAATCGCGGGCCCGCGAATGGAAATAGTCGTCCGCCTCCTCGGGCGTGACCGGCGTCAGTTCGCCCTCGATCCGGATCTGGCGGCGCAGGCTTTTCCAGTGGAACAGCAGGGCGACGTGCGGATTGGAGGCGATTTCCTGCCCCTTGCGGCTGTGGCCATTGGTGTAGAACACGAAGCCTTCGGGGCCGTAGCCCTTGAGCAGGACCATGCGGACCGACGGCAGTCCGTCCGGCGTGGCGGTGGCCAGCGCCATGGCGTTCGAATCGTTGGGCTCGGTCTCTCGCGCCTCGTCGTACCAGGTCTTGAACAGGGCGAAGGGATCGCCGTGGGGGATGACTTCGCGGGCCTGTTCAGCTTCCATCTTCGCTTCCTGAAATGCCTGCCCTGATGCTCTCCACCGAAAACTGCCGATATCCCGACAATTCCCGATGGCATTCGGGCACATGGCCGGTGCATAGACGCGCCGCCGGAAGGAGGAAAGCACAGCTTGCCGTTCGGCCCGTCCACACCTAGCTAGGATGCCATGGCAGCAGACCCTTATTCCACCCTTGGCGTATCGCGCACGGCCAGCGAGAAGGACATCAAGTCCGCCTATCGCAAGCTGGCCAAGGAACTTCACCCCGATACCAACAAGGATAACCCCAAGGCCGCGGAACGCTTCTCCGAGGTCGCCGGTGCCTATGACCTGCTTTCGGACAAGGACAAGCGGGCACGGTTCGATCGCGGAGAGATCGATGCCGAAGGCAATCCGATGGGCTTCGGCGGCGGCAGCGGCGGCTTCGGTGGAGCCGGGTTCGGCTCCGGCCCCGGCGGACAGCGTGGTTTTTCGGGTGGGTTCGGCGGCAATGACGGTATCGACCTGGAAGACCTGTTCGGCGGCATATTCGGCGGCGGCAACCAGCGCGGCGCCGGAGGATTCGGCGGCATGGGCGGAAGTGCCGGAATGGGCGCCGGAATGGGTGGGGGTCGCGGCCGCGCCGCCCCGCGCGGCGGCAACGTGAACTACCGCCTCTCCGTTCCCCTTACCGATGCGGCCGAACTGAAGCCGCAGCGCATCACCCTGTCGGACGGCAAGACGATCGATCTCAAGCTGCCGAACGGGCTTGAGGACGGCACGCAGATGCGCCTCGCCGGCAAGGGCGAGGTTGGGCCCGGCGGTGCGGGCGATGCCATCGTCACCATCCAGATCCAGCCGCACGCCTTCTTCCGCCAGGATGGGGACGACTTGCGCGTGGACCTGCCGATCACTCTCGACGAGGCGCTGAACGGAAGCAAGGTCAAGGCACCGACCGCCGCGGGCGCGGTCATGCTCTCGGTTCCGGCCGGAGCCAGTTCGGGCAAGGTGCTTCGCCTCAAGGGGCGCGGCATGGTCCGCAAGGACGGCAGCCGGGGCGATCTGCTGATCACCCTCCAGATCGTGCTGCCCGAGAACGACGCCGATCTCGCCAAGCGGCTGGACGGGTGGAAGGATCCGCGCGACGTCCGGGCAAAGCTGGGAATCTGACGGGAGGGGCGATGGTCATCCGGTTCGCCCTCCCCCGATTTTCCCCAGATTTGAACATTCTGCCCGCACAGCCTATTTCCCTCCGGTGAAAGCCGAACTCCCTAGCGAAGCGCCTGCCGCGATAACGCCGGAAGACCGGCGCCGGGCGGCGCTGCGCTGGAAGGAAATAGGCTGGCAGGAAATGGGTTGGCAGGAAATGCAGGACCGGCTTCCCCTGCCCGATCCCTCCGGCCGCGCCTATCTCGTGGTCAAGCGCGTGATCGCCGGAACTTGGGAAGACGGCTTCATCCACGCCGGCAACTTCGCCTACATGACGATCGTCGCGCTGTTTCCCTTCTTCATCGCCCTGGCCGCCATCTATTCGGCGCTGGGCGAGCAAGGCCAGCTCGAAAGCGCGATCGACGCGGTGCTCAACTCGCTGCCGCCCCGTGTGGAGGAATCCCTTGCTCCGGTGGCCCGCGATGCCGTGGCCGCGCGGCACGGCTGGCTGCTGTGGGTCGGCGGCGTGCTGGGGCTGTGGACGGCGACCAGCCTGATAGAGACCATCCGAGACATCCTGCACCGCGCCTACGGCACCACCAAGACTCTGAAATTCTGGAGAAACCGGCTGGCCTCCACCGGATTGATCTTCGGATCGGTGCTGCTCCTGCTGCTCTCGCTGTCCTCGCAAGTGCTGATCTCGGTGATCGAGGAAGTGCTGCTGACCCTGTTCCCGGCCCTGAAGGCCTTCAACTACCAGATCGGCATCTCGCGCGGCATATCCGCGGCCACCCTGTTCGCCTCGCTCTATGCGCTGTTTTTCCTGCTGACACCCTCGCGCTACCAGGCCCGCCGCTATCCGAAGTGGCCGGGTCCGCTGCTGGTCGCGGGGTGGTGGCTGGGGGCCGCATGGGTGCTTCCGAAAGTGTTGCGCAATTTCATCGCTTACGATTTGACGTACGGAAGTCTCGCCGGAGTGATGATCGCGCTTTTCTTTTTCTGGGTAGTCGGACTAGGGATGGTCGCGGGCGCGGAACTCAACGCCGCCCTTACCGTCAGTCCCGAGGAGCAGGAGATGCTTGCCGGGGGCCCGGACGGGAAAAGCAGCGCCGCTGCACAGAACAACGAAGTACAGGAAGAACAAGAATGACCGGTCTGATGCAGGGTAAACGCGGCCTGATCATGGGCCTTGCCAACGACAAGTCCCTGGCCTGGGGCATCGCGAAGAAGCTGCACGAACAGGGCGCGGAACTGGCCTTCTCCTATCAGGGCGAAGCGCTGGAGAAGCGCGTGAAGCCGCTGGCCGAAAGCCTCGGCAGCGATTTCCTCATCGATTGCGACGTTTCCGACATGGCCGCGCTGGACGGCGCCTTCGAAAAGCTGGCGGACCGCTGGCCGACGATCGACTTCATCGTCCACGCCATCGGCTTCTCGGACAAGAACGAGCTGCGCGGCAAGTACGTCGACACCAGCCTCGACAATTTCCTGATGACGATGAACATCTCGGCCTACAGCCTCGTCGCCGTCACCAAGCGCGCGGCGGCGATGATGCCGGAAGGCGGATCGATCCTGACGCTGACCTACTATGGCGCGGAAAAGGTCGTCCCCCACTACAACGTCATGGGCGTCGCCAAGGCTGCGCTGGAAGCCTCGGTGATGTACCTCGCCAACGATCTCGGCCCGCAGAACATCCGCGTGAACGCGATCTCGGCCGGCCCGATCAAGACCCTGGCCGCCAGCGGCATCGGCGATTTCCGCTACATCCTGAAGTGGAACGAGCTGAACTCGCCGCTGCGCCGCAACGTCACCATCGACGATGTGGGCGGCTCGGGCCTCTACTTCCTCTCGGATCTCTCTTCGGGCGTCACCGGCGAGACCCACCATGTCGATGCGGGCTACCACCTCGTCGGCATGAAACAGGAAGACGCTCCGGACATCGCGCTGAGCTGATCGACGCGATCTGAATGGAAAAGGGGCCGGGAGGAAACTTCCGGCCCCTTTTCCGTGCCGGTTAAAGGCCCACACTCCCCAAGTTCAGGATGACGTTGATCTTTGACGGATGCCTTGGGCCGAAAAACGCAGTCTTTTCATAAGCGCGGCTAGCTGGGAAGAGAATACCCACAGCCGAATCCCTGCCTGATCCAGACTCAAATTGCACAGGACAAGAATAGAACATAAAAGGAACATATGTTCGATTCGAGTCGCCTCAAACGTGCAGCGAGTCTGGTCCAGCCCTCTCTGGAAGGCTGGCCGGATGTGCCGTTGCAACAGGACGGTGTCCACGAATTCTATGCTACTCAAAGTGGAGACGGCGCCGCGCTCGCTCTGGCGCTGCTCTGTGCGATCCAGGGGCGCAAGGCCGGAGAGCCGTTGCTCTGGCTAAGGCTGGCAAAAGGCAAACAGTCCCGGCAGCGTCCCTATGCGCCGGGCCTTGCCGAAATGGGCCTGGATCCCGCCGCGATGGTGCTGATGCGCCTGCCCGACTTCCAGAGCCTGCTGCGCGCGGGCATCGACTGTGTTCGCCATGGCAGCGCGGGAGCGGTGGTGATGGAGATGGACGGCCGCGCGCCGGCCTTCGACCTTACCGCCTCCCGGCGCCTCGCCCTGGCGGCAGAACAGAGCGGCACCATGGTCATGATCGTCCGTAGCGGCGCAGACCCCGCACCCAGCGCCGCGCTTACCCGCTGGCAGGTCGCCAGCGCGCCTTCGGTCCCCCTGCCCGCGAATGCCCCCGGCGGGCCGGTCTTCGAGGTGACCCTGCTGCGCCGGCGCGGCGGGCGCGATGGACTCAAACTGCAACTGGAATGGGATCGTGAGCGAGGCACCTTCAGTGCGCCGCTATCTGGCGGTCGTCCTGCCCTTCCTGCCGTCCGAACGGGCGATGCGGGAAGGCGCAGCGCCGCCTGACGCGGCCTTCGCCCTCATCGCCAAGCAACGCGGGGCGCAGCGCATCATGGCGCTGTCTCCCGCGGCGCTTTCGCTCGGCCTTTCGGCCGGCATGATGCTGGCCGACGCCCGCGCGCAGGAACCCGATCTCGCCGCGCTGGAACACCGCCCCGAAGCGGACCACGCCCTGCTCCTGCGCCTGGCCGAAGCCTGCGAACGCTATACCCCGACCGTCGCCCCCCAAGGCGACGACGCCCTGGTGCTGGACCTCACCGGCTGTCTCGACAGTCTGGCCATGAACGAAGGCGAGGTCCGGGACGATCTCGTCGCTCGGCTTTCCCGACTGGGTTTCCATCCGCTGGCCGCTTGCGCCGGCACACCCGATGCCGCCCTTGCCCTCGCCCGCTTCGGCAAGCGATCCGTGCGGGAGTTGCCGGTGGCCGCGCTCGGCCTCGAAGGCGATGCCCACCTCGCCCTCGGGCGCGCCGGGCTGCGCACAATCGGGCAACTCGCGGACCGTCCGCGCGCGCCTCTCGCGGCGCGATTCGGCAAGGCCATGTCGATCGCGCTCGCCCATCTGCTGGAAGAGCAGGACCGGCGCATTACCCCGCATCGCACCCTGCCCCCGATCTGGGTGGAGCAGCGCTTCGCCGAGCCGATGGCCACGGTGAAACCCCTGCTCGGCGTGATCGAATGGCTGGCGGGGCAGGCTCGCGACCTCCTCGTGGCGCGCGGACGCGGCGGGCGGCGCTACGAAGTCTCGCTGTTCCGCACCGATGGTCATGTCGCCCGACTGACCATCGACAGCGGGTTGCCACTGCGCGAACCCGCCGATGTCGCACGGCTGTTTTGCGAGCGCATCGAATCGCTTTCCGACCCGCTCGATCCGGGCTTCGGCTACGACCTCCTGCGCCTGTCCGTTCCCCTGCACGAAGACGTGTCCGAAGGGCAGGATCGGTTGGACCAGGAGGATTCCGGCAGGCCCGACCTCGCCCCTCTGCTAGACCGCTTGCAGGTACGCTTCGGCGCCGAATGCCTCCACCGCTTCGCCCCGCGCGACGAACACTTGCCGGAATATGCCGATCGACTCGTCCCGGCCGCGTCTCGGCCGCAATCCTGGCCCCAGCCGGAAGCGGGCGAACCGCCCTTGCGCCCGCTGTTCCTGTTCGAGCCGCCCCAGCCCGTCACCGTGCTGGCCGAAGTGCCCGACGGCCCGCCGCGCCGGTTCGGCTGGCAGGGACGGCAGCACCGGGTGGTGCGGCAGGAAGGCCCCGAACGCCTTGCCTATCCCTGGTGGAAGACGGTCGAGGCGACCGGCCCCACGCGCGATTACTACCGCATCGAGGACGAGGAGGGCCGCCGCTTCTGGCTGTTCCGCCACGGCCTCTACGGCAGCGAAAAGGCCGATCCGCGCTGGTATCTCCACGGCGTCTTCGCATGAGCGCCGAAACGCCTGCTTACGTCGAATTCGCGACGACGACCGCCTATTCCTTCCTGCGCGGCGCTAGCACGCCGGGAGACATGGCGCTGGTGGCCCTGGCCCTCGGCCATCCCGGCATCGGCATCGCCGACCGCAATACCGTGTCCGGCGTCGCCCGCGCCCTCGCCGCGCTGCGCCAGTTCGCGGAAAAGGTAAAAGCGGAAAGGCAAGAGTCAGGGAAAGAGGACGAAGACGAAGACGAAGACGAAGACGAAGAAGATACCCTCAAATTCCGCCTCATGGTCGGCGCGCGGCTGGCCTTTGCCGACGATACCCCGGAAATCCTGGCCTACCCGACCACCCGCTATGGTTGGGGTCGCCTTACCCGCCTGCTCACCACCGGCAACTTGCGCACCACCAAGGGCAACTGCGTGCTGCATTTCGACGACCTGCTCGAATTCCTGGAGGACATGCAGCTTATCGTTGCCACGCCCACCTCCGACGAGATGCTGCGCCAACTCTCGGATGCCGCACCCGGCAAAGTCTGGCAGGGCGCGACGATGCTGCGACAGGGCCGCGATGCTCGTCGCCTCGCAGCGTTGCGCGAGCAGGCAGCCAGGACCGGCGTGCCGCTGATCGCCATCAACGATGCGCAGTACGACAAGCCGGAAGCGCGACCCCTGCACGATGTCATGACCGCGATCCGCGAAAAGACCACGGTTCAGGCCGCCGGTCGCCGCCTCGCCGCCAATGCCGAACGGCACCTGAAACCCGCCGCCGAAATGGCCCGCCTCTTCGCCGCCGCCCCCGAAGCCATCGCCGCCACCCAGGACTTCATGAACGGCATCGCCTTCAAACTCGAAGACCTGAGCTACACGTACCCGCACGAACCGGTGCCCTACGGCTATACTCCGCAAGGCTGGCTGACCGAACTGGTCTGGAGCCGGGCGCGCGATCTCTACCCGCAAGGCATTCCCGACAAACTGACCAAGCTGCTCACCGGAGAACTGGAGATCATCGGCCAGCAGGACTACGCCGCCTACTTTCTTACCGTCCACGATATCGTCCAGTGGGCGCAGGGGCAGGGCATCCTCTGCCAGGGCCGGGGTTCGGCGGCCAATTCCGCAGTCTGCTTCGTGCTCGGCATCACCGCCGTCGATCCGGTGAAGAACACCCTGCTGTTCTCCCGCTTCATCTCCACCGAGCGCAAGGAGCCGCCGGATATCGACGTCGACTTCGATCACGAACGGCGCGAGGAGGTGATGCAGTATATCTACAGGCGCTATGGCCGCGAGCGGGCCGGGATCGCCGCCACCGTCATCCACTACCGCTCGCGCAGCGCCGCCCGCGATACCGGCAAGGCGCTGGGCCTGAGCGAGGACGTGACCGCCCGGCTCGCCAGCACCGTCTGGGGCAGCCATGCCGCGAAATACGACCGCAATCGCTGCCTCGAAGCCGGACTCGATCCCGACAACCCGACGATCGCGCGGGTCAATCGCTTCACCGAGGCGATTCTGGAATTCCCCCGCCACCTCTCTCAGCATGTCGGCGGCTTCGTGCTGACTCAGGACCGGCTCGACGAAACCGTGCCGATTCATCACGCGGCCATGGACGAACGCACTTTCATCGAGTGGGACAAGGACGACATCGACACGATCGGCCTGATGAAGGTCGATATTCTGGCGCTGGGCATGCTGACCTGCATCGGCAAGGCTTTCGCGATGATCGGGACTCACATCGGCCACCAGTACCAGCTGAACTCGGTGCCGGGTGACGAGAAGGACCACAGGAATAACCCTCCGCATGTCAAAGCGGTCTACGAGATGCTTCAGAAGGGCGACAGCATCGGCGTGTTCCAGGTCGAAAGCCGCGCCCAGATGAATATGCTGCCCCGCCTGAAACCGGTGAAGTTCTACGATCTGGTGATTCAGGTCGCCATCGTCCGCCCTGGTCCGATTCAGGGAAACATGGTGCATCCCTATCTGCGCAGGCGGCAGGGAATCGAAGAGCCCGAGTTTCCTTCTCCCGCCCCTCCCCATGATCCCAACGAATTGAAGGAAGTCCTCGGCGAAACCATGGGCGTCCCGCTGTTTCAGGAACAGGCGATGAGGCTGGCGATCACCGCCGCGAACTTCTCCGATTCCGAAGCCAACCAGCTCCGCCGCGCCATGGCGACTTTCCGCAATGTCGGCACCATCGACTCCCTGCGCGGCAAGATGGTCGGCGGCATGGTCGCGCGCGGATACCAGAAGGATTTCGCCGAGCGCTGCTTCAAGCAGATCGAAGGCTTCGGCAGCTACGGCTTCCCGGAAAGCCATGCCCTCGCCTTCGCGCGACTGGTCTGGGTCTCGGCCTATATCAAGCACCACTACCCGGCCGTCTTCGCCGCCGCCCTGCTCAATTCGCAGCCCATGGGCTTCTACGCCCCGGCCCAGATCGTGCGCTGCGCGCAGGAGCACGGCGTGGAAGTTCGCGCCATCGATGCCAATCACAGCGAATGGGATTGCACTCTGGAACCGGATACGAACCGCAAGCTCGCGCTGCGCCTCGGCCTGCGCCAGATTCACGGTTTCAGCAAGACTTGGGCAAAGACGATCAAGGACCACCGGCCCTACACCAATCTCGAAGACCTCGCCCGCCGTGCCGACCTGCCGCAACGCGCGCTCAATCTCCTGGCCGATGCCGACGCCTTGCGCTCGCTCGGCCTCGACCGGCGCGAGGGCCTGTGGGAAGCGCGGCGCACCCCCAGCGGCGAACTCCCCCTCTTCGCCGCCGCCCGCGCCCGAGAACTGGGCGAGGAGCCCCCGGCCGCCCTGCCCGCCATGCCCCTGTCGGAACAAGTCGCGGCGGACTACCAGACCACCCGCCTGTCCCTAAAGGCGCATCCGATGGACTTCCTGCGCCCGGTCTTCGCGGCGGAAGGCGTGCTGAGCTGTGCCGAACTCGCGCAGGCGAAAGCCGGCAAGCGCGTCAAGGTCGCGGGCGTGGTCCTGGTCCGTCAGCGACCGGGAGAAGGCAAGGCGATCTTCGTCACCCTGGAAGACGAAGGCGGCATCGCCAACGTGGTGATCTGGGAAAGGCTGTTCGAGATCTATCGCCGCCCGGTCATGGCCGCGCGGCTGATGGTGGTGGAGGGCCTCGTCCAGCGCAGCCCCGAAGGCGTCATCCACCTCATGGCCCAGCGCATCCACGACAGGACGCCGGAACTGGGCCGCCTGTCCGAAGACCACGAGACTCATCCGCAACTCTCCAACGGTGATGAGGTCGTCCGCCACCATCACCCCCGCAATGTGCGGATTCTGCCCCGCTCACGGGATTTCCATTGACCCTGCATCGAAGAAATTCAGTGATTTTTTAAAGACATGGCAATATCGCATCCCCCTTCTCTTACTGACGGGGGTATCGATGTCCGACACGGGTTCACAAAATGCGGCCATGGCCGGCCTGCTCTATCAGGCGAATGCCAAGTCCACCGGCGTAACTTATCTGCTGTGGTTCTTCCTCGGCGCTCTGAGCGCACACCGTTTCTATGCCGGAAAGATCGGCAGCGGCATCGTTCAACTGGCGATGTTCCTGGTGGGCTGGGCCACGATCTGGCTGCTCGGCCTGGGCCTTCTGCTGCTGGTGCCGCTGGGCATCTGGGTCTTGATCGACGCCTTCCTGATCCCCGGCTGGCTGCGCGCCTTCAACACCAACCTCGTCCACCGCGTCCTCGCGTAAAGCAACACGGGGCTTAAAGCACCACGGGCGGCACGCAAACGCCGCCCGGCCGACGCAATTTGCCTGAAATGTGGGAAAATGGTGCACCCGACAGGATTCGAACCTGTGGCCTCTGCCTTCGGAGGGCAGCGCTCTATCCAGCTGAGCTACGGGTGCAGTGCTGGGGCGACTAGCAGAGCGTGAGCGGCGTTTCCAGCGCCAAATCCATCCACGACAACATAGGCTTGGGAAAACCTTCGCGAAAAAAGCTCTCAGCCGATCGACATCCGCATGCCGACGGCTTGATAGTTCTCTCTATGTTCCTATTATGCCGCGATGGCCGAAGCTGATTCCTTTCTCTCGCCGCTCCCGCTCTCCTTCGTGGCTACCGATGTCGCGCGTGGAATCGGGCGGCTTTTTGCCCGCAACGACATCTGGTGTCTGCCGGAAATGCCGCTGCGCTGCGGCCGAAGGGCAGACCTCATGGGCATCGATGCCAAGGGCCATGTCATCATCGTGGAGATCAAGGTTTCACGCGCCGATCTGCTCGGCGACGGAAAGTGGACCGACTATCTCGACTATTGCGACCGTTTCTACTGGGGCCTGCCACCTTCGCTGGACCGTGCCCCGCTCGAAACCGAACCGTTTCTGCCGGACAGGTGCGGCGTGATCGTGGCCGACGGTTACGACGCGGAGATTCTGCGCCCTGCCCCACTCAGCCAGCTTGCCGCCGCACGCCGCAAGGTGGAGACGGAACGCCTGGCACGCGCCGCGCTCCGGCGGCTCGTCACTCTGGGCGATCCACAGACTCAACAGTGGGGTGGGGAAAGCTGACGGACGATCCGGAGCCGCCAAAAAGCTTCGGCGCCCCGGATCGTGCCGAAAGTCACGCGATTTCCTTCTCGATCCATTCCGGATAGAACGACGGCTCCCGTTCCGACCAGCCAGCGGCCGTGGCGGCCGCCTCGCTTATCGAGTGGAGCAGGGTCTTGCGGCGGTCGGGGCGAATCTGCGGCAGGGCCGCTGCGCCACAGAAGGCTCCGGGCAGCCAGGGCCGCACCCAACCGCCAAGCAGGCGCTCGTAAAGAAACCGGAAGGCGGGAAACGATTCGATGCGATCCTGCGCCAGATCGAACGCCGCGATGTGCACCAGCTTGCCCATGAAAGCCGTGATATCGTCGAACCCGAATTCGTCGGGCCGCATGTCCCGCAATTCCGCCAGATCGCCGTAGGCATCGTACTGCTTTCGGATCGAGGTGGCCTCAACGCCGTCACGCGCCCAGAGACCGAGCGCGTCCTGCCGGCCGAGCCCTACGTCAAGGCTGCGGCGGATATAGCGCTGTTCGCAGGGGGTGAAGCTGGCGAACTCCCGCAGTTCGCTGATGGTGATGGTGGCCTTTCCCGTGTGAGTCATGGTCCTGATCCTCGTGACACGGAAGGACTATCCTCCCTGTCACTAAAACCAATTTCTGCCACATCGGTTGCTACAGCCTTAACTGCGCAAAGGTTTGTGTCCGATATTCCCGGTAAGATTCGCGCAGGATTTCAATTCGGGACAGCGTCAATAACGCCCTGGCGGCGCTTTTCGGCCGGGATCGGCTCTCGTCGGAAGATCGAGAGGCCGACCGCGGACCATTGTCAGGCAAAAATTTTCAGATGAGACCGGCCAGCGGGCTGGACGGATCGGCGTAGCGGCGCTGGGCCATACGTCCGGCGAGGTAGGCATCGCGCCCCGCCGCCACCGCCAGCTTCATCGCGCGGGCCATCCGGATCGGATCGCGCGCCTCGGCTATGGCCGTGTTCATCAACACCCCGTCGCAACCCAATTCCATCGCCACGGCGGCTTCCGAGGCGGTGCCCACGCCGGCATCGACCAGAACCGGCACCTTGGCACCTTCCACGATCAGCCGCACGGTGACCTTGTTCTGGATGCCCAGTCCCGAACCGATCGGCGCGCCCAGCGGCATCACCGCCACGGCGCCAGCTTCTTCAAGCTGTTTGGCCGCGATCGGATCGTCCACACAGTAGACCATCGGCAGGAAACCTTCGTTCGCCAGAATTTCCGTCGCCTTCAGCGTTTCGCGCATGTCGGGATAGAGCGTGCGCGCCTCGCCCAGAACTTCCAGCTTCACCAGATCCCAGCCGCCCGCTTCGCGCGCCAGGCGCAGAGTGCGGATGGCGTCGTCTGCGGTGAAGCACCCGGCGGTATTGGGGAGATAGGTGATCTTCTTCGGATCGATGAAATCCGTCAGCATCGGCGCCTTGGGGTCGGAAACATTCACCCGGCGCACCGCCACGGTGACGATTTCCGCGCCCGAAGCCGCGACCGCAGCCGCGTTCTGCTCGAAATCCTTGTACTTGCCGGTGCCGACGATCAGGCGCGAACGGAAGGTGCGGCCAGCAACGGTCCAGGTATCCTCAGGCCAGGTATCAGCAGCAGTATCGGTCAAGGTTCGCATCCTTTCGGGGAACGGGTATATCGGAATTGGGTAAGCTGCCGCCTGTTCAGCCGCCGCCGACGAAGTGGACGATCTCCAGCACGTCGCCGTCGGACAGCGCGACCTCGGCCAGCGTGGAGCGCGGCGCGATCTCTCCGTTCAGCTCGACGGCGACCTTCTTGGGGTCCAGTCCGATACTGGAAACAAGGTCGGCGATCGACGAGCCTGCGGGTACGCGGCGCGGTTCGCCGTTCACGACAAGGGAGAGTTCAGCAGCCATAAGGCCGCAGATAGCGCGGAGAATCGATTTGGAAAGTGTCCAATCGGCACTTTCCCGGAAAGAACCCTCAATGCGCGCGGTGCAAGTTCCGGATGTGCGCAAGGGCAACCAGCGCGACGCCGACGATCGTCAGAATCGATTCCGCAAGGCCATGACCTACCGCGATCGCCGCTGCCATGAGCGCCAATCCGATGCCCCCGACAACCAGCGGTCCGACCCGCCCGTGACGCAGGGCACCGAAGCCTAGCGAAACGATGCCGACCACCAACGCCAGTGCCAGGCCCACGCGATGGACTTCGGGTGCCAGCAGAACTTCGCCGCCAAGCCCCAGGAATCCCACGAAGAAAACGCCGAGCACGCAATGGATCGCGCAAAGACCGCTAAGGACGATGCCTGCCCGGTCCAGCCGGTTTCGAATCGCGATGATGGCGGTACGCATGAATGTCCATGTATGTGACGTTGTAACATTCATCAAGCCCCGACCGTGCGAAGAAACATTCGGTCGACGCGCCTCTTGCGCAATTCGTCGCAAGATCGCAGGGATTTGCGCCATGAGAGTTTCAGACGGTCGCCCCATCCTCGGCACAGCCGACGATATCGCCCCCATGGTTCGTTGGCTGCTGATCGTGGCCGCGCTGGTCGTCCTCATCGTCGCGGTCGGGGGAATAACCCGGCTGACCGAATCCGGGCTGTCGATCACCCAGTGGAAGCCGCTGACCGGCGCGATCCCGCCGCTGACCGACGCGCAATGGCAGGCAGAGTTCGCCCGCTACAAGCAGATCCCGCAATATATCGATGTCAATGGGCCGGCCGGCATGTCGCTGGCCCAGTACAAATTCATCTACTTCTGGGAATGGGTCCATCGCCTGTTGGCGCGCCTCATCGGCCTGGCTTTCGCGCTGCCGCTCGCGTGGTTCTGGTACAAGCGCACGATCCCGCTGGGCTACAAGTCGCGCCTTGTCGCACTGCTGGCGCTGGGCGGACTGCAAGGCGTGGTGGGGTGGTGGATGGTTTCCTCCGGCCTCACCCCGGAGGCGGCCGACCGGGTGAATCACTTCCGCCTCGCTGCGCACCTGCTGGTGGCGCTGACGACGCTGGGCGGCCTCGTCTGGACCGCGCTCGATCTTCGCGAACTGCGCCGTGGGCAGGCTCCGGCGCGGGTGACCCGCTTCAGCGGCGTGGTCCTTGGCATGCTGTTCTTCCAGCTTTTCATGGGCGCAATGGTGGCCGGCCTGCGCTCGGGCTACGTCGCGGGCATGGGCTGGTTCAGCATGGACGCCTGGCCGCTGATGCAGGGCACTTTCTTTCCGGAAGGCGTGGAATGGGCGGGCGGCGCGCTTCACGCGCTGGTCAACGATCCCTTCCTCACGCACTTCGTCCATCGCTGGTGGGCCTGGGCCGTCGTCATCGTGCTGGTGGTCATGGGCCGCCGCCTCAAGGCCCGGCACGCCCGCATGGCCTCGATCGCGGTGCATTCCGCTTTCGGCACCCAGGTGCTGCTGGGAATCTTCACCGTATGGTCGGGCGTGGCGCTCTGGCTGGCGGTAGCGCATCAGCTCTGCGGTGCGCTGCTGGTCGCCGCGACGGTATGGGGCGCCCATTGCCTCGGCCGTCGCGATCAGGTGGGTCTTGGAATGTGAAGGGGGACAGACAGACCCCCGCCCTCATCTGGTGCTCCTTCCCGGACGAGCAAAGCGCGCGCTCGGCGGTAGACGCCCTGCTGCACGAGGGCCTTGCGGCCTGCGGCAACCTGCTGCCCGGCATGACTTCCGTCTTCGTCTGGAACGGCGCCAAGGACACCGCCCGAGAATTCGGCCTGCTGGTCAAGACCAACGTGGCCCTGCTCGACCACGCGGTGGCCCGGCTGGCGGAACTTCATCCTTACGAGGAGCCCGCCGTACTGGGCTGGCGCTGCGATGCCTCGCCGCCGGGCACCGTGGCCTGGCTGGCCGGCATTGCTCCCCTTTAAACCTTTAACGGTATTATTTTACCTCTCTGGAAAGCCGCAGTCTGCTTGACTTGGAGGCCGGTTTCGACGATTTGGCCGCCTTCCCGCGGTGCCGGAGATTCGTGAAAGCGATCGATTCGGCTCCCGCGACCTGAACATTAGGGATAGACCAGCCATGAAGGCGCTTACGAAGGTCACCCGGTCGATCAAGCCGGCCGAGGTGGAAAAGAAGTGGCATCTGATCGATGCCGAGGGTCTGGTGGTTGGCCGTCTCGCGGTCGTCATCGCAGACCTCCTGCGCGGCAAGCACAAGCCGAGCTTCACCCCGCACGTCGATTGCGGCGACCACGTCGTCGTGATCAACGCCGAGAAGGTGAAGTTCACCGGCAAGAAGCTTGGCGACAAGACCTACTACAAGCACACCGGCTACGCCGGCGGCATCAAGGAAGTGACCGCGGACAAGGTTCTCGCCGGTCGTTTCCCCGAGCGCGTGCTTGAAAAGGCTGTCGAGCGCATGATCCCCCGTGGTCCGCTCGGCCGTGACCAGATGCGTGCCCTGCACCTCTACGCCGGCACCGAGCACCCGCACGGTGGCACCCAGCCCGAAGCGCTCGACGTCGCTTCCATGAACCGCAAGAACAAGGTTGGCGCGTAATGTCCGATACCGAAACCGTACAGAGCCTGTCCGACCTCAAGGACCTGGGCGAAGTCGCCGCCGCTGAAACCGCGGAAGAAACCTTCAAGCCCGTCGTGTCGAACGCCCCGCTGCGCGAGCAGCAGCTCGATGCCTACGGCCGCGCCTATGCCACCGGCCGCCGCAAGGACGCCGTGGCCCGCGTGTGGGTCAAGCCCGGCACCGGCAAGGTGATCATCAACGGTCGCGACCAGGAAGTGTACTTTGCACGTCCGACCCTGCGCCTCGTCATCAACCAGACCTTCCAGGTTGCTGGTCGTGACGGCCAGTACGACGTGATCGCCACCGTCAAGGGCGGCGGTCTTTCGGGCCAGGCTGGCGCCGTGAAGCACGGTATCGCCCAGGCGCTCTCGAAGTACGAGCCCGCCCTGCGCGCCGCCGTCAAGGCAGCCGGCTTCCTTACCCGCGACCCGCGCGTCGTCGAGCGTAAGAAGTACGGCCGTGCGAAGGCACGTCGTAGCTTCCAGTTCTCGAAGCGTTAATTCGCTCACCGAGAGCTTCGGCTTTACGAAAAGGGGTCGCGGGAAACCGCGGCCCTTTTTTGGTGCCCGTTTATCAGGCCTTACCCGCTTGATCATCGCCAGATACCTTTCCCTGCAAGGTATCTGGCGATGCCTTATATCAATCTTAGCAAGGTACCTTGCGTTACACAGTAGCTGTCTATATACACTCCTTATCCGCAGGAGATGATTCGATGTCCGAAATCGAAGTACAGCTGAAGAAGGGAGTGCTCGGTCTTTGCGTGCTCGCTCTGCTGTCGCGGGGGGATAGCTACGCATACGAGATCGCCAGCCGCATGGCCGCAGCGGTCGATATGGGGGAAGGCACGATCTATCCGCTGATGCGCCGCATGCAGTCGGATGGCCTAGTGGCCACCTACCTTGAGGAATCGCCCTCCGGCCCGCCGCGCAAGTATTACCGCATCACCGATACCGGCCGCAGCCGCCTTGCCGAACAGGCCGAGGAATGGCGCGGCTTCACCGCCGCTGTCGATGGATTGCTCGACGGCAGGCTTGCCGCACCCGCTGGAAAGCCGATCGAAGAGGAGCCCAGCCATGACGCGTAACGAGTTCATCCGACGCCTGAAGGCCGGCCTCAAGGGCATGCCGCAAGACGTCGTCGCCGAAATCGTCGCCGACTACGAAGAGCATTTCGAAGCCGGAGCCGCCGAAGGCCGCAGCGAACAGGAAGTGGCCGCCGCCCTTGGCGATCCAGGCCGCCTCGCACGGGAACTGCGCTTCGAAGCGGGCTTCCGCAATTGGGAAAGCGCGCGTTCGCCGTCATCGGCCTGGGGCGCGATCCTGGCCTTCATGGGCCTTGCCACGATCGACATTCTGATCCTGATGCCGATCGTGCTGCCCATACTGGGCGTTATGTTCGGCCTCTTCGTCGCTACTCTGGCCGCATTCCTGGCAGGCGGGTTCATCCTGATCGCCGGGCCATTCAGCGGCTTTCCGGGAGGCGCGCTGGTCGCGATCCTGGGCGGGCTGGGCACCATGAGCGCCGCCGTGGCGATTGCCGCTCTGCTGACATTGGTCAGCATCTGGATCATCAACGCCATCATGTGGTTCGGCCGCCTGCACTATCGCGTGCTCGAACCCGCCATCCATCCCGAAGACTGAGAAGCACGAGAGAAAGGAACCAAGTGATGTTCAGGAAACTGCTCATCGTATTCGCCAGCGGCGTGATCCTGACGATCGTCGCCTTCAGCGCAGCCTGGGTCGTCGGCGGGGACAAGTTCCGCCGCGACGTGAACGAAGGCGACTTTAACTGGACCATCGGCGACGACGACGAAGCCGCGAACAGCCCGCAGATCACCCGCAACTTCGCGATCCAGCCCGGCGCCCGCCTCGCCATGGACGTGCCCGTCCAGCTCGTCTTCACCAAGGGCGACAAGGCTGAAATGGTCGTCACCGGCCCGCAGAAGCTGGTCGATCGCCTGACCTGGGAGAACGGCCGTCTCGCCATCAAGGGCGACTGGCATGGTCGCAAGGGCCTGAAGGTGCGGATCACCGCGCCCGAGATCGAGGGGCTCGACTTCGACGCGCCGGGCGACGTCACCCTGACCGGCCTCGATCAGGACAGCCTGACGGTGAACGGCAACGGCGCGCTCAGCCTCGATGCCTCGGGCAAGGTCCGGAAGCTGGCCGTCACCACCGACGGCGCCGGCAGCCTCGATTTCGCCAAGTTGCAGGTGC
Organism: Novosphingobium sp.; assembly: GCF_032093395.1. Classification (GTDB taxonomy): domain Bacteria; phylum Pseudomonadota; class Alphaproteobacteria; order Sphingomonadales; family Sphingomonadaceae; genus Novosphingobium. The sequence goes on from NZ_DAMDBA010000005.1 coordinate 52,589, forward strand.
AGGATGCCACGATCCGGGTGAACGGCGCCGGCAACATGGTCATCGGCGCCAGCGGCAATGTCGACGTGCAGATCAACGGCATTGGCAACGTCACGCTGGTGCGCAAGCCCGCGAACCTCAAGAGCGAGATCAACGGCATCGGCAACGTCAGCCACGACTACAAGTAAGTTTCGGGATGGAACGCCGCCGCCGGTTCGCGGCGGCATATTCGTCTCGATGAAAGAAAAGGGCCGCACCGTTTCGACGGTGCGGCCCTTTCATTTTCCCGATTAGTGCACCGGCGGATCTACCGGCGGCACGGCGCCCACCGGCGCAACGGGCTCGTCCGGCTCGCGCGGGGGCAGCGCGTTTTCGGGAACCTGATCGATCTGCATGGCCGATGTCGGCACATGTTCGAGGTTGCGGGCAACCACCACGATCCGGTCGCCGTCGATGGTGATCTCGTTGAAGCTGGGCGGAGTCGAACGAATTCGCTTCGACAGGGTTCCGGCCCCGATCATCCGCAGCGGCCCGGCAGGAGTTTCCGCCGTCAGGTCGAAAGCGTCATGAATGTGCCCGGACAGCACGGCCATGACCTTGCGCCCGGCCAACACTTCCATAGTTCGCGTGCCGTTGATGGTCAGCAGCTTGTTGTCCTTGGCACGACGCTCGGTCAGCGGATGGTGCGCCGTCACCAGCACGCGAGTTTCGGGGGGCAGGGCGTCGATAGCGGCCAGCGTATCGTCGAGCGCCTTTTCGGTCACCCAGCCGTTCGACCAGGGAAAGCGCTGCCATTGCGCGCGCGTCGTGGTCTTGAGCGGAACGATGGCAAGGCCCGGCAGATGAAGTTCGGCCTCGACCATGCTTTCGATCGCGCGAAACCGTTTGTAGGGCGCGAAAAAACGCTCATAGAGATTGAAATAGGGGATGTCGTGGTTGCCGACCTCCACCGTCACCGGCACGTCGAGCCCCTTGATCCAATGCGTTGCGGCATCGAATTCAGGGTGCCGGGCGCGCATCGTCAGATCGCCGGTGATGGCTACCGCATGCGGCTTTTCGCGCTCGATGCAGGACTTCGCCCAGTCGATCGCGCGCTGGTCCTCCAGTCCGAAATGTATGTCGCTCAAATGGAACAGCCGGATCGGTTCGCCCGGCGAGAGGTAGTTTTCACGAAGCATTGCGCGTCGTTACCAGATCGACCTCGCAAGTCGCGAGGTAAAACTCCTCCTCTGCCGCGCCATCGAAAGGTTCGCCGTCGATCAATAGGCCCATTGGCTCGCCATCGGGGCACACCAGCTTGAGTCGGGCATGCTTTCCCAGCGAATCGTGGGGGCCATCGCGAAAATCGCGATTCAGCAGGGCGATCCCCTGTCCGGCATAGTCGGCCAGCGATTCGGCGTAATAGCCGTTCGCCTCCAGCCCATCCGTATCCGGAGTGACGGTGATGGCGGAATAGCCTTCCTCGCGGCCGCAATCGGCTTCTGCGCAGCAAACCTTGGGGCCATTGGTGGACCAGGCGATCGCCTCCCGCGCGGTGGTTACGAAATCGACGATGCTGGCCGCGCGCATCGCTTCGCGCACCTCGTTCCAGATCGTGCCGGGGCCGGCGAGCACGCCGGTCAAGCCGGTGCCGTGACGGCTTGCAATGACGGTCGGCCGCGTGGTTTCCAGCGTGCTGGTGGCGAGACGCGCGACGATCTCGACCGCGGGGAAATCCCCATGAAGCCGCTTGGGCAGCATGTTCATCGTGCCGCCCGGCAGCACCAGCACCGCACCGCTCCAGCCGCTTGCCGCCGAAACCACGGAATGGGTGGTGCCGTCGCCACCGAAAACCACCAGAAGGTCCACTTGCGCGGCATCCAGCACGGCGGGGGTCGGCGCCTCCTCGTCCGGAAAGCGGATCGTTCGGTCCACCGGGAAGCCGGCTTCACCCAGCGCCTCCACGACTTGCGCCACGGAAGCATCGTCGTTGCTGCCGCTTGCCGCGTTGCATACGAGCCAGACGGTCGGCCCGGCATCGAGGCGAGATCCGGCGTTGGAGCTGTCGTTTTGCGTCATGCCGCCAGAAACCTATCCAGCCCGCCAGGGTTCCCGATCACCGTTCCCGATCATACGCGGCCGCTGGAGATCAGCCAGGCCGAAGCTACGTTGAGGGCCGAATAGAGAATATAGATCCAGGACCATGCCGCCGATCCCCCGGCAATGGCGATCATCGCGCCCAGCAGCAGGACGAACTCGACGACGAGGCTGAACCGGCCGCCCAGGGGCTGAAAGAACCACGGCGCCTGTGAAAGCAATCGGTGCCCGCTTTCGAGCACCGCCTTGTGCGCGGCGAAGTTAAGAACGCCAAGGAAGAAGACGATCACAAGTCCCATAAGTCCATACAATAGATATCGCGGATCCATCGGGAGGGCCAGCCTGCGTAACGGATGGGATCCGTCCATTCCCGATTCGGAACTCTTTCTTCCCGACGACTGCCGACCGGACGAACGTCGTTCGTCGATGTCCTACGTCGTTCGTCCCCTGGCCCCGGCTTTCGTCGAAGTGAAACGGGTGGCGGTCGAGCCTCGCATGAACTGGGCGCGATTCGGAGGCAAACAGGATTCACCGAGCCGGACGCGATGAACTCTCTGCCCACGGCTCACCCTGAGGAGGAAGAGACGATGTTCAAGACCAACCTGATCGCCGCCGCCGCTGCCGGACTTGCCCTTGGTGCCGCTGCTGCCGCAACTGCCCCCGCACCCGCCTTCGCCAAGGACGTGGAAGTGCGTTATTCCGACCTGAACCTCTCGACGCCGGAAGGTCAGAAGAAGCTGGAGCGCCGGATCGACACCGCAGCTCGCGATGTCTGCAACGTCGGCGCCGTCACTACCGGATCGCGTATCCGCAGCTCCGAAGCCACCGCCTGCTACGACAAGGCCCGGTCGGACGTGAGCACGCAGGTAGCCAGCGCAGTCGACAAGGCAAGCGCCCAGCGCCTGGCCGTCGGCAACTGAACCGAGCGCCGAACGCTCCCCCGAAGTCCCTAAAAAATAATAGAGAACGACCTGGCGGGCCTTAATGGCCCGCCATTTTCTTTACTGTGGGCGCGGGCCTTAACGGCCCGCCATTTTCTTTACCGTGGGCAGGTAGGTCCGGCCGATGCGCAGGGCATCGCCGCTTGCGGTTTCCACCGACCATACGCCCAGGCCTTCGTGCCGCAATCCGGTCACATGATCGCGGCGCAGGATGCAGCTGCGATGGATGCGGATGAACCGCTCCGGGTCCAGACGCTCTTCCAGGCTGGTGATGGTCTGGAGCAAGAGATAGCTTTGCCCCCGCACATGGAGCCGCACATAGTCGCGCTCGGCATCGATGCGCTCGACGTCGGCCGCAGGCACGCGCACCAGTTCGGAGCGATGCGGTACCCAGAATTCCTCCAGCCACTCGCTGGCGGGCGCGGTGCGCTGGTCGCCGCGCCGGGACATGACGCGGCCTACAGCCCGCTCCAGCCGATCCGGTGCCACGGGCTTCAACACATAGTCGATGGCGTCGAGGTCAAAGGCCTCGACGGCGAACTCGTCATGCGCGGTCACGAAGATCACCGCCGGCGCGTCGGGCTTTCCGGAAAGGCGCCGGGCGACGGTGAGGCCGTCTGTTTCCGGCATGGTCAGGTCCAGCAGCACGAGATCAGGGGTAAGCGCCTCGATCAGGCGCAGCGCGGCCTGCCCGTCGCTGGCCGTGCCGATCACGGACACGCCTTGTATGCGCGAGCAGATCACCTGCATGCGTTCGACGGCCAACGGCTCGTCGTCCACGATCAGCGCGCGCAGCGGTGCGCCCGAGACAGGAGCGTTTTCGGGGATCAGTTCAGGCAAAACCGGACTCCAGGGGCATTCTCAGGACCGTGGCAAAGCCGCCTTCCGAGCGCTTGCCGAACACGAGCGTCGCCGCATCGCCATAGCGCGCCCGCAGCCGGTCCCGCACGTTGCTCAGGCCGATCCCGAAACCGCCGCTGTTTTCCGGGCATCCCGGTCCGTCGTCGGTCACGCTCAATTCCAGCATGTCGCCATCGCGATGCGCGCGCACGGCGATCGTCACCGGCTTCTGGGTGGCCGCGACGGCATATTTCACCGAATTCTCTACTAGCGGTTGCAGGATCATGCCCGGCACCATTGCACCAAGAACGGAATCGTCAACATCAATCGTCGTTAACAATCGATTCGGAAACCGTACGGCCTCTATCGCGAAATAGAGTTCCTGCAACTCGATCTCGTCTACCAGTGCAAGATCGTTGGTGGGATCTCCGGAAAGTGTTCGTCGGTAGAAAGTCGAAAGATTCTGGATCATCTTCTCGGCATCGTCCTGCTTGCCGATCATCACCAGTGCCGACAGCGAATTGAGCGTATTGAACAGGAAGTGCGGATTGACCTGATAGCGCAGCGATCGCAGTTCGGCGGCCTGCGCGGCGCGGCGATACTCGCCCTCGCGCCACTCGGCCGCGCGGGCTTCCTCCGCCTTCACCAGCGCGAAGTAGAGCGCCGCCCAGGCCAGCACCAGGAAATAGCGGCCGAACGCGGTATCCGCCTTGCTCGCCCAGTGGTCGTACTCTTCGCCGAAGACCTTTTCGGTATAGACGGTGATCGCCGATCCGGACTTCTCGGCGGAAGCCGGACCGCCTTCCTCGCCATCGGCCGCGGAAGATTCACTGGCTCCGGGCCGTGGCGTGGCGCCCTTGGGCAGGTCGACCAGGATATTGCCCGCGTCGTCCCGACTGATCCGGACATTGCCCGAGTCCTTTCCGGAATCCTTGCCCTCCTGCTGCTCGTAGTGCTCGTCCTTCTCGGCATTCATGTCGGCGAAGATCGCGTCGTTGATCAGCGTCAGCGCGATCGAAAGTGGCAGGGCGCCAACCAGCACCACGACGAACCGCGCGCCTGCCGACCTGCGATCGAGCAGTTGCAGCAAGGGCCAGACCGCCGCCATCAGCAGCATCGACAGGATACAGATCGTCAGCCGGCGCGAGACCATGGGCCAGCTCATGTCGTAGTCCAGCACGACACCGCGCAGCGTAGCGACGATGAAGTAACAGGCCCAGAGCGCGGCCAACGAAATCAGGACAAGCCGCGCGGGTACCCGCGGCTGGAGGAAGACAGGCGTCTCGGGGGTCGTCATCCTCAGGAGATAGCGCGAAAAAAGCCCTCAGCGCCAGTTCCCTGATCGAGCCGGAATCGACTTTCATCGACTTTCGACGGACCGGCCCGCAGGGAGTGGCCGATCCGGCGGTCGAAACCGCCGGATCGGCTCGATCTTACGCCGGGAGCAGGTGTTCCTTGGCAATCTTTTCCTTCCATACCAGCGGGGCGAGCTGGTGGACGTTCTTGCCTTCGGAATCGACCGCCACGGTCACCGGCATGTCCTTGACGGTGAATTCGTAGATCGCCTCCATGCCGAGGTCCGCGAAGCCGACGACCTTGGCTTCCTTGATCGCGCGGGCGACCAGATAGGCGGCGCCGCCGACGGCCATCAGGTAGGCCGACTTGTGCTTGGCGATGGACTCGGTGGCGGCGGGGCCGCGCTCCGACTTACCGATGCTGGCCAGCAGGCCGAGGTCGAGCATGGTGTCCGAGAACTTGTCCATGCGCGTCGCGGTGGTCGGGCCAGCGGGGCCGACGACTTCCTCGCGCACCGGATCGACCGGGCCGACGTAATAGATCACGCGGCCCTTGAAATCGACGGGCAGTTCCTCGCCCTTGGCCAGCATGTCGGCAATGCGCTTATGTGCGGCGTCGCGGCCGGTCAGCATCTTGCCGTTCAGCAGCAGGCGGTCGCCCTGCTTCCAGCTTTGCACGATCTCGGGGGTGAGGGTGTCGAGGTCGACGCGGATCGCGCCGGCATCGGGAGCCCACTCCACCTGCGGCCACTCGTCGAGGTTCGGGGTTTCCAGGAACGTCGGGCCGGAACCGTCCAGCGTGAAGTGCGCGTGGCGGGTGGCGGCGCAGTTCGGGATCATGGCGACGGGCTTGCCCGCGGCATGACACGGCCAGTCCATGATCTTGACGTCGAGGATGGTCGCAAGGCCGCCAAGGCCCTGCGCGCCGATGCCGAGGGCGTTCACTTTGTCGAAGATCTCGATGCGCAGCGCCTCGATATCGTTCTGGGGGCCGCGCTGCTTCAGCTGGGCCATGTCGATCGGCTCCATCAGGCTCTGCTTGGCAAGCTTGACGCAGTGCTCGGCGGTGCCGCCGATGCCGATGCCCAGCATGCCCGGCGGGCACCAGCCGGCGCCCATCTGGGGCAGCATCTCGATCACCCAGTCGACGATGGAATCGCTGGGATTCATCATCTTGAACTTCGACTTGTTTTCCGAGCCGCCGCCCTTGGCCGCGACGTCCACCGAGACCTTCGATCCCGGAACCATGCTGACCGAGAGCACCGAAGGCGTGTTGTCCTTGGTGTTGCGGCGGGTGAAGGCGGGGTCCGCCAGCACCGAGGCGCGCAGCTTGTTCTCGGCATTGTTGTAGGCGCGGCGCACGCCTTCATCGACCACTTCCTGCAACGACTTCTCGGATTCGAGGCGGCAGTTCTGGCCCCATTCGATGAAGACGTTGACGATGCCGGTGTCCTGGCAGATCGGGCGATGCCCTTCCGCGCACATGCGGCTGTTGGTCAGGATCTGCGCGATGGCGTCCTTGGCCGCCGGGCCCTGCTCCGCCTCGTAGGCGTCGCCCAGCGCGCGGATATAGTCCATCGGGTGGAAGTAACTGATATACTGGAGGGCGTCGGCAACACTCTCGATGAGGTCGTCTTCGCGGATCGTCACCATCTGCGTCATGGAATTGTGCTCCCGTTTTTCGGATCGCGTGATTTTGCGGCCTCCTTAGACGCGCTTTGGTTTTTCCGCAAAAGCGCATTTCACGCGACGATTCTTGTGTTCCACGCGTCGCCGGTTGCGCATTCGGGAACGGCATCGTCAAAGCGTCACGATTGATCGACCAAGGACTTTCAAACCACTTGGCCTAAATCGCGGCTTCGCCTAGAAGGCCCCCCATAAAGTCCGTATTTTGCGGGGGTACAGGCGTCTCGCCGTCCTTTCCCGCGACAGCATGAGGAATAGGCCGCAATGACCCTGACCGAGGATCGGTCCGCCACCGAAGCACGTCACGCGATGATCGTCAGCCAGCTGCGCACCAGCGGCGTCAACGAGCCCTGGGTGCTGCGCGCCATGGCCGCCGTCGCCCGCGAAGACTTCGTGCCCGCCGCGATGCGCGATGCCGCCTATATCGACCGTGCGATTCCGCTCGAAAACGGCCGCTTCCTGGCCGCGCCGCTGTTCCATGGCAAATTGCTGGCGGAAGCCGCGCCCACAGCCGAGGACAAGGTCCTGCTCGTGGGTGAAGAAAACGGCTATCTTGCCGCGCTGCTGCGTCCGCTGGCCGGTTCGCTTACCATCGTCGATCCCGCCAAGGCTGCCGATCTGGCAGGTGAGGGCGGCTATTCGCTTCTCGTGGTAGACGGCGCCGTCGAACAGCTTCCCGCCGCCCTTGCCGCGCAAGTGGCAGACGGCGGCCGCGTGGTCACCGGTCTGGTCGAGCGTGGCGTGACTCGCCTGGCATCGGGCGTGAAGGCCGCCGGTGCAGTTTCGCTGCTGCCGCTGATCGAAATGGGGATTCCGGTTCTGCCTGAATTCGCGGCTCCCAAAAACTGGAGCTTCTGAGCATGGCCCGGTTCGCGTTGCGTGCCGGGCTGCTCGCGGGGGGATGTCTGACACTGGCAACAAGCGCTCCGGCGCTGGCCGATACCCTGCGCGATGCGCTCGTTGCCGCCTACCAGACAAACCCCACGCTGGAATCCGCGCGCGCCCAGCAGCGCGCGACCGACGAAGGCGTGCCGATCGCACGTGCACCGGGCCTGCCCAGCCTCAGCACGACGGAAACCTTCGTCAGGAATGTGAAGCAGAGCGAAAACTCGCTTACCGCACCGTCGAAGATCTTCACCGCCGATGGGCAACTGGGTGTGCCGATCTATTCCGGCGGTTCGGTCAAGAACGGCGTCAAGGCGGCGAAGATCCGCGTTCTCGCGGGACAAGCCGATCTGCGCGCCACCGAGGCTTCGGTATTCTCCCAAGTCGTCGCGGCCTATATGGACGTGATCCGCACCGAGGCGATCGTGGGGCTCAACCGCAAGAACGTCAGCGTGTTGGAGACCAACCTCCAGGCCACCAGCGACCGTTTCGAGATCGGCGACCTCACCCGCACCGACGTGGCCCAGTCGCAATCGCGCCTGGCAGTGGCGCAGGGTGACTTGCGCACGGCCGAGGCGAACCTGGTCAGTGCACGCGAAACATACATCCGTTTCGTCGGCCATGCGCCCGAAGTGCTGGAAGCACCGCCGCCGTTGCCCAGCCTGCCAGCCAGCCCGGAGGAAGCCGCCACCATCGCGCTCGATTCCAATCCGGACCTGATCGGCGCCCGCGAGCGCAGCCGCGCGGCGGATAAGGATATCGACGTGGCCGGTGCCGGGCGCCTGCCGACATTGAGCCTGTTCGGCCAGGGCACTTACAACAATTACTTCAACACGCTGGCGCGTGGTGCCGTGAACGCGAACATTTCGCAGAGCGATTCATCCGCGCAGGCAGGGGCGCGATTGTCGATCCCGCTGTTCCAGGGCGGGCTTCCCGCCGCGCGGAGGCGTCAGGCGCAGGCAACCGCCTCGGCCACGATGGAGCAGGAAATCGCCACCGAGCGCGACGTGATCGCACAAGTCCGCTCGGCCTATACCTCCTATGTCGCCTCGAACGACCTGATCCGCACCTCGCAGGTCGCGGTCGACGCCACCACGCTCAGCCTCGAAGGCGTGCGGGCGGAAAACTCGGTAGGCAACCGCACGATCCTGGACATCCTGGACGCCGAGCGGGAACTGCTGAACGCCCAGGTCACGCTCGTGACGGCGCGGCGCAATGCCTATGTCGCCGGCTTTACCCTGCTGGCCGCCATGGGCAAGGCCGAAGCACGCGATCTGAACCTGGACGGCGGGATTCTCTACGATCCCGAGGTCAATTACGACCGGGTGAAGGGCAAGTTCCTCGACTGGGGCAACGACCCCGCGCCGGTGGCGCGATCCACCCGCACCGTTGACACGCCGGTGCAGGACGGGAACATTCGGCAACAGTGATCAGCTGCTCCGATTCGGAGCGGATATTTCGTCGCGTCCGGGCTTCATACTTCGCCCGGACCGCGAGCAGGGGCAAAAACGACATGCGTCAGAGCGGGGAACCTTCGGTCGAGGAGATACTCCAGTCGATCAAGCAGGTGATCGCACGGGACGCGCGCGTCGATACCCGTGCCGACAGGGCCGAACGCCAGCGTCGCGGCATTGAGGAACTGCGCGCCGTCATGCTGGAGGAAGAGGACGACGACGTGCTCGACCTTGCCGAAACCGCGCAGCTGGCGCCGGACGAACCCGCCGCCGACGAACCGGCGCTGCTTCAGGACATCACCCGCAACTCGATGCGGGAATCGCTGGCGGCTCTGGCGATGCTGTCGGAGCCCAGCGCTCCGCCGCAGATCGTGCGCTCTGGCGAGACTTCGCTGGAGGCCCTGACCCGCGAATTGCTGCGACCCGCGCTTGCAGAGTGGCTGGACAAGAACCTTCCGCCGATGGTCGAACGCCTGGTCGCTGCGGAAATCGCGCGGATCGTCGGCAAGAAGGGCTAATATCGCCCCTTCGGCCTAGACCCTGAGCGTCTGGCTTCCTACTTCCCTGCCATGGCCAGACCCGATTCCGCGCTGCTCGATACCGCGCGCTACCCGTTTTCCTGTCAGATCGAACCGCGCTTCGGCGATCTCGACATGAACATGCACATCAACAACGTCGCCATGGCAGGGATGCTCGAAGATGCCCGCGTGCGCTTCTTCCGCCAGGCTGGCGGACATCGGCACCTGCCCGGCCTCTCGACGATGGTGGCCAGCATCGCGATCGACTACCTGGGCGAGACGCATTACCCCGATACGGTAACCGTCCTCAGCGCGGTCGAGCGGATCGGCAGAACCAGCCAGGAGATCATCCAGGTTGTGACGCAGCAGGACAAGCCCGTGGTCTTCGCCCGCACCGTCGTGGTCATGGTAGGGCCCGAAGGTCCGGCGCCGCTGACTCCCGGCTACCTCGAAGCCGCCGCGCCGTGGGTGCTCCGGCCATGACCGCTTCGCCGCTGGACGTCGCAACGGACATCGCGCGGGCGAGCGAGGCACTCGCCAAGGCCGGCGGCGATGCGATCGAGCGCCACATCTTCATCTGCGCCGAACCCCAGAAGGGTGAGTGCTGCGCGCCGGCACAGGGCGCGGCCTCGTGGAAATATCTGAAGAAGCGCCTCAAGCAGCTGGGCCTCGATGGTCCCAGGCGCAGCGAAGGCGGCGGCGGGGTTGCGCGTACCAAGGCGGATTGCCTGCGCATCTGCTTTGCCGGTCCCGTCGCGGTCGTCTGGCCGGACGGCGTCTGGTACCACTCCTGCACCGAAGAGGTGCTGGAGCAGATCATCCAGCAACATCTCATCGGCGGCACGCCGGTGGAGGAATTCCGCCTGCGCCCGGCCGTTCGCGGTCAGGACTGATCGTCGTCGAGGGGATCGACGATAGATTCGTCGTGCCCGGTGCCGCTGGAGAGGAAGGCCAGCCCCATCAGGGCGGATGCCAGCAGCATCGTAAACCCGATTCCCAGCGCCGCCGCGATGTAGAAGTGCACGGAAACCATGCCGTTGGACCGATAGAGCAGGATCACCGAAGCGATCACCAACGCCACGGTCACCGTCATCATGTAAAGCATGATGCGGCGATAGCGCGCCCAGGCATGAGCGGCCTTCGCGGGATCCTCCAGGGGCGAACGGGGTATCATCCGGCTCATTTGCGCCTTCGTGGGCCTGCTCGCAAGGGACTCGTGGCAGATCGCCAAGGGCTGTGATATCCTTGCCCGGACAAGCCCCGAAAGAGGGCGTGGGAGCAGCGGGTCGAAGACCCGATACGGGAGATTGCGAAGATGACGATCGAGCGGATCATCGCCGGCCGAGAGGCCGTTATCACCTGCCAGGCCGATTGCACCGTCAGTGAGGCCTCCTCGATTCTGGCCGAAAGGCGGATCGGCGCATTGCCGATCTTCGATGGAGACCGCCTGGTCGGGATCTTTTCCGAGCGTGACCTGATCTACCGCCTTCGCGAATTCGGCCCGAGCGTACTGGGCATGCAGGTCAGCGAAGTCATGACCGCACCGCCGCTCACCGTGGAGCCATCCGCCAGCGCATTGGCTGCCCTGGCGCTGATGACCAGGCGCCGCGTCCGTCACCTGCCGGTGATGGTGGAAGGCCGCATGATCGCTTTCGTGTCCATCGGCGACATCGTGAAGTACCGATTGGAAAAAGTGGAATCGGAAGCGGCGGCGATGCGGGATTACATCCAGACGGCGTGATCGGCCACGTCGCGGCAAAGCCGATTTGGCAGGGCCAGACGTCTCCCGCGCCTTGCCGCAGGGGCAGGGGAGGCCTACATCGCTGGCATGGACCAGCAAACCGTCACACTCAGCCCCTCGGCCGCCTCGCGCGTGGCCGCCATTGCCGAAAAGCAGGGAAAGCCGGCGATTCTTCGCCTTTCGGTGGAGGGTGGCGGATGTTCGGGCTTTCAGTACAAGTTCGGCTTGGCCGAAGCCCCCGAAGCGGACGACACCGTTGCGGAAACCGATGGCGTGCGGCTCGTAGTCGATTCGGTCAGCCTCGATCTCGTTAGCGGCTGCATGGTGGACTATGTGGAATCGCTCGGCGGTGCTGCCTTCCGCGTCGAGAATCCGCAGGCGGCGGCAGGGTGTGGGTGCGGTTCGAGCTTCTCCGTATGAAGAAGATCGCCACGTTCAATATCAACGGCGTCAAGGCCCGGCTTCCCCGCCTGCTCGAATGGCTGGAGGAAACCCGCCCGGCGGTCGCCTGCCTTCAGGAGATCAAGAGCCAGGACGAAGGCTTCCCGATCGCCGAGTTCGAGAAGATCGGCTACAAGGGCCTCTGGCACGGCCAGAAGGGCTTCAACGGCGTCGCCATCCTGGCAGACGGCGAAATGCCGGTGGAGATTCAACGCGGGCTGGCCGGAGAGCCCGAGGACGAACACTCGCGCTACCTGGAGGCGGACGTCTTCGGCCTGCGCGTGGTCTGCATCTACCTGCCCAACGGCAATCCGGTGCCCGGACCCAAGTTCGACTACAAGCTGCGTTGGATGGACCGCCTTCGCCGCCGCATGGATGCGATCAAGGCCGAGGAAGTGCCGGTGATCGTAACCGGCGACTTCAACGTGATTCCCACCGACAACGACGTCTGGTCGCCTGCTGCCATGGCTGCCGATGCGCTCATGCAGCCGGAATCGCGGGATGCCTACTTCCGCCTGCTGGGTGACGGCTGGACCGACGCCATTGCCACGCACAACCCGCGCGGCGGCATCTGGACCTTCTGGGACTATCAGGCCGGGGCGTGGCAACGCGATCACGGCTTCCGCATCGATCATGCGCTGCTCTCGCCCGAACTGGCCGACCGCCTGGTGGCGTGCGGCGTCGACAAGAGCTATCGCGGGCGGGAAAAGGCCAGCGACCATACGCCGGTATGGGTGCAATTGCGGGACTGATCCACACGGACACGAAAAAGGGGAGCGAAACGGCTGTTTCGCTCCCCTTTTTCGTGCCTGCCCCCAAAACGGTGCAGAACGGCGTATCTCAGCGATAGAAGATGTGGTTGTCCACGCGGGCCAGGCGCGTCAGGCGCCAGTTCGGCTCTACGCGGGCCGCGTGGAAGAAGAGAGCGCCCTTCACAGGGCTTTTCCAGCTCTTCTCGACGGCGATCTTGGCGACGGCAACAGCCTCGCGCCAGCCGCTCGAATGTTCGCGAACCTTGGGCATCTTCTTGCCCTGGATGAACGAGAACTGCGAAGGCTGATAGACCACGCCGCAATAGCTGGCGGGGAAGCGGCCGGATTCAGCGCGATTGATGATCACGCGACCCACGGCAAGCTGGCCTTCGAGCGTTTCGCCGCGCGATTCGAAATAGATCGCGCTGGCAAGGCAGCGCATCTCGCTGCTGAGCTGACCGGGGACCGACTGCTGCGCGACGAGTTGCGCCAGCGTGTCCGCATCGACGGGAACATCCGCTTCATCATCGGCCAGAACCGCGTCCGTCGCTTCTGCCCCATCTTCCGAGGGGAGGGACTGGACGACCGGCTGCGATACGAAGATCGGGTCGAGGTTCGATTGGGCCTGCACCAAAACCGGTGCCAGAGCCGCGGCGCCCGAACCTTGCGCGCCGAACAGGGTTGTCAAAACCGTAGCGGCCAGCGCCAACGCGCTAGCCCACTGAACTTTGCTTCGCATCAAATCATGATCAAAGGCGGTGAACCAATCTGACGCAGGCGGGAACGGAATGCCTTTAAGAGGCGTTCACCTTCCAACAGTCCTGCCGACGATTCCCCGTCTGCGTGCTAGCCGGGCTGGCCGAAATGCTGCCCGAGCCGCTTCCGCGTCTGTGCAGAGGCCATTAACTTGCATGTCTCGCAAGTCAACCCGGTTATACACCAAGCCCGATGAACCGTTCCGGCTTCGCGACATCCAGTTCCACGATCCACAGGTCTGGATCCTGACGACCGCGAGTCTCGATGTAATCCGAGAACGCCAGTCTCATCGTGAGGGACTCACCGAAATCCGGGCTGGTTTGTTGCCTTCTGGTGCATTGCCAGACCCGCGATCCGTCGAGTTGCGGCATGCGCTCATAGATTCGCGCATTGTCTCCATTCTCGATCAGAACGAGCATGATCGTCCCGGCGTCGCGCTCCCCCTTGTTCAGCACGGTGCCGAAGCCGCCTTCGGCCTCGACCGCGCGAATGAAGCCCGAAACCTCGATATGGGCGGGAATCCGCGCGTCCACGGCTCAGCCCGGTCCGCCTGAGCCGGAGTATCCGGGCAGGCTGGAAAGGGCGATACGCGAACGCATGAAAGTGCCGGTTCCGCGCCCCACTTCGTCGCCTGCCGCATCGACCAGCCGCGCCTCCGCGACCAGAACGCGGCGGCGGCCGCTGACCCATCGTCCTTCCGCAACCACGGTGCCGCCCTTGATCGGCTTGCTCAACAGGAGGTTGAACGACGTGGTCAGCAGGAAGCGATCGGTGACTAACGTGTTAGCTGCATAGAAGGCCGCGTCGTCGAGCATCTTGAAGTAGATGGTGCCATGGGCAGCCCCTGCCGCGTGGAAACAATCCGGCTCCACGTCGAACGTGATCCGCGACAAGCCCTCGCCCAGGATATCCAGCCGCGAGCGAAACAGTCCATTGATCGGCGCCGAGGCATAAAGCCCTTCCAGCGCCCGCCAGTGCATGCCGGCGCCGGACGAATCCGGAGCACCGACTTCCAGTACGTCAGGCGGCATCGCGCTCGATGACGTTGTTGAGCAGGCTGTAGAGCGCCTCGGGGCCGGGCGCATCGATCAGCGCCGCGTGCATGCGCTCATCACGCATCATGCGCGAGATCGCCGCCAGCGCGTGAAGGTGGGTTGCACCCGCGTTCTCGGGCGAGAGCAGCCCGAAGACCAGATCGATCGGCACGCCATCGGCGGATTCGAAATCAACCGGCGAGTCGAGGCGCATCACCACCGCCACCGGGCGGCCGAGGCCTGCCATGCGGGCATGGGGAATGGCGATACGGCGACCGAAGCCGGTGCTACCCAAGTCCTCTCGCTCGACGACGCGCGCCAGCACCTGTTCCCGATCGAGGTGATAGACCTCGGCGAACAGATCGGCGAGGCGGCCGAGAATCGCTTGTTTGCTGTCTGCGCTGGTGGTCACCACGGCGTCAGGCAGGAGGGTAAAAAGACTGCTCATTTGCGTTTCTGGTTCTGGCCCAAGCGGGTTTTCCTAGGGTTAAACGTCCATAACCCCCGGAAAACCGGGGGTTATGCTTGCTCCTTCGAAAAGAAGTGTAGACGCCTAGTCGGCGCCTGGGTTGGCGTCAGTGCGGCTCAACCCAGCCAATCGAACCGTCGCCGCGGCGGTAAACCATATTATGGCGTCCCGTGCCAGCATTTTTGAACAGCAACGCCGTGGTGTTCCGCAAGTCGAGCATCATGACCGCGTCCGAAACGGTGGCTTCGGGAACGTCAACGCGGGTCTCGGCTATGACTACCGGGGCATCCGCATCGAACTCTTCTTCCTGTTCCTGCGCCTGCTCTTCGAAGATCGTGTAGGCGGCTTCTTCCACGGCCACCGCATGAGCGGTCTGCTCATGGCGATCCTTGATCCGGCGCTTGTAGCGGCGAAGTTGCTTGTCGATCTTTTCGGCCGCCTGATCGCAGGCGATATGCGCATCCTGCGCCATGCCGGTGCCCTTGAGCACAAGGTTCTGCATCACGTGAACCACGATATCGCAGCGGAAAGCCGCGGCAGGCGCGCGGCCGAACGTGACTTGCGACGACAGCGCGCGGCTGAAGTACTTGTCCACGATCGCGGTCAATCGCTGGCTGGCGTGGGTCTGGAGGGCTTCACCGGTGTCGACCTGATGGCCGGAAACGCGGATGTCCATGGGTGATTACTCCTCTGCTGTGATTCAGGCGCCCCAGAGCGGGGCATCCACCGACTTTAGAAACTCCGCATGGATGAGGAGTTCCTCCTCGGTGGCCGCGTGGGGACGCGGTTGACGGAAGGGGCGGTCCTTTCGAAGCAGGATCCGCGTTTCCGTGGTGATCTCGGCGGTTTCGGCGAGGAGTTCGAGACCGATCTGACGACCGCCCCTGAGTTCCACGTAGACCTGCGCGAGCAGCTCGGCGTCTAGCAAGGCGCCGTGCTTGGTTCGATGACTTCGATCAATTCCGTACCGCGTGCAGAGCGCGTCCAGCGACAGCTTGGCGCCGGGATGACGAACCTTGGCAAGCGCCACGGTATCGACCATCCGGGTCAGGCAGACTTCGGCCAGCCCGCATTTCGCGAGTTCGAAATTGATGAAGTTGAAGTCGAAAGAGGCATTGTGCGCGATCATCGGCGCATCGCCAATGAACGCCACGAAATCGTCGGCACAGTGTGCGAATAGCGGTTTGTCTGCGAGAAACGCATCCGACAATCCGTGCACGGCTTCAGCTTCGGCCGGCATTGTGCGCTCGGGATTGAAATAGGCGTGATAGGTTTTTCCGGTCGGCACCCGGTTGACCATCTCGATGCAGCCGATCTCCACCATTCGGTCCCCGCTTCTGGGGTCAAAACCTGTGGTTTCGGTATCGAAGATGATCTCTCTCATCCCTCTCCATATCTGCCTGCCCGCTTCACTTCGCAAGGGCCTGAGGGGATTATTCTGACTCGGCCAACGCGTCCACGATGCGGCCCACCTGCTCGCGGGTTTCTGCCAGCGACGTACCGGTATCGATCACGAAATCAGCCCGCGCGCGCTTTTCGGCGTCGGCAACCTGCAAGCCCAGGATCTGCTCGAATTTTTCGGCCGTCATCCCCGGCCGCGCAAGTACCCGGGCACGTTGCATATCGGCCGGGGCGGATACCACCACCACGCCGTCCAGCCCCCGCTCGCCGGTCTTCTCATAAAGCAGGGGGATGTCGAAAACGACCAGCGGCGCACCGTCATAGTCGCCCAGAAACCGGCGCCGGGCCTCCGCGACGGCGGGATGGACAATGCCCTCGAGTCGCGCAAGCGCATCCCGATCACCGAACACCGCGGCGCCAAGCTTCTCGCGAATGACTCCCAGCGGGCCCGTCGTTCCGGGAAAAGCCGCCTCGATCGCCGGCACCAACGCACCTTCCGGTCCCTGGAGTTCATGGACGGTGGCATCGGCATCGAACACCGGAACGCCAAGATCCCGGAACATCCCGGCGACGGTCGACTTGCCCATGCCGATCGAGCCGGTGAGTCCCAGAATCTTCATGACTTGCGCATTTTCATGACGTCAGGCGTTCACGCAGTTCCGGATCGAAGGCACGCGGCGGCGTAGCGCCGAAGAAATGCCGGAAAGCGACGTCGGCCTGGCCGATCAGCATGGAGAGACCGTCCACCGTCTCGAATCCTGCTTCTCGTGCTTGCTGGAGGAGGGGGGTGTCGAGCGGGCTGGTGACGATATCATAGACCACGCTGCGCGGCGGCGCATGGCTGAAATCGAAAGCAAGCGGCAGCTGCCCGGTCATGCCCAGCGGACTGGCGTTGACGATCAGGTCGAGACATTGCTCGCGATCGTCGAAAGCGAAGTCCGTGGCCTGGGCAAAGTGCGCCAGATCGATGGCGTGGTGGTCGTCCTGCGCGGTCAGTTCGTCCAGCATGGTCCGCGCCTTGGCCGGATCGCGGCCGGCCAGGACCACCACGAAGCCCCGCTCCGCCAGCGCCGCTACGATCGCGCGCGCAGCGCCGCCGGTGCCGAGCACGCGCGCCATGCGGAACAGGTGAACCTGATCGAGCAGCGGTTGCAGCGGCTCGAGAAATCCGGCCGCATCGGTGTTGTAGCCGGTCAGAGTCCCGTCCGCCTCATGCACCACCGTGTTGACCGCACCGATCCTGGCGGCAAGCGGATCCAGGCGATCGAGCAGGGGAAGAATCGCCAGCTTGTGCGGCATCGTGACGTTGCAGCCGCGCCAGTCCGCATCGGTGCGGCGCTGCGCCAGGTAATCCGCAAGGCCCTCCACCGGCACCTGGTGACGATCATAACGGCCGGAAAGCCCCAGTTTCTCCAGCCAGAACCCGTGGATCACCGGAGACTTGGACTGCGCGATCGGATCGCCGATCACTTCGGCGTAAGGCAGGCTCGCGTCAGGCAGGGTCATTGGGCGATCTCTCCCAGGCGGCGCAGCGCTGCCTGCACTTTGAGCAGCGGCATGCCGAGGATGGTGAAATAGTCGCCCTCGATCGTCTCGAAAAGCTGCACGCCGCGCGCCTCGATGCGAAATACCCCGACGCATCCGGCGACTTCGGGCCATTCCGCATCGAGATAGTCGGCAATGAAGGGCTCGGAAAGCGGCGCGACATGGAGTTTCGCCACAGCGTCTTCGGCCCAGAGCACTTCGCCGTCGCGCACGAGGGCGGCGGCGCTGTGGAGATTCATGACCTTGCCGGAAAAGAAGCGCAGATGATCCGCGGCCGCTTCCCGGCTCGCGGGCTTGTCGAACCGGCGACCGCCGCATTCGACCAGTGAATCGCTGCCGAGAACGAGTTCGCCCGGCGCCTCGGCGGAGATCGCCAACGCCTTGGCCCGCGCGAGTTCCAGCGCGATCTCGGCCGGCGGCCTACCGGCAAGACCGGCTTCGATAGCGCGCTCGTCGACCTGGGCGGGCTGGGCGCGGAACGGGATGGCGGCGGCTTCGAGCATGGCGCGCCGCGAAGCGCTTTGCGATGCCAGGACGATCATCGTTGACTCTTTCGCGTTCAAATCGGCTTGGGACCGAGCGGATCCTGCGATCCTTCGGCCTTGCGCTCGTTATAGAGATTGATGATCGCCGCAGCGGTCTCCTCGATCGAGCGGCGCGTCACGTCGATCACCGGCCACGAATTGTCCGCGAACATGCGGCGCGCATATTTCAGCTCGTTCTCCACCCTGTCGCTCTTCACATAGTCGGTATCGGGCGACTGGCTGAGCGACAGCAGACGATTGCGGCGAATTTGAATCAGCCGGTCCGGAGCCGTGGTCAGGCCGACCACCAGGGGTCGTTTCAGCCCGAACAGCAGCGGCGGCGGCGGGCTTTCGACCACGATCGGAATATTCGCGACCTTGTAGCCGCGATTGGCGAGGTAGATCGAGGTCGGCGTCTTGCTGGTGCGCGAAACGCCCGCCAGCACGATGTCCGATTCCTCCCAGTCTTCCCAGGCGATGCCGTCATCATGGGCGATGGTGAACTGAATCGCGTCGACGCGGGCGAAATAGGCATCGTCCAGGCGGTGCTGGCGACCGGGACGGCCCTTGGCCTCCTGACCGAGCAGGGCCTCCAGCGCATCGGTGACGCCATCGAGCACGGCGATCGCCGGCAGGCCCAGCTGCTGGCAGCGCTCTTCCAGTCGCCCGCGCGTTTCCTCGTTCACGAGGGTGAAGAACACCAGCCCGGGATTGGCAGCGATCTCGCCCATGATCCGGTCGAGATGCTGCTGCGAGCGGACCATCGGCCAGAAGTGCCGCAAGACGTCTGAATCGTCGAACTGGGCGAGGGCGGCCTTGGCGATCATTTCCAGCGTTTCGCCGGTGGAGTCAGACAGCAGGTGGAGATGAAAACGCGCCATTCGGGGCTGTTCCGAAGTCTTTCGCTTGAAGAACCCCCGAGACATCCCGGCGGGCTGTGGATATGTGGCGGCATAAACCACGGGATAGTGCTGGTGACAACTCGCTTCCCGGCTTTCCTCCACATTGAACCAATTTCATCGAGAGAGTCGTAAACATGATTCAAATCCGCCCCACACCCTGTGGGTAACCGGGATAAAGAGTCTTTGACTCAGACTCCTCGGAGAGTCGCTTCGCAAATTTGAACCTGTTCGGCGTGGATTGAATCGTGCAAGATTCAAAAGTCCCCGATATCCACAGGGCCAACAGACTCCATCATCCTTCTAAGAATCTTTTATTTTTTTGATCGGACGTGAATCTCGATGCCTGGCCTCCTTCTCGAAAACCTGCTCGGAACGAACACGAGCAAGCGTCCAGTCTGGCTGATGCGCCAGGCCGGAAGATACCTTCCCGAGTACCGTGCCCTGCGCGCGGAAAAGGGCGGATTCCTGGCGCTCGTCTACGACACCGACGCCGCTGCGGAGATCACCTTGCAGCCGATCCGCCGCTTCGGTTTCGACGGCGCGATCCTGTTCTCCGACATCCTGATCGTGCCTTACGCCATGGGTCAGAATCTCGAATTCCTGGCCGGCGAAGGCCCGAAGCTGACTCCGCGCCTGGTCGATTCCGCGCTCACGGGCCTAACCGCAGTTCCGGAGCGGCTCACGCCGATCTACGAAACGGTGCGCAAGGTTCGCGCCGCTCTCGATGTCGAATTCGATTCAGCCAAGACGATGCTCGGGTTTGCCGGAAGCCCCTGGACCGTCGCCACCTACATGTGCGCGGGCGAGGGCAGCCGGGATCAGCATGAGACTCGCGCCATGGCCTATCGCGACCCTTCGGCTTTCGCGGAGATCATCCAGGCTATCGTGGGGGTGACTGTCGAATATCTCAGTGGCCAGATTCAAGCCGGTGCCGAAGCCGTACAGTTGTTCGATTCATGGGCGGGGTCGCTCTCTCCCGCGCAATTCGAGCGCTGGGTCATCGCTCCCAATGCCGCCATCGTATCGGCGGTAAAGGCGCGGCATCCCGAGACTCCGATCATCGGCTTCCCCAAGGGAGCGGGCGAAAAGCTTCCGGCCTATGCCCGTGAGACCGGTGTGGACGCGGTCGGAATCGACGAGACGATAGACCCGATATGGGCCGCGCGAGAATTGCCTCAGGGGCTTCCGGTGCAAGGGAATCTCGATCCGCTGCTGCTGCTTTCCGGCGGCGAGGAACTGGAGTTCCAGGCCCGGCGAGTGCTCGATGCCTTCGCGGACCGTCCCCACGTGTTCAATCTCGGCCACGGAATCGGACAGTTCACGCCCATCGCCCATGTCGAGCAGCTGCTGGGAATCGTGCGGAACTGGGCCCGCTGAACCGGGTCACCCCGCTGATTCAGCTTGCGATTCAGGGTCGGAATCGTCTTGCCCCAGGGATGCCAAGGGTGCAGGAGGGCCGCCCCTGAACCATCGAGTCTCGCGGCACCCATGCAGGAAGTGCTTTCCATGCTCTATCTCTGGCTCAAGGCCGGACACGTCATCTTCGTGATCTTCTGGATGGCCGGGCTGTTCATGCTGCCGCGCTACTTCGTCTATCACCAGGAGGCGGAAGCCGGCTCGGCAGAGGAACTGCGCTGGATCGATCGCGAGGCGAAGCTGCGCAAGATCATCCTGACGCCTTCGCTGATCCTTACCTGGGTGCTGGGCATCGCCACCGCCACGGCGATGGGGGCGTGGAGCGAAGGCTGGCTTCATGCGAAGCTGCTCTTCGTGCTCGGACTCTCGGGCTACCATGGCTGGCTGGTGGGCTACGGCAAGAAACTGGCGCGCGGCGAACGTCCGCTGACCGGCAAGAAGCTGCGCCTGCTGAACGAGATTCCGGGGCTCGCGGCGGTGGTGATCGTGATCCTGGTGGTCGTGAAGCCGTTCTGACCGCTTCGTCGTCCCGGGCTTGATCCGGGACCGCTGGCATTTCTTTAGGCGATAGCTCGCTGGAGAGCGTCCTGCAGCGAAGTGGGCTGTTCCCGGCCAGCGGTCCCGGATCAAGCCCGGGACGACGAGACTACCTCGTCCCATTCCGCTTACTTCACCCATTCCATTCGCCCCGCCCAGACGCCGCTTGACGGATTGACTCGTTGACCGGAACCCGCCGAAGGCTTATCTGAGCCTTGTTCCGGCACAGGGCGGCGAGCCCATTCTCCTGCCCGGATCCGCTTTCCCCAAGCCCTACGATCCCGCCGGCCGACACACCATTTCCATCCGGAATCCAGACAAATGCATCTTAAAGAACTCAAAAAGAAATCATCGGCCGAGCTGGTCGAAATGGCAGAGGAACTGGGCGTAGAGGGCGCGTCGACGCTGCGCCGCCAGGATCTGATGTTCGCCATTCTCAAGGAAGTGGCCGAGGACGGTGAGGAAATCATCGGGCAGGGCACCATCGAAGTGCTGCCGGACGGCTTCGGCTTCCTGCGCAGCCCCGAGGCGAACTATCTCGCGGGTCCCGATGACATCTACGTCTCGCCGAACCAGGTCCGCAAATGGGGCCTGCGCACGGGCGACACCGTGGAAGGCGAAATCCGCGCCCCCAAGGACGGGGAGCGCTATTTCGCCATCACCAAGCTTCAGAGCGTCAACTTCGACGATCCCGATGCGGTGCGCCACCGCGTCAACTTCGACAACCTGACGCCGCTCTATCCGAACGAGCGCCTGCGTCTCGACACCCTGGACCCCACGGTCAAGGACAAGTCGGCCCGCGTGATCGACCTCGTCAGCCCCCAGGGCAAGGGCCAGCGCGCCCTGATCGTGGCGCCGCCGCGCACGGGTAAGACCGTGCTGCTGCAGAACATGGCCAAGGCCATCACCGACAACCACCCCGAGGTGTTCCTCCTCGTCCTGCTCGTTGACGAGCGCCCCGAGGAAGTCACCGACATGCAGCGCAGCGTGAAGGGCGAGGTCATCTCCTCGACCTTCGACGAACCCGCGCAGCGCCACGTCCAGGTCGCCGAAATGGTGATCGAGAAGGCCAAGCGCCTCGTCGAGCACAAGCGCGACGTGGTGATCCTGCTGGACTCGATCACGCGTCTCGGCCGTGCCTACAACACCGTGGTGCCCAGCTCGGGCAAGGTGCTGACGGGCGGTGTGGACGCGAACGCCCTGCAGCGCCCCAAGCGCTTCTTCGGCGCCGCGCGCAACATCGAGGAGGGCGGCTCGCTCTCCATCATCGCCACGGCCCTGATCGATACCGGCAGCCGCATGGACGAAGTCATCTTCGAAGAGTTCAAGGGCACGGGTAACTCCGAAATCGTCCTGGACCGCAAGGTGGCGGACAAGCGCATCTTCCCGGCGCTGGACGTCGGTAAGTCCGGCACCCGCAAGGAAGAGCTGCTGGTACCCAAGGACCAGCTCACCAAGATGTGGGTGCTGCGCCGCATCCTCATGCAGATGGGCACTGTCGACGCGATGGAGTTCCTGCTCGACAAGATGAAGGACTCGAAGACCAACGAGGACTTCTTCTCGACCATGAACCAGTAAGGGGAGATCGGGGGCTTGAGCATTCTTCAGACTCTGGTGGCCACCTCTTCCTTGGGTGGCCCCGCCGAGATCTGGCAGCACATCGTCAACGATTTCTCGAACCTGGGGACGCCGGCAGCAATGTCGGCGTTCCTGCAGGTGCTGTTGATCGACGTGGTGCTGGCAGGCGACAATGCCATAGTGGTCGGTGCCCTGGCCGCCGGACTTCCGGCCGACCAGCGCAAGAAGGTCATCGCCATCGGCGTGATCGCAGCGCTGGTCCTGCGCGTAGCCTTCGCCCTCATGGTGACCTGGCTGCTCGGCATCGTCGGGCTCGTCTTCGCGGGCGGATTGCTGCTGCTTTGGGTCGCCTGGAAAATGTACCGCGAGATACGGGCCGGCTCCCACTCTCCGGGCTCGCCCGAGATCGTGGGTGACGAGCATTCGGGCGTTAAGCCTGCAAAGAGCTTCGCCGGCGCGGCGATCTCGGTTGCCGTGGCCGATATCTCCATGTCGATCGACAACGTGCTCGGCGTAGCCGGTGCCGCGCGCGAGCATCCGGGCATTCTGATCGTCGGGCTGGTCTTCGCCGTGGCCCTCATGGGCGTGGCGGCGAACTTCATCGCCCGGTACATCGAGCGCTACCGCTGGATCGCCTGGATCGGCCTCGTGGTGATCCTTTACGTGGCGGTGAAGATGATCTTCGAGGGATGGGTCGATCCGCAGCTGGGGATCGTCACTCTGATCTGATGAAAGAGGGCTCGGATTTCCGGGCCCTTTTTTTTCCTGGGGGATGATCCCCCAGACCCTCGGAATGTCGACCTTGTGCGCCGCCTACCCGTGGTGCGCTCTTTGCGACGCAGCCAATATGTTTTCCGATCCTGCCGTGGGTGCACAACGGATAGGCGGCGCGCAACGACGACAGTAACGGGGTGCAGGGGTAATAACCCCTGCTCTTCCTCTTACTTCTTCAGGGAATCAAAACCGTAGACCCAATGGTGGCCCGGCTTTCCAAAGCCCGATGCGCCTCGGCAGCCTGCTCCAACTTGAAGGTCTGCCCGATACGCGGCTTGAGGACTCCCTTGGCGATTCGGTCGAACAGCTTTTCCGCACTGATCGCAAGCTGCTCCGGGGTTGCGACGTAATCCGCGAGCGTCGGGCGGGTAAGGTAGATCGATCCCGCCTTCATCAGGTCCAGCGGCGCCACCGACGGTACCGGCCCGGAAGCATTGCCGTACGTCACCATGAACCCACGCTTGCGCAGCGAGGCGAGCGAGGCCGACCAGGAGGCTGCGCCCACGCCGTCGTAGACGACATGACACATCTCGCCTTGGGTAATCTCGCGAATGGCTTCGGGCAGCTCGTTGAAATCGCAATGGAGCGAATGATCGCCGGGCACTTGAGCGGCTTTTTCGGCGCTGCCGGAATGGGCGATGACGGTCACGCCGCGGTCGAGCAGCCAGGGAACCAGCAGCGAGCCTACACCGCCAGCTGCCGAGTGAACCAGAGCGACGTGGCCGTTCGCGGCGGGGAAGGTGTCTTCGGCTAGGTAGCAGGCGGTCAGGCCCTTGAGCATCACGGCGGCGGCGATCTCAGGCGCGATCGATTCGGGTATCCGCATGACTTTTGCGGCCGCGATCAGGCGGTGGGTGGCATAGGCACCTCCGGCCTGAGTCGTGCCGACCCGTTCGCCTATGGAGAATCCGGCTACGCCTTCGCCCAGCGCCACGATCCTTCCGACGCTCTCCGACCCCAGACAGATCGGCAGGGCATCGGCATAGAGTCCCTTGCGGTAATAGGTATCGATGAAGTTGAGACCGACTGCCTCGGTTTCGATCAGCACTTCGCCGGGAGCGGGGGCGGGGACGTCGAAGTCCTCGCGCTCGATCACTTCGGGGCCGCCGTGGGCACGCGCGATCATTCGATATCCGGTGGTCATCGTCTGGAAGTCCTTGAGTCAGGCGTGCCCGGTCCGCGTCCCGCGGACGCGGAAGGCCGGGCCCTGTCCATGTCAGCCGAGGTGTTCGGCGAAGAAATCGGCCGTGCGCTTGTCGGCCAGAGCGGCGCCGGCTTCGTCGCGGCGTGCGCCGATTTCGGCGGCAAAGCCGTGGTCCAGGCCTTCGTAGTCCCAGAGGGTGACGCGCGGATGATCGTCGAGACCGTCATGGATCGCCTTCTGGGCGGCGGCATCCACGAAGTGATCGGCCGTGGGAATGTGCAACATGAGCGGGCGGGCGATGGCGTGCTTTTCATTCAGCATCTGGTCGATCATCACGCCGTAGTAGCCCACCGAGGCATCGATATCGGTGCGCGCGGCTACCATGTAGGCGATGCGCCCGCCCATGCAGAATCCGACGAGGCCGATCTTGGGAACGCCTTCCTGGCGGCGGATCCAGTGGATCACGGCTTCGATATCGCGGATGCCGAGATCGAAATCATGCGCCATCATGTGGTCGATGGCCTGCTTGAACTCTTCCTCGACATAGGGGCTCAGTTCGATACCCGGATTCTGGCGCCAGAACGTGTCGGGCGCCACCGCAAGGTACCCTTGTGCGGCCCAGCTATCGGCCTTCTGGCGAATACCGGCATCGACGCCGAAGATTTCCTGCTGCACGATGATCGCGCCGCGCGGGGTACCTTCGGGACGGGCGACGTAAGCGGGAATCAGGCCGTCGCCGTCGAGCGTCGGGATTTCGGTATTGGTCATGAAAGTCTCCTGCGGATATCGAGTCTGGCAGCCTTCCGGGCCATAGGAACGTCATCGAGGTTAGGCACGAGCGGTGGACTTTGCCAACGCCATGTGCCACCCCGGATGAACAAATTCCATGGGAGGCCGTGATGAAGGTCAATGTCGAGGTCGAATGCTCGCCTGAAGAGGCACGGCGGTTCCTCGGCCTGCCGGATGTCACCAAAGCCAACGACGTCTATGTCGATGCGCTGGCGAAGGCCATGCAAGGCGTGGGGAATTTCGACCAGCTTCAGGAACTGAGCAAGCAGGTTGCGCCCATGGGCCAGTTCGGTCTCAAGCTGTTCCAGCAGTTTCTCGAAAGTGGCGCTGCCATGGCGATGAGCGGGGCCATGACCGGCAGCAGCAAACCCAAGAAGGACGGCTGACGCCGGGCGGGGTTTCCGTGAGGCTTCCGCTCCTGTAGCGCGGCGCCATGCCTCCCGAACCTATGTCCCCAGAACGTCAAGACACCATCTTCGCCTTATCCAGCGGATCGCCTCCTGCCGCGATCGGCGTGGTCCGGATCAGCGGTCCGCAGGCCGGACCCGCTCTTGCGGCGCTGGCAGGGGAATTGCCGGGGGCCCGCCGTGCAAGTTACCGAACGTTGCGCAATCGCGAGGGCGCGGTTCTGGATCAGGCGCTCATTCTCTGGTTTCCCGGTCCCAGGACGGCTACGGGGGAAGACCTTGCAGAGCTTCATCTCCACGGGGGAAGGGCGGTAGTAGCCGCCGTGGAGGCCGCGCTTCTGAATGAGACGGGTCTGCGCCGCGCGGCGCCGGGCGAATTTACCCGGCGGGCTTTCGCGCAGGGCCGTATCGATCTTGCGGAGGCCGAGGGCCTGGCGGATCTCCTGTCAGCCGAAACGGAACTTCAGCGTCAGGCTGCGCTGGCCATGGCGGGCGGGGCATTTTCACGCCAGGTCGAATCATGGCGCGATCGCGTGCTGACGGCCTCCGCGGCGGTAGAGGCGGTGCTCGATTTCGGCGATGAAGATGACGTCGCCGATCTGCCGCCCGATTTCCTGAAGCGCCTCAGCGAGATTCGCGCCGAGCTTGAAGATTGGCTCGGTCGACCGCGCGCGGAAGCATTGCGGGAAGGATATCGCGTCGTGCTCGCCGGTCCGCCGAACGCGGGCAAGAGCACCTTGTTCAATGCCCTGGTTGAGGATGAGGCAGCCATCACTTCGCCCCTTGCGGGTACCACTCGGGACGTCTTGACCCGTGCCGTGTCCTTGGGCGGCGTGCCGTTCCTGTTCGGCGATACTGCCGGTCTGCGTGACGAGACGGGAGACGAGATCGAGGCTATTGGCATCTCTCGGGCCCGGGCCGAACTGGACAGGGCAGACTTGGTGCTCTGGCTCGGACCGGAAGGAGAGGGCCCGGCGGATGGTTGGGAAATCTCGCCGCAAGCCGATCTGTTTCACGTGGAACAGAAGAAGGCGCCGCGCCATCGCGTTTCGGCCTTGTCCGGGGAGGGACTCGACGGCTTGCGCGACGATCTCATCGCCACTGCCAGATCGATGATGCCCCGGCCAGGCGACGCTGCCTTGAATCGCCGGCAGCATTCGCTCGTTGCCGAAGCCGAACAAGCGATCGAGGTGGCGGGGGCGGAAAGCGATCCCCTGCTGGTCGCGGAAGGGCTTCGGCTGGCGAGATCGGCTTTCGATGCCTTGGTAGGACGCGCCACAACCGAGGACATGCTGGATGCGCTGTTCGGAAGATTCTGCATCGGCAAGTAGCATGTTCCACGTGAAACATACCAAGCTACTTTGACGTGACTCGCGGCTTCGGGTAAGCGCGGGGTCCATGCACTCCTTCGATGTGATCGTAATCGGCGGCGGCCATGCCGGCTGCGAGGCTGCGGCAGTCGCCGCGCGCATGGGCGCGCGTGTGGCGCTGGTCAGTTTCGACCTGGATGCCGTTGGCGCAATGAGCTGCAACCCCGCTATCGGCGGGCTTGGAAAGGGCCATCTCGTTCGCGAGGTGGATGCCTTCGACGGCCTCATCGCCCGGGCCGCCGACGCGGCAGCGATCCACTATCGCATGCTGAATCGCTCTAAGGGCAGCGCAGTCCAGGGACCGCGCGTCCAGGCCGATCGCAAGCTGTTCAAGGCAGCCATCCACACCCTGTTACAGCAACAGGGCGATCTCACTCTGGTGGGCGGCGAAGCTGCGGCTCTCGTCGTGACGCAGGGCAGGGTGGTCGGGATCGACCTTTCGGACGGCACCAGACTCGACGCTCGCGCCGTCGTACTCTGTACCGGCACATTTCTGGGCGGCACGCTGTTCCGTGGCGAGGAACGGCTGACGGGCGGCCGGATCGGAGAGGCATCGGCGCAACGCCTGGCTGATCAGATGCGAGATGCGGCACTGCCGATGGCGCGGCTCAAGACGGGTACGCCGCCGCGCCTGGACGGCCGAACCATCGACTGGGCTCGTCTGGACGAGCAGCCTTCCGATGGCGAAGACTGGACGATGTCTGCCATGCCCGCGAACGACGCGGGCAATCGTCGCCAGGTTCCGCAGGTCTTCTGCGCCATAACCCGGACGAACCCGCTTACGCATGATGTTATACGCGCGAACCTCCATCGCTCGCCGCTTTTCACCGGAGCGATCGGGGCTTCCGGCCCACGCTATTGCCCTTCGATCGAGGACAAGATTCATCGCTTCGCGGATCGTGATGGCCACCAGATTTTCTTGGAACCCGAGGGGCTGGACAATCCGCTCGTCTATCCCAACGGCGTAAGCACCTCGCTGCCAACGGATGTGCAGTTGGAGATGCTGCGCACGATGGAGGGGTTGGAACGGGTGGAGATGGTCGTTCCCGGCTATGCCGTCGAGTACGATCACATCGATCCCCGCGCACTTCGATCGAGCCTGGAACTGCGGGATATGCCGGGCCTCTATTGCGCCGGGCAGATCAACGGCACGACGGGTTACGAAGAGGCCGCCGCGCAGGGGCTGGTCGCGGGGATGCATGCCGCAGCAACGGTACTGGGGCGCGATGCACCGGCGCTGGATCGGGCGAACAGCTACATGGCGGTGATGATCGACGATCTGACTCTGCACGGCGTGAGCGAACCCTATCGGATGCTGACGGCACGTGCCGAATATCGACTTCGCCTGCGCGCCAACAATGCTTCCACCCGGCTGACTCCGCTGGCCATCGAAATCGGCGCGGCGGGAGCTGACCGCCGGGCCTGGTTCGAATCTCGTCTGGCCCGGCGGGCGAAGATCGAAGCGGGTTTCGATACGTCCGTTTCAGGCCATGAACTCGCTCAGGCCGGACTTCCTGTCCGCGCCGATGTGGGGCGGTTGAAATTGCGGGAGTGGCTCCGCTTTGGAGGCGTCGATCTGGTCGGACTGTCCCCCTGGATCGATCCGGATCTTATTTCGGATGAAGCGCTGGCCGAGGAGATGGTCGAGGATGCCGCTTACGCACCATACCTGGATCGACAGGAGCGGGAGCTTCGCGATCTTCGCGCCAGCGAGGCCCTGTCTCTGCCCGACGATTTTCCGTACGCCGAGATTCCGGGGCTATCCCGCGAGATGGTGGAACGACTGAGCAAGGCCCGCCCGGCGACTCTCGCGGCGGCGGGCCGCATTCCCGGAATTACACCAGCGGCGCTCTCGGCGCTGCTGGTTCATGCCCGCAGGGAGGCGGCGTGATCACGACCGAAGACCAAGCGCGCCAATGGTTGCGTGCACTGCCCGAATGCGACGAGGAGGCCTGGGTTCGTCTTGAAACCCTGGTTGCGATGCTGGTGGAGGAAAATCTCCAGCAGAACCTGGTATCGGCATCCAGTCTGGATCACGTCTGGCTGAGACATATCGTCGATAGCGCCCAGCTGCTTCCGCATGTTCCACGTGAAACATCTACACCGTGGCTGGACCTTGGAACCGGAGCAGGGTTCCCCGGACTGGTCATTGCCGCCCTGCGACCGGAATGCCAGGTGGTGATGGTTGAATCGCGCGCACGCCGGATCGAGTGGCTGGATCGCGCTCGCATTGCGATGGGGTTGGAGAATGCACGCGTCGTCGGACAGCGCCTCGAACTCGTTGAAAGTTTTCCGGTCAACGTGATTTCGGCGCGCGCTTTCGCGCCTTTGGAAAAACTTCTGACAATTTCTTCACGTTTTTCCACAAGCGACACGGTTTGGCTGTTGCCCAAGGGGCGGTCTGCAAAGCAAGAACTGGAAGACCTTCGCAAGTGGCGGCACATGTTCCACGTGGAACAGTCCCTGACGGACCCGCAGGCAGGCATCATTGTCGGCAAGCTGGCCGACAGGAAGGGTATGACCAAGTGATCCGTATCGCTATCGCCAACCAGAAGGGCGGAGTGGGGAAGACCACGAGCGCGATCAATATCGCCACCGCCCTTGCTGCCACGGGCTGGAAGACGCTGCTGATCGATCTCGATCCCCAGGGCAATGCCTCTACCGGAATCGGCGTTTCGGCGTCGGAACGGGATCGCACTTCCTATGAAGTGCTGGTGGACCGGGTGCGGGTGGCCGATTGCGTGATGCCGACCAGCATTCCCAACCTCGATCTTCTTGCCGCGACCGTGGACCTGTCCGGGGCCGAGGTCGAACTGGTCAATGCCGACGATCGCGCCAACCGCCTTCGATCGGCTTTGCGCGGAGATCTGGGCTATGACGTCTGCCTGATCGACTGCCCGCCTTCGCTGGGCCTCTTGACTCTGAATGCGCTGACGGCGGCGGATACCCTGCTGGTGCCGCTTCAATGCGAATTCTTCGCGCTTGAAGGACTCAGCCAGCTTCTCCAGACGGTGGAGCGGGTGCAGCAGCGATTCAATCCCGATCTGGGTATTATCGGCATTGCGCTCACCATGTTCGACCGCCGCAATCGCCTGACCGACCAGGTATCCGATGATGTGCGATCCTGTCTTGGCCAGCTCGTTTTCGAAACCACGATTCCGCGCAATGTGCGTCTTTCCGAAGCGCCCAGCCATGGTGTGCCCGCCCTGATCTATGATCATGCATGCGCCGGCAGCCGGGCCTACATGGCGCTGGCGCGCGAACTTATCACCCGCCTGCCCGAGAAGAGGAAAGCGGCATGAACGACGAATCGATCGTCCGCATCAGCGTACCCACCGCACTCAATACCGCAGGCGGTGCCGCCGCTGCCTCCAAGCAGAAGCCGAAAGGTCTCGGCCGGGGCTTGGGTGCCCTGCTGGGCGAGACCCGCCGCGAGGAGCCGCTGGCTGCGTCCGGAGGGTCCGAGGGCCGGGGGACGCTTCCGAGGGCGGGGGGGCTGGCCGTGCTCGCCATCGCCGATATCACGCCGCATCCGGATCAGCCGCGCCGCATCTTCGACGAGGAGGCGCTGGAGGAACTGGCGGCTTCCATCGCGCATCGCGGCGTGATTCAGCCGATCATCGTGCGGCCCACGGATAATGGACGTTACCAGCTGGTTGCCGGTGAGCGCCGCTGGCGGGCAGCGCAGAAGGCGCAGCTTCACGAAATTCCCGCATTGGTTCGCGAACTCACCGAACGCGAGGTCATGGCCCTGGCCCTGATCGAGAACCTCCAACGCGAGGATCTCAATCCGATCGAGGAAGCACGGGCATACAATCGCCTGGCGGAGTTCGAAGGCATGACTCAGGCCGAGATCGCCCGCATGGTCGACAAGAGCCGTAGCCATGTCGCCAATTTCCAGCGCTTGCTGGCCCTTCCGGACGGGGTCATCGCGATGGTGGAGAAGGGCAGCCTGTCGATGGGCCATGCCCGTGCCCTGATCGGCTGCGAGGGTGCCGAGGAGATCGCCGATGCTGCGATCAACAAGCAGATGTCGGTGCGGGAGGTCGAGAAGCTGGTGCGAAAGAAGGCACGCGGCGATGTTGCGCCGCGCCGCGCCCGAACCGCCCGCAATGCGCATGAGGACGCCGACATAGTGGCAGTGCAGAGTCACCTGGAGGAGTTTCTCGGGCTGCCGGTGAAGATCAATGCCGATGTCGATCCGAAATCGGGCACGGTGACGATCCGCTATGCCACGTTGGACCAGCTCGACCTGATCTGCCAGCGCCTTACCGGCGGCGCGATCTGAACTTGAGACTGTGCTGAATGTCGAACGGCGCCTGAACCTCGGTTCGGGCGCTGTTTGCGTGGAGGGCTACTCTGCGCTTTGGGTCCCGGCTCGGCGAGGGATGGAGCGGCGGGCAGGGCGGATGCCGGTGTCGTCGGCGTAGGCGATAGGCTCGCCCCTGCTGTCGATCGCCTGGATTACCGGAATGGATACCATCCGGGGCGGCGCTGCCCGGCGAAGTTGGTCCGGATGGACGTAAGCATATCCGGGCGCCGCATAGCCAAGGACAGGCGTGACGATCTGCCCCTGGCGATACCGCGCGAGATAGTCCGCCAGGTAGGCCTCGCACTCGCCATGATCGCCCTGGCCTTCGCGGACGGTGCCCGATCGAGGGCGACTGGCCGCGACTGTCTGGTGGCAGTCCTGCAACCAGGATTCGCGCTGTGCTGGATCGAATTCATAGCGCATCGGCGGCGGCGCTTCGGAGGCGGAATCGCCGCGAAGAAAATCGGCGCCTGCCTGCCCTTCCGCTGCCAACGCAGGCGAAGCACAGGTAAGAGCCGCTATGCCGACAAGGACGGCCGGAGCGAGATTCGCGGTGCTGAAGGTCGAACGCATTCGCAGGGCCTCTTCACGGATTCCGGGCATTAGCCGCGTTTGTTAACACGGTGTTAGCACCTTTTCCGCTGAATGGCCAAGCCTCTGCCGCAACCGACCAAGTCCCGCGCGGAGACGTTCCGCTTTAGATCGAACCGGCGACGAGCGCTGCAATAGCCTCGATTCCGGTCGCATCCTCAGCATCGAAGCGATCCGCGACGGGGCTGTCGAGATCGATCACGGCAACGACCTTACCCTCGCGCAGCACCGGCACCACCAGTTCAGAGCGACTGTCTGCATCGCAGGCGATATGGCCGGGGAAGGCGTGGACGTCCGGCACGACCTGGGTTTCGCCGCTCGCCGCCGCCGTGCCGCAAACGCCGCGACCCAGCGGAATGCGGATGCAGGCCGGTTTGCCGACGAACGGCCCGAGGACCAGTTCGTCCTCGACGTTGCGATAGAATCCTGCCCAGTTCAGGTTGGGCAGAAATTGCCAGATCAGCGCGGCGAGGTTGGCCATGTTGGCAATGCCATCGCGCTCGCCGTCGACGAGCGCCTTGGCGGCCGCAGCCAGATCGGCATAGAGTTCGGTCTTGGGCTGGTCGCCCTTGGGAGCAAAGTCGTACATCGGCTCCCGATACTCCAAGTCGTTGTTGCCGCATAGGCAGCTCCAGCCTATTTCAGGGCGATGCGCTCCATTCTCACAAAATCCGCCCTGGCCCTTGTGGCGGTCGTTCTCGTTGGCGGCGGTGTCGTCGCCTGGGCCCAGTATTCCAATACGTCGGATCTGCCGTTCGACGATACGGTGGGCAAGGATCCGAAGTTGGTCGAGCCGGACCCGCAATGGATTCCCAGCGTCAAGCTGGTGAAGACAGTGGGCTGGGCGGCCGGTGAGGCGCCCAGGCCCGGCGCGGGGCTGGCGGTTGCCCGCTTTGCCGATGGGCTCGATCATCCGCGTACGATGCTGACCTTGCCCAACGGCGACGTTCTGGTGACGTTGACCAATGCGCCGGCCGGCAACAAGCCCAAGGGCCTTACCGGCATGGTGATGGGCTGGATGTTCAACCGGGTCGGCGCGGGCCAGGCCTCACCCGACAGGATCGTCCTGCTGCGAGACGCCGATGGCGACGGCAAGGCCGAACAGCGTTTCGATTTCCGCACCGCCGACATGCATTCTCCTTCCGGCCTCGCCTATCGGGACGGCAAACTCTACATCGCCAATCACGATAAAGTCCTCGAATTTGCGTTCCAGCCCGGCGCGACCAAGTTGGACGGCAAGCCGCTGCGCACGATGATCGACCTGCCTGCGGCCGGCAATCACTGGATGCGCAACCTGTTGCTGAGCCAGGACGGCAAGCACCTTTACGTTACGGTCGGTTCGGCGACCAATATCGCGGACGACGGCATGGAAGCGGAAACCGGCCGCGCTGCGATCTGGGAAGTCGACGTGGATACGGCGCGCCGTCGCCAGTTCGCCGCCGGCATGCGCAATCCCAATGGCCTGGGCTGGAATCCCTCGACCGGCGAGTTGTGGGCCACGGTGCAGGAGCGCGACATGCTGGGGCCGGATCTGGTGCCGGACTACCTCACCAACGTTCCTGTGGGCGCCCAGTACGGTTGGCCGTGGGTTTACTGGAAAACGACTTTCGACGAACGCGTCGAGTGGCCGATGCAGAGCTACATGCTCGAATATACGCGCAAGCCTGAGTACGCGATGGGTGCCCACGCCAGCGTTCTCGGCATGGTCTTCGCGGGGGGCGGCAATCGAATGGGCGCGAAGTTCGCAAACGGCGCCTTCGTGGCACGCCATGGCTCGTGGAATCGCCGCCCTGCGGTGGGCTATGACGTGGTATTCGTTCCTTTCGACGCCAACGGCAATCCGCAGGACGGAAAGCCGGTCCCGGTGCTCTCGGGCTTCCTGAAAGACGCGTCGAACACCCATGGCCGTCCGACCTGGCTGGCCTGGGACAAGAGCGGCAGCTTGCTGGTGAGCGACGATACGGCGGGCGTGATCTGGCGCGTGCAGGCGCCGGGGGCGACGCCCTCGGCCGCGATCAAGCCGGTGGAGACGGAGCACCTCAAGCCGGTGAAGGAGATCAAGGATCCGACCGTACCCGGCGCCACCGTAAATCTGGAGGCCGGATTCACGAAGGGTCCGGACAAGCTGCTGCCCACGGGCCAATGAATGGCGAAGAGGGGGCTGGAAGGCCCCTTTTCTTTCAGGGCAGATACTCAGCGGCCGTAACTGCTGATTCTTGTATCAGATGACTTTCCCCGCGCGGCCGGCCACTTCGGTGACATATTGCCAGGCCACGCGGCCCGACCGCGCCCCGCGACGGCGCGACCATTCGAGCGCGTCGTGCTCGTCGAACTCCAGGCCGAACTGTTGGGTGTAGCCCTCGATGATCGCCAGGTAGGAAGGCTGATCGCAGTTATGAAAGCCGATCGAAAGGCCGAAGCGATCCGCCAGAGCCAAGCGATCGTCCACCACGTCGCGCGTATTGATGGGATCGTCCTGCTCGGACATCGAACGTGAGACGATCGCGCGGCGGTTGGCGGTAACGGCAAGGCGCACGTTGTTGGGGCGTGCCTCCACGCCGCCTTCCAGCCAGGAGCGCAGCAGGCGCGGACCGGCGCCGTCGTGCTCCTCGAAACCGAGATCGTCGATGAAGACCAGGAACTGCCGATCGACCTTGCCGAGCAGGGCGAAGAGGGCGGCAACGCCATGGAGCGCTTCCTGCGCCACCTGAACGAGCGCGATGCGGCCGGGATGCGCCGTCTGCGCGGCGCGGATGGAGGCACGCATCACGGCCGACTTGCCCATGCCGCGAGAGCCCCAGAGCAGCATGTCGTGCGCCGCATAGCCCGCTGCGAGGCGCTCGACGTTGCCGACCACGCGCTCCTTCTGCGAGTCGATCCCGCGCAGCAGGTCGAGCGGCGGGGCGAGGAGTTCCCGCACGCCGCGCGCTTCGTTGCCAGCCCAGACGTAGGCAGGATGGGCGAGCCAATCGACCGGATGCGCCGGCGGGGGGGCCAGGCGTTCGAGGGCTTCGGCAATGCGGCTCAGGACTTCGATCTGGTCGGTCATGCTGTCAATTCTTCGCTCGTCAGTTGGTAGAGAAGGCTGGCACACCCTCCTGCGCCTGGGCGAGGTAGCCCATGGCTTCGGGCACCAGATGCTCGATAAACTGGCGAGCGGCCACCTTTTTCCGCTTCCCGAACGGGTCGTCGTGTTTCACGTGGAACTTCGGGAGCAGGAAGATGACACCGGCTGCGGGATTCCGTCGGTGGTGACGGGCACCACATCTGCTGAAGCATCCTCTGCGCGGTTTTTCTTGGCTTTCGATCTTGCCGGCTATAGCGGCGAAGCATGGAGCGCAACATTGGACCCGAATTGCTGAGCCCGGACCAGACCGGCGTATCCCGTGCTGCGGCGCTGCTGGAGGAGGGCAGGCTGGTCGCGGTGCCAACCGAGACGGTCTATGGCCTCATGGCCCGCGCCGACCGCGATGAATCGGTTGCGTCCATCTATCGCGCCAAGGGGCGCCCCAGCTTCAATCCTCTGATCGTCCATGTAGCCGATCTCGCCGCCGCGCAGGCGCTGGCGGTGCTGGATGAGCGGGCGCTGGCTTTGGCCGAGGCATTCTGGCCCGGCGCACTGACGCTGGTGCTGCCGTTGCGCGAAGGCGCGGCGGTGGCTCCGGCCGTTACGGCCGGACTGCCCACGGTGGCGCTGCGATGCCCCGCCCATCCGCTGATGCGGGCAGTGATCGCCGCTTCCGGCCTGGCCCTCGCCGGGCCTTCCGCCAATCGCAGCGGCGGCGTGAGCCCGACGCGCGCGGAGCATGTCGTGGCGTCACTGGGGGGCAATGTCGACGCGGTGATCGATGGCGGTCCTTGCGAGGCTGGACTGGAATCGACGATCGTCGCCCTTCGCGATGATGGCCGCTGGCAGATCCTGCGACCCGGTCCGATACCGCAGGATGCGATTCGCGCCGTTCTCGGCACCGACAGCGATGGTGTGACCTCGTTGGCGATCGAAGCGCCGGGGCAGCTTGCCAGTCACTATGCGCCGGGCAAGCCGGTGCGCCTGAATGCCGCTGCGGCGGAGGCAGACGAATTCCATATCGGGTTCGGGGAGGTTGCCGGAGACATGAATCTTTCGGCTTCCGGCGATCTCGTCGAGGCGGCGTCGCGGCTCTATGCGCTGTTGCATGAGGGCGCGGCGGCGAGTCAGCCGAAGATCGCGGTTGCGCCGATTCCCGGTGAGGGGGTGGGCGCGGCGATCAACGACAGATTGAAGCGAGCGGCGGCCTGAGGCGGAAATAGGGGAACATTCAGATGGCCGTCGTCCCGGACTTGATCCGGGACCGCTGTCCGTCTTTAGGCGCCAACTTTCGGCAGGGCGCTTTACTGTGAGATGGGCTGGGCACTGCCAGCGGTCCCGGATCAAGTCCGGGACGACGATTCCGCTTGGATTCCGCTTGCTCAGCGTCGCTGGGGTGCGGCTCCGGGCATCAGGTACTGCATGTCCGCGTAGTCGTCGCGCGCCTTGTTGCAGGCCTGCCGGTCGCCACGATCGCATTGGCGAAGGTGCTTCTCGTACTGGCGCTGCATCTTGCCGAGTTTCTCTTCCTGCTCGCGCATCTGGCGGCCGCGTTTCTCGTCCGCTTCGGACTGGCTGGTGGTGACGGCATCCACGGCCGATCCGGCGATGCGCACCGGGGCGGTGATGATCTTGCCAGCGGTGCTGATGCAGCCCGAAAGCAGCAAGGCAGCGGCAGGGACGAAAAGGGGAAGGGCGCGCTGAATCATGATGGTGAAAGCTGTCACGAAGCGACTTTCCGGAGAATGAACGTTCGGGGGAACGTCTATGGGCGGGGCTCACAAAAGGAAAGGGGCCGCGTCCGGTGTGGAAGCGGCCCCCTTGCGTGCGAGATAACGCTGCGTCTGATCAGACTGCTTCGGCGCTCTCGTAGTACTTCGGCGCATACTCGTTGAGGATCGCGAGGATCTTCTTCAGAGCGGCCGGCTCGTCGGTCTTTTCCATGGCCGCGAGTTCGCGGGCCAGACGCGAGGAAGCGGCTTCGAAGATCTGGCGCTCGGAATAGCTCTGCTCCGGCTGATCGTCGGCGCGGAACAGGTCGCGAGTCACTTCGGCGATCGACACGAGGTCGCCCGAATTGATCTTCGCTTCGTATTCCTGGGCGCGGCGCGACCACATGGTGCGCTTTACCTTCGGCTTGCCCTTCAGCGTATCGAGTGCTTCGCGCAGGGTCTTGTCGGACGACAGCTTGCGCATGCCGATCGATTCGACCTTGTTGACGGGAACCCGAAGAGTCATGCGCTCTTTCTCGAAGCGCAGAACATAGAGATCGAGCTGCATCCCGGCAATTTCCTGCTTCTGGAGCTCGATGACACGGCCCACGCCGTGCTTAGGGTAAACGACGTAATCTCCAACATCGAAGGCATCGGCCCTGGTTGCCATGTATCGTCCTTTCACCTGCAGTGGTTCGCTGCCATACCTACGGTGAGAGAAACCCGGGTGGATGCGACATGAAAACGCAAGAACGTCTTCGCCGCCCGGTCAGATTACTCTCCCAGCCGTTTGCTTTCGAACCCTGCCTCGCAATGCAAATGCCTGCCAGACGGGCAGAGCGCCCGGGCAGTTGCTGGATTATATAGCATCGATGTGACAAAATTACCAGAGGCGAGCTGACGGTTAACCGTCGCTCGCCTCGAAGCGCGTTGAAAAGGTATCTCTACCCGCGCCAAGTCCCTCTTTCGGCGGAGAAACCGGACCGCCGACCGAGTGTGCAAGTGCGAAGGATCAGTCGCCTTCGCCGGGTTCGGGCGAGAAATATTTTTCGAGCTTGTTTTCCTCGCCGCGCATGGCGTCCGCGTCGTCCGGCGCGTCCTTCTTGGTGGTGAGGTTGGGCCATTCCGCGGAATACTTGGCGTTCAGCTCAAGCCACTGCTCAAGGCCGCTCTCGGTATCGGGCAGGATCGCTTCGGCCGGGCACTCCGGTTCGCAGACGCCGCAATCGATGCACTCGCTGGGGTTGATCACCAGCATGTTCTCGCCTTCGTAGAAGCAGTCCACCGGACAGACTTCGACGCAATCCATGTACTTGCACCGGATGCAATTGTCGGTGACGACATAGGTCATGGCTGCGTATTCCTCTTAGAAGGCCTGGTTTCGGTTGGCCGCTGCTATGGGAACATCTGCCCCCGCGTCAAGCACTCTGTAGCAGGATTGGGCTTCCGGTGCGGGTCCACGACGGGTCGGGAGGGATAGGATTTCTATCACCCGCACGCCTCCAGCTGTGGGAACGGTCAAAACATCGCCTGGACCGACCTTCTGGTGCGCCCGTTCCACCCGCCGTCCGTTGAGGCGCATATGGCCTTCTTCCGCCAGGGTGTGGGCAAGCGGTCGCGTCTTGACCAGGCGCAGGAACCAGAGAAGCTTGTCGATCCTCATGCCTGGCTTGCTCCTCCCGCGCTACCTGCCCAGCAATTCGCCCAGCGCCGCGAAAGCGCCGGCATTTTCGCCGCGGGCCGGGGCGGGGGGCGTAGCCTGCGCCTCCCGTTCGCGCTGCGGCGGCCGCCAGCGCCAGCGAACCGGGGCCGGTGCGCCATGTGCGCCTTCCGCCAGCGGCCGGGGCATGAGCGCCTGGAAGCCACCGAAGCGCAGAAGGCGGGCATAGCTGGCAGTCGTCAGGCCCATCGACACCGCCCGGGCCGGGTCCAGCGAGAACGAGCGGGAGGGGCCGCGATGACCGCTGGCGGCGGACCGCGCCTCATGCGCCTCGCGCAGCAGCTTCTCGGCCATGTCGATGCGCAGCAGCTGCTTACCGAGGTTGCGATAGCCCGGCGCCTTGTGGCGCTTGGTGGCGTCCATGGTCGGGGGCATCGCGGCATCGGGTTCGCCGCCGCCCCTGAACGTGTCCTTGTCCGCGATCTTGGCGAGCTGACGCCACAGCGCGATCGGGCCGGGGCGCAGCATTGCGGGGAGGAACAGGTCGAGAGCGCCCACGCGCACGCCCAGCTTCGCCAGCATCGTACGGCGCGCCTTGTCGAGCCGGTCGACGCCGGAACCGTCGCGGGCGATCATGCCGCCGGACAGGACCAGAGTGATGAGCAGAGCGCGCAGGTCCGGCCCGGCGTCTTCGGCGCGGCTGGCCTCGTCCAGTTTTGCCAGCGGGGCGAGCGGTTCCAGCGCGGTCTGCAGCCAGGCCTCCAGCGCCGCGACCAGCGCCTTGCGGGCCGGGGCGGGAATCGCGTCGAGCATACGATCCGGCACCAGCACCGGGGCAAGCAACGAGCGCCCGGCAGAAAGCGTGGCGATCTTCTCGCCTTCCCAATCGAGCCTGCCGTTTTCAAGGACCAGAGCGGCCGCGCCTTCATGGACGGCTGCCGTCAGAGCTTCGGCGCGCGACTGGAGCAGTCCGGGCAAGTGGCGTTCCGCAGCGGCCAGCAGCAGCTTGCGGTCCGAGAGCCGGGCGGCGGGATCGACCTGGAAGGCGAAACCCCGCAGCGATCCGATATGCTCGCCTTCCACCAGCACTTCCTCGTCTTCGAGGCGGACCGATAGCAGTCCGGCGTCGGGACCGAGTTTTTTCATGAGCACGGCAGTCCTGCGGTTGATGAATCGTTCGGTGAGTTTGCCATGGAGGGCATCGGAAAGGCGAGCCTCCACGGCACGGGCGCGGGCGGCCATTTCCTCGCGCGCCAGCACCCAGTCGGGGCGCTGGGCGATATAGGCCCAGGAGCGGATCGCAGCGATCCGGCCCTGAAGGGTATCGATGTCGCCGCCGGTCAGATCGAGCCGGGCGATCTGCTGCGCCATGTAATCGGCGCCGAGTTCGCCATCGCGGAGATCCTGCCAGAGTCGCGCCACGAATCGGGAATGAGTCTCCACGCCCTGCTGGCGGAAGTCAGGCAGGCGGCAGGCTTCCCAGAAGCGGCGGACCATGGCGTGGCCGCGCAGGCTGTCCATCACGGTGCCGTCTTCCGAAAGCCGCTTCAGCACCGCAAGGTCGATCGCTTCGGGGGCGAGGACGAGTCCGTCGCTGTCGGGCGGCGTTTCCAGATCCGAGATCAGCGTGGCCACGCTGTCGAAGCGGGGTTCCGGATCGCGCCAGAACAGCCTGGTCAGGGGCGGGAATCGGTGTTCCTCGATCGCGTAGACTTCGTCCGGCTCGAATTCGGAATCGTGCCCGCCCGAGCCGGTGAGCGTGCCGAACGTGCCGTCCTTCTGATGGCGACCGGCACGGCCCGCGATCTGGGCCATTTCCGAAGTGGCGAGGCGGCGGTGGCGCTGGCCGTCGAACTTGGAGAGCCCGGCGAAGGCAACGTGCTCTACGTCGAGATTAAGGCCCATGCCGATGGCGTCGGTGGCCACGAGGTAATCGACCTCTCCCGACTGGTAGAGCGCCACCTGGGCATTGCGGGTCTGCGGGCTGAGCGCGCCCATGACCACGGCGGCGCCGCCCCGGAATCGGCGCAGCATTTCGGCGATGGCGTAGACCTGCTCGGCCGAGAAGGCGACGATCGCGCTGCGCGGGGGAATGCGCGAAAGCTTCCTGGCGCCGGCATGGGAGAGAGTGGAAAAGCGGGGACGGGTCACCACTTCCACGTCCGGGACGAGGGCCTTCACCATCGGCTCCAGGGTGGAGGATCCGAGAATCATCGTCTCTTCCCGTCCGCGTGCATGAAGCAGACGATCGGTGAAGACATGGCCGCGCTCGCGGTCGGCGCCGAGCTGGGCTTCGTCGATGGCGACGAAGGCCAGGCTGCGTTCCGTTACCGGCATGGCCTCCACGGTGCAGAGCAGGTAGCGCGCGTCCTTGGGTTCGATGCGCTCCTCGCCGGTGATCAGGGCGACGTTCTTCTCGCCCTTGATCTTGCACACACGATCGTAGACCTCACGCGCGAGCAGGCGGAGCGGAAAGCCTATTGCTCCGCTGGAATGGGCGCAGAGACGCTCTATGGCGAGGTGAGTCTTGCCGGTATTCGTGGGACCGAGCACCGCCTTCACCCCGCTGGGGGCGTCCTTTCGCGACGAGGCATGCCGGCCGTGAACCATTATGAGGCGAATGTGGCACCGCCTTCAGCCCCCCGCAAGTCTCGGCTCGTCGAAAGACGCGTGAAAATCCACGGAATTAGCGGGAGGTTAACCTTAAAGGCGCAGAAGCAGCGGCGCGACATCGGGCTTTTCGCGGGATCGAATCCGCCCGATGCCATTTTCAGCACTCCCGAAAAAGGTGGGTAGGGGTACGTGTTCAAGGCGCTGGATCAGGGCGGGGAAGCCACCGCGCGCGTCGCGGCGCTTTCGCACGACCAGATGCTGCGCGATTCTGCCATCGCTCCTGCCGCCGATGGCGGGAAGACGGGGAAGCCCGGTGCATTGGCGCGCTGGAAGCACGGCTTAGAGCGATGGTGCCACGACGTGGAGATCGCGCCCGACCTTGCCTGCGACATCGGCAGCCGTCGCTGGTTCCGGGGCTTGGCCACGATGCTGGCCTTGGGCACGGTGGCTTTCGCGATGGTACCGGATTTTTCGGCGGTGGAGGCCGCGACGCCGCTGGTCGATCGCAGCCGCGACGAATATCGCAGCCAGACCATTTCCCCGCTGGCGCTGGGCGCGGACAGCGGTCGCCACATGGGCGCAAGCCCCTTGGTGCGCCCCTTGGCAAAAGTGCCCGAACGCCCGTCGATCCAGCTCGTATCGACCCTGGGCCAAGGCGACGGTTTCGGCCGTATGCTGGAACGCGTCGGCGTGGGTGGGGCGGATCTTGAGCAGATCACTCGCCTGGTCAGCGCGGCGGTGCCGGTGGACGATCTCGCTTCCGGTACGCGCTTCGATATCACCATGGGGCAGCGTCCAGCACCGGGCGCGCCGCGCGCGCTCGCTTCGATGGATTTCCGGGCTCGTTTCGATCTCGATCTTTCGGTCGAGCGGGGGCCCGGCGGATTGGCGTTGGTGCGCCATCCCATCCATGTCGACCAGACGCCGCTGCGCATTCGCGGCTCCGTGGGGTCCAGCCTCTACCGCTCGGCCCGGAACGCCGGGGCGCCTGTCGGCGCGATCCAGGACTATCTGCGCGCCATCGACAAGTACCTGAGTCTGGAAGGCGACATCGCTTCGCAGGACCAGTTCGACCTGGTGGTCGCTTACAAGCGCTCAGCCAAGGGCGAGCGCGAGGTGGGCGAATTGCTTTACGCGGGCCTCGAACATGGCGGAAAGCCGAAGCTGCAACTCCTGCGCTGGGGCAAGAGCGGAGAGATGATCGCGTCTTCCGCGCTCACACAGGCCCGCGGCGCGCCGGGCGGAGCGCCCGTTGCGGGGCGCGTGACGTCATCCTACGGCAAGCGTCGTCATCCCATTCTCGGTTTCGTGCGCATGCATGCCGGTATCGACTATGGCGCGCGCTATGGTTCGCCCATCTATGCGGTGGCGGACGGAGTGGTGAACTTCGCCGGTCGTCACGGCGGCCATGGCAATTATGTGCGGCTGGGTCACGGCGGCGGGCTGGATACCGGCTACGGCCACATGAGCCGCATTGCCGTTTCACGTGGAACACGGGTGAAGGCCGGGCAAGTGATCGGCTACGTGGGATCGACCGGACTGTCCACCGGACCGCATCTGCATTTCGAGGCCTATCGCGGTGGACGGACGATCGACCCATCGGGCTTGCGCTTCGTCTCGCGTCCCCGGATTGACGGCAAGGAGAAGGACGCCTTCCGCGCCCGGCTGAACGCGATGCTGGAGGTGCAGCCCGGCGAGGCGCTTTCCCCGATCGACGCGCCTGTAGCGGCGCAGGCGGATGCGATGCGCGAGATCGACCGGCTGGCACCGGCGGCTGGCGAGTAGGCCCTGACACTAGGACAGTCCGTCACATTGAACCCTTGCGGTTTTTCCGGCAATCACGTCGCCATGACCGGAGCATATCCCCATACCCGCCCGCGCCGCGCGCGCGCCACGGCCTGGAGCCGCGCCATGCACCGCGAAACGGTGCTGACGCCTGCCGATCTCATCTGGCCGGTCTTCGTGACCGAGGGCGAGGGCGTCGAGCAGCCGATCGCCTCGCTGCCCGGCGTTTCGCGATGGTCGGTGGATCTGCTGGTGGAGCGTGCGAAGGAAGCGGCGGACCTCGGCATTCCCTGCCTGGCGCTGTTCCCGGATACCCAGCCCGAGCGCCGTAGCGACGATGGTGCGGAAGCGTTGAATCCCGACAACCTGATGTGCCGCGCCTTGCGAGCCATCCGTGCGGAACTGGGCGACCGGATCGGCCTGCTGACGGACGTGGCGCTCGATCCTTATACCAATCACGGCCAGGACGGCCTGCTGGGAGAGGACGGCTATGTCCTCAATGACGAAACGATCGAGGTTCTGGTCGGCCAGTCGCTGAACCAGGCGCGGGCCGGGGCCGACATCATCGCTCCGTCGGACATGATGGACGGCCGCATCGGCGCCATCCGCGATGCGCTGGAGGACGAAGGCTTCGTCAACGTCCAGATCATGAGCTATGCCGCCAAGTATGCCTCCGCCTTCTACGGCCCGTTTCGCGATGCGGTGAACACTCGCGGCCTGCTGAAGGGGGACAAGAAGACCTACCAGATGGATCCCGCGAACAGCGAGGAAGCGCTGCGCGAAGTCGAGATGGATCTGGAGGAAGGCGCGGACAGCGTCATGGTAAAGCCCGGCCTGCCTTACCTCGATATCGTTCGCCGGGTGAAGGAGACGTTCGAGGTTCCCGTCTTCGCCTATCAGGTGTCCGGAGAATACGCGATGATCGAGGCGGCGGTGGCGGCAGGCACCGCAGATCGCGATGCGATGGTGCTGGAAACCTTGCTGGCCTTCAAACGCGCGGGATGCTCGGGCGTGCTGACGTACCACGCCGTCCACGCCGCGCGCCTGCTTCGGACGTGACGCCATGACCGACTTCAGGCTGGAAACGGACCGGCTGGTTCTGCGCAACTGGCGGCGCGGGGACATGGCACGTTTTGCGGAAGTGACCAATACGCCGGAGGTCATGCAATGGCTGGGCGGAGTGATGGACGCGGAGCGCCTTGCGGCTTCGGAAGGCCGCATGCTGGGCCTTCATGAAAGCCATGGGCACACCTTCTGGATCGTCGAGCGCAAGGCCGATGGCGGCGATCTCTCCGGCGAGCTGCTGGGTTTCTGCGGGCTGAAAAAGATCGACGCACCGGGGGCCTCGTTCGCCGGCGCCTTCGAGATCGGCTGGCGCTTGCGCAGCGATTCCCACGGCAAGGGCTATGCGCGGGAGGCGGCCACGGCATCTCTGGATGCCGGTTTCGGCACATTCGGCGCAGACGAGATCTTCGCCCTGACGGTGATCGAAAACGCGCCGAGCTGGGGACTGATGCTCCGGTTGGGTATGCGGCGCCGTCAGGATCTGGACTTCGACGACTTGCGCTTCGAGCCGCCCCTGCGCCACACGATCGTGCACTCGATCGCGCGCGAGAATTGGGCAGGGCAGGCGCGCTGATCGCCACGAGGGAGGCGAGAATGATTCAGGACCG
Source organism: Novosphingobium sp. (assembly GCF_032093395.1). Taxonomy (GTDB): domain Bacteria; phylum Pseudomonadota; class Alphaproteobacteria; order Sphingomonadales; family Sphingomonadaceae; genus Novosphingobium. The sequence goes on from NZ_DAMDBA010000005.1 coordinate 97,256, forward strand.
AACCGACATCACCGTAGCTGCGATCCATGGCAATGCGCCGCGAATCCACCCCAGCGCCTTCATCGCTTCGGGCTGCCGCATCATCGGCGATGTCGAGATCGGGCCGGACGTCAGCATCTGGTATAATTGCGTGATCCGGGCCGACGTCAATCGCATCGTCATCGGCGCGCGAACCAACGTCCAGGATGGCTCGGTGATTCACTGCGACAGCCCGAAGCGCTCGCGGCCTGAGGGCTATGCGACGTTGATCGGCGAGGATGTGCTGATCGGGCACATGGCGATGGTGCATGGCTGCGTGCTGGAGGACCGCGCTTTTGTCGGCCTCGGCGCGATCGTCATGGACGGCAGCCATATCGAATCCGACGCCATGCTGGCAGCCGGAGCGCAGCTGACCGGCAAGCGTATTCCCGCCCGACAACTCTGGATCGGACGTCCCGCGAAATATCTGCGGGATCTCGACGATGCGGCGATCGCGGCGAACCAGGCGGGGGTGAGGGGCTATGTCCAGAATGGCCGACATCACGCGCAGGCGCTCGGCTTGAACTACGGCGCCTGAGGACGGATGGCGAAGCCGAAAGTCATGCTGCCGCCGTCCGATGCCTTGCGGGCATTGATCGACGGGGAAGGGCGCCTGTCGGTTCGCGTCACGCCGGGCGTGAAGGTGGAAGCGCTGGAAATCGTCGATGCGCGCGTTCTCGTGAAGGTGCGGGCCAAGCCGGAGGACGGCAAGGCGAACGAGGCCGTGCGCGCTTTGCTGTCGGTCGCGCTCGATGTGGCGGTATCCCGCATTTCCCTGTTGCGGGGCGCAACGTCCCGCGAGAAGCAGTTCCACGTGGAACTTTGACCTTCGGTTGGGGTGATCAGCGCGCCATGCTGCGTGCCATGCGCGACAACACGTCCGTCATGGCCTGAGCGACATGCGGCGGTTCCGGCGCGACATCCGCGATGGCGCGCGTCATTGCCTCGGCCCACTGCGCGGCCGTGACTTCGTCGATCGGAAAGTGCCGGTGGAGGCTCATCATGCATTTGCCGGGATTGGCCTCGAACCAGTCCCGCGGCCCTCCCGCCCAACCGGCGAGAAAACGGGGCAGGGAGCGGCGCATGGGGTCGAGATTTTGCGCGTGCATGGCGCGCAATTCGGCATAGGCCGGATCCTGTTCCATCAGGTCATAGAAGCGCTGGGCGATGGCCTCGAACACGGGAGCGCCGCCGAGCAGGTCGTGCGGAGTAGCGGCATTTTCGTTTGGACTGGCCACGGTCGGAATCTCTCAAAGGCAGGAGCGCCTTTCATAGCCCACCTGTTCCACGTGGAACTTGATCGCCGTCAATCCCGAACGAGTGCCTTGAGACTCTCGATCCGGTCCGCCTCATGCGCGGGCTTGTCCATGCGAATGCGATGGATGCGGGGAAAGCGCATGGCCAGGCCGGACTTGTGTCGCTTGCTCAGGTGGACGGAATCGAAAGCCACTTCCAGCACCAGCGACTTGTCGGTCTCGCGCACCGGACCGAATCGATTGACCGTGTGATTGCGGACATACCGATCGAGCCACTTCAACTCCTCGTCGGTGAACCCGAAGTAGGCCTTGCCCACCGGGAGCAGTTCGGCTCCGGCATCGGGATCGCCATCCCAGCAGCCGAACGTGTAGTCGGAATAGAACGAGGATCGCTTGCCGCTGCCGCGCTGGGCGTACATCAGGACGCAATCGATCAGCAGGGGATCCCGCTTCCACTTGTACCAGAGCCCGGTCCTGCGCCCGGCCACATAGGGACTATCGCGGCGCTTGAACATGACGCCCTCGATGGCATCGTCTCTCGCCCGTTCCCGGATTGCGGCAAGTTCCGCAAAGTCCGCCGCCGGGATCACCGCGCTCAGGTCGAAATGTCCGGGATCGAGGCGGGCGGCGAAGGCCTCCAGCCTTGTGCGGCGCTGGTGCCAGGGAAGGGCGCGCAAGTCTTCGCCTTCGATGATCAGCGCGTCGTAGAGGCGGACGAAAGCAGGGTATTCCGCCAGCATCTTTTTGGACACCAGCTTGCGGCCGAGCCTTTGCTGAAGCGCATTGAAGCTGGCCGCGCCGCCTTCCACGCCGCCTTGGTGAATGCCCCGCACCAGCAACTCGCCATCGAGCACCGCGTCTAGGTGAAGCGCGGCGGCGATCTCGGGGAAAGTGCCGGAAATATCGTCGCCCGAGCGGGAATAGACCCGCGTATTCCCGGCAACGCGAACCACCTGCACGCGGATGCCGTCCCACTTCCATTCGGCGGCGTATTCCGACAGGTCAAGCTGCGCGCCTTCCAGCGGATGCGCGAGCATGAACGGGCGGAACAGCGGCAGGTGTTCGGAAGAGGGCGCCTCGGCGCCATGGGCGGCCCAATCGAACAGCGCCAGGTAGGGCGGCTGCTGGCCGTGCCAGTGCTCTTCCACGTCCTCTACCGAAACATCGAAGGCCTGCGCGAAGGCGGTCTTGGCGAGGCGGGCGGAAATGCCGATCCGCATGGCGCCGGTCGCCAGCTTGAGCAGGGCATAGCGTCCTTCCGCGTCGAGGCGGTCCAGCAGGCGGGGTAGCTCCGTCATCACGTTGGCGCGCGTCATGCGGGTAAGAGCATCCACCGCCTCCGATACGGTGGGCGGAGAGGGGGGCTCTGCCGGTGCGGGCCAGAGCAGGCTGGCGGTTTCCGCCGAATCGCCGACGTAATCGCGGCTCAACGTCCAGAGAACAGGGTCTATCCGCTCGCTCATCAGGTTCCGGATCGTCGAACTCTTCACGGCTGGAAAGTCTAGGCCATCGGTCAGCGCGGCCAAGGCCCATCCTCGGTCGGGATCCGGAGTCTCGTGCAAGTAATCGGCCAGCAGCTTGAGCTTGGCGTTGCGGCTGCGGGTGTAGACGAGTGCGTCGAGGAGGGCGGCGAAGGTTTCCATTTAGGGGCGCACGCGGAGGCGCGGAGACGCGGAGGGAAAGAAGCAGGGAAGGGGGTCGCGCAAAGGCGCGAAGGCGCGAAGGAGGTGTGCATGCGGCGAAGCAGCTTTCCAACCATGGCCTTGCACTGCATTCGAAATCGCAAACAAAGCCTGCGGCGCAAAGCGGAGTCTTTGCGCCTTCGCGCCATTGCGCGATCCCTTTTCTTCTCCGCGTCTCCGCGCCTCCGCGCGAACCCCTTTAATCATCTTCATCCTCGTATCCCACCAAAGCCAACGCCCGCGCCTTGCGCTGGTTGAGTTGGCACCAGCGCAGCATCGCTTCCTCGCGTCCGTGGGTGATCCAGGTTTCCGCCGGATTCACGTCGATCACCGTCTGAGTCAGTTCGTCCCAGTCCGCATGGTCCGAGATCACCAGCGGCAGTTCGACCATCCGCTGACGCGCGCGCTGGCGGACACGCATCCAGCCCGAAGCCATGGCGGTGATGGGGTCGGGCAAGCGCCGGCTCCAGCGGTCGTTGAGAGCCGAAGGCGGAGCGACCACGATGTGACCGGCCAGTTCCGCCTTCGCTACGTCGCCGACCAGGCGCAGTTCGCCGAGATCCACCCCGAGTTCCTCGTAGAGCCGGCACATGCGCTCCATCGCGCCATGCATGTAGATCGGCTCCAGATGCCCGGCGCGGCGCAGTTCTGCGATCAGACGCTGTGCCTTTCCAAGCGCATAGGCGCCCACCAGCACGCAGCGTTCGGGGCTGGCGGCGAGGGCGGAAAGCAGCTTGGCGATCTCGTGCTCAACCGGGGGATGGCGAAATACCGGGAGGCCGAAAGTCGCCTCGGTGATGAGGACGTCGCAAGGCGTCACTTCGAAGGGGGGGCAGGTGGGATCGGCCCGGCGCTTGAAATCGCCGGTGACGATGATGCGTTCTCCCGCGTGCTCCAGCAGGATCTGCGCGGAGCCCAGCACATGGCCCGCCGGAATGTAGGTGGCGGAAACGCCGCCCCGGAGGCTGAGCGTCTCGTGATAGGCAACGGGAACAGCGCCTTCCGAGGTGGCGTAGCGCAGCTTCATGATCGCCAGCGTTTCCGGCGTGGCGACGGTTTCGCCATGGCCGCCGCGGGCGTGGTCGGAGTGGCCATGCGTCACCAGCGCGCGATCGACGGGGCGGGAAGGGTCGATCCAGCAATCGGCGGGGACGACGTGAATTCCCCAGGGTTCGGGTCTGATCCAGGAGAAATCGCGGGCCATGGATGAAAAATGGGGCGGGAACCGCGTGGTTCCCGCCCCTTGCATTTCGTTGTCCCGAAGGATGTCCGAAGCGGTTGCCCGCCTCAGTCGCCCGCCTCAGTCGCCCGCCTCAGTCGTCCGCGTTGGCTTCCGGCTGCGGGCGAGGCTTCTTGGAAGAGGTCTTGGCGGGCGCCTTCTTCTTGCCGACCACCTTGGGAGCGGCCGGAGTCAGTTCGAAGTTCAGCCCGTCGTCCTTCACCGAAACATGGACTTCGCCGCCATGGTTCAGCTTGCCGAACAGGAGTTCCTCGGCCAGCGGCTGCTTGACCTTCTCCTGAATCACGCGGCCCATCGGGCGCGCGCCGTAGAGCTTGTCGTAGCCGCGATCGCCCAGCCACGTGCGTGCGTCGGAGTCGAACTGGATGTGGACGTTCTGGTCTGCCAGCTGGAGTTCCAGCTGGAGGATGAACTTGTCCACCACCCGGCTGATCGTGTCCTTGGCGAGGTAGGCGAAGGGCACGATGGCATCGAGACGGTTGCGGAATTCCGGCGTGAACATCTGCTTCACCGCCTCGTCCCCGGCATCCGCCTTGGACGTGTCGCCGAAACCGATGCCCTGACGGGCCATGTCCGAAGCGCCCGCATTGGTGGTCATGATCAGGACCACGTTGCGGAAGTCCACGGTCTTGCCGTGGTGGTCGGTCAGACGGCCGTTATCCATCACCTGGAGCAGGATGTTGAACAGGTCCGGGTGCGCCTTCTCGATTTCGTCCAGCAGCAGCACGCAGTGCGGATTCTGGTCGATCGCGTCGGTGAGCAAGCCGCCCTGGTCGAAGCCGACATAGCCCGGAGGCGCGCCGATCAGGCGGCTGACCGAATGGCGCTCCATATATTCCGACATGTCGAAGCGCTTCAGCTCGATGCCCATGATCGAGGCGAGCTGGCGGGCGACTTCGGTCTTGCCGACGCCGGTGGGGCCGGAGAACAGGAACGAGCCGATCGGCTTGTCCGGATCACGCAGGCCCGCGCGGCTGAGCTTCATCGCAGTGGAAAGGACGCCGATCGCCTTGTCCTGCCCGAACACCACCCGCTTCAGATCGCGTTCGAGATTTTCCAGCGCCTTCTTGTCGTCGGAACTGACGGACTTGGGCGGGATGCGCGCCATCGTCGCGATTACCTGCTCGATCTCGCGGGCGGTAATCGTCTTCTTGCGGCGGCTGGGCGGCACCAGCATCTGCATCGCGCCCACTTCGTCGATCACGTCGATCGCCTTGTCGGGCAGCTTGCGGTCGTTGATGTAGCGGGCCGAAAGCTCGACGGCGGTCTTGATCGCGTCCGGCGTGTACTTGACCTTGTGGTGTTCCTCGAAGGCGGAACGCAGGCCGCGCAGGATCTTGATCGTATCTTCCACGGTGGGTTCGTTCACGTCGATCTTCTGGAACCGGCGCAGCAGGGCGCGGTCCTTCTCGAAGTGGTTGCGGAACTCCTTGTAGGTGGTGGAGCCGATGCAGCGGATCGTGCCGCCCGACAGCGCGGGCTTGAGCAGGTTCGAGGCATCCATGGCGCCGCCGCTGGTGGCGCCGGCGCCGATCACCGTGTGGATCTCGTCGATGAACAGGATCGCGTGCGGCATCTTCTCCAGTTCGGAGACGACCTGCTTCAACCGTTCCTCGAAGTCGCCGCGATAGCGGGTGCCGGCCAGCAGGCTGCCCATGTCGAGCGAGTAGATCACTGCCTCTGCCAGCACTTCGGGCACTTCGCCCTCGACGATCTTGCGCGCCAGGCCTTCGGCGATAGCGGTCTTGCCGACGCCGGGATCGCCCACGTAGAGCGGGTTGTTCTTCGAACGGCGGCAGAGAATCTGGATCGTGCGGTCCACTTCGGGACCGCGACCGATCAGGGGATCGACCTTGCCGTTCAGCGCCTTGTCGTTGAGGTTGACGGTGAACTGGTCGAGCGCCGAATCCTTCTTGCTGGCGTTCTTGGCCTCGGCCTTTTCCTCTGGCGTGGGGGCGTGCTCCTCGGAACTCTTGGAATTGCGCTCCTCAACGCGCTTGCCGCCCTTGCCGATGCCGTGGCTGATGTAGCTGACGGCGTCGAGACGGCTCATGTCCTGCTGTTGCAGGAAGTAGACCGCGTAGGAATCCCGCTCGGAAAACAGCGCGACCAGCACGTTCGCGCCGGTAACGGTATCCTTGCCGGACGACTGGACATGCAGGATCGCTCGCTGGATCACGCGCTGGAAGCCGGCGGTGGGGGCAGGATCACCCTTTTCCTCGGTCTTGAGCGACTGGTATTCCTGGTCGAGATACTGACGGACCACGTCGCCGAGGTCGCCAAGTTCCACGCCGCATGCCTGCATGACCTGTGCCGCGTCCGGATCGTCGATCAGGGCGAGCAGCAGGTGCTCCAGCGTGGCATACTCGTGGCTGCGCTCGGAAGCGTGCGACAGGGCCGAGTGCAGTGTCTTTTCCAGGCTTTGCGCGAAACTAGGCATTTAAAAGACTTTCATTTGGGAGGGGGACTCTCCTTGCCCCGTTCAGAGGCGGATGAGCTTTGGCAGGGCCGGGTTCATTTCATAATATAGGGACGCTCCGGGTGGTTGCGAGGTGACGGGTTAAGAGTGGCGCCGATCATGCTTTCTTCGACCTGAATAGAGCTTCTGCGGCGAGCATATGCGCCGAGGCTTTCCCACGATGGGCCCTGATCCGTTCGATTTCCGATTCGAGGAGCGCGATGCGTGCATCGAGTTCGTCCAGCGAAAAGCGATCCAGGCTTTCGCTGGCGAGAAGGCTGGCAGCTCCGAAGTCTCCTTCGGGCGACCGCCGCCGCGGTCGATCGTCCTCGTCCATTGCACCGCAACATCGGACTGTGCTTTAGCCCTGTCAATGGCCTGAAAATATGTTCCACTTCAAAGTGGGACTGTGGCAACAGGATGATCATGTCAGTTAACATACCTAACTCGATGTCGGCGATCGGCTTCGAAGCGCCTGGCGGCCCGGAGGTTCTCCAGCCTGTTACCGTGCCCGTCCCGGTGCCCGGCGCGGGCGAGGTGCTGGTCAAGGTCGCTTTTGCCGGGGTCAACCGGCCGGACGTCGTCCAGCGGCAGGGCAAGTATCCGCCGCCGCCGGGGGCTTCGCCGCTTCCGGGGCTCGAGGTTTCGGGGCGGGTCGTTGCCCTGGGCGAGGGGGTGACGGAACTGGAGCCGGGGCAGAAAATCTGCGCGCTGGTGGCGGGCGGCGGCTATGCGGAATACTGCATCGCTAAAGTGGGCGCCTGCCTGCCGGTGCCCGAATCGCTGGCGATGGATGAGGCGGCGGCCCTGCCGGAAACGCTCTTCACCGTCTGGCACAACGTCTTCGAGCGAGGCTGGGCGCGAGAAGGGGAGACGATTCTGATTCACGGCGGCACCAGCGGCATCGGCACTATGGCGACGATGCTCTGCCGCCAGTTCGGCCTTACCGTGATCGTGACGTGCGGTTCGCCGGACAAATGCGCCCGCGCGCTGGAGATCGGCGCCGATCACGCAATCGATTACCGAGCCGCCGATTTCGTGGAGGAAGTTGCGCGGATCACCGAGGGCAGGGGCGTCGATCTCGTGCTCGACATGATCGCGGGGGATTACGTTTCGCGCAATCTCAAGTGCCTGGCGCCCGATGGCCGCCATGTCACCATCGCCGTGCAGGGCGGCGTGAAGGCAGAACTCAACATGGCTGTCGTCATGAGCCGTCGCTACACGCTGACCGGATCGACCCTGCGGCCGCGCACGGATTCCCTCAAGGCGCTGCTGGCGCAGGAGATCCGTGCCAACGCCTGGCCTCTGTTCGAGGAAGGCATCCTGCGGCCCGTCATGGACAGGCGCTTCCCCTTGCGCGAAGCCGCTGCCGCCCATGCCCGCATGGAAGCGGGAGACCATATCGGCAAGATCGTTCTGGAAGTCTGAACCGCGTTCAGGTCGAATCGTGGCGGCGCTGCGTAGAACAGAGTTGCCGAAAGCAAGGCTTTCGCTTGCCGAATGGACAAAGTTTCCCTAAATCGGCTCTGTACGGCCGCTCCGCGAAGGGGCGGCCCTTATTGTTTCCGCCGGAGATAGAGACATGAGCCAGCCCACTCCGCTGATGCCGCACGCGACCGCCTCGTGGCTGGTCGACAGCACCGCGTTGACCTTCGAGCAGATCGCCGAATTCTGCGGCCTGCACATGCTCGAAGTGCAGGCGATGGCCGACGACCTGGCATCCAGCAAGTACACCGGTCGCGACCCCGTGCGTTCGGGCGAGCTGACGATGGAAGAAATCGAGAAGGGGCAGGCCAACCCCGAATACAAGCTGCGCATGTTCAAGGTGCCGGTCACGTCCAACCGCACCAAGGGCCCGCGCTACACCCCGGTTTCGAAGCGCCAGGACAAGCCGGACGGCATCGCCTGGATCCTGCGCAACCACCCCGAGGTTTCGGACGCGCAGATCGGCAAGCTGATCGGCACCACGCGCAACACCATCGCGGCCATCCGCGATCGTTCGCACTGGAACATCGCCAACATCACGCCGAAGGATCCAGTCACGCTGGGGCTCTGCTCGCAGCGTGAGCTGGACGGAATCGTGTTCAAGGCGGCGAAGAAGGCCGGCATCCAGGACGACGGCCAGAGCGACGAGCGTCTGACCGACGACCGGCAGGCCCTGATCGACGAACTGCGCGCCGAGCGTGAGGCCGCCTCGCGCGCCGCCAGCGAAGCCGCTCAGGAAGCCGAAGTCGCCGCATGGCTCGAAGCCAAGCGCGCCGCCGAAGCCGCAGGCAACCAAGGCGAGTAATCGCTTCCCGGTAATTGCCGACACACAAAAAGGCCCGCGACAGGTGACTGTCGCGGGCCTTTTTGCTGCGCGCCGTCGCGCTGCGGATTCACTCCGCGGCGATGACGACGTCCGCTTCGCTGCTCGAACCCGTGTGTGGCAGGCGAGCAAGCGCGGGGGGCATCTGCCCGCCATTGGGGCTGAGGCGACCTTCCAGCCGCGCACCCTGCTCTATGGTGAGGGCGTCATAGGCGACATCGCCGATGATCTGCGCGCTCTTGAGGATCACGACTTCCCGCGCGGCGATCGTGCCCCGCACGGTGCCGGCAATCCGCACGGATTCGGCGGAAATGCCGCCGGCGATCTCGCTGTCCTCGCCCTGGACCAAGGCTTTGCAGGTGATGTCGCCGATCACGCGACCGTCGATATGAAGATCGGCGGAGGCTTCGACGTTGCCGGTGAGCGTGATGTCGTTGCCGAGCATCGAGAAGCCCGAGGTCGGGCCGGTACGGTGGCTGGTGAAGTTCTTGACCATGGTGTTATCGGGCTTCTTGCTGAACATTGCGGGCGGCCTCCAGGAAGGGGCGCGGATTCATCGGGCGATTGTTGACGCGCACTTCGAAGTGGAGGTGCGGGCCGGTGGAGCGGCCGGTGCTGCCCATCGCGGCGATGCGGGTTCCGCCGTCCACATCCTGCCCGACGCGGACGCCGAAAGCGGAAAGGTGGCCGTAGCGGGTCATCAGGCCATTGCCATGGCTGATCTCGATGCAGTTTCCGTAGCCCTGGCGCTGGCCCACGAACGAAACCTTGCCCTTGGCCGCGGCGTAGATCGGCGATCCCATGGGGCCGGGGAAGTCCAGGCCGGCATGGAAGGCGGCGCTGCCGTTGAAGGGATCGGAACGGTAGCCGTAGCTCGACGAGACATAGGCGACGTGCGCGGGCTGCACCTGGGGGATCGATGCCAGGCCGTTTTCCAGCGCGTCCATGCGCGCAAGGCTAAGGCCAAGACGGCGGAAGCGCGGGTCCAGCGATCCGTCCGCGCCGGTAGCGAGGCGTTCGAGCGGGCCGCCCTCCGCCACCTTCGAACGGGCGCGGGCCATCATCGGGGCGGGATTCAGGCCAAGCTTGCGAATCGTGTCGGAGGCGAGCGTGGCGCGGTGATCGGCATAGCGGGTCAGGCGATCGACCAGCGCGAGCTGGGAGGACTTGATCTGCTGCAGCTTGCTCGCCTCGGGCAGGGCGGCGCTGAGCTTGGAGGCTGGAGTCGGCGGCGCTGCGGGCGTTTCCGTTTCCTCGGGAAGTTCACCGATATGCGCGTCGATCATCTTTTCGATGAATTGCTGGCGACGGGCAAGATCGGCTACCGTACCGTCCAGGTTGTCGCGATACTTCGCTACCTTACTGGCGGCATCGGCGACTTTCGCCTCGCGCGTGGCCAGCGCGGCCTGCTCGGTGCTTGCGGAAAACTGCGACAGCGCCATGGCGCCCATCGAAACGCACCAGGCGCCGACCAGCGACACGGCGACGCCGGAAGCGGCTTTCTGCATGCCCGAAGAGAAACGGATGAAGCGGACCTGCCCCTGCGATCGCACGATCAGCTCGCGATCCGGGAACGCCGCCTTGAGACGCTTCGCAAGCGCCCCGGCAGATGTTGATTTCAAAACGACCCCGCGTGATTTTTGGCTTGAACCCGGAGCGGCGGGCTAGCAGGGGCCGGGCAATGTGGCGAATCGACTTGCCGTGACTCGTTGCAGAATCCGGTTGAGGCGGTTCATTCGTGCGGTGAATTGAGGAACCAGTGCTGTCCTCGCGCTGGTCCGTTCATCTACCGTTTCGGTTAATTCGTCAAAAAAACAAGATTTTTCAAGTGCTTTATCGAGATCGCCAAAAGCACAGATACCCTTGCTCCGCTCGGTGACAGTATCGCACAAGGGTGCTAGGCCGCTGCCATGAACGTGCAGACCACTTCCGCCGCCGACACCCGTTCCGACAACGAAACGGACGTCGCTGCCGGCGAGTCGCCCGAAGCGCTCGTAGCGCGACTTGGCGCCAAGGGCCGTGCGGCCCAGCGCGTGCTGGCGCGCCTCACGGATGCGCAGAAGTGCGAGGCCTTGCGTGCCGCCGCTGCCGCCCTGCGTCTGGCGGAACCGGCTATCCTGCAAGCCAATGCGCGGGACGTCGAAGCGGGTCAGGCCAAGGGGCTCACGGATGCCATGCTCGATCGCCTGCGTCTCGATTCCGCACGCCTTGCCGGGATTGCCGACGCGGTAGAGCAGGTGGCGACCCTGCCCGATCCCGTGGGCGAGGTCATTTCCGAAAGCGAAAGACCGAACGGACTGAAGCTTTCGCGCGTGCGCATTCCGATCGGCCTTATCGGCATCATCTACGAAAGTCGCCCCAACGTGACTGCCGATGCCGCGGCGCTTTGCCTGCGTTCGGGCAATGCGGTGCTGCTGCGTGGCGGCAGCGAGGCGCTCCATTCCAATCGGGCGATCCTGACGGCGATGGTCGCCGGCCTGGAACAGGCGGGCGTTCCCGCCGCCGCCGTCCAGCTGGTGCCTACGCAGGACCGCGCGGTGGTAGGCGCGATGCTGACGGCGGCGGGCTTGATCGACATGATCGTGCCGCGCGGCGGCAAGAGCCTGGTCGCGCGCGTCCAGGCCGATGCGCGGGTACCGGTGCTCGCCCATCTCGACGGCATCTGCCATACTTATGTCCATGCGTCCGCCGATCCGGAAATGGCGCGCGGCATTGCGCTCAACGCCAAGCTTCGCCGCACCGGGATCTGCGGATCGATGGAGACGCTGCTGCTCGACACGCAGTTCCCCGCCTCGGCCGAGGTTGTCCGGGCGCTGGCCGACGCGGCCTGCGAATTGCGCGGCGACGCCCGTGCCCAGGCGCTCGATCCGCGGGTGCTGCCTGCCAGCGCAGAGGACTGGGATACCGAGTACCTGGACGCGGTGCTTTCGGTGGCCGTCGTCGACGGGCTCGATGCCGCCATGGACCATGTCGCGGCGCATTCCTCGCACCACACCGATGCCATCGTCGCCGCCGATCCGGCAGCGGCCGACCGATTCCTGGCGGAAGTCGACAGCGCGATCGTCATGGTCAACGCGTCCAGCCAGTTCGCCGATGGCGGCGAATTCGGCCTGGGCGCAGAAATCGGCATCGCCACCGGACGACTCCATGCGCGCGGCCCGGTCGCGCTCGAGGGGCTGACCACTTACAAGTGGCTGGTACGCGGAACCGGGCAGGAACGGCCCTGATTTTTTCACGCGGAGGCGGCCGGTCTTTCCCATGCCCGATCCCCAGCCCGATCATCGAACGCGCTCCGGGCCGATCACCGGGTTGCTGGGGGGCAGCTTCAATCCGGCCCATGGCGGGCACCGGCGCATAAGCCTGTTCGCGGCGAACGCACTCGGGCTCGACGAGGTCTGGTGGATGGTCTCGCCGGGCAACCCGCTGAAACCCAAGGCCGGCATGGCGCCGCTCGCTGCGCGCGTGCTTTCGGCGCGGCGTCTGGCCCGTCGCGCACCGATCCGGGTGACTGCGATCGAGCGCGAACTGGGCACGCGATACACCGTCGATACGCTGAGAAAGCTTCTGCGGCGGTACCCTAAACGCCGTTTCGTGTGGCTGATGGGAGCGGACAATCTGGCCCAGTTTCATCGCTGGAAAGACTGGCGTGCGATCGCGCGACTCATGCCGATTGCGGTAATCGCCCGTCCGGGGTATGATGGCCTTGCCGTCGCGAGCCCCGCGATGGCCTGGTTGGGGAGGTTCCGGAGGCCCCATCCTAGTCTTCGTGGTCCGGAAAGGTGGAGCGCACCCGCGCTGGTGACATTGCGATTCGACCCCGATTCCCGGTCGGCCACGGCGATCCGCCAGGCCAATCCGGAGTGGGCCCGGAAGCTGATAAACAGGCTTCCGCAGGCAGGCTCCGATACCGTGGGACATTGGCACATCGATTCGCTGAGAGACGATGTTACCCACCGCCCGATACCCGGAGATGCAGCGTGAGCAGGCTAATCGCCTCTCGTACGCATGCCCGGAAATCCAATGATCAGATCGAGCGCGGCAAGGCATTCGATGCGAAAGCATCCCATGCAAGGCCGGTTCGGTCGCTGAAAGGAGCAGACCCTACTTAAGATGCCACAGGCACAGATACAGCCGGCCGCAACCGGCGCAACGCCCCTCGCCACGGTCGAGTCAGACGACCCGCAGTTGGCTCTCGTCCTGCAATCCCTGGATGACGACCAGGCGCAGGACATCGTGACCATCGACTTGGCAGGCAAGTCGACGATCGCCGAATTCATGGTGATCGCATCGGGCCGTTCGACCCGCCAGGTGGCGGCGATGGCCCAGAAACTTGGCGAGCGCCTGAAGCAGGGCGGCTTCGGTCATTCCCGCATCGAAGGTCTTCCGGCAGCCGACTGGGTGCTGGTCGATGCCGGCGGCGTGATCGTCCACCTCTTCCGCCCGGAAGTGCGCAGCTTCTACAACCTGGAAAGGATGTGGGGCTTCGACGGACCGTCCGGCGCAGCCTGAGCGGCGTTGGCAGGGCGACTGACGGATCGCGACTGACGGATCCCCGGCCCCCAGGGTGCCGGGTCCGCAACCGACCCGAACGCGGCTTCCCGGCGCGTCGTTTCGCGCCCGGCGGGCCTCTTTCGGTCATGGCCTGCTTTCGCCGTAGCTCTGGCGCTTCTTCTCCGGCCCGGATCGGGGTTTCGTACCCATGCTTCTTCACATCATCGCCCGCGGCAAGATCGCCCGCTCACCAGAGGGCGAATTGCTCGATCGCTATGCCAAGCGCCTGACCTGGCCGTTCCGGCATAGCGAGCTGCCCGATGTGGGCGGCAAAGTGCCGCCGCCGGCGCATACTCCCTATCGCGAAGTTCTGCTGGACGAGCGCGGCAAGGCGATGAGTTCCGAGGAATTCGCCGCGCTGCTCGGACGTTGGCGCGACGAGGGCGTGCGCGAGTGCCGCTTCCTGATCGGCGCCGCCGATGGTCACGGCGACGAGGCACGCGCAAGGGCCGATCATCTGCTGTGCTTCGGCAAGATGACCTGGCCCCACCTCATGGCCCGCGCGATGCTGGCCGAGCAGCTCTGGCGCGCAACGGCGATCCTGGCGGGCCATCCCTATCACCGATCGGGGTGATCGACTGCGGGGAGGCGCGCTGCCTTTGCCTCCAAACCTCGTCACCCTGAACCAAGTTCAGGATGACGTTGCTGCGATCCGCGACGTACCGGCATTTCCTTTAAGGCCGAGGTTTCCTCTTTTCGCGGGACTCGTGCTGCCCTAACCGTTCCGCTGTGAAGCCTGCATCCCGCAAACTCCTGCTTGCCGCATCTGCCGTTCTCGCGGCAGGCGTCGTCGTGCTCGCGGGGGAGGGACTGACGCAGCCCGGAGCCATGGCAGTTCTCGACCCTGCGGCGGATTCGACGACTGCCCAGCGCGACATGCTTGCCGCACGGCGCGAGAGCGACGCAGCGCGGGTCCGTGCTGAAAAACTGGAATCCAAAGCGCGTCAGGTGACCGAGCAGGCCGAACGGACGGCGCGAGAAACCGCCGCTCTCGCCGCGCGCATCCAGGAAACCGAAGCCGGCATCGCCGCCCAGCGGGCGCAGGTACGGATCATCGCGCTGGAGCGGGTGGACCTGCGGGAGCGCCTAGCGGAAAAGCAGGCCCCGCTTGCCCGTTTGACCGGTTCTCTTCAGCGGTTGTCGCGTCGTCCGCCACTCTTGGCCGTGCTGCGTCCGGGATCGGTGCAGGACGCGGTCTATCTGCGCGCACTGCTCGATACGATGATGCCCGAGGTGGAACGTCGCACGCGCGGCCTGCGCGCCGAGATAGAGCGCGGCCGGGCTTTGGAACAGCAGGCGCGGGCGGCCGGTCATGTGCTGGCCGAGATGGAAGGCCAGATGCGCCAACGGCGCCAGGCCCTAGGCGTGCTCGAATCCCGGCAGCGCCTTGCCGGGCGCGCCGCCACCGGCATCGCGGCGCGCGAAGGGGAAAGGGCCCTGGCCCTGTCGGAAAAGGCGCGTGACCTTGGCGATCTGGTCGACCTCATGGGAGAGCAGGGCGCGCTCCGCGAACAGCTTGCCGCCTTGCCCGGCCCGACGATGCGACCTCCCCGGCCCGAGGAAGCGCGCGTGATCGAAGCCTCGCAGTTCGTGCCGGTTCCCGAAGGACTGGCCAGCTACATGCTGCCGGTCACCGGCCGCCTCCTGACGGGGTTCGGCGAGATGCTGCCCGGGCAGGCCGCATCGCGGGGCCTGACTCTGGCTACGCGCGCCAATGCCCAGGTCGTAGCGCCGGCTGCGGGGCGAGTCGCCTTCGCTGGCCCTTATCGCGGCTATGGCCGCATCGCGATCATCGAACATCGCGGCGGCTGGACTTCGCTGATCACCGGAATGGCCCGGCTCGATGTCGAGGTGGGGCGCCAGGTGGTGGCCGGGGCTCCGCTGGGGCTGACCGGGCCGGGCGATCCGCGCATCATGGTGGAATTGCGGCGGCGGGGAGAGGCAGTGAACCCTCTACAATATATCCGTTCGCTTTAGGTATATCCCTACGCACCCTAGCGCGCCCGCAACCCTCTGTTCATCCTCAAAGCCCTAGGATACGCAATGCTTCCGCCGCGTTCCAAGTTTACGTCCTAGGCAATTGTGCGGGCGGCTCTGTAGGATTACAGTCAAGTTCTTCCTCCCGGCTTTCAGCCGGCGTGACGTACGAAAAGGCCTTATCGCCCGATGAAATTCGCACCCCTGATGCGCGCTGCCCTGTTGGTGTCGGCCGTTGCCGCCCTTCCCGTGGCGACGTCCGGCCTTGCCGCGGTGGACAGCCGCGTGAATCCCGAATTCAGCAAGCTTTTCACGATCTACGAACTGGTCAAGGCCAACTACGTCGACCAGGTTGACGACGACAAGCTGATCAAGGGCGCGATCGACGGCATGCTGGCCAGCCTCGATCCCCATTCCAACTATCTCGACGGTCCTTCGCTCCAGCGGCTCGAGACCATGATCGATGGCAACTACACCGGCCTCGGCCTCTCCGTCGTGGAAGACGACGGCGCAGTGAAGATCGTCTCCCCGTTCAAGGGCAGCCCGGCGGAAAAGGCCGGCCTCAAGGCGGGCGATTACATCACCCACCTCGACGGCGTGCTTTATTACGAGCGCGATCTGGACGAGGCGGTGTCCAAGATGCGCGGCCAGGCCGGCACCTCGATCCGCCTGACGATCTTCCGTCCCGGCCGTGACAAGCCTTTCGACGTGACCGTGACGCGCGGCGTGATCGAGCTGGAACCGGTGACCTGGGAACTGAAGAACGAAGTGGGCGTGATCTCGGTGAACGAGTTCTCGCGCGATGTCGGCAACTTCGTGAACAAGGGCATCGCCGACCTCAAGAAGCAGGCTGCCACCAAGGGTACCCGGCTCGACGGTCTCGTGCTCGACTTGCGGTCCAACCCCGGCGGCTCGCTGGACGAGGCCGTGGCATTGTCCGACCTGTTCCTCGACAAGGGCGTGATCGTGTCGCAGCGCGGCCGCATCGCCAGCGAGAACCAGTATTACCGCGCCGAATCGATGTTCAAGGGCGATATCGTCAAGGGCATGCCGATCGTCGTGCTGGTCGATGCGGGTTCGGCCTCGGCGTCCGAGATTGTCGCCGGTGCCTTGCAGGACCAGCATCGCGCCGTCGTCATGGGCGAACGCACGTTCGGCAAGGGCTCGGTCCAGTCCTTCATCCAGCTCGACAAGAACAGCGCCGTGAAGCTGACCACTGCGCGCTATTTCACGCCGTCGGGCCATTCGGTGCAGGAAGGCGGTATCATGCCGGACATCAAGGTTCCGCAGCTTTCCGACCCCGATGCCCGCGCCCGCGCCGAGCGGGCGGTGCGCGAATCCGATCTACGCGGCCATCTCATCAACGAGGCTTCGCTGGACGACAAGGAACTGGAAACCGACAAGAAGGACGACTCCCGCTTCAAGGCCTCGGCAGAGGATCTGAAGAAGCAGGGCATCGAAGATTTCCAGCTTGCCTATGCCATCGATACGCTGCGCCGCACCGCCGGAAAACCGGCGCTGGCGCGTTACAGCGCGCCGCCGGCAACCGTTCCGGCCCAAAAGCCGGCTGGTCCCCAGACCGCGCAGAAGGACTGAGGGCGCCGTAATGACTGTTGCCGTTGCCGCCCCCTTGCGCGCAGCCCGCGCGCTGGCGCTCGTCGTTCCCGTGGTCCTGCTTGGGGGTGCCTATGTCAGCCAGTACGTCTTCGGGCTCCATCCCTGCGAGATGTGCTGGTGGCAGCGTTATCCGCACATGTTCGCGATCGTCTTCGCGGTACTGGCCTTCTTCTGGCGGCCGGTGCGCCCGCTGGTGGCGGTGGCGGCCGTCGGCATCCTGACCTCGGGCCTGATCGGCGGCTATCACGCGGGTGTCGAATACGGCTGGTGGCAGGGCATGACCGCCTGCACCTCCACGACCTTTGCGGCCGGGGTGGACCCGATGGACGCGATCCTAAACGCGCCCGTGATCCGCTGCGATGTCGCGCCCTGGACCCTGGGCGGCATTTCGCTGGCGGGCTTCAACTTCCTCATCTCCACCCTGGGTGCCCTGGCCGTGTTCGGTCTTGTCGCCCGCAGCCGCAAGGTACCGGCATGACCTCTTCGAAGGCTGAGCGGATGATCCGGGTCGATCAGGCCGGTGAATTCGGCGCGACGCGCATCTACGCCGGCCAGCTGGCAGTGATGGGGGCCCGCGCCCCGCACTCGACCGAGATCGCCGGCATGGCCGAGCAGGAGTCGGAGCATCTGGCCCGCTTCGATGCCATGATTGCCGAACGCCGGGTACGGCCCACGCTGCTGCAGCCGGTATGGTCCGCCGCGGGCTATGCGCTCGGCGCGGCGACGGCGCTGATCGGTCCGGAAGCGGCCATGGCCTGCACCGCCGCGATCGAAACCGAAATCGACCGCCACTATACCGAGCAGCTCGAAGACCTTGGCGACGAGGATCCCGAACTCGGCGGCGTCATCCGCAAGTTCCGCGACGAGGAGCGAGAGCACCGTGACGCGGCGCTGGCCGCCGGCGCGGAAAAGGCGCCCGCCTATCCGTTGCTGTTCAACGCCATTCGGCTCGGCTGCCGCGTGGCGATCAAGCTTTCGGAAAGAATCTGAAATCCGGACGTTATACTGTCGCCGGAAAAGGGTGACATGATACTCTGCACCCCATTCAAGGCCGCCGTGCCCTGAATCGGTTCCGCGAACACCTCGACCAAGCTGGAGCAATTCGATGACGCGCCTCCTGACCACTGCAGCAGCTCTCGCCACCTTGGGGTTGGGGCTGACCATGGGCGCGCTGCCCGCCGCCGCGCAGGACGCCGGCGGATCCGGCACGGGCGACGACAAGGTGAACCAGCTGATCATCTATGGCGACGATCCCTGCCCGGCTTCCAGCGGCGGCGAGATCACGGTCTGCGCGCGCAAGGCCGAAGAGGAGCGCTTCCGCATTCCGGAGCCCCTGCGCGGCATCGACCGGCCGCAGTCGGAAGCGTGGACCAACAAGGTGCAGGCTTATGAAACCGTGGGCGCTTTCGGCAATATGAGCTGCTCGCCCGTAGGCGCGGGCGGTGCTTCGGGGTGCACGCAGAAACTGATCAACCAGGCCGCTGCGGAACGCAAGAACGGCTCCGAGGTGCGGTTCAGCGAACTGATCCAGGCCGAGCGCGAAAAGCGCCTTTCCACCATCGACGCCGATGCCGCCGAGCAGCAGAAGCGGGTAGAGGAAGCCGAGAAGGCCTATTTCGACCAGCAGCGCCGCCAGCAGGCGGATGCCGATGCCAAGGCCGACGCCACCGACGCAGCCCTGCCGCAGCCGCAGGCCACCAATCGCCGCCGCAAGTAGGCGCTGCAAGCGGCAAGGGGGCGGCGACGCGTTCGTCGTCGTTTCCGCGAGACATACGTTGATCGGTCGCCCGTGAGGGAAGGGTGCCATCCGTTTCATGGTGGTTCCCGCTTGCGCATCACGACGAATGCTATCGCCGGGAACATCGGCAGGATGCCTGGCGCGTTTCTCGCTCAGGCACCTTTTTTCGGGTTGAGTGGCAAGGCGCTTGGGGGTGACGTCCCGCAAAAGACGCATCGTCACGCAATTATCTTGCGTTTTGCCGCAGCGCACACTAAATGCTTTCCGACAACCGGCGCGTAGGGTTCTTCCCTGCCGCAATCCGTGAGCAGCGTGAGGTCCCATGCGGACCGGCCCGGATGAGCGGTTGTCCTTTTGAACCAGCTTCCTTCTTCACGCAGGGTCGCCCGTAACGACACCTTGCTGTGTGCGCGGGCCAAGTACCTTCCGCGTGCCCCGCACCTTGTGAAAGTGACACATGTCCTATTTTTCCGAACTTGGTCTGGCCGAGCCGATTCTCCGTGCGCTCGCGGCCAAGGGCTACACCGATCCCTCGCCGATTCAGCGCCAGTCGATTCCCGCGCTGCTCGAGGGTCGTGACATTCTCGGCATCGCGCAGACCGGCACCGGCAAGACCGCCGCGTTCTCGCTGCCTTCGCTGCACCGCCTCGCCAACGATCCCAAGCCGCGCCAAAACGCCGGCTGCCGCATGCTCGTGCTCTCGCCGACCCGCGAACTCGCAGCCCAGATCGCCGAGAACATGCGCGGCTATGCCAAGTTCCTGAACCTTTCGGTCCAGTGCATCTTCGGCGGCGTGCCTGCCGGCAAGCAGGCCCGCGCGCTGGAGCGCGGCACCGACATCCTCGTCGCCACCCCCGGCCGCCTGCTCGACCTGATCGACAGCCGTGCGCTGACCTTGCGCCATGTCGAGATTTTCGTGCTCGACGAAGCCGACCAGATGATGGACCTCGGCTTCATCGTTCCGCTGAAGCGCGTTGCGAACCTTCTGCCCAAGGAACGCCAGAGCCTGTTCTTCTCGGCCACCATGCCGCAGGCGATCGCGGAACTGGGCAAGCAGTTCATCAACAACCCGGTCAAGGTCGAAGTCGCGCCGCAGTCGACTACGGCAGAGCGCGTCGAGCAGTACGCCACCTTCATCAACCAGGCCGAGAAGCAGGCGCTGCTTACCCTCAGCCTGCGTGAAGGCCTGGCCGAGGATGCCGCAGAGAAGGCCGCGCATGGCGCGATCGACCGCGCGCTGGTGTTCACCCGCACCAAGCACGGCGCCGACCGCGTGGTCCGCCACCTCGTCGCCGCCGGTATCCCGGCAGCCGCGATCCATGGCAACAAGAGCCAGGCCCAGCGCACCGCTGCGCTTGGTGGTTTCCGCCAGGGCACGATCCGCATCCTCGTCGCCACCGACATTGCCGCGCGCGGTATCGACGTCAGCGGTGTGAGCCACGTCTACAACTTCGAAATCCCGAACGTGGCCGAACAGTACGTTCACCGCATCGGCCGCACCGCGCGCGCCGGCGCCGATGGTGTGGCGATCAGCTACGTCGCGCCGGACGAGAAGCCCTACATCCGCGACATCGAGAAGCTGACCCGCGTAAAGCTGGCGACGCTCGGCCTGCCCGAGGATTTCCAGAAGCAGGCCGCGCGCCTGCCCGCGCCTTCGCGCCAGGCCCCGGCCGCGCCGCAGGGCAACGGTCGTTCGCGTGACGGCCAGCGCCAGGGTGAAGGCCGTCGTGACGGTCGTGGCGGCAACCGCAGCCAGCAGCCGCGTGGCGAGCGCCGCGACCGGCCGCATGGTGATCGTCCGCACGGTGATCGTCCGCAGGGCGAGCGCACCGAGCGCCGTGGTGACGAACGTCGCCGTGACGATCGTCCGCGCAGCGATGCGCCGCGTGGCGATCGCCGCGAGCATGGCGGTGAAGAGGGTGGCGAGCGCAAGCGCAGCTTCCGTCCGCGCGGCGGCAAGACCGTCGGCACGCACAAGGGTGCGGTCCGCCGCGCCAGCTGATCGCATAGGAAAAAGGCCGGTCCAATGGACCGGCCTTTCGAACTTTCGAAACGGGCCTCATGCCATTCGGCGTGGGGCTCTTTTCTTATGCCTCTCCGGCAACGCCGTCGTCCCCGCCATCCTCGTCGATGCGAGAGACGAGGATCTTGTCGATCTTCAGGCCGTCCATGTCGACGACCTCGAAACGCCAGCCCTGATCGGCGAAGAATTCCC
The DNA here is from genome assembly GCF_032093395.1 of Novosphingobium sp. GTDB lineage: Bacteria > Pseudomonadota > Alphaproteobacteria > Sphingomonadales > Sphingomonadaceae > Novosphingobium. Next base: position 118,316 of record NZ_DAMDBA010000005.1, read on the forward strand.
CTTCGCGAGGGACTTTCTTGAGCACGGCCAGGATGTAGCCTGCGGCGGTGGCATATTCGCGATCGTCGGGCAGGGTCATTGCCAGGCGATCGGCCAGGGCATCGGCGGGCATCGCGCCCGACACCAGCAGCGAGCCGTCCTCGCGCTCGACCACCATCGGCGCGTCGCCTTCGTCCTGATGGCCGACGAACGTTCCGGCGAGAGCGGCCAGCATGTCGGACGTGGTGACGAGACCTTCCAGATGGCCATATTCGTCATGCACGACCGCCATCGTCACTTCGGCCTGCTGCAACTTGCGCAGGGCATCCATGGCGTCGAGCTGGTCGGGGATGACTTCGGCCCGCTTCATCATCGCGGCGATCTCTACCGGACGCCCGGCGACGAGTGCCGCAAGAACTTCGCGCACCTTGAGGATACCGACGATGTTGTCCGGCGACCCTTCCTCCGCCACGGGCAGCATCGAGTGCGGCGAAGCCTCGATCTTTTCGCGCAGGGCTTCCTCGGTGGCGTTGACGTCGATCCAGTCGATCTGGTTGCGCGGCGTCATCAGCTCGCGCACGGGCCGTTCGGCCATGCGCATGATGCCGGTCATCATCGCGCGCTCTTCTTCCTCGATCACGCCCGAGCGGGTCGCTTCGGCGAAGATCATCTGGAGTTCTTCCGCGGTCAGCCGCCCTTGGTCGCCGCCGCGAATCGAGAAGAGGCGCAGGATCAGGCCCGACGACCGGTCAAGCAGCCACACGAAGGGGGCCATGATTCGCGCGAGCCAGGCCATCGGTCGGGCCATGACGATCGCCACCGGCTCCGCCATGCGCAGCGCAAGCTGCTTGGGCACCAGTTCGCCGACCACGAGGCTGGCGAAAGTCGTGGCGATGATCACCACGGTGAAGCCCGCCTCGCCGGCGAAGCGCTCGGGCACGCCCAACGCGACGAGACGTTCGCCCACTGGGCCGCCCAGGCTGGCGCCCGAATAGGCGCCGGCGATGATGCCGATGAGGGTGATGCCGATCTGCACCGTGCTGAGAAACTTGCCGGGGTCCGCCGCGAGTTCCAGCGCGGTGCGCGCCGCGCCGCTACCCTTGTCGGCGAGGACGCTCAGCCGGGCCGAACGCGCGGACACGATGGCCAGCTCGGACATGGAGAACAGGCCGTTGATCAGGATCAGGCCGGCGATGATGAGGAGGTCGGTCCAGGGAAAAGGTGTCACAATACCCTTGCGCTAGCAGAAATCGCCGCAACTGCGAAGCGGCTGTTGCGGTTGGACATAAACGTCACGCGGCGGAAACGTCGTTCGGACGAAAACGATGCATCCTGCCGGTGCGGGAACAGTTGGAGGCAGCAATCGTTTCGCCGGGATCAGCCATCTGCTATTCATGTCCACTACCACACATACGCCGTGGAAGTGTTTCTGAACAGGAGGGAAGACCATGAAGAAATCACGCCTGATGACGTCCGCTTTTGCCGCCCTCTCGCTTGTCGCGGTCTCCGCCTGCGTCACCGATCCCAATACCGGTGAGCGCAAGGTTTCGCGCACGGCCATCGGCGGCGCCGGCGGCGCGGGTCTTGGCTACCTCCTGGGCAGCGTGATCGGCGGCAAGACCGCGCGCATCGTCGGCGCGGGCATCGGCGGCGTGGCTGGCGGCGTCGTCGGCTACCAGATGGACAAGCAGATCAAGGAACTGAAGGAAGACACCGCCGGATCGGGCATCGACGTGACCCAGGAAGGCGACGGCATTCTCGTCAACCTGCCGGACGTGACCTTCGCGGTCGATTCGACCGAGATCAGCCCCTCGTTCCAGTCCGCGCTCGACAACGTCGCGCAGAGCATGACCAAGTATCCCGACAGCCTGATCGACGTCTACGGCCACACCGACTCCACCGGCTCGGCCACTTACAATCAGGATCTGTCCAAGCGCCGCGCCGATTCGGTCGCGCGCTACCTGATCATGCGCGGCGTCTCGTCCGCTCGCATCCAGACGCAGGGCATGGGCAAGAACTATCCGGTGGCGGACAACACCACGCCGGAAGGCCGCGCCAAGAACCGCCGCGTCGAGATCAAGATCACGCCGGTCACGCAGGACGAGGCTTCCGCCGCGCGATAATCGTAAAAAAGTGTTTCCGCTGGAAAGCGGGATCGGGAAAGGGGTCGGCCTTCTGGTGCGGCCCCTTTTTGCTTTCGGACTTTACCCTAGGCCGAGTACCGACGCGCCCGATCCGCCAGGCGCTCCACTGCCGCTTCGTGGATCGCCGCCGAACTTACCATGACGCCGAAGGCGCGGGGATCGTGCTTGTTGTAGTTGAGCGGCTTTCCGAAAGCGTCGGTGACGGCGGCGCCGGCCTCGCGGGCGATCAGCCCGGCGGCGGCGATGTCCCATTCGTAGCCCCAGCGCAGGGTCGCGAGCAGGTCTGCCTCGGCGGCGGCGACCATCGCCATGCGCAGCGCGATCGAATTCGGCTGGTCCACCAGAACCAGGTCGGCATCTTCCGGCGCCAGCTTCTTCGCGGGAACGCGTGCGCCGGCCAGCGTCTCCCGCCCGCTCGCTCGCAGCGGCACGCCGTTGCGCCAGCTTCCCTTGCCCGCCTCGCCATACCAGAACTCGCCGCCGGCTTCCCGCGCCCGCGCCGGGGCATGGAGCAGGCCGATCAACGGGCGGCGCGTATTCACCAGTGCGACGGAAACCGCCCAACCCGTGCGCCCGGCGATGAAATCCCGCGTGCCGTCGATGGGATCGACCAGCCAGACCAGTTCATGGCCCTGGCGCGCCGGGGAATCCACTGTCTCTTCCGACAGCCATCCTGCCGATGGCAGCAATCGGCTCAGTTCCCGCTTGAGGTAGGAATCGACCTCGATATCGGCCACGCTGACCGGGCTGCCGGGCGTTTTTTCCCAATGCTCAAGCACATGGCCATCACCCGGCCAACCGGCCATGGCGATCCGTCCGGCTTCGCGGACGATGGCTTCAAGTCTGTCGCGATCGATCATGCGCTAGTCGTTCTGGTGTTCCGGATGTTTTGAGATGTTGCGCGATCCCATTGCGCAGGGAACGGGACTTTTCAAGCGCGCAGGGATGTGCTTATGCGGCCGGGATCAGTTCGGGGCTCTTCACGCCTTTCCACGGACACTCCAGCAGAAAGCGATTTCAGCGATGAACATTCACGAATACCAGGCGAAGGAACTGCTTGCGAAGTTCGGCGTCGGCATCCCCGCCGGCATTGCCGCTCTCACTGTCGAGGAAGCGGTCGCCGCCGCCAAGCAGCTCCCCGGGCCGCTCTATGTCGTGAAGGCCCAGATCCACGCCGGTGGGCGCGGTAAGGGCAAGTTCAAGGAACTCGGCGCCGATGCCAAGGGCGGCGTGCGCCTTGCCAAGTCGGTCGAAGAAGTCGAAGCTTTCGCCAAGGAAATGCTCGGCAACACGCTCGTCACCGTGCAGACGGGTGACGCGGGCAAGCAGGTGAACCGCCTCTACGTGACCGACGGCGTCGATATTGCCTCGGAATACTACCTTTCGATGGTCGTCGACCGCGCTTCCAGCCGCGTCGCCATGATCGTCTCGACCGAAGGCGGCATGGACATCGAGGATGTTGCCCACAACACCCCCGAGAAGATCACCACCGTCACCATCGACACCGCAGCCGGTTTCCAGCCGCACCACGGCCGCGCCGTTGCCTTCGCCCTCAAGCTGACCGGCGATCTCAACAAGCAGGCGCAGAAGATCGCCAAGCAGCTCTACGAAGCCTTCGTGGCGCTTGACTGCGACATGCTCGAAATCAACCCGCTGGTGGAAACCAAGGACGGCAATCTGCTCGTCCTCGACACCAAGATGAGCTTCGACTCGAACGCGCTCTACCGTCACCCCGACGTGCAGGCCCTGCGCGACGAGACCGAGGAAGATCCGGCGGAAGTCGAAGCCTCGAAGTACGACCTGGCCTACATCAAGCTCGATGGCGACATCGGCTGCATGGTCAACGGCGCCGGTCTTGCCATGGCGACGATGGACATCATCAAGCTCAACGGCTCGTTCCCGGCCAACTTCCTTGACGTCGGCGGCGGCGCCACCAAGGAAAAGGTGACCGCGGCGTTCAAGATCATTCTGCGCGATCCGAACGTGAAGGGCATCCTCGTCAACATCTTCGGCGGCATCATGAAGTGCGACGTCATCGCCGACGGCATCGTGGCAGCGGCGAAGGAAGTGAACCTCTCGGTTCCGCTCGTCGTTCGCCTCGAAGGCACCAACGTCCAGCAGGGCAAGGACATCCTGGCCAATTCCGGCCTGCCGATCGTCCCCGCCAACGACCTGGGCGATGCCGCCAAGAAGATCGTGGCAGAGGTCAAGAACGTCGCCTGATAGGGCCCCGTTTCTTGGATCTTGCACGATCCCGTGATGGATAATGCAGCGGCGGGGGTTTCCGGACCCCCGCCGTTTGCGTTTGAGGCGCGCGGCAAGCCGACCTTTTCGGCATCATAGTATTTCTCGGCCTTTGCTTTTCTGCCGGAGCGATGCGCGTTCTCGCGAATTTGCGATATGGCGTGCCTGGTGATCCCCGGATGGGCTCATCTCGCTGCGGCAGGTCTTGACGCTTACGTCAATTGCCTATTAGGCGGGCCTTGAGTGGATTTAATCGAGCGGCTAAACACGCCGTGCCTGAAACTGAGAGGACCCGATCAGATGAAGATCCTCGTGCCCGTGAAGCGGGTGATCGACTATAACGTAAAGCCGCGCG
>NZ_DAMDBA010000006.1:0-15508 GCF_032093395.1 Novosphingobium sp.
TGGCCGGAACGATCATAGGCTCGGGCACCGTCTCCAACGCGAACTATGCGCAAGTAGGATCGAGCTGCATCTCGGAAATCCGCGCCATCGAGATCATCCGCGACGGCAAGCCGACAACGCCGTTCATGGCGCATGGCGACACGATCCGCATGGAAGCACGCGGAGCAGCGGGCGAGAACCCGTTCGGCGCCATTCAACAGGGTGTGGTGGAGCGTTGATCCGGACGGCGGCGGAATGCGCCAGGTGTTTCGCCGATCCTCTTCGCCAGGAAACGCACGATCAGGGGAAAAGCACAGGCCGGCTATGACCAAAAGTGCTCACAATCGGCATCATCTTGTAATCGCCCGCTAATATCGTTTTCAATCGACGAATAGAACAATCGATTGAGTAAAATATGTTAACGTAAAACGATTTTTATAATATCGATTACAAAAGTGAAATTTCAGAATATTGACGGAAAGTTACGCTACTCCGCCAAAGGTCGGCGCAGTCCCTCTATAATGCCTGAACAAAACTTCATCGTCCTTGGCGTTTACCGGGACGGTCGGGCCAACTCAGGGGTGGGGGAATCCGAATGGAATGGTTCAAGGCTAATGCGCCGATCCGTCTCAAGCTGCTGATCGCTTTTGGCAGCTTCGTCGCCCTCGTGGCGTTTTCCGGAGCGGCCGGACTGATCGTCGGCGAAGAAAACGCGCTTTGGGCGGCGCTGGCATCGACGATCGTGGCGATCGCTTTGGCGGTAGCCTATCGCGAGGCCATTGCCGGGCCCTATGTGGCCACTGTCGTCCGGATGGAAGGATTGGCGGCCGGGGATCTCGAAAGTCCGATAGAGTTCACGCATTATCGCGATTGCGTGGGCCGCCTGACCCAGGCCATGTTCCAGTTCCGTGCCACCGCGCAGGCGGAAATCGTGGCGAACCGGGAGGCCCAGGCCAACGCCCTCGTCGTCCAGGGTATGGAAGAGAACTTCCGCGCCCTGTCTCAGGGCGATCTCACGGCGGACATCGTTGCAGACTATCCAGCCCAGTATGCGGCGCTGAAGGACAGCTTCAACGAGGCGCTGGCCAGCCTGCGCGGGTTGCTGGGATCGGTGAAAGCCAGCACCCAGAACAGCTTGGTCGGCTCGCGCGAGATCGCGCAGGCTTCCGAGGATCTCGCAAGGCGGACCGAAGGCAATGCCGCGAGCCTGGAACAGACTGCCGCGGCGATCGCGCAGATCGACGAGCGGCTCCGGGCGACGGCACATGCGGCCACGCGTTCCCTCAGCACGTCCGAGCAGGCGATGGGCGCGGTGCTGGAAGGCCGTGCGCGCACCGATGCGGCGGTCCAGGCGATGAATCGGGTGAGCGACAGCGCCAAGGGCATCGACGGCGTGATCGAGGGGCTGGACAAGATCGCCTTCCAGACGCGCGTCCTTGCCATGAACGCCGCCGTGGAAGCGGGGCGCGCAGGCGACGCGGGGCGCGGCTTCGCGGTCGTGGCCGATCTCGTTTCGGCACTCGCCATGCGGGCCGAGGAAGAGTCCAAGCGGGCGCGCGATCAGTTGGGTGTCACCCAGACCGACATCGAGGCGGCGGTGGACGCGGTGCAGAAAGTGGACTCCGCTTTCGGCGTGATCTCCTCCTCGGGCGAGGAAGTGACGCGCCTTGCGGGCCAGATCGCCGCCGACAACGACGCGCAGGCTGCCGCCATCGGCGAGATCAACACGGCAGTGGGCGCCATGGACCACGCGACCCAGCAAAACGCGGCCATGGTGGAGGAAACTTCGGCCGCCGCACGGAATCTGACCTCGGAAATCGCCGCTCTGGCGACCGAGGCCGATCGTTTCCGGATGGCACCCTCGGCACCGGGCCTGCGTTTGATCTCGCGGCACGGCTGAGCGGTTTCACCGCGGATTCGCGAAGGCTCCCCCGCCGACTGCGGCAGGGGAGCCTTTTTCGTTACTTCCAAGCGAGTCCGAGCGCCTTCTGGATCGCCACATAGTCCGCCGTCAGCGCGGCGCGGGCAGTGACCAGGTTCTGCTCCGCGCCGTTACGTTCGTTACGGGCATTGAGCCAGGTCACCTTGGTGGCGGTTCCGGCCTGGTAGCGCTGCTCGGTGAGGTTTTGCGCCAGCGCCGCCTTGTCCCGTGCACGCGCCAGCGAAGCCACGGTGACGCGGCCTTCGCGATAGCGGGCGAGCGAATCCTCGGCATCGCGCAGGGCGGTGAGCACCGTGCCGCGATAGCGCGCCTCGGCTTCGTCACGCACGGCTTCGGCCTGGTTGACCTTGGCCTTGCTGCGGCCGAAGTCGAGGAAGCTCCAGCTCAGTTGCGGAGCGGCTAGCGCGGTGAAGTCGTCCAGCTTGCCGAGGTCGCTGATCTTGGTGCCGCCGATGCCGATCAGCCCCATGAACGACAGCCGGGGGAACCGCGCCGCCTTGGCCTGGCCGATTTTCGCGGTGTCGGCAGCCAGTTCACGCTCTGCGGCGCGGATGTCGGGACGGTTGGCGATCAGGCGCGCCGGGTCGCCCACGGCCACCGTGGCCGGGGGCAGCGGGATATCCCCGGCCGCGGCAAGGGCGGCGTCGAGCGTGCCAGGTGCCTGCGCGGTAAGCACGGCCAGCGCGTTCATATAGGCGTCGCGCTCGGCCGCAAGCGGGGCGATCTGCGCGCGGGTGGAGGCGAGTTGCCCTTCCGCCTGCGCCACTTCCATCGCCGTGCCGGTGCCACCTTCGAAACGCTGGCGGGTGAGGCCAAGGGCTTCTTCCTGAAGCGCGATCGACTCCTGGCCCAGCACGATGCGCTGCTGCCGATCGCGCAAGTCGAGGTAGGTCTTGGCGACATTGGCGGCGATGCTGACCTGCACGTCGGCCAGGCTGGCCTCCGCGCCTTCCACACCGGCGCGGGCCGCTTCGACGGCGCGGCGCTGGCCGCCGAACAGGTCCACTTCCCAGCTGGCGTTGAAGCCCAGGTTGTAGAGATTGAGGTCGGAGCCGCTGCTGCCGCCGCTGTCGCTGCCTTCCCCACTGCCCGAGTCGCTTCCCGAATCTTCGGCCGCGCCGAACGCGACACCGGGCACGTGGGCATGGGCGTAGAGTGCCGAGGCGCTGGCCTTGGGTGCCAGGTTGGCGCGTTGCTCACCCAGCAAGGCGCGGGCCTGGCGCAGGCGCGCCTCGCCCACCGCGACGTCGGTATTGTTGGCCAGGGCCCTGGAGATCAGGTCGTCCAGCAACGGATCGCCCAGGGCTTTCCACCAGTCGGCCACCGGCGGTACCTCGGTGGTGGTCTGGGCATCGGCGCGCACGAAGGCGGCCGGCGTAGAGTCGGACACGGCCTTCGGCGGTCCGGCGTAGTTCGGGCCGACCGTGCAGGCCGACAGCAGGGTGGCCAGGGTTCCGGCGGAGAGTGCGGGGAGAAGGATCGAACGCATGGTGTACCTCAATGTCCCGTCGCCAGCGGCGCATTCTTGGGCAGCGGGCGAAGGAACAGGACGAGCGGAATGACGAAGACGATGCCCACCGACATCATCCAGAACATGTCGGCATAAGTCATCGTCAGCGACTGGATCTGAATGGTCGATTCAAGCGAGCGCAGGACTCCGGCGCCTTGCGCGGCGACATAGTCCTGCACGGCGACCGAGTTGGCGTTCAGGCTTTCCTCCAGGCGGCGGGCATGGAGCCAGAGCCGCTGGTCCTGGATCACGGCAATGCCTGCCAGGGCGAAGGAGCCGCCGAGGTTGCGCGCGGCGTTGTAGAGGCCGGAGGCGTCGCCCGCCTCTTCCTTCGGCACCGAGCGGATCGCCGCCTGGTTCAGGAACATCATGCAGAACACCGTGCCCATGCCGCGCAGGAGCTGCGATTCCACGAAGTCGCCGCCGTCCGAAAGCGGCGTGAGTCCCGTTTCCAGGTAGGCGCTGAGCGCCAGCACCGAAAGACCGAAGCCCACCGACAGGCGTATGTCGACATTGCGGATCAGCCAGGGCGTGATCGGCATCATCATCATCACCGGAATGCCGGAGAGCATGACCACCTGGCCGGACTGAAGCGAATTGTACCCCGCGATCGTCGAAAGAAACTGCGGGATCACGTAGGAGGTGCCGTAGATCACCATGCCCACGACCGTGACCATGGCAACGACGCTGCCGAACTGCCGGTCGAGCAGCAGCTTGAGCTTGATCACCGGCTTGCGCGCGAACACCTGCCCCAGTGCGATCAGCACCAGCCCCAGGATCGTCACCCCGGTGAGCATGACGATCAGTTCGGACGAGAACCATTGCTCGCGCTCACCTTCTTCCAGCACCACGGTCAGCCCGCCAAGGCCGAGGGCCAGGCCGAGGATGCCCATCCAGTCCGCCTCGCGGATGAGGGAGAGGTTGGACTTCTGGTGCGGAATTGCCACCAGCAGCAGGGTGGCCAGCGCGATGCCGACTGGCAGGTTGAGGAAGAAGGCGTAGTGCCAACTGACGTTCTCGGTCAGCCAGCCGCCCAGCACCGGGCCGACCACCGGGCCGAGCAGAGCGGTCGCGCCGAACAGGGCGTTGCCGATCGGCTGCTGCGCACGGGGCAGGCGGGTGGCCACGATGGTCATGGCGGTGGGGATCAGCGCGCCGCCGGTAAAGCCCTGGCCGACGCGGCCGATGATCATCATCGTCAGCGTGGTGGAAAGGCCGCACATGATGGAGAAGGCGGTGAACAGGGCCGAGGCGACGAGCAGCAACGTGCGCAGTCCCAGCAGGCGCTCCAGCCAGCCGGACAGCGGGATGATGACGATCTCGGCCACCAGATAGGCGGTTGCGATCCAGGTGCCTTCGGTGCCGCTGGCGCCGATCTCGCCCTGGATGGTGGGCAGGGAGCTGTTGACGATGGAGACGTCGAGCGTCGCCATCAGGGCGCCCAGCGTACCCGCGGCCACGGCCAGCCAGGCCGCGGCATCGGCGCGCTGTTCAGGTTGGGAATCCGAAGCGGCGGTGCTCACCGATTGCCGTCCCGGCGCGCTTCCTCTTGCTTGGCGACGGCGCCCTGGGTGCCCTTGGCGGCGATCGTGTCGACGGTAACGACGACCGACAGCCCGGGCACCAGCACGCGGCGGGCCTCGGGCCCGGCATCGATGGCGATGCGCACGGGCACGCGCTGGACGATCTTGGTGAAGTTGCCGGTCGCGTTCTGCGGCGGCAGCAGCGAGAACTGCGCGCCGGTGCCGGGCGAGATCGATTCGACGTGGCCGCGGATTTTGGTGCCGTCCAGCGCGTCTACCTGGATGGTCGCGGGCTGGCCGGGGCGCATCAGGCCGATCTGCGTTTCCTTGAAGTTGGCGGTGACGTAGAGCTTCGAGAGCGGCACCACCGTCATCAGGCGCGTGCCGGCCTGCACGAACTGCCCGGCCCGCACGGTGCGATCGCCGACGCGGCCGTCCACGCTGGCCTTGAGAACGGTGGAGCCGACATTGACATGGGCGGACGCCAGCTGCGCCTTGGCGGCTTCGCCCTGGGCTTCGGCCTGACGGATCTGGGCCTTGAGAGAGCCGATGCGGCGCTCGGCCGAAAGCAGGGCGGCGCGCTGTGCATCGGCGGCGGCGCGGGCCTTGGCGGCCTGGTTGCGCAAGTTGGCGAGCTGCTGCTTCGTTTCCGCACCGCTGGCCGCGAGGGGGGCATAACGCGCCGCTTCGCGCTCGGCATAGCGGGCGTCCGCCTCTGCCGAAGCCAGTTGGGCGCGGGCCTGGGCGATCCCGGCTTCCTGCTCGCTGATGCCGGCCCGCACGTTGTCGGCATTGGCCTTGGCGACCTCGATCTGGGCCTGATACTGCTGGGCCTGCGCATCGTAGTCGCGCGCGTCGATCCGCACCAGCGGCTGGCCTGTCTTCACGTCCTGGTTGTCAGTGACCAGCACGTCCTCGACATAGCCGGAAATCCGGGGCGAGATGGTGACGGCATCGGCCTGGATGAAGGCGTCGTTGGTGTCTTCCAGGTACTTGCCGCGCGTTTCGTAATGCAGCAACCAGGCACCCCCGGCCACGACCGCCACCACGACGCCAGCGAGCAGCACGAAACGCATGCGGGAACGTTTCGCCGGGGACGTCGTTTGCTGATTCGCGGTGTCGGGGGCCTCTTGCGATTCGCTCACATCGTTTGCCATCGGTCTCTTGCTCATGCCTTATTGCTGCATCGCAGCAGTGATATGTGGCGCACTTGCACCCGGACGAAGCATATGGCAATGCCATTTGATATGGTCCCACAATATTTCTTGTCATGAGTATCCAGCAGGATGTCCTGGAGCAGATGCGCGATCTGCACTTGCGGATGCATCGGTTGTTCAACGACCGCATGAGGGCGCAGGGCGCTTCGCTGGCGCAGCTTAAGCTATTAATGCTGATAGAGCGGTGCGGCGGAATGCGCTCGACGGACATCGCCGATGCCTTGGGACAGGCGCCCCGCACGGTGACGGAGGCGGTGGACGCATTGGAGCGGGATGGGCTGGTGGTGCGCAATCCGGATCCCAGCGATCGGCGGGCCAAGCGCATCAGCCTTACCGATGCCGGAAGCGCCGTGATACGCGAGGTGGAACCCCATCGCGACGTGTTTGCCGCGCAGTTTCTGGAGTGTCTGTCCGATCAGGACGTGGAGAGATTCCTAGCCATTCTCACGAAACTGAACGCACGCGTCGTTGAAATGGGCGCACCCAGCACCCTCGACGCGGCAGGTCTGGAAAGAAGGTCAGATCAGATCAAGTAAGCAGCAGTATCGTGACCAGCGCCACGCTGCCGGAGCAGCAGACCGCAGCGCACAATGCACGAAATTCGCAGACGCAAAACACGGATTCCAACCGTTCCATGGCGCTCTCCTGTATGATCCGCTCTATGGCGGTTGCACGCAGGATATCACCTTCCTTGCCGGGTAGGAAGAGAACATCGTTCTTGCGGCGACCATCGCTCCGGTGATCGATCGAGGGCGGTTGTCCGAAAAAGGCTGCCTCTATAATCCTTCATTCCAGCGTTTGCCGATGGCCGCGCGCTGCGGCTTGGGTTAAGGGGAGCCTTGGTCGAAGTGCGTGACCGGGGGACGACTGCCATCGACCGCCCGCGCTGCGGATTTTCAGACCGAAATCGCCCTGTAATTTTCCCTATAATTGCCGAGGCCAGGTAAACGACCATGAAGCCGACTACGCTCACCCGCTTTCTGATAGAACAGCAACGGGAGCCCAACTCCGCCTGCCCCGCCGAACTGCGCCTTCTGATCGAGACGGTTGCCCGCGCCTGCAAGGTGATTGCCCAGGCGATCTCCAAGGGTGCGCTGGGTGACGTGCTCGGCAGCCTGGGCTCCGAGAACGTGCAGGGAGAGGTCCAGAAGAAGCTGGACGTGATCGCCAACGACCTTCTGGTGGACGCGAACGAATGGGGCGGCCATCTCGCTGCCATGGCGTCGGAAGAGATGGAGACGATCCACCGTATTCCCGGCCGCTACCCCAAGGGCGAATACCTGCTGCTTTACGATCCCATCGACGGGTCCAGCAATATCGACGTCGATCTCTCGGTCGGTACCATCTTCTCGGTGTTCAAGGCACCCGAAGGCGCTTCGGGTCGTGAAGTGACCGAGGCGGACTTCCTCCAGAAGGGTCACGAACAGGTCGCTGCCGGCTATGCGATCTATGGCCCGCAGACGATGCTGGTCCTGACGATCGGCACCGGCGTCTACGAATTCACGCTGGACCGCGAAGTCGGCGCCTGGCGCATGACCGACGGCCCGCTCAAGATCGCTACGGGCAATCCCGAAGTGGCCATCAACATGGCGCGCCGCAGCCAGTGGTCGCCCGGCATCGCGCGCTACATCGACGAGCGCGTTGGCTGCATCGACGGTCCGCTGGCCGGCCAGTACAACATGCGCTGGACCGGATCGATGGTGGCGGACGTGCACCGCATCCTGAAGCGCGGCGGCGTGTTCCTGTACCCCTCGGATTACGCCAAGCCGGGCAAGGCGCGCCTGCGCCTGCTCTACGAGGCCAACCCGATGGCCCTCCTGATCGAACAGGCCGGCGGCGCCGCCACCGACGGCCGCGATCGCATCCTCGACGCGGAGGCCGTGGGCCTTCACCAGCGCATCGGCGTGGTGCTGGGCGACCCCGAGGAAGTGGCGAAAGTCCGCGAACTCTCGCTGGCGATGGACCTTCAGGCCGCTACGGTTTCCTGATCGACGCTCCGGCATGAAAAAGGCCCCGGTCGCATAAGCGATCGGGGCCTTTTTCGTTATTGTAGTGTTTTCGTCGTCGTCCCGGACTTGATCCGGGACCGCTGGCCGTGACCAGCCCACCCCGCGGCAGGGCGCCGGTCTGACCGCTCGCGCCTAAAGACCGCCAGCGGTCCCGGATCAAGTCCGGGACGACGCCTGTCTGCGGGGCCGTGTACGGCCAGCCTACCCGCGCTGGCTCACTTGCCGCTCCATGCGTGGCGCTTCGGCGTAAGGCATGATCAGTTCGCCATTGGGAGCCGCCGTGAACGTCGTCTGCGTGGGATAGGGGATCGAGATTCCTTCCGCCGCGAAGCGCTTCATGATCAGGACCAGCAGGCGGTCGCGCAGCGGGTGCGCCACCGACCAATCGGCCCCCGGCACGTCCACCAGCAAGGCGAAGTCGAGCGAACTGGCGCCGAACGTCTCGAACCCGGCCCGCGCGGCCTTGCCTCCGGCTTCCTCGACCAGTTCCTTGAGGATCGCGGGTACGCGCGCCAGCGTTTCGGGCGGCGTTTCGTAAGCGACCCCGATGGTGAAGGGCAGGCGGATATGGTCGCGCTTGGAGACGTTCAGAATTTCCATGTCCAGCAGCGACTTGTTCGAGATTATCCGCAGTTCGCCGGTATAGGCGCGGATGCGGGTGGACTTGAGGCCGATCGCCTCGATCGTGCCGGTGCTGGCACCGAAGCTGATCTGGTCGCCCTTGCTGAAGGGGCGGTCGAAGATGATGGCCAGCGCCGCGAAAAGGTCTGCAAAGATGCCCTGCGCGGCCAGACCGATGGCAATGCCGCCGACGCCCAGACCGGCGACGAGGCCCGTCACGTTGACGCCCAGGTTGTCCAGCAGGACCACGGCGGCCACGGCGAAGACCACCACGCTCACCAGCAGCCGGATCAGGCCCATGGCGTTGATGATCGTCTCGCCCTGGAAATGCTCGCTGGCGGTCTTGTGCTCGATGGCGCCCAGGATCAGCTCGCGGGCCCAGATCGCGCATTGCAGGACGGCGGCGATAGTGAAGAGGAACGTCACCAGGTTATCGAGCAGAGGCGGCGTCTGCGCGTAGTTGTCCACCACCTTGATGGCGACCATGATGATGAAATAATTGGTGGTTTTGGCGGCCACGCGGCCTACCACGGTGAGCCAGGCGCCCCGCGCCCGCACATGCGTTTGTCCCGGCCGGCAAAGGCGCGTGCCCAGCCTGCGCAGGGCGTAGAGCGCGGTGACGATGGCGAAGGCAATGGCACCGGCGATCAGGATCTGCAGCCAGTAGGCCTGGAACCAGTTGACCGTCGAATTGGTCAGATCCTGGATCTGTGCTTGCACATCGGGCGCCGGCGGCCTGGGAGCGGAGGTTGCGGGAGGGGGGGTGCTTGAAGCCATAGGTACTCTTCGTTCCGGTAAGCTGCTGGCGAGGTATGCTCGATGAGCACGACCCCGCCGATCTGGCGATCCGCCAAAGCGACCAGCACGATGCCGCGCTTCATGCCGCGCGGCTATCGATGCGAAGCCGAAACAATGGTTATGTCGATGAAATTGTTCCCGGCGGATTGATTGCCGGGCTACGGGAAGCCCTTGGGGTGCGTCAACAGGAGTACCGGTGGCCGGAGTATCGGTGGCCGGAGTATAGGTGGCCGGAGTATAGGTGGATTGTCGTCCCAGGCAGGCACCCGAAGGCGCCTCGTGCGTTTGTCGGTCGCAGCAGTGCCCGCATTCGCAGGAGGTCATGCCGTGCCAGAACCCGTTTCGCCGGAATCCTTTCCAGAAGATCGCCTGGTTTTCGTCCCTGACGATGTGGACTTGTCCCGCTCGCCCCTTGCCGGGCATCTGGATGCGGACACTTACGTGCTCGGCGCCTTCAATCCGGGGCTTACCCGTCTGCCGAGCGGCAACCTGCTGATGATGGTCCGGGTGGCCGAGGCTCTGCGCGATCCGATCCGCGACGGCCATGTCCATGCGATCCGCTGGGAAGGCGAGGAGGGAAGCGCGGGCCGCTACGTCCTCGATGCCTGGCCGCTGGAACATGCCGACACTGCCGATCCGCGCAAGTTCATGCTGCGCGGGGGCGGCTGGAAGATCATGGCGCTCACCTCGCTGTCCTGGCTGCTGCCGGTGGAACTGAGCGCCGACGGGCTGGAGGTGGTGGCCGTCCACTACGACCGTGCCGTGGCGCCGCGCAGCAGCCTGCAATGCTACGGTGTGGAGGACGCCCGGATCAGCAAGGTGGGCGCGGGCTGGCTGATGACGACCTGCTCGGTCAGCCCCGAGCGTCATTCGACGACGCTCTACAGCTCGGAGAACGGGCTGGACTGGCACTTCGAAGATATCGTGCTGGACCACCAGAACAAGGACATGCTGATCTTCGAGGGCCTGATCGACGGGCATTACTGGGCGCAGACCCGGCCGCTGGGCGATCTCTACTTCGCATATCCGCCCGGCAGCGAATGGCGCGCGGGACCGTCGATCAACCTGGCCCATTCTCCCGACGGTCTGTTCTGGAAGCCCTGCCGCCGTCCCGGCATCCGTCCCCATGCGGCCACCGTCGCCACCGCGCGCATGGGCGGCGGGGCGCCGCCGATCCTCACCGACGAGGGCTGGCTGACGCTGTGGCACGGGGTGGAGCCCAAGGAGATCGTGGGCATCTACCGCACCTACTGGTCGATCCTCGATCGCGACGATCCCTCCCGCGTGCTGCGTACTGGCCATGTCCCCCTGATCGAGGCGAACCCCGCTCTCACCCAGCCGCTGGAAGAGCAGATGTACTTGCGCGACGTTGTTTTCACGACAGGAATTGCCGAAGCCGGCGATCACTATGTGGTGGCCTCCGGAGAGGCAGATCTGGCCTGCCGTATAACCCATGTTGCGAAGTCGCGTTTCGAAAGAGCCTGAATGCGACGAACCGTGCGCGGGAGCGCGGAACCGGCCCTCTTTTCGTGGTTTAGGCAGCGCAGCACGGTTCCGATGAAGAGGGGCGAATGGTAAGCGTGAGTAGCGAAGGTCATCCTGGTTCTGTCCTGTCGATCATCCTGGCGGGAGGGCGCGGCAGCCGTCTCCACGACCTGACTGACCATGAGGCGAAGCCTGCCCTGCCGATCGGCCCGCACGGCCGCCTGATCGACTTCACGCTGGCCAATGCCGTCAATTCCGGCATGGGCGAAACGATGGTGCTGACGCAGTACCAGCCCGAGACGCTCCAGCGCCATCTGCTGGACTGCTGGCAGGCGGACGACGCTCGCCCGGCGATCTCGATCCTCGACGGCGCCGAATACGGGCCCTACGAAGGCACCGCCGCCGCCGTCGCCTGCATTGCCGACGAGATCGACCTGGTGGCGCCGCGCCATGTGGTGATCCTTGCCGGCGACCATCTCTACCAGATGGACTACCGCCCCTTCGTGGAACGGCATATCGCCAGCGGCGCGGAAGTGACCGTCGGCGTGGTCCATGTGCCTCGGGAGCAGGCCTCCGGGTTCGGCGTGCTGGAGGCGGATGCCTCGCATCGCGTCACCGCTTTCGTGGAAAAGCCCTTCATTGCGCCGGAAGCGCCCGACCGTCCCGGCCATGCCCTGGCCTCCATGGGCATCTACGTTTTCGAATGGAAGCTGCTGCGCGAGCTGCTGAAGGAAGTCGAAGGCACCGTTGCCGATCTCGACTTCGGCAAGCACATCATCCCTGCGCTGGTTTCCTGCGGCACCGCCTATGCCTATGCGCTGCCCGGGCGGCAGGGCCGAGAGCCGCTGTGGCAGGATCTGGGGACGCTGGACGCCTACCATGCCGTGCAGCGCCACCTTGTGGACGGATCGCTGCCGCTGGATCCTTCCTGGCCGGTGAATCATCCCGTCCATCACGGCCTGGGAGACCGCCGCGCGATCGGCTTCGGCTCCACCCTGCGCAATGTCGTGCTGCTGCCCGGTGCCCGGATCGGGCGGGCGGTGACGATATCGGACGCGATCGTGCTGGCCGATGCGGTGGTGCCCGATGGCTTCGACCTCGATGCGGAACTGGCCGAGCATGGCAAGTGGTGCACCGTATCGGAAGGCGGCATCCGCGTGATTTCGGCGCGGGCGCTGCAAAGGTTGGCCTCGCGTCGGCGGCGGCCCGTAGAACATGCGCCTGCTGCGCGTTCCCAGGACCGCTACCCGGATTCCGGCCCGCGCGCCTGCGTGGCGCGGGCCCGCGTTTCCGTTTCCTCCTTCTGAACGAGGCCCTCATGGATTTCGCCTTCGCCAAGCCCGAGCGGCAGCAGCACGAGCTGGGCGCCGAATTCACCGGTGAGGGAACGCACTTCGCGATCTTCTCCGAAAACGCCGAAGCCATGGAGCTTTGCCTGTTCTCCGAGGACGGCAAGGATGAAGTGGCGCGGCTGGAGATGCCCAGTCGCGAGGGATCGATCTTTTCCGGATACATTCCGGGCGTAAAGCCGGGTCAGCTTTACGGCTACCGCGCCCACGGCCGCTACGAGCCGGAACAGGGCCATCGCTTCAACCCCAACAAGCTGCTGCTCGATCCCTACGCCCGCGAGATCGCCGGGAAGCTGCAATGGGACGATGCGCTCTGGGGCTACGACCTCTCTACCGGCGACGACCTGACGTTCGACGACCGCGATTCCGCCTCCTTCATGGTGAAGGGCGTGGTGCAGGATCCGGCGTTCGACTGGGAGGGCGATAACTCCATTCGCCGCCCCTGGGGCGAAACGCTGGTCTACGAAGCCCATGTGCGCGGGCTGACGATGAGCCACCCGGACGTTCCGGAGGAGCTGCGCGGCACTTACGCCGGGATGGTCAGCGAGCCGATCCTCGACCATCTGCTCAAGCTGGGCGTCTCCGCCATCGAACTGCTGCCCTGCCAGTTCTTCCTCGACGACCGGATGCTGCTGGACAAGGGCCTGTCCAACTACTGGGGCTACCAGACCCTCGGCTATTTCGCGCCCGAGCCGCGTTATCTGGGACCGAAAGGCGGGGCGATCCGCCAGTTCAAGGACATGGTGAAGCGCTTCCACCAAGCCGGCATCGAAGTGATCATGGACGTGGTGTACAATCACACCGCCGAAGGCTCCGAGCGTGGCCCCACGCTGAGCTTCCGGGGCCTGGACAACGCCAGCTACTACGCACTTTCCCCCGAGAACCCGCGCTACAGCTTCGACCAGACCGGCACCGGCAATACGCTGAGCGTGGCGCATCCTATGGTCATCCGCATGGTGCTGGATTCGCTGCGCTACTGGGTGCAGGCCATGCACGTCGACGGCTTCCGCTTCGACCTCGCCTCCACGCTGGGCCGGGAGGCCCTAGGCTTCGACCGCGAGGGCGGCTTCTTCGACGCCATCCGGCAGGATCCGATCCTGTCGGGCGTGAAGCTGATCGCGGAGCCTTGGGACGTGGGCAGCGGCGGCTATCAGGTCGGCGGCTTCCCCTATCCCTTCCGCGAATGGAACGACAAGTTCCGCGACACCGCGCGCGGGTTCTGGCGCGGCGATCCGGCACTGGTGGGCGATCTTGCCAACCACCTGATCGGCTCGCCCGAGCAGTTCAACCATTCCGATCGCGGCGCGACCTCCTCGGTCAATTTCCTGGCCGCGCATGACGGTTTCACGCTGATGGATACCGTGTCCTACAACGATCGCCACAACGAGGCGAACGGCGAGGGCGGGGCGGACGGCCACGACAACAACCTGTCTGACGACATGGGTGCCGAAGGGCCGACCGAGGACGAGGGCATCCAGTCCGCACGCGCCGCCCGCCGCCGCGCCATGCTGGCAACGCTGCTGCTGAGCCAGGGCGTGCCGATGATCCTGGCCGGGGACGAGATCGGCAACAGCCAGAACGGCAACAACAACGTCTATTGCCAGGACAACGAGACGGCCTGGATCGACTGGGCCGGCAAGGACGACGCGCTGCTGGAGTTCTGCACGCGCATGATCGGCTTCCGCCGCGACCATCCGGTGCTCTCGCAGGACAACTTCCTGAGCGGCGACCCCGCCGAGGACGGCCGGGTGGAGATCGCCTGGCACCAGCCCGACGGACGGGAGATGGACGCCGAACTCTGGGGCCGGGCGGAACTGCGCGTCCTGGGTTTCTTCCTGAGCTATTCCGCGCAGGAAGCCTTCGTGGAAGGCGAAAGGCCGCTGTTCATCGTGCTCAACGCGGGCGACGAAGTGACGTTCACCCTGCCGGAGCACAATGGCGTCACGCAGTGGCACCGCGTGCTCGATACTGCGCGCGGCGATGCCTTCGCGGCGGAAGCGGTGGAGGACGGCACGGCAGTGGTTGCCGCCGCCAGCGTCTGCGTCTTCGCACCGGAGTGACGGAGATGACCACGGCCGGCGACGCGCATTTCGCCAAATCCTGGGGTGCGGAGCCGCTGCCCGATGGTCGCTGGTGCTTCAGCCTCTGGGCGCCCGATGCGCGCGAGGTGGCCGTGGAACTGCCTACTGGAGAAGTTCCGCTGGAAAGCGAGGCGGACGGCTGGTGGAGCATCGAGGCGGAAGCCGCGGCGGGCGACGCCTATCGCGTCGTGGTGGACGGCGAGGCCTATCCCGATCCCGCCGCCCGTGCCCAACAGGGCGATGTCCATGGCCCCTCATTGCTGGTCGATCCCGCCGCTTTCGGCTGGCAGAGCGAATGGCGCGGCCTGCCGTGGCACGAGGCGGTCGTCTACGAACTGCACTTGGGCACCTTCACGGAAGAAGGCACTTTTGCCGCCGCCGCCAGGGAACTGCCGCGCCTGCGCGATCTGGGGATCACGCTGGTCGAACTGCTGCCAGTGGCGCAGTTCGACGGGCAGCGGGGCTGGGGATACGACGGGATGCTCCCTTATGCGCCGCACAATGCCTATGGTTCACCCGACGATTTCCGGCGCTTCGTGGACGCCGCCCAAGCTCTGGGCATGGGCGTGCTGCTGGACGTGGTCTACAACCACCTCGGCCCCTCGGGAAACTACCTGCCGGCCTGGTGCCCCGCGTTCTTCCACCCCGAGCGTCGCTCGCCTTGGGGGCAAGGCATCGCCTACGAGGCGCGGCCGGTGCGCGACTATTTCATCGAAAACGCCCTGTACTGGCTGACGGAATACCGGCTCGACGGGCTGCGGCTCGATGCCGTCCATGCCATCGAGGACCATTCTCCCGTCCACTTCCTCGACGAACTGGGCGCGCGCGTCCGCGCGGAGGCATGGGGGCGGCCGATCCACCTCGTCACCGAGGACGAACGCAACCTGGCGCGCTACTTCGCCGCCGAGGCGCCGTTCGACGCCACCTGGAACGACGACTGGCATCACGCCATCCACTGCCTGCTGACCGGCGAGGACGAGGCCTATTACGCGCC
>NZ_DAMDBA010000006.1:15518-70847 GCF_032093395.1 Novosphingobium sp.
GTCGATCCGCTGGCCGACATCGAGACGGCTCTGCGCGATGGCTATGTCGAACAGGGCCAGCACCGCAAGGGCGCCCGGCATGCACGCGGCGAACCGTCCGGCGAATTGCCGCGCACCGCTTTCGTGAACTTCCTCGGCAATCACGACCAGGTGGGCAATCGCGCGCAGGGCGAGCGGCTGCACCAGCTTGTCGAAGACCGCACCGCCTTGCGGGTGGCGACCGCGATGACCGTGCTCGCGCCCTTCGTGCCGATGATCTTCATGGGCGACGAGTTCCTGACCGACGCGCCCTTCCTGTTCTTCGCGGACTTCACGGGCGACCTGGCCGCGGCAGTCCGCAAGGGCCGCGCCGAAGAGTTCGCGCAGTTCAAGGCATTCGGGGGTGAAGTGCCCGATCCCATTTCGCCCGACACTTTCAGGGTCTCCAAGATCGGCGCGCCGTGTCGCAAGGAGCAACAGGATCATCAGGCATTCGTGCGCCACCTGCTGGCGCTGCGCCGCGATCATGTGGTGCCTTTGCTGGCCGACAATGCCTGGCCGTCCGTCGCGGTCGAGCGGGACGGCGCCATGATCGAGGCCGTCTGGGACTTCGGCCGCGCGCGCCTGTCCCTGCGTGCGCGGCTGGGCACACGCTCCGGTGAACAGGCCTTCGCGCCGCACGAGGATCCGCTGATCCTCGTCACCGGCCCCCTCGTCAACGGTAAGGCCAGCCCCTTCGCCTTTTCCGCCGCACTTCACACGGATCGCCCGGAATGACCGCCCCTATCCCCTTCGTCGCCACCTATCGCCTCCAACTGCGGGGCGGCGTGGGGCTGGACGACGCCCGCTTCCTGCTGCCGCACCTCGTCGATCTGGGGGTGAGCCACCTCTACCTTTCACCGCTGTTCCAGGCCGCTGCTGGCTCTACCCATGGCTACGACGTCATAGATCCCAACCTGGTGGACCCTGCGCTCGGAGGCGAAGCGGCCTTCGTCGCGCTGAGCGAGGCGGCCCGCGCCGCCGGGATCGGCCTGATCCTCGACATCGTTCCCAACCACATGGCGTTCACGCCGGAAAATCCCTTTATCGCCGATATCATGCGGCATGGTCGCGGCAGCCAGTTCGCCCGCGTCTTCGACATCGATTGGGACAAGGGGCCGCTGCACTTCCCAGTGCTGGACGGCATGGTGGAAGACGTGCTGGAAGCGGGCTCGATCGGCATCGCCGGCACGCCCGCGCAGCCGGCCCTTGCCATCTATGGTCAGCCCTATCCCCTGCGCGAGACGCCGCTTGCGCGCAGGCTGGTGGAGGAAGGAGGGCTGGACGCGCCCACGCTGGCGGCGCTGCTCTCCGAGCAATGGTGGTCGGCGGGCGACTGGCGGGAGACGGCCGATGCGATCATCCACCGCCGCTTCTTCAACATCACCAGCCTGATCGGCGTGCGGCAGGAAGACCCCGGCGTCTTCAATCTCACCCACCGCTGGATCGTCGAGCAGGTCCGTGCCGGACGGATCAACGGGCTGCGGGTCGATCACATAGACGGCCTGGCTCAGCCCGGCGGTTATCTCCGGAGACTGCGGGATGCCGTGGGCTCGGTGCCCGTCTGGGTGGAAAAGATCGTCAAGGCGGATGAGCGGATCCCCAATGAATGGCCGATCGAGGGGATGAGCGGCTACGAGTTCCTGGCGCCGGTGACCCGCCTGCTCACGCATGCACCCGGCCTTTCCGCCATGCGCGAGGCGGCGGAAGGCGCGGTGCCGCACGATACCCATGCCGAAGTGCGCGCGGTGCGCCGCGCCCTTTTGGCGGATTCGCTGGCCCCTGAACTGCGGCGCGTGACGGAAGCGGCCATGGCGGCTCTCGCGGTTCCGCGCACCCTGGGCCCGGCCGTGGCCGACGGCGTGGCACGGCTGGCGACGGCATGGCCGGTCTATCGCGCCTACACGGCGGATGGGGCCGAACTGACGGGCGCGCCCGAGGCATCCGGCGACGTTACGGCGGCTCTACTCGATCTGCTGCGCAGCTCTTCCACAAGCGAAACCGCACGCACCTTCGCGGCGCGTTTCGAGCAGCTTACCGGCGCGCTCACCGCCAAGTCCGAGGAAGACACCGTGTTCTTCCGCAGCGTTTCCTATCTGCCCTTCTGTGAAGTGGGTGCCGAGCCGGATCTGGAGCCGCTCGACATCGACGGTTTCGCCCGGCTCATGCAGGCGCGCGCGGAGCAGACGCCGCTCGCCCTGAACACGCTTTCCACGCACGACACCAAGCGCTCTGCCGATGCGCGCGCGGCGATCGTGGCGCTCGGTCATGTTCCCGAACTGGCGCGCCGCCTCTATGCCGAGGCGCGGAGCCGGGCGGTGCAATCCGGGTTGCCCGAGCGTTGGGGTATCTATGCCCTCCAAACGGCGCTGGCCCTGCGCGGTGCCCCGGATGCGGAGGCCCGCGCGGCCGAGCATATGAACAAGGCCATGCGCGAGGCCAAGGATCTCTCACGGCATGAAGCGCCCAACGAAGAGGCGGAGGCCCGCGCCGGAACGCTGGTCAAGGCGCTGCTGAGCGATCTCGCCCGCTCCGATTGCTGTCCCGATTTCTGGCCCGAGGGCACCGAAAAGCCTTTCGAAGCCGCGCGCGAGCGGGTGATCCTGGCGCAAGCGGCGCTCCAGCTTACCGCGCCGGGCGTACCCGATATCTATCAGGGTACCGAATGGGGCGCGGTATCCCTGACCGATCCCGATAACCGCCGCCCGGTCGACTGGACTGGCTCGAAGGACGACCAGTCCCTGCGCAAGGCGGCGCTCACCCGCGACCTGCTGGCGCAGCGCCGCGCCGATCCCGAGCTTTTCGCACGGGGCAGCTATCGGCTCTTCGAAACGGGGCATGGGCTGACGGTTACGCGCAAGTATGAAGGCCGGGAATTTTCCTGGAACATCGAATTACCGAGCGTAGACAACCGGCATCCCTCGTCGTTGCAGGCATGAGGCGGTCACAGGCGCCGTGTCCGGGCGGCGCCTGCGAAGCGCCTCTGCTTCAGCTTCCCACGATGATACCGCCATTGGGATGGAGCACCTGCCCGCTCATGTAGCTGGCGTCCTCGCAGGCGAGGAACAGGAACGAAGGCGCTACTTCGTTGGGCTGGCCGGGGCGGCCCATCGGCGTATCCTCGCCGAAGTTTTCCAGCTTTTCCGGGCTCGCGCCGCCGCAGGGGTTGAGCGGCGTCCAGATCGGCCCCGGCGCCACGGCATTGACGCGAATGCCTTCGCCCACGAGGTTCTCCGAGAGCGAACGGGTGAAAGCGGTGATCGCGCCCTTGGTGGAGCTGTAGTCGAGCAGTTCCTTGCTGCCCTTGTACATCGTCACGCTGGTGCAGTTGATGATGCTGGCGCCGGCCTTCAGATGAGGCCGCGCGGCTTGGGTCATGAAGAACATGCCGAAGATATTGGTCTGGAACGTGCGGCGAAGCTGCTCTTCGCTGATATCGGTGATGTCCTTGTCGGGATGCTGCTCGCCCGCGTTGTTCACCAGCACGTCGATCCTGCCGAAGCTCTCCATGGTCTGGCGGATCGCCAGTTCGCAGGCGTCCGGCGATCCGATGTCGGCGCGGATGGTGATCGCGCGGCGGCCTTCGGCCTCGACGATGCGCTTCGTTTCGGCCGCGTCGTCGTCTTCCAGCAGGTAGAGGATCGCCACGTCGGCGCCTTCGCGCGCAAACAGCGCCGCTACCGCGCGGCCGATGCCGCTGTCCGCACCCGTGACGATCGCCACCTTGTCCTTCAGCCGGTCCGATCCCGGATAGCGCGGCGCCCATTCCGGCTTGGGTTCGAGCGTGCTCTCGTGCCCCGGCAGGGCATCTTCATGGATCATATCCTGGATCTCGGCCATCAGCGTGTTCCTCGTCTCTGTCAGCCCCATCCGCATATACCGACGAACGCCGCGCTGGCCGGGCGGTTTCCAAGCGATCGGAGCCGGAGGGGCGAGGTTCGACAGGGTGTTCGGCGGATCGGCCCAGATGGTGCGACCATGCGTGTACCGCCTAAGTAGGTCGGCGGACGCCGCGCACCATTTCCTCGATCCAGGCGATGAGCAGGTCGTTGTATCCCTTTCGCTGGCTCTCGTCGCGCAAGGCATGGTCCGCGCCCTTGAGGACGCGATAGCTGAGCGAACGGCTGTTGCGGAATGCCGCCATGTAGGAGCTGATCGCAGGATGGGGCACGTAGTCGTCGAATTCCGATTCCACGATCAGCACGTCTCCGGCAAAGCGTTCGCAGGCGGCGAGCGCGCGATCCTGGTGGCCGGTGCGGAAATGGCTGCGGTAGCGGTCGATCTCGGCGCGATCGAGTAGGGCCTTGGGCACGTCCCAGTGGGTGTCGGGATAGAGCGCCGGAACCCGCAGCGCCAACCAGGAAACCGGCCGTTCCGCTGTGAGCAGGGCGGCCAGATAGCCCCCGTAGCTCGTGCCCACCACCGCCATGGCGGAAGCGTCGATCCCGTCCTGGCCCGCCAGGAAGTCGTAGGCGGCGATCACGTCGGCCAAGCCGTCCGACCGGGTCACGCTGTTGCGCTCTCCCTCGTGCCGGGCATGGCCGCGCAAGTCGAAAGTGAAGCAGATGCAGCCGAGCTGGGCGATCTCCTCGGCGCGCACCAGATCCTGTTCCTGGCAGCCTCCCCAGCCATGGATGAAGAGCACGCCGGGCGTGAGCTTGGCAGGGGTGAGGATCGTGCCGTCGATCGTCTCGTCGGCCACGGGCAGCGTCACGGGGCGGGCAGATTTCATGCGTGTCACCATTTCATTCGACGATAGCGGCGTACTTCGTCAGGGGACCGGCCACCGGGTCCACGCCGCTGAAATAGACGGCCGCGCCGGGCGGAGCGGCATCGGGATCGCCATAGATCTCGACCGTGGCCGTGGTCACTGCGTGACGGTCGGGATGGGCTTCAAGGTACTCGAAGGCGGCTATCTCGGCGCCGGTGGCGCCGCCGATGCGCCAGCTCTGCTCCAGCACGCCGATGCGCTTGCGGCCTTGCGCGTCGATACCCTCGGCCACGTCGTAGTTGCGGCGCGAGGCGAACAGCGCGGGCCAGGCGGCGAAGACGGCGCTGTCGTAAAGCCTTGCCTTCATGACCGCTTCGGCCCGGTCATGCGAGAGCATCTCACGGCCGAGTTCCGCGAATCCTCCGCGCACGACGTGGAGCCGCGAGCCGCCATAGGCGACGTCACTCTGGTTGTTGCGGGTGAGCTGCTGGGTGCCCCAATAGGCAAGCGACCGGAACCCATTGCCGCCGGGTGCGGGAAGGGTGACCGTGCCGACACTGTATGTCTCGACCTGCTCCAGGTTCTCCTCGATCACCACGCCGCCCGCTTCGATACGGGCGGGATCGATCGCGGCCAGCACGTCTTCCAGCTCCCGCTCGCTGGTCACTACCGTCTGGCCCTGGCCGGAGGTTGCCTCCACTTCCTTGAGCCGGGCAGGACCGTATTCCAGCATCAGCCGCCCGGCCAGCGCGGCGTCCGCTACCGTGAAGGCGGTATAGCCGCGCAGCACGGCCTCTTCGATCCGGGCGGCGAGGGCCGGGTTCCAGCCCTCCGGCGCGCGGGCCTCAGGCGAGACGAGGGGATGGGAGATGGCCTTGGTCGCGATGAAATGGGACGGGACGGCGCCGCCGAAGAACTGCGAATCGGAGGTGATGCCCAGCCGATGGGCCTCTTCCACCAGCAATGTGTCGCGCGGAATGAAATAGCGTTGCCCGCCTCGCTCGGAATCGCCTTCGCGCCAGGACATCCATCCCGGCTCCCCGGAGATATCGGCACCGGCCACGGCGGCGATGCGCCGCGTCGCCTCGATCCAGGTCGCCCGGTCATGCGCGTTTTCGAACGGCACGTCCGGCGGCGGTGCGGCCAGAGCGTCGTCTCCAGAGCGGATTTCGGTCATGTCGCAGCATCCTTGGACAAGCGGTCGGGAAAGGCTCAACGCTCGAACGGCCCGGCAAGATGCAACGGCCTCCGCAAACCAGCCCCGGCGCCTTGCGCTCGGACTGTTTCCGGATCATGCGATGGTGCTTGACAACCCGCATCAATCTGCCAATTGGTAGCGCTATCAGTAAATGAAACATGGGAGGGGGAATCGTGACGAATCCCGAGACTGTATGTCGTTGATGCCTGCCGACTGGATTTCCGGCACGTTCCTGGGCCGCGCCGATTTCGGCGAAGGCCCTAGCCCCATTCTCGTCGTCCGTGGCGAACTGATCGACATGTCGGCCGTGGCGCCCACTGTCTCGGCTCTGGTCGAGGCGGGCGATTTCACCGGCAACGGCGGCAAGCGCCTCGGCGCTTTCGATGTCGCTTCGGTGAACCTGCTCTCCCCGGTCGATCTCCAGTGCGTGAAGGCCTGCGGCGTCACGTTCGCGACCTCCGCTATCGAGCGCGTGATCGAAGAGCGCGCCCGTGGTGACTGGAGCGCCGCCGCCGCCATCCGCGAACGTCTGGAATCGCGCATCGGCGGCCAGATCCGCTCGGTCGTGCCCGGCTCCGAAAGCGCCGCGCAGCTCAAAGCCGCGCTGATCGAGGACGGCCTCTGGTCGCAGTACCTCGAAGTCGCGATCGGCCCCGATGCGGAAGTCTTCACCAAATCACCGGTGCTCTCCACCGTCGGCGTCGGCGCCGAGATCGGCGTGCGCTCGGATTCCAGCTGGAACAACCCCGAACCCGAGATCGCCCTGCTGGTCGGCAGCGACGGCCAGGCCGTCGGCGCCACGCTCGGCAACGACGTGAACTTGCGCGATTTCGAGGGTCGTTCGGCCCTGCTGCTGGGCAAGGCCAAGGATAACAACGCCTCCTGCTCGCTCGGACCGCTCGTCCGCATCTTCGACGAGAGCTTCACCATCGACGACGTGCGCGTCGCCGAAGTGCGCCTCTCGATCACCGGAGAGGACCAGTTCGTCCTGCGCGGCACCAGCAACATGGCGGAAATCAGCCGCGATCCGCTGGATCTCGTGCGCCAGACGCTGAGCGAGCACCACTATCCCGATGGCTTCGTGCTGTTCCTCGGTACGCTTTTCGCGCCCGTGCAGGACCGTGACGAGGCGGGTCGCGGCTTTACCCACAAGGTGGGCGATGTCGTCACCATCGAGAGCGACAAGCTGGGCCAGCTCCAGAACCGCGTCGTCACCTCGCGCGATGCGGCGCCCTGGCGCACCGGCATCTCGGCACTCTACGCCAACCTGCTTTCGCGCGGGCTTCTCAAGGCTTGATGAAGGCCCATCCATGACCAGACATTCTGCAATCTACCCCAGCCTCAAGGGCAAGCGCGTTCTCATCACGGGCGGCGGCACCGGCATCGGTGCGGGCCTTGTCGAGGCTTTCGTGGCCCAGGGCGCGCATGTCGCCTTCGTGGACATCAACGCCGCGGCCGGCGAAGCGCTTTCCGCTTCGCTGCCGGGAACGCATTTCCGCGCCTGCGACCTTCGCGACCTGGATGCCACCGCCGCCACCGTAGCCGAGCTTTCGGGCCTGCTGGGCGGCGTGGACGTGCTGCTCAACAATGCCGCCAACGACGATCGCCACACGATCGACGACGTGACGCCCGCCTATTGGGACGATCGCATGGCCACCAATCTGCGCCACCAGTTCTTCGCGGCGCAGGCAGTGGTTCCGGGCATGAAGGCGCAAGGGCACGGCGTGATCCTGAACTTCGGTTCGATCAGCTGGCATCTCGGCCTGCCGGACCTGGTGCTCTACCAGACCGCCAAGGCAGCCGTGGAAGGCATGACCCGCGCCATGGCGCGCGATCTGGGTGCGGACAATATCCGCGTCAACACGATCGTGCCGGGCAATGTCGATACGCCGCGCCAGAAGCAGTGGTACACGCCCGAGGGCGAGGCCGAGATCATGGCCGCGCAGTGCCTCAAGGCGCGCATCCAGCCTGTCGACGTCGCCGCGCTCTGCCTGTTCCTGGCCTCGGACGACGGCGCCATGTGCACCGGGCACGACTACTTCGTCGATGCCGGGTGGCGCTGACGTGACGCCGGAATCCGTTCTTTCCGTCGGCGCCACGCTGGGCGAGGGGCCGGTCTGGACCGGCGACCGCCTGTGGTTCGTCGATATCAAGGAGCACCGGCTCTACCGGCACGATCCGGCGACCGGCATGCTCGACATGTGGCACGCGCCCGACCAGATCGGCTGGGCGCTGCCGACGGAGCGCGGCGACATGATTGCCGGGGTCAAGACCGGGCTGCATCGGTTCAGCCCGGAAACCGGCGCCTTTACGCTGCTCCACGACCCCGAGCCGAACCGCGCCGACAACCGGCTGAACGATGCCGCCACCGATCCTTCGGGGCGCATCTGGCTGGGTTCGATGCATGACGAGGAAACCGAGGCTTCCGGCGCGCTCTATCGGCTGGACCGAGGGCATTGCGTCCACGCGGGCCTGCCCGAGGTGGTCATCACCAACGGCCCCGCGATCAGCGCGGACGGACGGACGCTCTGGCACACCGATACGCTGGGCAAGACGATCTGGCGCGTTTCGGTCGATGAGGACGGTACGCTGGGCAAGCCCGAAGCCTTCGTCACCATCGAGGACGGCGCCGGCTACCCGGATGGCGCCGTGATCGACGCCGAGGGCTGCCTCTGGACCGGGCTGTTCGGAGGCTGGGGCGTGCGGCGCTACGATCCGGCGGGCAAGCTGATGGCAACCGTGAAATTCCCGGTCGCCAACATCACCAAGATCGCTTTCGGCGGCCCGGAGCTGCGCACCGCCTACGCCACCACGGCGCGCAAGGGGCTCTCGGCGGCGGAACTGGAACGGCAGCCGCTGGCAGGCAACGTTTTCGCTTTCGATCCGGGCGTTTCCGGCTTGCCGGTATGCCCGGCCAACAGTTAAGTCGCCAACACCATGCGGGCGCCCAAAACAATATCGGCGCATTCGATTAAGGGGAATGAGGAATGACTGCGGCGCAGAGCGGCCCGATATCCGGGTCGGATACCCGGATCAACATGGCGTTCATCATCGCCATCGTGGCCGTCGCCACGATCGGCGGTTTCATGTTCGGCTACGATTCCGGCGTTATCAACGGCACCCAGAAGGGGCTTGAGGCCGCCTTCGATCTCGGCAAGCTGGGAATCGGCTTCAATGTCGGCGCAATCCTCGTCGGCTCGTCGATCGGCGCCTTCGCCGCAGGTCGCATGGCCGACGTGATCGGGCGCCGCGGCGTGATGATGCTCTCCGCCGTGCTGTTCTTCGTCAGTGCCCTGGTGGCCGGCGCGGCAGGATCGTCGGCGATCTTCATCATCGCGCGCATCGTCGGCGGCCTTGGCGTCGGCGCGGCCAGCGTGATCTCGCCGGTCTATATCTCCGAAGTGACCCCCGCCGCCATTCGCGGCCGCCTGTCCAGCGTGCAGCAGGTGATGATCATCACCGGCCTCACCGGTGCCTTCGTCGCCAACTTCGTGCTGGCACGCTACGCGGGTGGCTCCACCGAAGCGCTCTGGCTTGACCTTCCGGCCTGGCGCTGGATGTTCTGGCTCCAGGCGATCCCGGCCGCGATCTACTTCTTCGCGCTGCTCATCATCCCCGAAAGCCCGCGTTATCTGGTGGTAAAGGGCCAGGAGCCGCGCGCCCATGCCGTGCTGACCCGCCTGTTCGGCACGGCGGAAGCCGACCGTAAGGTCGCGGAAATCCGCGCCAGCCTGGCTGCCGACCACCACAAGCCCAAGCTTTCGGACCTGATCGAGAAGACCAGCGGCCGCGTTCGCCCGATCGTCTGGGCAGGCATCGGCCTCGCCGTGTTCCAGCAGCTCGTCGGTATCAACGTGGTGTTCTACTATGGCGCCACGCTGTGGGAGGCCGTCGGCTTCTCGGAAGACTATGCGCTTCAGACCAACATCCTTTCCGGCGTGCTATCGATCGGCGCCTGCCTCGCCACCATCGCGCTGGTGGACCGCATCGGCCGCAAGCCGCTGCTGCTGATCGGCTCGGCGGGCATGGCGGTGACGCTGGCCACCGTGGCCTATGCCTTCTCCACCGCCGTCACCGGCGCGGACGGCGCCGTTTCGCTGCCCGGCAACAACGGCGTGATCGCGCTGGTCGCCGCCAACCTCTACGTGATCTTCTTCAACATGAGCTGGGGCCCGATCATGTGGGTCATGCTGGGCGAGATGTTCCCCAACCAGATCCGCGGCTCCGGCCTTGCGGTGGCGGGCTTCGCGCAGTGGATCGCCAATGCCGCCGTCTCGGTGAGCTTCCCTGCGCTGGCGGTCAGTCCCGGCCTCGCCGTGACCTACACCGGCTATGCGTTCTTCGCCGCCGTCTCGTTCTTCTTCGTCCGCGCCATGGTCAACGAGACCAAGGGGCGCGAGCTGGAAGAGATGGAAGGCTGAGAACCTTAGGGGCAGGGGCTCAGAGCCCCGCCCGCCCCGAAACGAAAGGCCCCCCTTGCGACCTGTCGCAAGGGGGGCTTTTCGTTCATGCGCTTTGGATCAGGCGGCGGGTTTAGCGTCGGAATCGCGGCGGATCAGCTTGAACTCAGCGACCACATGCGGATGATCGCCTGCCGACCCGCCGCCGTTGCGCGCGCGGATCTCGCCGATCAGCAGCCGCACGGCGCGCCGCGCCATGTCGGTGGTGGGCTGGCGGATCGTCGTCAGCTCGGGCCAGACGGAGACGGCCAGCGCGGTATCGTCGTAGCCGCAGACAGTAAGCTGGTTCGGCACGTCCAGCCCGCGCCGGTGGGCCACGGTGATGGCGGCGGCGGCCATGTCGTCGTTGGAGGCGAAGATTGCGGTGGGCGGGCTATCGAGGTCTAGCAGTTGGGCCGCTGCCTCCAGTCCGGAACGATAGGTGAAGTATCCCTGCGCCACCAGTGCGGGATCGAACGGCAGGTACAGCGCCGAAAGCGCTTCGCGGTAGCCGTCGAGACGCTCGGCGCTGGCGGTCTGGTTCGGGTGCCCGGTGATGAAGCCGATCCGCCGATGGCCCAGCGCGGCCAGATGATGGGTCATCGTGAAGGCTGCCTCGCGATCGTC
Organism: Novosphingobium sp.; assembly: GCF_032093395.1. Lineage (GTDB taxonomy): Bacteria > Pseudomonadota > Alphaproteobacteria > Sphingomonadales > Sphingomonadaceae > Novosphingobium. The sequence continues at coordinate 26,512 of NZ_DAMDBA010000006.1, forward strand.
GATGCTCACGGACAGTGCCCATTCCGGTGCCCGGCCCGTGGCCACCGCCACCACCGGCACGTCCGCGTCCTTGAGCGCTTCCAGCACGGCGGGCGAATCGCTGAGCGGCGGCGGCAGGATCACGCCGTCGATGCGGGTGCGCAGCAATTGCGCCACCGCCCTTGCCTCGCCGCCGCCTTCTCCGCCTTCCTCGTTGCACGGCTTCACCAGCAGCTGTGCATTGGCGGCGCTGGTTTCCTCCAGGGCGCCGACCAGGAACTCGCTGAGATAGGCGAAGCTCGGGTTGGAGTGCAGAAGCCCGATCCGCAAGTCCTCGCCCCCGGCCAGTATCCGCGCTGCGGTGCTGGGGGCGTAGTTCAGTTCGGCGATGGCCACTTCCACCTTGCGGCGGGTTTCCTCGCGGACGTTTGCGCCCTTGTTGATGACGCGGCTCACCGTCATCGGCGATACGCCCGCGAGACGGGCCACATCGTCGATCTTGGCGCTGGAGCGCTGCTTGCGCGGACCTCTGGTTTGCCTGCTCATCTGGTTCCCCGGCGGATCCCCGGCGCTCATGAGGAGCGCCGGGGAATGTTCGCTAACACCACAAGTCGCGTTGGTAGCGCAACCAGCGAAGCGTTATCAGTGGAGGTGGTCAGTGAGGATGGCCGGGCGCGAGCGGGAAGTCCTGCGCCTTGTACCACGCCAGATCGTGTTCCGGCGCGGCGACGCCCTCAGGCAGTTGCAGGCCGTTTACCGACATCCAGTAGGCCAGGCTGGCATCGCGCCACCACTTCGCCTCGTCGTGCTGGATCTGGAGATAGCTGGCGGTCTTCTGCCAGCGCTCGGCATCGACGAGGCCCTTCACGCCCTGCCATTCGGACTGCATCTGCGCGACCGTTGACACCCCGCGATCGTAGCGCGCCACCATCTCCTGCCACAGCGTGCGGCCGGATTTCATCTTCCAGTCCCACGGCAGGTGATGGAACCACAGCAGTTCGCTTTCCGGCGTCGTGCGTGGATCGGCCAGCATTTTCGCCACGGCCGGTTCGTACTGCGCGACGGCATTGCTGCCGGTTTTCGTGCGGTCGAAGCCGATGCCGTTCCTGTCGGCCTTGTGGTAGTAGACCGGGTTCCATTCGGGCCGGGCGAGGTCGCTGATCCAGGGGCCGGGACCGTAGTGGTGGCCGGTGCCCATCAGGTGGGCCAGCCCGAACGGCCCGGTATAGTCCACCACCGCCTCCCGCGAGGCCATCATCATCTTCACCGCCGTATCGATCACGCGCGGATCGTTGCCGAAAGTCTGCTGCGCCCATTCGCGGGCGATCCTGTCGGCCGACAGCGTCGGATCCCAGGCGAGGCGGCCGAAGGCGTACCAGTTGGCCTGGTTGAACGTGGAGCCCGACCAGTCGCGATCGCGCCCGACATTGGCGACCCCGGCAATGCCGCTCAGCTTATGCCGATAGAGCGAACCATCGACCACCTTGGCCACGGTCGATCCCTTGCCCCTGGCGTGGGTATCGGCCTCCAGCACTTCCTCGAACATCGTGCCGAGGTAGGCAAGGTGGGTGGCGAAGCCCAGGTATTCCTTGGTGATCTGGAGTTCCAGCATCATCGGCGTCTTCGGCATGGCGCCGAACAGCGGATGGAACGGCTCGCGCGGCTGGAAGTCGATGGCGCCGTTCTTCACCTGGACCAGCACGTTGTCGGCGAACTTGCCGTCGAGAGGCTTGAACTCGGTATAAGCCTGCTTGGCGCGGTCGTCCGGGTCGGTTTCGGCATAGACGAAGGCGCGCCACATGACGATGCCGCCATGCGGCGCGACGGCGGCGGCCAGCATGTTGGCGCCTTCCGCATGGCTGCGGTGATAGTCGCGCGGGCCGGGCTGGCCTTCGCTGTTGGCCTTGACCAGGAATCCGCCGAAATCGGGGATTTCGCGGTAGATTTCGTCGCTCTTGGCTTTCCACCAGGCCTGGACTTGGGGATCGAGCGGATCGGCGCTCTTTAGGTGGCCGATCTCGATCGGTGCGGAAAAGCGGGCGGAGAGATAGACCTTGATGCCCCAGGGCCGGAACACTTCGGCCAGCGCCTTGGCCTTGGCGATATAGGGCGCGGTCAGGCTCTCCGGCTTGGCGTTGACGTTGTTGAGGACGATCCCGTTGACGCCCAGCGCGGCGTTGGCGCGGGCATAGTCGGTATAGCGCGGATCCTTGAAGTCCGGCAGGGTCCACCAGTCCCACAGCGACTGGCCCGCGTATCCGCGCTCCACCGAACCGTCGAGATTGTCCCAGTGGTTGAGCACGCGCAGGCCGATCTTCGGGGCTGACTGAACGTCGATCGCGGCAAGATCGGCGCCGGTCTTCTGCGCGCGGATCAGCGCGAAGGCGCCGTAGAGCACGGCGCGGTCGGTCTGGCCGGTGACGATCAGCGTCTTGCGACCGTCGAGAGTGGCGGCTCGGATCAGGTAACCTTCCTCGCCCAGCGATGCCGTGGGCAGGCGCAGCGCGGCAAGCGCCGGATCGTCGACCTTTGCCAGAACCACCGGAAGCGCCGAGGCGGCAAGGTCGCGGCGCAGTTCTCCGGCGGCGCGGTCCAGCGTTTCCGACTGGCCGATCACGCGGATGTCCGTGGCGGGCGAACTTGCAGGGGCCAGCCAGAGATCGTAGCCATCGTTTGCAAAGGCCGGAGCAGTCGCGAAGCCAAGGGCCATCACGCATACGCCGATCGTCAGAAGCCGCTTTTTCATCATCCTCCCCTGTGTCCCAGATCATGGCCCGAGGGCCGAATTAATTAGCGCCGCGATGCCATTGACAAGCTCGTTCGTTGTCGCGCATGATACCGCTAACACACAAAGTTCAGGGCAGGCAACAGTGTTTGCCGCCCGATTGGGAAATGGGCCCGAGAGTGCCCGGGGATGCAGGGGAGAACGATGATTTTTCCGGTTTGTCTGACGGTTGCGGGATCGTGCCTCTCGTTTGTGGAGGCGCGCGCATGATCGCCGCTTCCATGAAGCGCCGTGAGCTGCTGCGGTGGGGCGCGGGCGCCTCGATGCTGGCGTTCCTGCCGCTTTCCGCGCGCGCCGCAACGCCGCTGTACAAGGATCCCAAGGTTCCCGTCGATCTGCGCGTCAAGGATCTGATGGCCATCATGACGCTGGACGAGAAGGTGGCCCAGCTCATCACGCTCTCCACCCGCAAGCGTGAGATCATGAACGAATCGCGCGCTTTCGATCCGGCGCGCGCCAGTCAGGCGCACCCGAACGGCATCGGCCAGATCGCGCGCCCGTCCGACCGGGGCGGCGCGGCCACGGCCAACAATACCGGCACCGAAGTGACGGGTCGTTGGCGCAAGCCCGCCGATACCATCGCTTTCGTCAATGCCACCCAGAAGTGGGCGCGCGAGCGGACCCGCCTCGGCATCCCGGTGCTGTTCCATGAGGAATCGCTCCACGGCTACATGGCGCCCGAAGCAACCAGCTTTCCGCAGGCCATCGCCATGGCGGGCACTTTCGACACCGATCTGGTGGAGCGCGTGCAGTCGGTGATCGGCCGCGAAGTGCGCGCGCACGGCTCCACCCTGGCGCTGTCGCCGGTGGTGGACATCGCCCGCGACCCACGCTGGGGCCGTATCGAGGAAACCTTCGGGGAAGATCCCTATCTCTGCGGAGAGATGGGCGTCGCCGCCGTGCGGGGGCTTCAGGGCGAAGGTAAGGAACTGGCCGAGGGCAAGGTCTTCGCCACGCTCAAGCACATGACCGGCCACGGCCAGCCCGAGGCAGGCAACAACGTCGCCCCGGCTCCCCTCGGCAAGCGCGAGCTTTACGATTCGTTCTTCCCGCCGTTCCGCGAAGTGGTGCGCCGCACCGGCATCGCCGCGGTCATGCCCTCCTACAACGAGATCGACGGCATCCCCAGCCATGCCAACCGCTGGCTGCTGAACGACGTGCTGCGCGGCGAATGGGGCTTCGACGGCGCTATCGTCAGCGACTATGCCGCGATCGGCGAACTGGCGAGCTTCCACCACCTTGCCGCCGATATCGAGGGCGCGGCGCGCCTTGCCCTCCTTGCGGGCGTCGATTGCGACCTGCCCGACGGCGAGGCTTATCGCACGCTGGCCGATCAGGTCCGCAAGGGGCTGGTGCCGCTTGCCGCCGTCGATGCTGCCTGCCGCCATATGCTGACGCTGAAGTTCCGCGCCGGCATGTTCGAGGCCGGGCCGGTCGATCCCAAGGCGTCGGCCAGGCTCACCGCCAATGCCGAAGCCCGCGCGCTGGCGCTGGAAGCGGCGCGCAAGTCGATCTGCCTGCTCAAGAATACGGGCGTTCTGCCGCTGACGGCAGGCGCGCAGAAGCGCATCGCGGTGATCGGCCCGAACGCCAATGTCACCCGTCTCGGCGGTTATTCCTCCGAGCCGCGTTCCAGCGTGAACCTTGTCGAAGGCATCAAGACGCGCGTGGCAGGCAAGGCCGAAGTCGTCTTCGCGCAGGGCGTGTTCATCACCCGGAGCGAGGACCGCTCGGCCAACGAAGTGCTTCTGGCGGACCCGGCCAAGAATCGCGCACTGATCGCGGAGGCTGTCGAAGTCGCGAAAACCAGCGACGTGATCGTGCTGGCCATCGGCGATACCGAGCAGACCAGCCGCGAAGGCTATGCGAAGAACCACCTTGGCGACCGTACCGACCTCGACCTCGTGGGCGAACAGAACGAACTGTTCCGCGCGCTCAAGGCGACCGGCAAGCCGGTGATCGTCGTCGCGCTCAACGGCCGCCCGCCCTCGTGGCCGACCGTGGCCGAGCAGGCCGACGCGATCCTCGAATGCTGGTATCTCGGCCAGGAAGGCGGCACGGCCATGGCCGAGGCGCTGTTCGGAGACGTCAATCCCGGCGCCAAGCTGCCGGTCACCGTGGTCAAGGACGTCGGGCAGGTGCCCTTCTTCTACAACCACAAGCCGTCCGCCAAGCGCGGCTATCTCTTTGCCGAGACGGCACCGCTCTATCCGTTCGGCTTCGGCCTCAGCTACACCACGTTCACCGTGGGCGCGCCCAGCCTTTCGGCCCCGCGTATCGGCACGGCGGGCAATGTCACCGTATCGGTGGATGTGACCAACACCGGCCAGCGCGCGGGCGACGAAGTGGTGCAGCTCTACGTCCACGACCAGGCCGCCAGCGTTACCCGCCCGGTCATGGAACTACGCGGTTTCCGCCGCGTCACGCTGAAGCCCGGCGAGACGCGCAAGGTCGAATTCACCCTCGGGCCCGACGACTTCAGCCTCTGGAACGAGGATATGCGCGAAGTCGTCGAGCCCGGCCTGTTCGATATCCTGGTCGGCGCCAGCAGCGCCGATCTCAAGACCACCACTCTCGAAATCGCCTGAGGATCCATCCCATGCCCAAGATCGTCGATGCCAAAGTCATCATCACCTGTCCGGGTCGCAACTTCGTCACGCTGAAGATCACTTGCGACGACGGCACTACCGGCGTGGGAGACGCGACCCTCAACGGCCGTGAGCTGTCGGTCGCCAGCTACCTGACCGACCACGTCATCCCCTGCCTGATCGGCCGCGACGCGCACCGCATCGAGGACGTCTGGCAGTATCTCTACAAGGGCGCCTACTGGCGTCGCGGCCCGGTGACGATGACCGCGATCGCCGCCGTCGACATGGCGCTCTGGGACATCAAGGGCAAGATCGCCGGCTTGCCGGTCTACCAGTTGCTCGGCGGCGCGAGCCGTGAGGGCGTGATGGTCTATGGCCACGCCAACGGCACCACCATCGAGGACACGATCAACGTGGCGCTCGATTACCAGGCGCAGGGCTACAAGGCGATCCGCCTCCAGTGCGGCGTGCCCGGCATGGCCTCGACTTACGGCGTCTCCAAGGACAAGTATTTCTACGAGCCCGCCGATGCCGACCTGCCGACCGAGAACGTCTGGAACACCGCGAAGTACCTGCGCGTCGTGCCCGAACTGTTCAAGGCCGCGCGCGAGGCGCTGGGCTGGGACGTGCACCTGCTGCACGACATCCACCACCGCCTGACCCCGATCGAGGCGGGCCGTCTCGGCAAGGATCTCGAACCCTACCGCCCGTTCTGGCTGGAAGACGCGACCCCTGCCGAGAACCAGGAAGCGTTCAAGCTGATCCGCCAGCACACCACCGCGCCGCTGGCCGTGGGCGAGATCTTCAACTCGATCTGGGACTGCAAGGACCTGATCCAGAACCAGCTGATCGACTATATCCGCGCCACCGTGGTCCACGCGGGCGGCATCACCCACTTGCGCCGCATCGCCGCGCTGGCCGATCTCTACCAGATCCGCACCGGCTGCCACGGCGCCACCGATCTTTCGCCGGTCTGCATGGCCGCCGCGCTGCATTTCGACCTTTCGGTGCCGAACTTCGGCGTGCAGGAATACATGCGCCATACGCCGGAAACCGATGCGGTCTTCCCCCATGCCTATACGTTCGAGAACGGCATGATGCATCCGGGCGAAGCGCCGGGCCTGGGCGTGGACATCGACGAGGAACTGGCCGCAGGCTACGAATATAGCCGCGCCTTCCTGCCGGTGAACCGCCTCGAAGACGGCACGATGTACAACTGGTGACGACGGTGAACGGCGTGACGCTCATCAAGGACCAGGGCGCCGGACCGAGCAAACCCTCGGGCCGGATCCGCTGGATCGTCTGCGCGCTGCTCTTTGCGGCGGTGGTGCTGAGCTATGTGGACAGGCTGGTCCTGCCCACGCTCAAGCCCGAGCTTCAGGCGCGCTACGGCTGGAGCGAGAGCGGCTATGCCGATCTCGCGATCTGGTTCCAGGCGGGCTATGGCATCGCCTACGTGTTCTTCGGCCGCCTGATCGACAAGATCGGCGCGCGGGCGGGCTATGCCCTGGCCGTGACGCTGTGGACGGTCGGCCACATGGCGCACGCGCTGTTCACCTCCACCAGCGGCATGCTCTTCGCGCGCATACCGCTGGCCATCGGCGAGGCGGGGACGTTCCCCGCCGCCATCGCCGCCACCAACGAATGGTTCCCCAAGCGCGAGCGCGCTTTCGCCATCGGCATCTTCAACGCCGGCTCCAACGTGGGCGCGATCCTGACGCCGCTGGTGGTGCCGGTGATTGCGCTGACTCTCGGCTGGCGCTGGGCCTTCATCCTCACCGGCCTGCTGACGGTCCTGTGGCTGGCGGCCTGGCTCGGCTTCTACCGCCGCCCGCGCGACAAGAAGAACCTCAGCGCCGAAGAACTCGCCTGGATCGAGGCCGATCCGGTGGAGAAACCGCGCCCGGTCAAATGGCGCGCGCTGTTCGGCTATCGCCAGACCTGGGCCTACATGCTGGGCCGCTTCCTGATCGATCCGGTCTGGTGGACGTTCCTGTTCTGGCTGCCGGACTTCTTCAACAAGCAGTTCGGAGTCAAGATGCTGGACTTCGGCCCGCCGCTGATCGCGGTCTATCTGCTGGCGGATGTGGGCTCGGTGCTGGGCGGCTGGGCTTCCTCGCGCTTCATCGGCCGGGGCTGGACCATCAACCGTTCGCGCAAGACGGCTATGTTCCTGGCCGCGCTCTGCGCCGTGCCGATCGCCATGGCGCCGGGTGCGCCGGGCTTGTGGACCGCCGTGGCGCTGGTGGGCCTCGCCTGCGCCGGGCACCAGGCGTTTTCCGCCAACCTCTACGCGCTGCCGGGTGACACGATGCCGCGTTGGATGACCGGCTCCGTCGTCGGTCTCGGCGGTCTGGCCGGCGCGCTGGGCGGCATGCTCATGGCCAAGTTCGCCGGCACCATCCTGGAAACCGTGGGCAGCTACGAGCCGATCTTCGTGGTCGCCTCCTGTGCCTATCTGGTTGCGCTGGCCGTCATTCACCTGATCCTTCCCCGCTACCAGATCGCCGATCCCGATCGCGAGAAAGCTCCCGCATGACTCGTCCTCTCGTTCTCCATCCCGACCGCCTGTTCCCCGCCGATCCGGGCACGCGCGCCATTGCGCGCGCGCTCTATCAGGGCGTGAAGGACCTGCCGATCGTCAGTCCGCACGGTCATACCGACCCGGCCTGGTTCGCCTATGACGAACCGTTCAGCGATCCGGCTTCGCTGCTGATCGTGCCGGATCACTACGTGTTCCGCATGCTCTATTCGCAGGGCGTGCCGCTGGAATCGCTGGGCGTGCCCAGCGTCGACGGCAGCCCGGTGGAGCAGGATCCGCGCAAGATCTGGGCGATCTTCGCGAAGCACTACCACCTGTTCCGCGGCACGCCCTCGCGCATGTGGCTGGACTGGGTCTTCACGGAAGTGTTCGGCCTCGACGTGCTGCTGGATGAGACGACCGCCGATCATTACTACGAGGTGATCGACGCCGCGCTCAAGACCGAGGCCTTCCGCCCGCGCGCCCTGTTCGAGCGCTTTGGCATAGAGGCCATCGCCACCACCGAAGGCCCGCTCGACCCGCTCGCCCATCACCGCGCGATCCGGGAAAGCGGCTGGAGCGGCCGCGTCGTCACCGCCTATCGCCCCGATCCGGTCGTCGATCCCGAAACGCCGGGTTTCGCCGCCAAGTTGGCGAAGTTCGGCGAGATGGCGGGCGAGGACGTGTCGACTTACGCAGGCTATCTGGCCGCGCACCGCTTCCACCGCGCCCGCTTCCGCGAGGCCGGAGCCACCTCGACCGATCACGGCCATCCCAGCTCACTGACCGCCGATCTTTCGCCGGAAGAGTGCGAGGCGCTCTACCAGCGGGTGCTGGCCGGAGTGGGTGAGGGGGGCGCGAGCAAGGCGCACGCCGAACTGTTCCGCGCCCAACTCCTGACCGAAATGGCCGGGATGAGCGTGGAGGACGGCATGGTCATGCAGCTCCACCCGGCCGTCCATCGCAGCCACAACCAGGCCGTGCTCGACCGCTTCGGGCGCGACAAGGGCGGCGACATTCCGCTGCCCGGCGAATTCGTGCAGGCCCTGAAGCCGCTGCTCGACCGCCATGGCAACGACCCGCGCCTGACGCTGATCCTTTTCACCCTGGACGAGGACGTCTATTCGCGCGAACTGGCGCCGCTGGCCGGGCACTACCCCTCGCTGCGCCTCGGCCCGCCATGGTGGTTCCACGATTCCCCCGAAGGCATGCGCCGCTTCCGCGAGCGCGCTACCGAGACGGCGGGCTTCTACAACACCGTCGGCTTCAACGACGACACCCGCGCCTTCCTCTCGATCCCGGCCCGGCACGACGTGGCCCGCCGCATGGACTGCGCCTGGCTGGCGCAACTGGTGGCCGAACACCGCCTGCCCGTGGACGAGGCGCATGAAGTGGCCCGCGCGCTCGCTTACGATCTCGTCAAGGCGGCGTACAAGCTGTGAGGCTTTCGAACGAGACTCTCGGCCAGGTTCCGGCAACTGTCGCCCGCCCCGCCTATGACCGCGCGGCGGTAAAGGCGGGCGTCGTCCACCTCGGCATCGGTGCCTTCCACCGCGCGCATCAGGCCGCCGTGTTCGAGGCGGCGCTGGCCTCGGGCGATCTGCGCTGGGGCGTGATCGGCGTCTCGCTGCGCTCGGCTTCGGTGCGGGACCAGATGAACCCGCAGGACGGCCTCTACACCCTGCTGGTGCGCGAAGGCGAGGTGCAGACCCCGCAGATCGTCGGCGCCGTGCAGCGCGTGCTGGTCGCCCCGGAAGACCCGGAGGCGGTGGTGGCTGCCCTGGCTTCGCCCGAGACGCACCTTGTCACCCTGACGATTACCGAGAAGGGCTATTGCCTCGATCGCAAGACCGGCAGGCTCAAGGCGGATGACGCGGACGTCGCGGCCGATCTCGCCGGGCTGGCGCGTCCGCGCACGGCGGCGGGCTTCCTCGTTGCGGCGCTTGCGCATCGGCGGGCGAACGGCCTCGCCCCGCTCTCGATCCTCTCCTGTGACAACCTGCCCCACAACGGCGCCCTGTTGAAAGGGGCCGTGCTCGCCATGGCCGAGGCGCACGATCCCGCGCTCGCCGCCTGGATCGCGGAAAGCTGCACCTTCCCGGCGACCATGGTCGACCGCATCGTTCCCGCCACTACGGACGAGGACATTGCCGGTCTCGCCGCGCTGACCGGCGCGGAAGACCGGGCGATGGTCAAAGCCGAACCCTTCCTGCAATGGGTGATCGAGGACAGCTTCGCGGGCGAGCGGCCCGATTTCGCTGCGCTCGGCGTGCAGCTGACCGATGCCGTCGCGCCCTGGGAGGAAGCCAAGCTGCGTCTGCTGAACGGCGCGCATTCGGCCATCGCCTACCTCGGCGGCCTGGCCGGTGACCGCTTCGTGCATGAATTCGTGGGCACCGCGCAGGGCCTGCTCTTCGTCGAGCGGCTCTGGGACGAAGTCGTGCCCACGCTGGACCCGCCCGCCGGGCTCGACATTCCCGCCTATCGCCGAGAACTCATGGCGCGCTTCGCCAACAGCGCGCTCCAGCACCGCACCCGCCAGATCGCCATGGACGGTTCGCAAAAGCTGCCGCAACGCCTCCTCGCGCCGCTTGCCGTCATGGTAGAGCAGGGCGGTTCCTTCGCAGCCATCGCCCTCGCCGTGGCGGCCTGGGTGCGCTGGCAGGCGGGCACGACCGACACGGGCGAGAGCTTCGCCATCGACGATCCCGCCGCTGCCGCCCTTGCCGATGCGCTCCGCGATGCGGCTACCCCGCGCACCCGCGTGACCGCCGCGCTCGGCGTGTTGGGCTATACTCCGGACCCGGCTGCACTCGACGCTATCGCCGCGCACCTCGGCCATCTCGAAACTTCCGGCGCCCGCGCCGTGATTGCCGCATTCCTGGGAGAGAACGCATGACCCTCCGCACCGCCTTGCTGGCAGTCTCCGCGCTCACCGCCAGCCTGAGCCTTGCCGTCCCCGCGCTGGCCGACGCCCCTCGCCTTGAGCGGAAGGGCGATACGCAGCAGCTGATCGTCAACGGCAAGCCCATGCTGATGATCGGCGGCGAACTCAGCAATTCCGCGGCGTCCAGCGCGGCTTACATGGAGCCGCACTGGAAGCGCCTGAAGGAGATGAACGTCGATACCGTGCTCACGCCGGTATCGTGGGAACTGATCGAGCCCACCGAAGGCACGTTCGACTGGTCCTCGGTGGATTCGCAGATCAAAGCGGCGCGCGCCAACGATCTCAAGCTGGTGATCCTGTGGTTCGGCGCGTGGAAGAACTCCATGTCCACCTACGTCCCGGCCTGGGTGAAGCGCGACCAGCAGCGCTTTCCGCGTGCGCAGCTGCCGAACGGGCAGGGCGTGGAGATCCTCTCGACGTTCGGGGGCGAGACGCTCAAGGCCGACCAGCGCGCCTATGCCGCGTTGATGGCGCACCTGAAGGCGGTGGATTTCAAGGACAACACCGTCGTCATGGTGCAGGTGGAGAACGAGATCGGGATACTCCCCGTCGCGCGCGACTACAGCGCCGCGGCCAATGCCGCCTATGCCGAGCCGGTTCCGGCCGAGCTTGTGAACTATCTGGTGGCGCACAAGGATTCGCTCGTCCCCGGCATGCGCAGGATGTGGCTGGAACACGGCGCGCGTACCAGCGGATCGTGGGACGAGTTGTTCGGCGGCGGCGATGCCGCAGCCGAAGTCTTCGCCGCCTGGCATTATGCCCGGTTCGCGGACCAGCTTGCGGAGGCCGGCAAGGCTGCCTATCCGATCCCGATGTACGTCAACGTGGCGCTCAACCGTCCGGGCCGCATTCCCGGCGAATATCCCAGCGGCGGCCCGCTGCCGCACCTGCTGGACGTCTGGAAGGCGGGCGGCCCGCACCTCGATTTCCTGGCGCCGGACATCTACTTTTCCAGCTTCGTGGATATCGTGAACGGCTACAAGCGGCCTGACAACGTGCTGTTCATTCCCGAAGCGCACAATTCCAACAATCCCAGCGGCCCGGCGAACGCCTTCTATGCCATCGGCCAGCTCGACGCGCTGGGATTCAGCCCGTTCTCCATCGACTCCGTGGACAAAGAGCCGGGACCGCTGAAGGAGGCCTATGGCGTGCTCCAGCAGCTCAAGCCCTATATCCTGGACGCGCAGGGCACGGACCGCATGGTCGGGTTCAAACCGCGCCAGCTGTACGACGAGACGCTCGTCTATGAGCCCGATACCCGCGAAGTGGGCCCTTATCGCTTCACCATCGCCTATGCGGACATCCAAAGGCCGGTGGCGAATCCCGGTGCCGACGCTTCGCAGCCCGGCACCACCGCCGCCATCGCGGCGGCAGGCGGCATGATCATCCAGATCGGGCCCGAGGAATACCTCATCGCCGGGCAGGGGATTACCGTGACGTTCAAGCCGAAATCGGGGGGCGCCGATCTGGCCGGCATCGATTCGGCCTTCGAGGGTGAATTCGACTCGACCGGCAAATGGGTGCCGGGCAGACTGCTCAACGGCGACCAGACACACCAGGGCCGCCACATTCGCCTTGAGGCCGGAAAGTGGCAGATTCAGCGCGTAAAGCTCTATGGTTACAGATGAAAGATACCGCTAACATAAGTGTTGACGACAGCCGGCACTGGGCATATTAAGTCTAATAATGATAGCGCTACCAGTGCTGGCGCACCCCACGATCCGACATGACGCGGACGTGGTTTACATGGGAGGGGATATCCAATGCGATCCAACCGTATTTCCGTTCGTGCCGTTCTCCTGAGCGCAGCCGCGCTCTCGGGCTTTGCCGCGCCTGCCGCCTTCGCGCAGGAAACTGCCGCCGACACGACAGTCGCCGATCCGGCACCCCAAAGCGATGAACCTTCGGCCGGCGACATCATCGTCACCGGCATCCGCGCCTCGCTTCAGAGCGCCACCAACGCCAAGCGCGACGCCGTGACCTTCGGGGATTCGATCTTCGCCGAAGACATCGGCAAGCTGCCCGCCACCAACCTTGCCGAAACGCTGAACCGCATGCCCGGCGTGCGCCTCAACCGCGACATCAACGGCGAAGGCACGCAGGTGGCCATTCGCGGCCTCGGCCCCAGCTTCACCCGCGTGCTGCTGAACGGCTCGCAGCTTCAGGTGGCGTCTGACGGCGGCACCAACGGCGGCAGCGCCAACCGCGAAGTCGATCTGGACTTCTTCCCGTCCGAACTCTTCACCCGCCTCGACCTTGCCAAGAGCCCGACGCCGTCCACCCTCGAAGGCGGCATCGCCGGCACCGTCAACTTGCGCAACGCCCGTCCCTTCGACAAGGAAGGCACCCACATCACGGCCGTGGCGCAGGGCCAGTACACCGACAGCAACGGCAAGATCAGCCCGCGCGGCGCGCTCGTCGCCAGCCACACGACCGACACCTTCGGCATTCTCGTCGGCGTGGCCGGCGTGAAGACCAAGACCCGCGTCGACGGCTTCGAGACCGTGGGCTGGGGCGACGGCAGCCTGGGCGCCGGCGATGCCGGCAACAACAACTGGAACTGGGCCTCGGTCGTCCCGGCCAATGCCGGTCACGGCCTCGTTCCCGGCCAGCCGGTGGATGTCGTCGCCACCTCGGGCCTGACGCGCAGCCAGCTGAGCACCGCGCTGCTGCCGCGCCTCGGTCGCAACAGCCTGACCACGGGCGACCGTTCGCGCATCTCGGCGCTGGCCTCGCTCGAATGGCGTCCCAGCGACGAGCTGCACTTCGCCCTCGACGGTATCTGGGCGAAGTCCAAGCGCAACTACGACAAGATCAACATGAACTGGCAGGTCCGCAATTCGGGCCCCGGCACCGGCGCCCAGGCGACCGGCGGCATGATCCCGATCGACCTCACCGTGGATGACAACGGCGTTGTCACCAGCGGCACCTTCGCCAACTCGTCGTTCTTCCTCGAAGCCAGCCAGTTCAAGCAGACCACCAAGTTCTGGAACATCAATCCCAGCCTGACCTGGCAGCCGTCCGATACCGTGAAGGTGGAAGCCAGCGCCAACTGGTCCAAGAGCAGCTTCTTCCGCGAACAGCCAACGTTCGCGTTCCAGACCCCGCCGAATTCGGGCGTGGACGTCTACTATGACAATACCGGCGCGGCGAACCGTCCGCTGATCACCACCAACGTTGATCTCAACGATCCGAATCTCGGCTGGCAGTGGTATCGCCAGAACATCCAGCTCGTGCGTCGCAGCACCGAGACCAAGGGTGCCCACCTCGACACCACGATCGGCGACGATCAGTTCAGCATCAAGATCGGCGGCGCCTATGACCGGGCCCAGCGCTCGATCCGCGCCTATGACAACAGCACCGCCTACCAGCTTTCGGTCTGCGGCACGGGCTGCACCGGCGCCACCGGCACGGTGCCGACCACCGCTATCGCGCAGTACCTGAAGCAGTTCCCGGTCGACAACTTCGGCCATCTGGCCAGCGGAAGCGTCGGCTACAACGCCTTCGTCGTGCCTGACTTCGATGCGCTGAAGGCCGCCACCAACTATGCCAGCTATCGCGACAGCGCGCCGGAAGCACGCGGCGCGGTGACCGGCGGCGCCACCGGCGACATGGACGAGACGGTCTGGGGTGCCTACTTCGAACTGAACGGCGTAACCCAGCTGTTCGGCCGTGACCTGCACGCCAATGCCGGCATGCGCTATGCCCACACTCGTCAGGTCGTCGTCGGGCCAAGCCAGGTCGGCACCACGATCATCGATATCAGCTCGAAGTCGAACTACGACAACTTCCTGCCCTCGATCAACCTGACCTACGACCTGATGGACAACGTCAAGATCCGTGCCTCGGCGTCGCGGACCATGACCCGTCCGGACGCGGGCCAGATCCTGCCGGGCATCACCTTCTCCGATCCTTCGGCGCTGGTGGCGACCGCAGGCAACCCGGACCTGACGCCCTACACCTCGGACAACTACGATATCGGCGGTGAAATCTACACCGGCGGCATCGGTTACGTCGGTGTCTCGGCCTTCATGAAGAACATCCAGGGCTTCACCGAAACCCAGGTGACCAGCGCCAGCTTCGGTTCGCTGAACATTCCGTTCGACAGCCTGATCTCCACCCAGCAGGATGCCCTGCGCAATCGCGCGGCGGCCACCGGCGTGGCGATCGCCGACCTGCCGATCACGGTGAACCGCCCGATCAACCTGTCCGACCTCAAGATCAAGGGTCTGGAAGTCACCTGGGTGCAGCCGCTCGACTTCCTGTTCCGGGGCCTGGGCTTCTCGGCCAACGGCACCTACCTGAAGCAGTCGTCGTCCTCGGGCCTCGTCGCCACCGGCGTTTCGCCTTATTCGTACAACCTCCAGGGCTTCTACGAAAACGGCGGCCTGTCGGTCAGCCTGAACTACGTCTGGAACGACAAGTCGATCGCCGTGAACGGTCCGCAGAACAACATCCCCGGCGCCGCGCTGCGCTCGGATGCCCGTGGCCAGCTGGACATGTCGGCCGGCTATCAGCTGCCGTTCCTCGACAAGGCCGTGCGCCTGACGCTCGACGTGCTGAACATCACCAACGAGCCGATCCGCACGACCTTCCAGTATTCGAACGCCGCCTACTCGGTCTACTATCCGGGCCGCCAGGTGCTGCTGGGCCTGCGCGCGAACTTCTGATCGCGTTCGATATTTCGTTCTTGTCAGGGATCTCCTCCTCCCTGAAACCTTCGAGCCGGCGGCCTTCGGTCGCCGGCTCTTTTCTTTTTTGAGGGTTGTGCGATGCCGCCGAAGTTCCGCCACTTTGCCCTGACTGCCGCCGCGCTGCTCGCGACATCGCCGACAATGCCCGCGCTGGCGGCGTCCTGCCCCTGGGTCGCGGCCTGGGGTTCGTCGCAGATGGAGCCCGGCGCCGACAATGCGCTGCCGGCGGAGGCACGGCGCGATGTGACGCTGCGCCAGATCGTGCGGCCGTCGATCGGGGGCAGCGGGTTGCGGGTGCGGTTTTCCAACGCCTTCGGAGACGTCCCCCTGGTGATCGAAGCCGCGACGCTGGCGCGGGCTGTGCAGCCGGGCAGCGCCGCCGTGAACGCGGGGTCGGTCACGCGTCTGAGCTTTTCCGGCAAGCGCCGCGTCACGATCCCGCCCGGCGCCGACTGGCTCTCCGATCCGATCGACCTGCCGCTAAGGGCCTTCGACGACCTTGCGATCTCGATCCACCTCGCAGCCGTGCCCGGCCGCCAGACCTCCCATCCGGGATCGCGGGCAACCTCCTACTGGCTGGCGGGCGATCATGTGGCCGATGCTGACCTGCCCGCCGCCGCCAAAGTAGACCACTGGTACATGCTCTCCGGCATCGAGGCGCGCGCCTGCGGCGGCGGCGCGGTCGTGGCGCTCGGCGATTCCATCACCGATGGGCGCGGCACCACCACCAACGGCAACGATCGCTGGACGGACGTGCTCGCGCGGCGGCTAGGTGGCAAGCGGGCGGTGATCAACCAGGGCATCGGCGGGAACCGGGTCTTGCTCGACGGTCTCGGCCCCAACGCCATGGCCCGGCTCGATCGCGACGTTCTGGCGCTTCCGGGCGTTACCCACCTGATCCTGTTGGAAGGCATCAACGACCTGGGCAATCTCACGCGTCTCCAGCCGGTCAGCGCCGGGGAACATGCGGCCATGGTCGAACAGATCACCGGCGCCTATGCGCAGATCGTGGCGCGCGCCCATGCCCGCGGGATCAAGGTCCACGGCGCGACGCTGCTGCCCTATATGGGGACGGAGTATTATCATCCCGACGCGGCCAACGAAGCGGACCGGCAGGCGATCAACGCCTGGATCCGCGAGCCGGGCCACTTCGACGGCGTGATCGATTTCGACAAGGTCATGCGCGACCCCGCCCGGCCGGACAGGCTCAATCCGGCCTATGACGTGGGCGATGCGCTGCATCCCAACCCGGCCGGGTACAAGGCCATGGGCGAGGCAATTCCGCTGGAGCTGCTGCGGTAAGCGGATGAACGTCGTCCCGGACCTGATCCGGGACCGCTGGCAATTCTTTAGGCGAGAGATTGCGTGACAGCGCCCCGTCGCAACGTGGGCCGTTCACTGCCAGCGGTCCCGGATCAGGTCCGGGACGACGTTCAGGAAGGGCAGACCTCATCCCCCGGTTTCGTGAGCGGAGTCGTTCGCAGCAAGGCCGGTGAAGGGCCGGGCCTTGCCGGGTCGGTCGAGGCGTAGAACCTGTCCCGCTGGGCCTCTTCCAGGGGAATGAACCGGAAGCCCATCTCGCGATAGAGCGCCAGCAGCCGTGGCAGCATTCGCGCCCCGAAGGCGCCGACGTGAAGCAGCAGGACATAAGGCACGTCCCGTCCGAAGCGGCTTTGGGACGCGGCCCGAGCGGCCTTGGCATCGCTGCGCGCAGCGTCGAGATAGCGGGCCTCCAGATCGGCGATCGCCGCTGCGTTCCCCTGGGCCGAGCAGCGCGCATAGGGCGCGTTCCAGGCCCAGTCGTCGAACGAGAGGCTGACCGCGGCGATGCGATAGCCTCGCTCTGCCAGGGCCTTGCGAACGCTGTCGCGCACGGCAGGATCGCGTCCTTCGGCCAGGAAGGGATAGCGCAGTAGCCGTTTCATCCCGTCCGGGCCGAGCACGGCCTGGTTGCGGTCGATCTCCGCGACGAACTGCGCTGGACCGACCTTGTCGAGATTGAGGTGGTCGTAACCGTGATTGCCGAAAGGCAGCCTGGCCGCCCGCCAGTGCGCGAGCACGGTGCCGAGTTCGCCGGGCTTGCCCTTCCCGGCGTTGACGAAGCCGAACGCCGGCGCCCGCTCCTGCTTCAGCGACGCCACGATGGCGTCGATTACCGATACCGGCGATTCACCCGCCGGATATGGCGGGTGTGCGGGCAGGTCGTCGAACGTCAGCGCCATTTGCGGAGCAGGAGCCGCGAGAGCAGGAAACGGGATGGCGGCCAGAAGCGCCGCGACAAGCAGACCAGCGTGCCTTTTCGCCATCCCGCCTGTCCTTAGCGTACGAAGGGATCGATGGTCTTGATCGTGCCGTCTTCGTTGTAGTGCAGTTCGGTCACCTTCACGTTGCGCAGGCGTGTCTGGCCGGAGAGCTGGCTGTCGGCGTAGAACAGCCACCACTTGCCGTCCTTCTCGACGATCGAGTGGTGCGTGGTCCAGCCTTCCACCGGCTCCAGGATGCGGCCCTTATAGGTGAAGGGACCGTAGGGAGAATCGCCGATGCCATAGGCGAGGTAGTGCGTGTCGCCGGTCGAGTAGCTGAAGTAGTACTTGCCGTTGTACTTGTGCATCCACGAGCCCTCGAAGAAGCGACGGTCATGGTCGCCGCCGAGCAGGAGCTTGCCCTTTTCGTCCACGATCTTCACTTCGCGCGGGGCCTCGGCGAATTCCAGCATGTCGCCGTTCATGCGGGCCACGCGCGGGAGCAGGGCGGGCTTGTCGTCGGCCTGGAGATCGGTCTTGGAACCGTTGGGATCGTACTTGCCGTTTATGTTGCGCTGGAGCTGGCCGCCCCAGATGCCGCCGAAGTACATGTAGCTCTGGCCGTCGTCGTCGGTGAAGACGGCGGGGTCCATCGAATAGCTGCCCTTGATCGGCTGCGGCTGCGGCTTGAACGGACCCATGGGATCCTTGGACGTGGCCACGCCGATGCGGAAGGCGCCCTGCTTGTCCTTGGCCGGGAAGTAGAAATAATACGTGCCGTTCTTGAAGGCCGCGTCGGGCGCCCACATCTGCTTGGAGGCCCAGGGCACCTGGCTCACGTCCAGCGCCACCGGTCCGATGGTGACCTTGCCACCAACCTTGTCCATCGACAGGACATGGTAGTCGCGCATCTCGAAGTGGCTGCCCAGGTCGTCTTCCGCCGTGGGGCCGTCGATGTCGTGGCTGTTGTAGATGTAGAACTTGTCGTTCCACACATGGGCGGACGGGTCGGCGGTGTAGATTTCGCTGACCAGCGGCTGCGACAGGTACTTCTTGCCGGACGCATCCGCCTTCGTGGCCCCCGCCTGTGTGACATCGGCCGAAGCGGTGGCCTCGGGCGCGCCGCCCGTGCCGTTGCAGGCCGTGATCAGGCCGCAGAAAGCGGTTGCCGCAAGGGCTGCGTGGATTCGCCTAGACACATCGATCTCCCGGTGGGTTTACTCTTCTATTTTGAAAGATAGCGCTAACATTTAACGAGGGCAACCGCGAATGGTGTTGCCTCTCGGCGGAGAGTGGTAGCATGCCCATCGCCGGGCTGGTGAGTTTACCGTAGCGAAACTCGAACTATCGTAATTGCCATTGCCGGGACCGCGCCAAGCTGGCACGGGCAGGTCGAGGGCAATGAACATGACGATCCTGCAAGACATCGAGAAACTCGTCGCGCGACTGGCGCCGGAGCCGGTCTGTGACGATTGCATCACGCAGCGGCTGGGCCTCAGCGTGCTTCATCATGCGGATGTCCAGACCCGCGAACTGGTGGGAACCAACGGCTTCGTGCGCAGCAAGGAGGCATGCAGCCTCTGCGGCGAGACCAAGCTGGTGATTCGCCGCCACTGAGGGGGTGGGGGCGGAATTGGCCCCATCTGACCTATGCGTCTTTCCCAAACGTCATCCTGAACTCGGTTCAGGATCCATCGTGCCATATCGATACCGCTTCGTGCGGGGCGGAATGGATCCTGAACCAAGTTCAGGATGACGGATCGCCATTTCGCAACCGTCTCCGGTAGCACCCAAATCAACAGCAGCGCCCGCCGTTCTTGCCGCCGTATCGCGCCTCCTGCCGATCCCTGAAGAACGCCTTGCGATCCATCACCGGGCGCTCCGGGTGATTCGCGGCCATGTGCCGGACATAGTCGTCATAGTCCGGCACGCCGACCATCAGCCGGGCCATGCGGCGCAAGGTCCGCAGCAGGCTCACGCCACCACCGCAGCGGCTGGAATCTCGTGAACGGTCGGCACGGCGCTGCGGCGCGAGGCCATGCAGGTACGCCAGGTATAGACCATCAATGACAGGACCACGGCCAGGAACACCGCCACCAGCGCGGCGTCCACGCGGTCGTTGAACACGATGCGCTCCATCTGCTCCATCGACTTGGCCGGCGCCAGCAGTTCGCCCCGTTCCAGCGCGGCGGAAAACTTCGCGCCATGCGCCAGGAAGCCCACGGTGGGATCGGCGGAGAACAGCTTCAGCCAGCCCGCCGAGATCGTGCAGACCAACAGCCATGCGGTCGGCACCAGCGTGACCCAGGCGTAGCGGTCACGCTTCATGCGGAACAGCACGGCCGTCGCCAGCATCAAGGCTATGGCGGCGAGCATCTGGTTCGATATCCCGAACACCGGCCAGAGCGTGTTCACCCCGCCCAGCGGGTCGGTGACGCCCTGATGCAGGAAGAAGCCCCAGGCCGCCACGCAGAGCGCCGTTGCGATCAGGCCGGGAATCTGGCTCCGGCTGTCGTTGAGGCTGGGCACGGCAAGGGCCATCAGGTCCTGCAACATGAAGCGGCCCGCGCGGGTGCCCGCGTCAACGGCGGTAAGGATGAACAAGGCCTCGAACAGGATCGCGAAATGGTACCAGAACGCCTTCATCGCCGGTCCGCCGACGACGTGCGAGAAGATCTCGGCCATGGCCACGGCCAGCGTCGGGGCGCCGCCCGCGCGTGAGATAATGGTGTGTTCTCCCACGTCGCGTGCGGTCTGGGCGATGGTCTCGGGCGAGATGGCAAAGCCCATCGCGGTCACCGCCTGCGACGCGCTGGCGGCATCCGTGCCGATCAGCGCGGCGGGGCTGTTCATGGTGAAATAGATGCCCGGGTCGAGGATCGAGGCGCCCACCAGTGCCATGATCGCCACGAAGGCCTCCATCAGCATGGCGCCGTAGCCGATCAGCGGGGCGTCGCTCTCGCTGGCGATCAGCTTGGGCGTGGTGCCGCTGGCGATCAGGGCGTGAAAGCCGGATACTGCCCCGCAGGCGATGGTGATGAACAGGAACGGGAACAGCCCGCCCGAGAACACCGGCCCGCCGCCGCTCACGAAGTCGGTCAGCGCGGGCATCCGCAGCGGCGGGGCCATGATGACGATGCCGATGGCCAGCGCGGCGATGGCGCCGATCTTGAGGAACGTCGAAAGATAGTCGCGCGGCGCCAGCAGCAACCAGACCGGCAGGACCGAGGCGACCGCGCCGTAGCCGATCAGGATCCAGCAGAGCTGCACCGGCGTAAAGGTGAACAGCGGCCCCCATACCGGCGACTGGGCGATGGCCTGGCCGTAGACGATGGCGGCAAGCAGGCCGACGAGGCCGAGGATGGAAACTTCCCCGATCCGGCCTGGCCGGATCCAGCGGGTATAGGCGCCCATCACCATCGCCAGCGGCACAGTGGCGGCCACGGTGAACATGCCCCAGGGACTCTCCGCCAGCGCCTTGACGACGATCAGTGCCAGCACTGCCAGGATGATCACCATGATCATGAAGGCGCCGAACAGGGCGATGGTCCCTGCCGTCTGGCCCATTTCCATGCGGATCAGTTCGCCCAGCGAACGCCCGTCGCGCCGCATCGAGATGAACAGGACCATGAAGTCCTGCACCGCGCCTGCCAGCACCACGCCGCCGATGATCCAGAGCGTGCCGGGCAGGTAGCCCATCTGCGCCGCTAGCACCGGTCCCACCAGCGGCCCCGCGCCGGCAATGGCGGCGAAGTGGTGCCCGAACAGCACTGTGCGATCGGTGGCGACATAGTCCAGTCCGTCGGCGCGGCGGATGGCCGGGGTGGGCCGCGAGGGGTCCAGCTTCATCACGTGGCGGGCGATGAACAGCGCGTAGTAGCGGTAGGCGACCAGGAAGCAGCAGACCGCAGCCACCACGATCCACAACGCGTTCACGGCCTCCCCTCGGGAAACCGCGACGACCGTCAGTGAAATGGCGCCGATCAGGCCGGTGACAAGCCAGGGCAAGTGGCGGATCATGGTGCTCTCTCTCTCCTTCGGTGCGCGGCGTTTCGTCCGTGCATAAGGCGTTGGGCGGATGAAGGAACCCGAAAACTTCCGTCGTCCCGGACCTGATCCGGGACGACGAGGGCTTTTTGACGAGGGTTCTTGGCTGAATAGTGTGACAGGCAACCAAAGATCGTTGGCGAACGTTCCTTTGCGTGGCACCAAGGCACTCCGCTCGATACGACACCGAATATGCTGCATTTCTAACGCGTTGCCTTACCGCTATCTCTCTTGGGGAAATGAAGCCTTGCGTGGCTGGATACTGTTTCATCGGGAACTCGATCCCGCGAATTCCGAAGTCCCCGAGGTGCTTCGTTTCCAGGAAGCGGCCACCGCCATGGGAATCGAGCTGCTGGTGCTGCATCCCCACAAGTTCGATCTGGTGGTGGGTGCCGAGGAGGACTGGAGCACGACCTATCAGGGCCGCCTCGTCGAGCGTCCCGATTTCGTAATATGTCGCACCGGCGCGGAAACGGACTACTTCACGCTCGCCGTGCTGCGCCACCTGGAACGGCGCGGCGTGCGGCTGGTCAATGGCCCGACCACTATCGAACAGGTGGCCGACAAGCTGCACACCCTGCAAACCCTGAACCGCGCGGGTCTGCCGATCCCGCGCACCATCCTCGGCAGCTTCCCCATCGACGTGGACCTGGTGGAGCGCGAACTCGGCTTCCCGGTCATCGTCAAGACGCTGAAGGGCACGCGCGGCGCAGGCGTGCTCAAGTGCGAGGACCGCAACCAGTTCGAGGATCTCGCCGGCCTGCTGGAAAGCGCCGATGCCCAGGCGGACTTCATCCTCCAGCACTATGTCCGCGCCAGCCACGGCCGCGACGTGCGCGTGCTGGTGGTGGGCGGGCGCGTGATCGCGGCGATGGAGCGGCGCTCGCTGACCGGGGGCTTCAAGTCCAACGTCTCGCTGGGCGGCGTTGGCATCGCCTATAATCCGCCACCGGAAATGGCCGAACTGGCCGTCCAGGCGGCCGACGTGCTGGAACTGGACGTCACCGGCATCGACATTCTCTTCGACGAGGAAGGCTATCGCATCTGCGAGGCGAACTCGGCTCCCGGCTTCCAGGGGTTGGAGCGCGCGACCGGGTACGACGTGCCTTCGGCCATTCTCGAATGGGTGGTGGCGACCCAGCAGGAAGCCGCCCCCGTGGTGCCCCCCGCTGCCGAGAGCAATGCGCTGGCGGACCTGGCCTTCGGCGGTCGCGCCGGTCTCAGGGTACTCAGCGACCGCAACCCCGAATATCGCCGCTTTGCCAGCGCCGTGGGCCTGCGGATGGTCGGGGCCGGGCTGGGCTGCCTGGCCCATGCCAGCCTCCCGCCCATGCTGGTGGACCGCAAGAGCCGGGTCGGCCGGGGGCTCAGGACGCTGTTCGACGGCCGGGTGAATGCCGATCTTTCGGCTCTCGACGACCAGGAGCAGGAAAGGACGCTGATGATCGTGTTGGTGGCGGCGATCTGGGCGGCGGTGTTGCCCTGGCTGGCGGGAGCGGCCGTGGTGCCCAGCGCGGTGCTCTCCGTGCTCGCCCTCTGTTTCCCGCTGCTGTTCATGACGACGGCCCCGGCGGGGCGGATCGGCCGATCGGCGTCTTCCCTGCTCCGGAAGGCGGGCGGATGATCGACAGCTTGCCCTTTTCGTGGAGCGCCATTCCGTGGCTGGACCTGGCGCCCTTCATCATCGCCGGCTTCTTCGCGCAGCTGGTGGATAGCGGCCTGGGCATGGGCTTCGGCGTGCTGGCCAATTCATTGCTGGTGCTGCTGGGCCTGCCCCCCGGCGTCGCCTCGGCGGTGACGCACCGGGTGGAAGGCTTCACCAGCGGCGCCTCGGGGATCTGCCATGCCTTGCAGCGCAATGTCGACTGGCCGCTTTTCGCGCGGCTGGTGATTCCGGGCATCGCCGGCGGCCTACTCGGCGTCTGGGTGCTCACGAGCGTCAGCATGACGGTGCTGCGTCCGGCGGTGCTGGTCTATCTCGCTGCCGTGGGGCTCTACCTGATCTGGCGCGGGCCAAGGCGGCCTCAGGCTTATCGCCGGATGAAGCTGGTAGGGCCGCTCGGCCTCATCGCCGGATTTCTCGACGCCTCGGGCGGCGGCTGGGGGCCGATGGTCACCGGCAACCTGATGGCGCAGGGGATGACCCCGCGCATGGCGATCGGCACGGCCAATGCGGCGGAGTTCTTCGTCACCGTCACCGTGCTTACCGCGTTCATCGGTCGGCTGGGGCTGCATTCCTTCACGCTCGCCGCGTCGGGCCTGCTCGTCGGGGGAATAGTCGCCACCCCGTTCGGCGCGCTGTTCACGCGCCGGATATCGCCGCGCCGGCTGATGGAACTGACGGGCGCCATTCTCGTGGCGCTGAGTCTGGGCGGGCTGGTCTCGCTGATGTTCTCCCCGATTCCCCTGTTCGCCCGCCTCTAGAAGCAGCTGGGGCAGGCTCTGTTCTCAGAGATTACAGGGGCTTGTCGTCGAAGCGAGCGCGGAATGGGCCGGCCGAACGGCGCCGAACTGGCCAAGCGGGCGATGGTCGGCTATGAGCGCCCGATCGTCGGCTCAATTCTGCGCGTCGACGACTGAGAGACCGACGGGCTCCCGCAAACAGGAGCCTGTTCATGGAACTCTGCACGCCTTTTCCGATTCTCCTCTCGCGGGCCGGGCGCGCGGGAGGCTGTCGGCCGTGGCCTGACCCGGTCGGCATGCCTGCGAAGATCAGACCTACCGGCCCCCGAATTTCGAGATGACCTGCATGAACGCCAAAACCCAAGCCCATCCCGCACCGCCCACTCGTATCCAGGAAAACGTGCTGGCGCGGCGCGAACGCCAGCTCCTGACATGGCTCTGCGCCCGCATGCCGCGCTGGGTGACGCCGGACCTGCTGACCGCAACCGGTCTGGTCGGCGCTTTCATGACCTTCGGCGGCTACGCGGCGAGCAACCTGTCGGCGCACTGGCTGTGGCTGGCCATGGCCGGCTATGTGGTGCAATGGTTTGGCGATTCGATGGACGGCAGCCTGGCCCGCTTCCGCAAGATCGAACGGCCGTCCTATGGCTATTTCATAGATCACAGCTGTGACGGTTTGACGACGGCGCTGATCGTCTGGGGGATCGGGACCAGCCCCTACGTCACCATGGACGTCGCCATGGTTGCACTCGTCGGCTATCTGCTGCTGTCGATCCACGCCTACCTTGCCGCGCGGGTGCTGGGCGAGTTCAAGCTTTCCTACCTTCAGGCCGGGCCTACCGAACTGCGCTTCATGCTGATCGCCCTCACCGCGATGATGATGGTGCTGGGGTCGGGACGCGGCCTGTTCGGGGCGATTTCCGGTTTCGACGTCTTCGTGGGCTCCGTCGGCGCCATCCTGATGGTGCTGTTCGTCGTACAGACGCTGGTCACCGGCAAGCGTCTGGCAGGCGCCGCGCGCTGACGTAATTATGTTGCGCGAATGGGGGCTGTAAACTGGCGTCGATTGCCCTAAGGGCAGCCGCTGAATGGAAGCGGTTCGCGGGTGCCAGGTGTCGGTTGAAATTTTCGGTGGGATGAGACTTTGCAGCACGGGCGCGGAGCGCCTGCGATGAACGTCTACCGCAAGAACGCACGGGTGCTGACAGCCAGCCTGGTCGGCACCGCCGTGGAGTTCTACGACTTCTACATCTACGCCACGGCTGCGGCGCTGGTGTTCGGGCCGCTGTTCTTCCCGGCGGAATCGGCGTCGGTCCAGCGGCTTGCCGCCTACGCCAGCTTCGCGATCGCGTTTATCGCGCGGCCGGTTGGCGCCACCCTGTTCGGCCATTTCGGGGATCGCGTTGGGCGCAAATCCACCTTGGTCGCCTCGCTGCTGCTGATGGGCGGCGCCACCGTGATCATCGGCCTGCTGCCGACTTACGAGAGCATCGGCTGGCTGGCCCCGCTGCTGCTGTGCCTCATGCGCTTTTCACAGGGCCTTGGCCTTGGCGGCGAGTGGGGCGGCGCGGCGCTGCTGGCGGTGGAGAACGCGCCGCCGGGCTGGCGCGCGCGTTTCGGCATGTTCCCACAACTCGGCGCCCCGGTCGGCTTCCTGGCCGCCAACGGCCTGTTCCTGATCTTCAGCATGACCCTGACCGACGCCCAGTTCCTGGCCTGGGGCTGGCGCATTCCGTTCCTGCTGAGTTCGGTGCTGGTCGGGCTGGGCCTGTGGATCCGCCTGAAGCTGACGGAAACGCCCGCTTTCGAGGCCGTGCTGGAAGAAGCGCCGCCGAAGTCGATCCCGATCGTCGAGCTGTTCGCAACCCATTTGCGCCAGACGCTGGCAGGCACTTTCGCGGTGATCGCCTGCTTCGCGATCTATTATCTCACCACCACTTTCGCGCTCGGCTATGGCACCCAGACACTGGGCTACGACCGCCAGAGCTTCCTGGGCGTGCAGCTTTTCGCGATCCTGTTCATGGCGCTGGGCATCGTGCTGGCAGGCTATGCGGCAGACCGCTGGACCTCGCGCGGGGTGCTGATCGCAGGGTGCATCGGCGCGGTGGCGGTGGGCCTCCTGATGGGGCCGATGTTCGCGGCCGGATCGCTCTCGGCCATCGCCGGGTTCCTGTGCCTCGGCCTGTTCACGATGGGCTTCGTCTACGGCCCGATCGCCTCGCTCCTGCCGCAGCTGTTCGATGCACGCGTGCGCTACACAGGCTCGTCGATCGCCTTCAACGTCGGCGGCATCTTCGGCGGCGGCTTCGCTCCGGCGATCGCCCAGACGCTGGCGGACGAGGGCGGCGTGCTTTACGTCGGCGCCTATATCTCGGTGGCGGCAGTGCTCAGCTTGATCGGACTACTGTCTATCCGGCGCGATACCGAGGCTACCTTCGCCTGATCCGCGCTTCCCTTTCCCCCCATTGACCGCCACGCTCCAAGGTATAGAGCATGGTGGAACAATTGGAGTCTCGTCCCGCAAAGTGGGCCTGACTTGGGAAAGACAGAAACATGGCAGCACTTCGCGACGACAAGCCCGAAGTCGAGGTCAAGGGCACGCAGACGCTCATGCGCGCGCTCGACATCATGGATGAAGTGATCGGCGGCCCCATCCGCGCCGCCGATCTCGCCCGTAAGCTGGGCATGAGCAAGACCACCGCGCACCGGCTGGTCCAGGCGTTGAAATCGCGCGGCTATCTCTCGGTGACGAGCGAAGGCTTCGGCCTCGGGCCCAAGCTGCTCGAACTGGGCGTCATGGCCACCGAACAGATCGACTACGTACGCGTGGCCCGGCCGTTCATGGAGAAGCTGTCGGACCAGACCGGCTTCTGCGTGTTCGTGGGAAAGCGCGAGGGCGACTGGTCCCGCCACCTCGACCGCGTGACCGGCCGCCAGCGGCTGCGCGTGGCCACCGCGCCCGGCGACCGGCGCCCGATCGCGGAAACCGGCCTGGGCAAGGCGCTACTGCTCGACGAGGACGAGACCGTCTGGGAAGAACTCTACCGCGACGCCGTGGGCGGCAAGGTTTCGGCCAAGGCCGTGAAGGAATACGTGGCGCTGATGCGCGAGCACAAGGCGCGGGGCTATGTGCTGCACGATAGCGAATTGGGTGACGGCGTCCGTTCGCTGGCCGTGCCGATCCGCGATGCGCGGCGGCAGATCTGCATCGCCATCTCGATCGCCAGCGCCGCGCATTACCTGACCGACGACATCGTCGAGGGTCTGGTGGCGGCCATCGTGGCGACGGCCGGGGAAATCAGCGAAGCCGTGGGTTATCGCGCGCCGCGGGTGTAGAAATTCTCGTCGTCCCGGACCTGATCCGGGACCGCTGGCCTCGCTTCACCCAGCTTTCGGCTGGGTGCCTTTACCGCACGCTATCGCCTAAAGAATTGCCAGCGGTCCCGGATCGAGTCCGGGACGACGCGGGTTCGTCCTCCACCAGTGGATTGCGGCCCCAGAGCTGGTCGTAGCGCCAGCCTGAAAGGTCTTCCACCACGGCTTGCGCTTCCGGGCTGGACGGCGTGCGCGCGCCGGAACGCAAGTGCTCGATCTCGCGCATCAGCACTTCGTGCGTGCGGGGCGAGAGCCGGAAGCGGAGCGAGACGACGATGCCGAAGGCCAGCATGGTCACGGTGCCGATGCCGAGCAGCAGGGCGATCGTGCGGATCGCGCCGTCCGATTGTTGCGCGGCGCCCGAGACGAAGCCGCCCGCCTGCATCACGAAGCCCACGCCCGCGACGGCCGCGGCCTGGGTGGCCTTGCGCACGAAGGTCATGACCCCGGCGAAGGCGCCCTCGCGGCGGCGGCCGGTGACGATCTCGTCCACGTCCGCCATGTAGTTGTAGGTCGCCCAGGGAATGTAGTTCAGCGCGCCGCGTCCGAGACCCGCCAGTACGATGGGCAGCCAGATCATGTGGCTGCCTGATTCGATTCCGGCCAGCCACAGGCCGATCAGGCTCAGCGCACCGGCACCGAAGCTGGCGGCGGCGATCTGGTAGGCGCGGCTGGGCGAGGCGCGCAGGGCCAGGTTGATGGCGACGATCACCGCCACGAACTGGACGATGTACATCGTGCCGAGCAGACCCGAGGCGACCGCCGTGGTTCCCGCCAGCGCGAAGATCACGAAGAAGGTGAAGGCCGCGTTGAACACGTCCTGGCTGATGTAGCCGCCGAGGTACATGCCCAAGTGCAGGCGGAAGGCGCGGATGCGCATGGTCGAGAAGAGATTGCGGTAGAGCGCCTTGAGCGCCTCCAGCGGGCCTGCCGAGTGACGCCGTTCCTGGGGTAGGGGCGTGCCGCCCAAATGTCCCTGGGGCCCATGTCGTTCCCAGCTGAACAGGTAGAGCATGGCGGCTGTCACCATGAACAGCGCGGCAAAGATCAGGCCCATGTAGAAGAAGGTATCGGCGCTGTCGCGCCCCAGCGCTTCGATCAGCCACAGTGGCAGGAAGCCCGCGAGGATCGCGGAGGCCTGCCCGAACAGGATGCGCGATCCGGCGAACTTGGCCTTGGTGCGATAGTCGCTCGACATCTCGGCGGCGAGTGTCTCGAAGGGGATGATCTCCATCGCGTAGACAAGCTCGAACAGTACGTAGCTGGCGAGGTAGTACCAGAAGGTCTGGCCCGGCAGCCACATCAGCGCGAAGCTGGGCAGCAAGGGAATGGCGGCGAGGATGAAGAAGCGTCGCCGCCCGAATCGGCGGCCAAGCGCGGTGCTGCCGAAGTGGTCGGAGATATAGCCGATCATCGGTGAGGCAAAGGCGTCCAGCACGCGCGCGACGGCGAAGATGGTTGCCGCCTGGGCCGCCGAAAGCCCGCAGAACTGCGTATAGAAGATCAGCACCCAGCCGGAGATGACCGCCATCGATCCGGCGCCGAGCACATCGTTCGAGCCATAGGCGAGGTAGTTTCGGAGGCGCACGGGACGCGCGGCCGTCATCTGGCTTTCGGGCACTACAGGATCCTTCACCGTCTTGTTCTTATTCGCGGCCCGCCTTCGTGGGCGCGCCGATTGATCTGGTTTTATGTCGGAGTAATCGGCTTGTCAGCAGGCAGGAAACGAATGGCCTCGATCATCACGGCAGGATCGCCGGATTCGAGCGATATCTCGTGGCTACCGGCATCGAGCAGGGTGGGAAGCGCGTGCGAGATGCGGTTGTCGAGCACGGCCAGGGCCCAGGCGCGGTCGCCGGTACGGCGCGGCACTTCCAAGGCGTGGCGTTTCCCATCGATCATTACCGTCAGCCGCAGGCTCTCGCCGTTATCGGCGGGATAGCTCGGCAGGAGGTCCACGACTGCGCGCCACTGTCCGGCGGGCAGCACGATCGAAGCGCGCGCCCTGGCGGCGGTTGCGCCGGCACCGAGAAGCGCGCCGTGGCGGCCCATCCCGTCGATCAGGCGCCAGCCCTTGCCGCGCGCGAACCGGTCGGGACGCAGCAGGGGGAGCGTGGCGGCGGGGGCATTGGTGGGGGAGGGGGCGGGCCCAATAGCAGGCAGGTCGGGAATGGAGGCCAGGGCGGGCATCACCGGAAGAGCCTGCCTGAAGCTGCGCCACTGGCCGTCCGCCGGTTCCACCGCCATGATCCCGCGCCATTTTCCGGCGGCGATGTCGCGGTTGAAGCGGATGGTCAGTGCGGCGAGCGTCTCGTTGGCTTCGGCCGCGATGCGGGCGCGGCGCCAGCTTTCCGCAGGATCGGCATCGCGTAGGGCATCGTGCGCCTCGGCCGCGAAAAAGCGCCGGTTTGCGGCCGTCGAGGCGGAAACCGGATAGTCCAGCAGTTCGAAGAAGGCGTCGGCTCGGTCTGCGGGAAGCGCGCGGCGCAGCGTGGCAAGTCGGCTTTCCATGGCGGCGAAACCGGCAAGGCGCTCGTCGGCTTCCGCGATGGAAAGTGGGCTGGCATGGGGCTTCTCTCCCGGCAGATACCACTGGAGATGCTCCGGGCGGCGAGCGAAGTTCAGTCGGTAATAGTCGTCGAGAATGGCCGCGGCAGCCTTGCCGGTGCCTTTGCCCAATGCGCTTTCGGCCCATTGTCCCATCCATGTCCCGACCGGCTGACTCCGTGTCCCCTCGATGTCCCAGGCCAGGCTGAGGAAGTAGTCGATCTGGAGTTCGGCGGGCTTGATGTCGCCGGCATTGGCGATCCACATCCGGCGCGCGCCATGATCCCAGGCGCGTCCCATTTCCTCGCGAATGAGAGCGGGCGGGGTGGTGGAGAGCCAGAGGTAGGAGAGCGGCGCCCCGAGGTATGAGAGATGGTAATAGACGCCGTTGCCGCCGGTGCGGGCGCGTTCGGTGGCATCGGGCAGGTGGCGGATGTAGCCGAAGTTGTCGTCGGTCCACATCAGCGTCACGTCGTCGGGCACCTTCAGCCCGGCGCGGTAGATGTCGAGCACTTCCTTGTAGGGCGTGAAGACTTGCGGCGCGCCTGAAATCCCTGCTTCGCCGAGCATCGCGCGCTGATCGGCGAAGACCTGTTCCAGCGTCCGGCGGCGTTCCTCGTCGGTCCTGGGGCCGACCATGCCGCTATCGTGAATGCCGCGCAGGCCGAGCGTCCAGATCGTCTCTCTGGCAGCGTTGCTCTTCACCCTTCCCCGCCAGTAATCGCCTATGCCGTCGCGATTGGTCAGGTAGTTGAAGTCGTCCGCCTTGCCGGTCCATTCGCCCACGTTGTTGCGCAGCATGGGTTCGGCATGGCTGGTGCCCATGACGACGCCGTAGCGCTCGGCCAGGGCGGCATGGGCGGGATCGGCATTGAAGGCGCGGCTGGCCTTGTGCATCGCCGGCCAGAGCGTGTTCCCCTTGAGCCGGAGGAGGAGATCGAAGACTTTCGTGTAGGTCTTGGGACCGGGGGCAGCTTCGCCGGGGAATTTGCCCTGCGCCCAGGGAATCAGGCCCCAGTCCTCGTCGTTGATGAAAATCCCGCGATACTTGACCGAAGGTGGGCCGAACCGCTGCGCCTTGGGGGAGACGTAGAGCGCCTGATGTCGTTCCGGGGGGACGTCCGCCCACCAGTGCCAGGGCGAGACGCCGATCGCGCGGGACAGTTCGTAAGCGCCGTAAGCCGTGCCGCGCCGGTCGCTGCCGATCACCATCAGAGCCTGCTTCACGCCGGGGGCCGGGTTGGAGACGGGCAGGATCAGGAAGCTTTCCCAGGCGCCGCGCAGTTTCGCCGCGTCGATCCTGCCTGTCGCGACCAGGCGGTCGATTGCGGGATTGCGGCCCAGGGTGCCGATCCAGACCTGCGCGTCCGATCCGGCTGTCGCGCCGGTGACCGAGGCAAGGTCGCTGCGCAAGTCCTGGGCGGCGATGCGGACGAGTTCGTGATCCCCGGCCGCGGTCACGACTTGCGCGGCGCGGCCATCCTTCGCAAGAACGAAGTCGCCCCGCACGGGTTCGAAATGGACGAATGGAGGAGCGGCCGCCCGCGCCGGATGGGCGAGCGCCAGGCCCGCCACTACCGAAAGGCCCTCCACTATCGCAAGGAAAGCCGCTCCGCGCATCGTCAGATATAGGTCCGCAGGAACTCGGCCAGCGCGCAGATGGCAAGGCTCTGGCCATAGGGCATGGAGGTGAGCGCGATGTCCTTGTAGAACTGGAGCGTGTCGCCCATCGCCGTGCCGAAGCTGACCTGCTGAAGCTCGCCCGTCTCGTCGATATTGGCCAGCACGCCGCGCACCGCCTTGATGCCCACCGCCTCGTATTCGCGCGGTAGGTAGCCCTTCCGCACGGCCTTGAGGATGCCATAGGCGAAGCCCGCCGTGGCGGAGGCTTCAAGGTAGCTGGTCGGATCGTCGATCAGGGTGTGCCACAGGCCGGTTTCCGCGTCCTGCGTGGCGGCGAGCGTGCGCACTTGCGCGGCCAGCGTATCGATCAGGAACGAGCGGAAGGCGTCGCCCGGCTGGAGATCGAGCAGTTCGATGATCTCCGGGATCGCGATCGTCACCCAGCAGTTGCCGCGCGCCCAGAGCGCTTCGGCGAAGTTGTGGCGGTCGGTGAAGTCCCAGCCGTGGAACCACAGCCCGGTCTTCTTGTCCGCCAAATACTTGATGTGAATCAGGAACTGGCGCTTGGCTTCCTCGATATACTGGGGGCGGTCCAGCAGCAGGCCGATCTTGGCCAGCGGCAGCACGCTCATCATTAGCGTATCGTCCCAGAGTTCGCCCGGATTCTCGTCGTTGTAGACGATGTGCTGGAAGCCGCCTTCCTCGGTCTTGGGCAGGCCATCCGGCGCCATCAGCCATTCGGCCCAGGTGTCGAGATAGGGGATATAGCTGGGATCGCCGTCGAGTTCGTAGAGATAGGCCAGCGTGATGAAGGGGGCGACCGTGTTGATGTTCTTGGTGGGCGTGCCTTCGGCGAAGCGGTCCTCGAACCACTGGCGGATGATGTTCAGCGCCTTCTCGTCGCCGGTCTGCTCGAAATAGCGCCACATGCCGAACAGCCCGATGCCGTGGGTCCATTCCCAGCCGGCCCAGCCCTTGGTGTCGATCACCCGGCCGTCTTCGAGGCGCAGCAGGAATTCGCCGGTCTCGTCCTTGATGTTGACGAGGTTGTGCATGAGCAGGTCGATCGCCGCGGTGACCTGCTGGCGGGGGATGTCATGGGTAAGAGCGGCCACTCAAGTTCTCCTGTGGGCGGTGCAGCGGCAGAGTGTGCGATGGGTCATTTCAGGACTCCGTAATCGCGCGCCATCTGGCGATAGAGTTGCAGGAAGGCGGGATCGGCATCGTACCGGCCGCCGTGGTCTTCGGATTTCGGAGTGCCGGGAGCGGGCTCCGAAGAGGGTGTCGCGCCGGGTGCTTCGGCGGAATTGAGGCCCTGCGAGAGCAGGTCCGGGCGCGGGCCTTCGCCGGCGCTCTTGCCGTCCTTCAGGAAGATCGCTTCCTGATGGCGCGTCGGTTCCCAGATGTAGCTGCCCCAGCCGTTCGGGTGGGCATGGACAAGGTCGTTGAGGTAGCGCTTGCGCGACGAATATTCGATCGCGAAGAAGCCCTTGTCCGGGTAGCGACGGCTGAATTCCGCGAACGTCCGCTCCCAGTCGCCCTGGGCGGCCTGCTGGTAGCAGGAGAAGCCGAGCGCATCGAAATCCACGTCGCGCGCAATCAGGCTGTCGGTCCAGTGCCGGACGATCGGCCAGTGGCGGCCGAGGTGGTTGTGCAGCGCGATCGGCGTTCCGGGAAGCTGCGCGCGGGTGGCGGCGATGCCCGCCTTCAGCAACGCGGCGAACCGGTCGTAGCCGCCTGCGCCGGAGACATTCATATGTTCCCTGTCGGTCACCGGATTGCCGGTGGCGATGGTCAGCGGCACGCGGCCATCGGGCCAGAGCATGCCAAACGTCGTCTCGTTCCCCAGGATCGCCAGATCGGGCGCGACGCCTGCCGCCTTCATCGCGGCGAACGTCTCGTCGGTATGGCGGTGGACGGCTTCGACCAGCTTGGTGAAAGGCAGTTCGGCCCAGGCCGCGGGCTTGTCCTGATGCTGAGGGTCGGCCCAGGTGTCGGAATAGTGGAGGGTAAGCGAGAGATGAAAGCCGGCCGCCTTGATCCGTCGCGCGAAATCGATCGTGCGCGGCAGGTCGCACCAGGGGCCGCCGGGCTTGCCCTTCGAATAGCCGTTTGCGGGATCGACGAAGAGGCGCAGCTTGATCGCGTTGAACCCGGCGTCACGGAAGATCGCGAGCACGTCCTTGCGGTTGCCGTCTTCGTAATAGGTGGCCCCTGCGGCTTCGTCCTCGGGAATCCAGGAGACGTCCGCGCCGATCAGGTAGGGCCACGGACGTGTACCCTTCCTGGGGGCGGCGCTCACCGCGCCCGGCAGCGCGGCAAGGCAGAGCGCCCCGGCGCCTGCTACGCCCAACTGGCGCCGGGTGAGCGTGCCGCCCGTCACTTCAACTGGTCCGGGCGGACGGGTGCGCTGACCGTCTGCACGGGGATGCCGCCCCGCACATTGCGCAAGGTGACGAGCTTGACCGCCTCCAGCGCATCGCCCGGCGCTCCGTCGCTGGTAACGGCGAGGGCGACGTGGTTGGTGCCGCGATGGTTGAGGATGCCCTCGGGGATCGGGAACACGCGCTGCGGGCCGACATGGGCCACGAACTGGCCCATGTTCCAGCCGTTTACGAAGATCAGCACGCGATACTTCGCCACCGAGCGGGGACTTTCGGTGTCGCCGAAAGCCAGAGCTATGGTCGCGTCCTGTCCTTTGGGTGCCGCAAGGTCGAAGGCGGTGCGATACCAGGTGGTGCCGGGCTCGGCGCTGGTGGCGGGCACGGTTGCGGCCGTCCACTTGCGGTCGTCGAAGCCGGGCAAATGCCAGCCCATGCGCTCGCCATGGAGGCCGCCGTTGTTGGCGATGCCGCGCACCGGGTCGGCCAGATCCTCGCCGCCGCGCTTGCCCTGGATCTTCCACGCGATCGGCACCGCGAAGCTGCGCCCGCCCGGCTGCGAGATCGAGGCGGAGATCAGCCCGCGCGCTTCCTTGTGGAAGTCGTCGGCATCGAGATCCCAGTTGTGGCCGTTGTTGCGCACGATGACCGAGAGCACATGGCTGCCGCTTGCCTGCGCTTCGGGCGGCAGGTCGAGAGTGACGGTGCCGGTGGTGATCGGGCGCGGGATGCCGCCGGGCGTCTCGGCCTGGCCGATGAACTTGCCGTCCAGCCAGGCCTGCACGAGGCCGGAACCACCGGCGCCATAGAACAGGGAAACGGTCTTCGCGCCCGCGGTGCCGTCGAAACGGCCGCGATACCAGACGTCGCCCTCGTGGAAGCCATAGGCGTCCATACCGAGGTTCGGCTGGCCATCGGGGCGCTGGGTGATGCTGGCGTTGGGGCGATTGCCGCCCACGGCCTGCCAAGCGCTGTCGTCGAACTTGGGATCGGCCTCGGGCGAGCCCTTGGCCATGCGCCAGCCGGTGAGCGCGGGAAGCGCGATCGGCGCGGGGCCGGGCAGGGAGGTGGTGGAATTCATGCCGCCCGCGACGGACGCCTTGGTAGCAACACGCGCGCCGTTCCAGGTCAGCGAGCGGACGATGGCGGGTGCCCAGACCTCGATCGCGCCCGGCTGGGCGATGTCGCCGGTGAGGGCCAGGCCACCGCTTTTCAGGGCCGCGCTGCGCACCAGTTCGGGGCCGCGCACCAGCACGGTTCCGGCCGCGGTCTGCGCGCGCGTGTAATGCGCGCCTTCGGCCTCGTCGGCCAGGATCAGGATAAGGTCGCCGCGTCCTCCGCCGCTCACGCGCAGCACCGAGCGGCCCTTGTGCGTGTAGGTGAGTTTCAGGTCGCCTTTCGCCGCATCGAAGGCGCTCGTCGCCGCGCCTTCCAGCACTTCGACTTTCGGCGCGGAGGTGTAGCGCAGCACCGTCTCGCCGGTTTCCCCGGCGCGG
Organism: Novosphingobium sp.; assembly: GCF_032093395.1. GTDB lineage: Bacteria > Pseudomonadota > Alphaproteobacteria > Sphingomonadales > Sphingomonadaceae > Novosphingobium. The sequence continues at coordinate 62,141 of NZ_DAMDBA010000006.1, forward strand.
CCGTAAAGCAGCAGCAGGTCGGCATCCCCGGTCTTCGAGGCCGATTGCAATTCGGAGGTCGAGTAGACCAGCCGCTGCCCGCCCAGATTCACGCCGGCGACCAGCCACTTGGCGTCGAAGCCATTGAGCCGCATCGGGAATGTGTAGCGGCCGTCCGGCAATGCGGCGGTGACGGTGAAGCTGTCGTCGGTCTGCCCGTTGGACGGCTTGTGCGTTACCATCAGGAAGCGCGCGTCGGTTTCCAGGCTCTTGTTATGGTAGACCTGGATATTGGGGGAGGAGATTTCGGGCGTGCCTGCCGGGATCATGCCCGCAAGGTCCGGCACGGAAGCGATCAGCCCGCCCAGTTGCTTCATCTCCATCGCCTTTTCGCGAAGCCCTCGCGCTTCGGAGATGGCCGCGCCATAGTCGTAGCTGGTGAAGACTACCGGGGCGGGCAGCCAGCCCCAGCTGGTGCCGCCATAGACCATGTAGAAGCTCTGGATGCCGATGCCGTTGGCCAGGTTGGTGCCGTAGAACACCCGCTGGAACCGCTTGCCGCGCTGGATCGCGTTGCACTCGTAGCTGCCGTTGGAGCCCCAATAGTCGAACCAGCCGCCGCCGAATTCCGCCAGGAAGCCGGGCGTCTTCGGCGAGGCGGACGCGCCGCCTTTCGCGCCGCCGGGGCCGTAGAAGCCCCAGTCCGGCGCGGCCACGCTGCGCGTCGGCTTGCCTTCCACGGTGCAGGTGCCGCCGGGGTAGCCGTCGAAGGCGTACATGTCGTTGGGGCCGTGGACGACTTTGTCCACGGAGGAACCTTCCGGCACCCAATAGCCGTTGCGGCCCTGGTCGTTATGGAAGATCGGCACGGTGATGCCGTCCGCGCGTGCCTTGGCGTAGAGGTGGTCCATGTAGCGGCGCTGGGCCGGGGTGGTCAGCGCCAGTTCGTTCTCGATCTGGTGGAGGATGACGGAGCCCTTATGGCCCTTGCCCCCACGACCTTCACCGTCGCCGTTGATCTGGTGGCGGGCGATGATCGCGTTGATCTGCGTCAGCCATTCGTCGGCGGCGGCCATGTATTCGGGATCGTCGGTGCGGGCGCGGCCCTTCTGGTTGACCAGCCAGCCCGGAAAGCCGCCGCGCGATACTTCCGCGTTCACGTAAGGCCCGGCGCGGGTCATGACCCATAGGCCTTCTTCCTCGGCCATGGTCAGCAGGCGGTCGAGATCGCGGATGCCGCTGAAGTCGTAGACCCCCTGCTTGGGCGAGTGGTAGCCCCAGTCGAAATAGAGCGCGACGGTGTTGAACCCGCTGGCCTTCATCTTCTGGAGGACATCGCGCCAGAGATCGGGGCTGGGCAGGCGGAAGGGGTGGAACTCGCCCGACCAGATCACCTGACGCTTGCCGTCGATCATCAGCGAGCGGGCATCGAACGAAACCCGGCCGAACGTCTGGACCGGGGCGGAAAGGTCAGCCGTGGGCTTCGCTTCCTGCGCCATGGCGGGCAGGGGTGCCGCTGTCAGCAGCAGGGCGGAGAGGAAAGCGCGCTTCATCGCGTCAATCCATGTGGAACAGGAGGGAGAGCGGCCATTCGACCGGACGGTTGCCCGGGTCCACTTCCATCAGCGGGGCCATATAGTCCCACCAGCGGCGCATGACCGGATGATCGGGCAGAGTGTCGCGCGTATTGTCGGGCAGCAGCCGCAATACCGCGAACAGGGCAAGGCTGTCTTCGTCAAGGAAGATGGAGTAATCGCGGATGCCCGCTTCGGTCAGCAGGGCGGAGAGTTCGGGCCAGATGGCGTCGTGACGGCGGCGGTATTCCTCCACCGTGCCGGGCTTCAACTGCATCCTGAAGGCGTGGATGGAACCCGTTCCACTATCCGGCACACCCAATCTCCCACCTGTTCCATTATATGGATATCAATACCGATATTTGGTAACTCGTCCACGAGGGCGCGTCAATCGACATTTCGGAGAAAACTGCCGCTTCAGCTCCCCTCGGGCTTGCTTTCCTCCAGCGGCAGGCTGGGCGCGATCGGCAGGGTATCGGGGAGGGGCGGGTGGGCGGGATCGAACTCGCCCAACGTCACGTAGGGCGCCAGTTCCGGGACTTTCTCGCGCATCTGTCGGGCCACGGCGGCAGCGAAAAGCCAGGCGCCGTAATTGTCGTTGTGCGTCCTGTCCTTGCCATTTTCGGCGAAGGCGCGGGGCGAGACTTCCGGGCCGAGCGCTTCCATGATCGCGATGCTGTCGCGGTTGAGATCGATCAGGGGCACGTTTTCGGTGGCCGCCACTTTGCGCACCGCTTCCGCATAGGCGCCGAGCGTGTCCTTGATCTTTCCGGCCCCATCGAAATTGCGCCGCTCCGGGGAAGTCACCAGAACCGGATGGGCACCGCGCGCGCGTGCCTCGGCGACATAAGCCCGCAAATAGGCTGGATAAGTTTGCACCGGGTCGAGATAGGTCATCGGCCATTCGGCCTTCTGGTCGTTGTGGCCGAACTGGACGAACAGCCAGTCGCCCTTGCGTATCTGCGACAGCACTTTGGAGAAGCGCAATTGTGCGAGGAAGGACTTCATCGTCGCGCCGGATTTCGCATGGTTGGCCACCACGACATGATCGTTCAGCATCGCGGGCAACATCTGCCCCCAACTGGCGAACGGCTCCGTATACTGGTCCGCGACGGTCGAATCACCTGCCAGGAACAGGCGTGGCGCCTCGGCCCGCTCTACATGGATGGCGGAAACGCGCGGTTGACCCAGGAACTCGAGGGTCAGCTTGTCGTCCCAACTGAAGCTGGCGAGATCCCGCTCGTCCAGCGATACGGCCTGTCCGGAGCGCGGGGCATTGGCCGGGGGCGCGGGCAGCCGCGCGTCGCGCACATCGACCAGGAAACTGCGCGACACCGCCTGTCCGCGTCTGGTCGCGACATCGCGCAGCATCAGGCGGCGGCTCTCGGCCTTGACGGTGGTGCGCCCCGCGCTGCGCTTGTCGCCCAGTGTCAGGGTAACGCGGTACGTCCCTTCGGGCAGCGATATCGAATAGACGAAGCCGCCTGACGCATCGCGCCGCTCCACACCGTTTCCGCCAGCCCTGAAGCCGGGCATCTCGGCAAGGGTCTTTCCGGAGAGATCGATGTCGATGGTGGGATTCACGGCGGCGGGCATGCTTGTGGCCAGGGCCAGAGCCATACTGCACGACATTTCAGGTGATCCTCTGCTGGGCGGACGCGCTCGATCATCGTCCCATATGGCGGTTCCGAACGGCATATAACGGGAGCACGGCAAGTCAATCCATCGCGCGGCGAAACTCTCGCTCTTTCCATCGCTTTCCAGCCGCGTCCCACCTGCAAATAAGGATGACTCGTCAACTCATAGCGATTTTGACTGGAATTGAGCGAGAACGAGGTATATTGTAAAACTCAATCCCACATAGTGGGCGAATGTTCGGACAAGAACAGAAACTGGGAGTGAGGAAAATGGGAAGGGCTTTCTCGAAATCCGTCATGCGCAACCGCGCTTCGGTGCCGGCGCTGATCGCGGCATGTCTTTTCGCGATGCCGCAGATGGCTGCCGCGCAGGACAGCGCAACAGATAATACCCCCAGCCCTTCCGAAATCATCGTCACCGGCTTTCGCGCTTCTCTCGATGCGGCGCTGGCCGACAAGCGCGTCGAGACCGCCGCGATCGACACCATCAAGGCCGAGGATCTCGGCAAGTTTCCCGATTCCAACCTCGCCGAATCGATGCAGCGCATCCCCGGCGTCGCGCTCCAGCGCGGTGACGGCGGCGAGGGCAAGAACATCTCGGTTCGCGGCCTGGGCGCGGACTTCACGCGCGTGCGCATCAACGGCATGGAAGCCGCCGCGCAGACCGGCGGATCGGACATCTACGGCGCCGGCAACAACGGCCGCAGCTTCGACTTCAACGTGTTCCCGACCGAAATCTTCTCGGCCCTGACCGTGCGCAAGACGCCTTCCGCCGATATCGAGGAAGGTTCGCTGGGCGCCACGGTGGACCTCAGCGCGCCCAAGCCGATGGACCAGAACAAGGACTTCGTGTTCTCCGCCACGGGCCGCGGCGTATGGAACGAACTGTCCAAGAAGGTCGATCCGCGAGCCTCGGCGCTGGTTTCCAAGCAGTTCGGGGACAGCGGCTTCGGCATCCTCGGTTCGCTGGCCTACCAACGCCGCCACACGCGCGAGGTCGGTTACTCGGCGGTGGACATCCTGTCGGCCAACCAGAACGGCATGTTCTGCTCTCCCCTGGGCTTCGCGCCGCAGAACCCGGCGAACAGTGCCACGAACGGCACCACTGCGACCAACTGCTCCACCGGCAATCCGCGCACGGGCACGACTGCGGCCTACCAGACCGTGTACGATGCCCGCCGCGACGACTTGCCCAACACGCCCGGCAGCGGCGCGTTCTTCCCGCGCATCCCGCGCTACATCAATTCCGCGCAGACCCAGGAACGCATCGGCGGCACCCTGACGCTGCAATACAAGCCCGACGACGACACCGATATCTCGCTCGACCTGCTCTATTCGCGCTTCAACGTGACGCGTGACGACAATTACATCCAGGCAATCTCGTTCGGCCGCTCCGGGTCGAACCAGGGCTATCCGATGATGTCGCTGAAGGACGTGCAGCTTTCCGACCTCGGCTCGGTGGAATATGCCCTGCTGGACGGCGTGGACGTGCGTTCGGAAGGCCTGCATTCGAAGTATTCGACCACTTTCAAGCAGGCGAACTTCAATTTCATGCGCCGGTTCAACGACCGGTTGACCGTCGATGCTAAGGTTGGCCTCAACGAGTCGGTGTGGAAAGACAAGATCCGCATGCAGTACTTCATGGATGCGCTGGATACCGACAACTTCTCGATCGACTATACCGGCGGCGGCCGCACCCCGGTGCTGGGCTTCGGTTTCGACGTGTCCGATCCGAACAACTTCCTCTACGGCCCCACGCCGGGCGCGGGCATCGTCACGGGCGGTTTCAGTCTCCAGGGCAAGCCGGCCAGCAACACCACCAAGGGTATGCTGGGCGAGATGAATGCGCACTACGAGTTCTCCGACGCCTTCAAGCTCCACTTCGGCGGCCAGTTCCGTTCGAGCGACTTCCAGCAGCGCTTCACCACGTACTACACCGCCGACACCCTGGTGCAGACCCTGCCGGCGGGAACCTCGCTGGCCAGCTTGACCAAGCAGATCACCGGGGTAGACAGCCTGTGGGGCAACGGCGCGCCAGGCAGCTGGGCGAGCCTGGACTGGCAGAAGCTGGCCGATACCTACAACCTCTTCGACGCGCGCACCTGCACCGGTTGCGGAGAGACCAACCCCGGCGTGAAGGAGCAGCAGAGCAGCGCCTTCGTGATGGGCACCTTCGACTTCTCCGACGCGGTGGGCTTCGGCCTGCGCGGCGATGTGGGCGTGCGCTACATCCACACCTGGCAGCGCTCATCCGGCTTCATCAACTTGTCCGATCGCACGTCGCCCACCGGCCTTACCGGCCAGTACCGCGCCGTCACGCGCAGCTATGACGACTGGCTGCCGTCCGCCAACATCGTGGTAGAGCCGGTGCAGAACCTGCTGTTGCGCTTCTCGGCGGCCAAAGTGCTCTCGCGCCCGGCGCTCACCCAGCTGGTGCCCACGGTGGGCATCAATGCCACGACGCGCTCAGGCTCGCTGGGCAACCCGCTGCTCGAACCGATCCGCGCCAATACTTTCGACGCGGCGGTGGAATGGTACTTCCGCCCCGGCTCGCTGCTTTCGGCCGCGTTCTTCTACAAGGACATCAAGACTTACGTGCAGAGCGTGAATTCGCTGGTACCGTTCAGTTCACTGGGCCTTCCCAACGAATTGCTGACCGGCAGCAACACGACGCCCGACGAACTGTTCAACATCGCCACGCCCACCAATACGCCGGGCGGCCCGCTCAAGGGTATCGAGCTGAACGCGCAGATCCCGTTCAGCTTCGCCTCCGGCTTCATCAGCCACTTCGGCGTGCTGGCGAACTACACGCACGTCATGTCGAAGATCAATTACTGCCTCTCCAGCGCGGGCGGCGTCTGCACGGTCACCACGCGTGACGACCTGGTGGGACTGTCGAAGGACACCGCTTCCGGCACGCTCTACTGGGAGAACGACAAGTTCTCGATCCGCGGCACCATCAACTATCGCGGACCGTTCATTCGCGGCATCCCCGCTTCGCCGGGCAGCGATCTGGTGGGCAACCACGCGACGACCTTCGTCGACGCCTCGGCCTCCTACAATATCTCTGACTCGATCAAGCTGATCGTCGAGGGCACCAACCTCACCGACGAGCAGAACAGCCTCTACACCGATAGCCAGCGGCAGGACACGCTGTTCCAGACCCGCGTCGGCCGCACGATCTCTGCGGGCGTCAATGTGAAGTTCTGATCTTGAAGAATACGGCGGGGCCCTCCCACGCCGGAACTATCGGCTCCCGGATCCTCCATCCGGGAGCCGCTTTTTCAGGTGTCCAGAGCGGCGAGCAACTTGCGGTCGATGCGAACCAGCGAGCCGTGCCGCGCGCCTTGCGGCATGACCAGGCGGTCGCTGACATCCTGCCAGTCCACCATATCGCGGGTGGATTTCGCGCCCCAGCGGCCGTCACGATAGACATCGTAGTAGCAGACGAGTTCGGCGCCGATCCGGGTGGTCATCGGGCCTTCCACCCACGAGGGCGTGAAAACCTCGCCCAGCGGCGCGAACGGCCCCAGCGGGCTACGAGCGGAGGCGGCGCGAAGCCACTTGCGCGGCGGATCGAGGGTTTCGTCCTTCACCACCAGCCAGAGGCCGCCGTTCGGGACTTGCGCGAAAGTGCCGTCGATCACGCTGAAGCCGGGATCGTAGAGCACTTGCGGCGCGGCGAAGCTCTCGAAATCGGCGGTGGTGGTGTACCAGAGGCGGTGGTTGTAGCCGCTTTCGGAACTGCCGGCCGTCTCGGTGAAGCGGCCCTCCACCGTGCTCGACCAGAAGATCACGGTGCGGCGCGTGGCGGGATCGTAGATCGCCTCGGGCGCCCAGCAGTTGCGGGTGCCGGGAACGGAGGCCATGACCGGGATCGCGCGCTGGGGTGTCCAGTTCACAAAGTCGCGCGTGGTGGCATGGCCGATCGTCACGCCTTCCCAGGCCGTGGTCCAGATGCAGTGCCACGGCGCGTCCGCCCCCTCTCCGCGCCAGAGGAAGGGGTCGCGCAGCAGCTTCTTCTCGCCCACCTGCGGCACCAGGAAGGGCTTGCCGCCACCAAGCGCGCGGAAGGTGAAGCCATCCTCGCTCACTGCCAGTTTCAGCCCGTCCGCCTCTCCCTTTCCGGTGCTGAAATAGGCGAACAGCAGCGGGCCTTCCGGCTCGGACGGGGCGATCCGCGTGGTCGCGCAGCCGGCCAGCGCCGTAGCGCCGATGCACAGCGCGCGACGGTCCAGCAGCAGGCTCATCGCCGCGCCTCCTTCGGCGGGGTGAGCCGGACATGGGTGGGGCTATCGCGGTCCACGGTGATCACGCCGTCCTTCTCCTTCAGTTCCGCGATCTGGAGCACGCTGCGGCGGTTCCAGTCGGGGTTCGCCTTGGCTTCGTCCTCGCCGCCCTGATGTACGAAGTAGACGATATAGGCCCGGTCGCCGGAGACGATCACGTCGGGGTGCTGCCCTTTGGCGCGGTCGGTCGGTGCCTGTCCGGGCGTGGCGAGGATGTGGCCGGGCTGGGTGGTCCAGTGTTCGCCCCCAAGGTCGTCGACGTCCGAGCGCATGACCAACAGGCCTTTCCAGGCATCGGAAACCAGCCACCAGCGGCCCTTCCACCTGAACGCCTTGGGGCCTTCGCCGGGCGTGGTGGTGAGGCGGTCCTTCACGCTCCAGTGGATCAGGTCCGTGCTGTCCGCCGTGCGGATGGCCTTGCCCATGCGCTCGTCGTTGAAGAACAGGCGATAGCCGCCCTTCGGCAGCGCGATAACGCTGGCGTCGATCACCCGGTCGGATCCGAGGTCGAGCCTCTCGCCGCAAGTCCAGGACTTAAGGTCGTTGCTGGTGAGGTGGACGATGAAGCGCGGCGCATTCCAGTCGCGGAACACGCCGGGCACCACCGTCAGCCACATGTGCCACTGGCCATTGAAACGCTCGATATCCGGCGCCCAGAGCGTTTCGCCGGTGCAGCTTGCGGGAAGCCTCGCGGTGCCCCCGTAGCGCCAGTGAACGCCGTCCTTCGACCTTGCGGTGCCGATCGCGGTGCCGTGGACCCAGCGCACGTCCTTCTCGTCCTCCATCGGCAGGTCGGCGCGGCGGTTGGTGTAGAACATCACCCATTCGCGCGTGGCGGGATCGTAGACCGTGCTGGGATCGGCGGCGCCGTCATGCACCGGATCGCGGAACAGCGGCTTGGGCGCGACCTCGGCGCCAGAGGCGGTGGTGGTGGCGGCCGCCAGCAGGAGCAGCGAGGCGCCGATCATGCGGCGCTTCCGGAGCCGGCAAAAGTTCGAATGATTTTCAGCATGTTCCGCTTCATAATGAGACCTTCCGGGGAGAGTGCAAGATGTCGAGTGATCGCCGTAAATTTCTGGGTTCGTTGAGCGCTCTGGCTGCCGCGCCCCTCCTGCCTGGCCGGGCTCTGGCTGCGGCGGGCGGAAGCGGGGGCGCTGCCGACGAACGCTTCCCGATCTGGCCCGGATCGCCGCCGGGGCTTCCCCAGGGAGGGGTGACCGAGGAGCGC
>NZ_DAMDBA010000006.1:70857-122443 GCF_032093395.1 Novosphingobium sp.
GAGGAGCGCGTGCTACGCACCAACAAGGGCAATCCGGACGATTTCGCCTGGCCGCATGTCGCGGTGCCGATGCTGACCGTCTGCCCGGCGGCGAAGCCCACCGGCGCGGCCGTGCTGACGTTCCCCGGCGGCGGTTATGCCCGCGTGGCCATGGGGACCAGGCCGTCTGCCACTTCGCGCTGGTTCGCAGGCCAGGGGGTGACGGCCTTCGAACTGCTCTACCGCCTGCCGCATGACGGCTGGACCGGCGGTGCCGACACGCCCTTGCAGGACGCCCAGCGCGCCATGCGCGTGATCCGCGCCAATGCCTCGAAATGGGGCGTCGATCCGGCCAATGTGGCGACCATCGGCTTCTCCGCCGGCGGGCATTTGTGCGGCAGCATCGCCACGCGCTTCGCGGCGAAAGTCTACGAGCCTGTCGACGCCGCCGATGCCCAGGACGCGCGCCCTCTGGTGGCGGGGATGTTCTTCCCGGTCGTCGCGATGGTGCCGCCGCTCGCTCATGCGCAGTCGCGCCGGGAATTGCTGGGGCCAAACCCTGACGCGGAACTGTCTCGGCGGTACTCGGTAAATCTCGACGTGCCCGCCGCTACGCCGCCGATCCTGCTCGCCCATGCCGCGGACGATGCGGTCGTCGATTGCGGCAACAGCCTTGCGATGTTCGAGGGCTGCCGGGCGGCGAAGATACCGGCCGAGCTTCATGTGATCGAGAAGGGTGGGCACGGCGCGCCGCTTTTCGAACCGGACGGCCGCGCCGGGCTGTGGCTGACGCGCTTCGCCCGCTTCGCGGCGCGGCATGGCTTGCGGATTCCCTCCGACGGGGCGTGAGCGCAGGAGGGAGCGATCAAAATCCACCGTCGCCCCGTCTTCGAGGGGGCGACGGTGTATCGGAGGAGGCAAGCTGGTTTCACGCAGAGACGCAGAGACGCAGAGAAAGTGTGTCCCGAGCCATTCCCCGATGCGCCGGTGGGTTGCACTCTCGGCCGGGTCGGTCATTCCGGGGCAGCTGCGCCGGAGAACTTCTCTGCGTCTCCGCGTCTCTGCGTGCCCATTCTTGCAGCTTGGCCGCCAAGCGGAACGATCCGAAAATTGCGGATACGCAGATGGCTCCTGGTCGTGCGCAGGGCGAACCAGCCCCGTCGGTAAGGCGCGGTGTCGGTCATCGTGAAAAGCCGCTTGCCCCCCAAGTCCACCGTCACCGTCGTGCCATCGGCGGAGAGCCGCACAGGCACCCAACGGTTGGCCACGAGCAGTGCGGCGGCGTCCGACCTGTCGTGCTCGGGCAGCAACGGGCGATTGCCCGGCTCGCCGACGTAGCGGCGCATCCGCGTGGTGGTGTTGCGATTGCCGCCGATACCCACATAGTATGTCCTGAGCGTGTCGTAGGCCGCGAACGCCCCGCTGCGGGGCCGGGTCAGGGGTGATCCGTCCGGCGCGGCGGGGTCGGTGGCCATCCAGAAGGCGTTGACGTCGCTCACCTCGTCGTTCGGCCCGCCCGCCGAGACGGCCATGACTTCGTATTCGATGGCGACGGGGCCGCGCAGTGCCTCGCTCCACCAGATCGAGAGCCCTTCCGGCGCATCGATGTCCATCACGCCGCCCTCCACGCTGACGCGCGAGGGCGCTTCCGCCTCGACGCGCCAATGCGAGAGGCCGTGGCGGAAGTCGTCCGTTTGCGGCTTCGCCGCCGCCGACAGCAGCATGAACATCAGGGCGGCGGCGAGACGCCTCATTCCAGCGCATCCCCGATCAGCGTCAGGTTCACCGTCGCGGCGATGCCCCACTGCGCGGCATCGTTGGTGGAGACTTCGGCGATCTCGTCCACCGGCTTGAGCACGGCGGCGCCCGTTACCTTGCGCGCGCCGCGCGACTGGTCGCGACCCTCGCGGTCGCCTGCGCCGAAGAATTCGCCCCAGGCGCGCTTGATGAGGTCCGGCTTGCCGAGTTGCACCCCGGCATAGGCGGTGTAGCGGGAATGGGCCTGGGTCAGCGCGCGGCCCTTGCCCGATGCGCCGGTGCGGGCGCGGAACTCCGCTTCGGGCGCGTTGTAGAGTTCGCAGTAATCCAGCCAGACCTTGCGGAATTCCGGCTCGTCGAGCAGTTCGAGCAGTTCGGCGGTGATCTCGAACACGCCGAACACGCCGTTGAGATGGCTCATGTTGACCTGGTCGTTGGCGCTTACGAAACGGCCGCTGGCAAGATCGAAGGCGCCGCCACCCGCAAGCCAACCCTTGGGCAGGGCCGCGATGGAGCGCATTCCGGCGATGATGCGATCGCGCCAGCGGGTGTCGCGCGTGCGTTCCCACTCGGTCAGCCAGGCACCCAGCATGGATCCCCACACGGTCCCGAACTGCATGAACACCTGACCTTCCGGCAGCGGCTGTTCGGCCACCACCGCGCCGGTTCCGGCAGGCGGCTTGCTGGCATCGGCGCGGTGCATCACCTTGCGGCCGATATCGACCGTCTTCAGCGCCTGGTCGCTGTCCACCAGCGCGCGCATCAGGTCTCCGCAGCGCTCGTCGGTGGTGAGGTAGTAGTAGAAGCGGCGGTAGGCGGCGTTGGACACGCGCTGCTGCTTCGAACTATCGGCCCAGTGCTGCACCCCGTGGCGGGTGCCGAGCCCCTTGAACCGGCCCGAATGGTAGACGTCCACCTCGCCGGTGTGGCGCGTCATCGCCTCTGCCAGACGGAATACATCGGCCCGGCCGCTGCGCAGGAAACCGTACCACAGCCACATGTCGGTCGAGAGTTCGCTGTTGTCCCAGGCGAAGCCGCCAATGTCATAGCGCCAGACGTGCCGGTCGTTGTCATAGCTGTGCATGACATCGCCGTAGTTCCAGAACCCGTACCAGCGCCGCTGCTCTACCTGCCCTATGTAGAAGTCCAGTTCCTGCTTCGCCCGCTGTTCGATCTTGCCGCGCAGAGGCCCGCCCGCCGCGATCGGGCTCCACGGGCCGAACAGGCCTGCGGAATGAACCCTGGCGACATTGGTGACCATCCGTGGCGGCGTGGCCAAGCTCTGGCCCATTTCGGCAAGCCGTTCGCGCGGGGGCGTTGCGGGAAGCGCCCAGATGCGGAATTCGGTAGTGCGGGCAATGCCGGAGGAATCGCCCCAACCCGGTTCGTAGTCCTCGTAAGTCACATCGAGGCCCAGGTTCTGCGCTTCGTAGCGCTCCATTCCCATGACATCGTGGTAGAACCGCAGGTCCATCGCCGGGGCATCGGGGGCGTGATACCAGACGGTGAAGCGGGCGGTATCGCTTGCGGCGTCCGAGACGTCCAGGCCGACCGGGCAGCGCTGCCAGAAGTCGCGCATTCCGAACGCCGCGCCGCCCGATGGTCCGCCGATATAGCCGAGGCCCGGCGCACGTCCTGCCGTATCGACGTCGATCCAGCCGCAGCCCGGCTTGGTGCGTTTGACGATGGAAAAGCCGTCCGAATTGGGCTGGCGAAGGCGGAAATCGCCCCATGCGGGGATATATTCGATGTTCTGGGGCACGGCCGCGCCCATCTGATCGAGTGGGGGTGTGGCCGTTCCTGCCACTTGTGCATCGCGGAACGCCTTGCCCGGATCGCGGCGCAGGCCGGTCAGCGGTCGCACGGCTTCGCCCCAGAGGCCGCCACTTTCTCCCGCGAACCGGACATGGCGATCGTGCAGCTTGTCCCGCATCGGCACCGCGCCTTCAAGGCCGAGGCCACGGATGAAGCGCTTGGCCGGATCGCCGTCGAAGATCATCGAATGGACCAGACGCACGCTGTCCGACCCGGCGTGGAAGTAGAGGCGGACGGAAAAGGGCATCCAGTCGCCTTGTCCGTTGCCGTTTTGGCCGCGATGGCGACCGTCGAGCTTGATCACGGCGCGGATCGGGCCGCTCTGTTCGACGGTGGCGCTTTCGATCGTGCCGGTCCAGCGGGCAAGAGTGGGCGCGCCGTCCTCGTCATCGGGGCGGTCCTGCGCGCTGGCGAGCAGGCGCACCGATTGCAGCACTTCGGCAGAACCGACACGGGCGGAGCGGATCAGCGCCTCGCCGGACTTGCCCACGGTCCACACGGTTCGGCCGACGGTAACGGTGATGGCGTCACCCGCTTCGCGCAGGAACAGCGTCTGTGAAGGCTTGGCGCTGCCGGGCACGACGCGCAATCCGCCCGCGCGGCCGCCATTCGCAGCGGTTGCATGGCCGGTCCACTTGATCGAGCCGTCCGGCCACCAGGCCATCGGCCAGGTCTGCACCGCCTCGCGCGTTCTGTTTGCGCCTTCGAGAACGTAGCCGCGCTTGTCGTATCGCGTCCCGCGCGGCCAGGGCTGCCCCCAGGACTGGCCCTCATGCGCAGAAGGCGCGGCGCCATCGAGCCAGATCACGTCGTCGCCCGGCGCAATGCCCGATCCCAACGGCTCCCGCGCCGCCACCGGCGCGGCGCTCGCGCGATCGGCGGTCATGGCCAGGGTTCCGGCCATGGCGGAAGTCGCCAGAGTTTGGGCCAGCATCTCGCGGCGGCTCCAGACCAGCTTGCTCATTCACTCTCCCTTGGGTGCGGCGTCTCGTGGGACGCCTTATGTGGGATGATATTTCATCATGTGGATCGAATCGTCAACCGGGATGAGGCGCGATTTGCGTCGGAGTTGCTTGATCAGTGTGCTTGCCGAGCCCCATTCACGGGAGCATGGGGCAATGGTGCGTCCTCACCGCTCCCCGTTCGGCCCGGCGCCCAGGTAGAACCCGGTATGCGGCGGCTGGTTGTAAGCGGTATTCTGCCAGGCGACGCCGAGGCGATAGACCGGATCCTGCATCAGCGTGACGAACCGGTGCGTCGTGGTGAAAGGCGTGGTGTAGATGCGCAGTTCGCGATTGTCGGCGCGGCGCCAGATCACTTCCTCGCGCCAGTCGCCGATGAGGTCTGCCTGGAGCGCGGGATTGCTCTTGGTGCCGTTGTTCGAGGCGAGCCCCTCGGGCGCGAGCAGGGTGTCGGACGTGCCGTTTTCCCAGTTCCACTTGGAGATCGTCGTGCCGTCCAGCAGCTCGCGCAGCAGGTCACCGTCCCACCAGATCGCGAAGTTCATCTGGCGCGGGCGATGGTATGTGTCGGGGCCGATCTCCCGGCCTTTGGTGTCGTAGAGGCGGTCGGAATTGGATGCCCAGAACTCGGCGCCGTAGTGGCGCGGATCGATGTCTGCGGCCACGCCGCGCCCGGTGTCCTGCGCGGCGGGCGTGGTCCACAGCACTTCGCCGCTGCGCGCATCGAGCAGGGCCGAGCCAAGGCCGCCGTTGCGGCGGATGTCCTCGAAAACGCCGAACTTTTCGAGGCCCGGACGGGCCGGATCGAGATCGCTGACGTGCATGGTGTCGCCGTGGAACAGCGGTTTGGTCCAGAGGCCCTTGCCGTCGTCATCGACCGCCATCGAGCCGTAGATCACCTCGTCACGCCCGTCGCCGTCCACGTCGGCCACCGAGAGCTGGTGGTTGCCGCGCCCCGCATAGTCCGCGTTTCCGGGTGCGGAACTGTCGAACAGCCAGCGCTGCGTCAGCTTGCCGCCGCGCCAGTCCCAGGCGGCGAGTGCGGTGCGGGCATAGTAGCCGCGCCCGAAGACCATGCTCGGCAAATGGCCGTCGAGATAGGCTACGCCCGCGAGGTAGCGGTCCGAGCGGTTCGCATAGCCGTCGCCCCAGGATGCCGCGAGTTGCTCGGGCGTGGGATTTCCGCCCGGAAAGCGCGGTGGATCGTAGGGCGCGGTGGCCAGCGCCTTGCCGGTCAGGCCCTCGAACACGGTGAGATATTCCGGTCCCCTGACGATGCGGCCCTGCATCGGCGCCACTTTGGTACCGTCCGCCAGCACTTTCGCGCCGGTGCGGTCCTGCTGCGGTACTTCGCCGCCACTGCTGCGCCAGTCTGCTTTCGCGTCGCCTATGACCTTGCCGATGCCGTCGACCGTGCCGTCGCCGGTCTTCATCGCCACTTCGGCACGTCCGTCTCCGTCGAAGTCGAAGACCAGGAACTGCGTGTAATGCGCCCCGGCGCGAATGTTGCGGCCCAGATCGATGCGCCAGAGACGTGTGCCGTCGAGGCGATAGGCATCCACGAAGACGCTGCCGGTATAGCCGGTGTGGGCGTTGTCGTGACTATTGGTGGGATCCCACTTGAGAACGATCTCATACTGGCCGTCACCGTCGAGATCGCCAATGCTGGCATCGTTTGCAGTATAGGCATAGGCCTCTCCTGCAGGAGTCACGCCATCGGCAGGCGGCACGAGCGGGATCGAGAGATAGCCTTTTTCCCACGTCATGGCACGCTGCGGACCGACGCGATCGCCGACGCGCTGTACGGCATAAGTGCTGGCGGTGGTTCCCGATGTGTCGACGAAAGCCGTCGCCGCGCCCTGTCTGGTGACGGTCAGCGGCTTTCCATCGCGGAGCACGCGGAAGCGCGCATTCTTCGGATCGTTCGCCAGAAGCCGCCAGGTCACCAGAATCCCGCCGTCTTTCGCCGGAAGCGCAACGGCGCCGCGATTCAGCCGCTCCGGTGCCGCGCGTTTCGGCGCGGCAGTGGCCGCGACACAGGTCGATGAAACCAGCCCCCACATGAGCGGCAGCATAAGGGTACATGCGCGAATTCCGGCCGCCATTTGCATCATCCTCCGGTTTTGGAACCACAGTGGTCCAAATTATGCCATTGCATCCCACATATCGGTTCAATAAGTGTCCGTCTAGAAACTGATTCGATCGGCGACCGGAAAACCGGACAGGCAAGTATCGACGGGACTAAAAGAGGGGACGGATATGCGGAAGCATGGCAATGAAAATAATCGATTTTCGTCGGCATCGTCAGTCGGGCGCCATACCCTGAAAGGGGTCTCCGGGCTGGCGCTGGCGGGTGCTCTTGCCACATCCTTCCCTGCATATGCTCAGACTAATCCCGACGCGGAGCCGGAATCCGCGCAGGAGGAAAAGCAGCCGCGCATAGACGACAAGACCGCCGAAAAGGTCATCACCACCGCCAACGACATCGTCGTCGTCGGCACCCGTGCGTCGCTGCAATCGGCCATCAACCGCAAGAAGCAGGCCAATACTGTCGTCGATTCGATCGTTGCGGACGATATCGCCAGTTTCCCCGACAAGAATATCGGCGATTCACTGGCGCGCATTACCGGCGTGCAGCTCAGCCGTGACTTCGGCGAGGGTGTGCAGGTCTCCATTCGCGGCGTCGAGCCTGACCTCAATCGCGTCGAGATCAACGGCGTCAGTCAGGTCAGCGCCCTGGGCGAGCGCGCCGGCGACTTCCGCGAACTGGCGACGGAACTGGTCAAGTCGATCGACGTCTACAAGGGCTATGCCGTTGACCTGACCGAGGGCGGCATCGGCGGTACCGTGCGCGTGGAGACGCGCAAGCCGCTCGATCTGCTGAAGCCGATCCTTTCCGCCACCGTTTCCGGCCAGCATCTCGACACCACCGAAACCTGGCGTCCGCGCGTGTCGTTCTTTGCGGGAACGCCGAAGTTCCTGATCGACGGTCTCGGCGTGCTGTTCAACGCCACCTACAGCGACGTGAACACGCGCCAGGACTACATCAGCAATACCAACTGGCGCCGGATCGCCGACTTCGATCATTCGACCGACAAGACCGTCGAAGATCCGCTCTATTCCAATTTCAACAGCTATGAAAGCTGCGCGGGTGTCGGTGGGCCGACGACGGCAAGGGCGACCGCCAATCGCCTGGCCTGCGAAACCCAGTTCTTCGACTGGGCGCCGCTGACACCGCGTTATCGCCATCTCGTGCGCAACGACAAGCGCATTTCGGGCGATCTCACGCTGCAATACCAGGTCGCGCCGAACTTCCGCGCCTATGCCAACGTGCAGGTCAACAAGCGCAACCAGAACCTTCAGGACGTCAACTACTCCGTCGATCTCAACACGATCCAGCGCTTCAACCTGGACCCGCAACTGGCTGCGGGCGCCGGGGGCGGCACCTCGCGCCAGCAAGTGGCGCTGGGAACGTCCACGGTGAACGAAAATCACGTCGTCACCGGCGTGACCACGGCGCTCAATGCCGTGAATATCGGCACGGCGGCCAATCCGAACTGGAGCGGCGCCGCGAACATCGTGGGCGTGCAGCGGCGCGACTTCAGCTACGATCAGGAATCGAAGTACTTCTCGGGCGGGTTCCGCTGGGATCTGGACCGCCTGCAGATCGACTTCATGGGATCGCACGCGAAGGGTAATACCAAGTCGGAAAGCAACCTGATTTCGCTGGGCACCAGTGTCTCGGGTATCGTGGTGGACCGCAACAATGCCCAGGGCATTCCGGTCTTCCAGTTCCCTTCCAACTTCGATCCGGGCGATCCTGCCGTCTATACCGACTTCACGCGGACCGGCGCCAACGGCCAGGTATTGCCGGTCTATGGCCCTGCGTTGCAGTATCGCCCGGCTGAATACAACAACACCGAAGACCAGCTGAAGTTCGATGCCGATCTCGAGATCGATCACCCGATCGTCAGCAAGTTCCAGTTCGGCGCCCAGGCGCGCCGCCAGAAGTTCCTGAACTACCTGGGCGGCGGATCGATGCTGATCGATCCCGCGACGATGACCTATCAGTCCAGCGCGAACGTTTCGTACACGACGACGATCCAGAACAATCCGGCCGTTCCTCGCAACGGTAACACCTGGTACATCACGCCTGCCCAATACAGCTCGCTGATCTCCTCGCTCGGCGGCGTCACCGGCGGCGCGCCGCTCTATACCGGGCTCAAGAACGCACCGGCGGGCATTCCCAGCCGTCTGGCGTTCCCGAACTTCGACTCCGAAGTGCTTTCGCAAATCTACGACTTGTCCGGCTTCGATCACGATCTCGTGCGCTTCGCCGATGGCCTGCCGCAGATTCCCAGTGCCAAGATCACCGAGCAGATCCTGTCGGGCTACGCGATGCTGGACATCGATACCGAAGTCCTCGGCATGCGCCTGACCGGCAACGCCGGCCTGCGCGTGACGCATACCAAGGACACCGGCCTCGGCACCAACATCAGCCGGGTGACGCGCTTCAATGCCACCGGCGGCACCGAAACGGTTGTCATTGCCGCGCAGCAATTGTCGCTGTCGAACAGCTACACGGACTTCCTGCCAGCGTTCAACGCGAACCTCGAACTTCAGCCCAACCTCTATCTGCGCGCGAACTTCGCGAAAAACCTCGCGCGCCCGAGGCCGCTGGACCTGGTGCCGAACATCAACTGCGTGGACGACCAGACGATTTCGGGAACCGACGACACTTGTACGGCCGGCAATCCGGCACTGAAGCCCTATCGCGCCGACCAGTGGGAACTCAATCTGGCCTGGTATCCCAATGCCGATACCATGCTCAGCCTTGGCTACTACAAGAAATACGAATCGAGCTTCGTGATCCGCGACGTCGTTAACAACGGTGTGGACCTTTTCCAGGACGGGGTCACCTACACCGTTCGTCAGCCGGTGAACGGGCAGGGTGCACTGCTGGACGGTATCGAGGCGAGCGCGCAGACGGTGTTCACGTTCCTGCCTCAGCCGTTCGACGGCTTCGGCGCATCGGGCAACTTCACGTATGCCCGCGCTATCCGCACGAACCTGACCAATGCGGCCACGAACCAGCCGCTGAAAGAATATCCCGGCCTGTCCACCTACACCTACAATGCCAGCGTTTTCTACGACAAGGACTGGCTGAACTTCCGCCTTAGCTACAACTATCGCTCGAAGTGGCTGGTGACGCCGCTGGATGCGAACAACGGCAACAACCCGGTCTACCGCAAGGGCGAGGGCTATCTCGACGGCAAGATCACGCTGCGGTTCCCGAAGTACCACTTCGACGTCTTTTTCGAGATGCAGAACATCACCAAGGAATATTCGAAGAGCTACATCAACAGCGATATGCCGATCGAGCTCTATTATCCTGGCCAGCGCATCTTCGTAGGGATGCAGGCCAAGCTCTGATCACGTAAAAAGGGGGAGAGCGGGAACTCTCCCCTTTACCCGGCCGCTTCATCGCCATGGACCCGGCGATAGGCGGTGGGGCACGGACCCGGACGGATGCGGCGCCCTCCAAGGCCGCATTCGTCCGGGTCATTCGTGTTCAGAACGCCGTGCGCACACCGAAGACCACGTTCCGTCCGCGCAGCGGCGATGCGTCCTTCACGAAGGAGGCGTGATTGAGCGCGAAGGAATTCGTGAGGTTGGAGCCCCTTGCGAAGAGTTCGGCCCAGCGATCGGTGCCGAGGTCGAGCTTGTAGGACAGCGTCAGGTTCAGCATGTCATAGCCCGGCGTTTCGCTCTCGAAGTCGGCGATGCGGTCCTGCCGGAACGTGCGATAGTACTCCGCCTGTGCCGAGAACGGCCCGGTCGCCGCGTCGATGCGGGTGCCGAGGCGGCCCGGCGGGATGCGGGGCAGGTTCCCTAGATCGTTCTTCAGCTTGGCCCGCACATAGTCGCCGAACAGCGCAACGCCCAGTTCCGGCATGACCTGGTGGCGCACTTCCCCGTCCACGCCCGTGAAGCTGGCATCCGCCGCCACGTAATGGATCAGGCGGAAGTCCTCGTAACGGTCCAGGGTCTGGCCGAAGATGTAGTTGTCCACCTTCTGGTGATAGGCACCGACCGTGAAAGTGGTGGGCCCGCTGGTCTTGCGGAAGGTCAGGTTGATGGACTTGCCCGTTTCAAGCCGGTTCTCGGTCGAGGCCATGCCTTCGAACGTGCGGCCCGTCACCATGCCGATCTCGTAAGTGTTCGACGCGAAGTGCGGGCCGAATGCGTAGAGTTCCTGGACGTTCGGCGCGCGCTGGGAGCGGGCGAGCGAAAGCGCCAGCGAATAGCCGTCCGCCACCTTCCATAGGGCCGAGGCCGAGATGGAGAAGGGATCGTGCGAGGTGGCAGGCATGAAGGCTGCAAGCGAGGTCTGTGGCCGGATGCGCTGCCATTCCTGTCGAACCGCCGCTTCGATGCGGACCGGGCCGAAGTCGCGGCTTTCGTGAAGGAACAGGGCGGTATTGTCGATGTCGAACGGGGTGTACCTGGTCTGGCCATTCTCGATGAACGACTGGATGCCGCTGAAGGTGCTGTCCGAGTGCTGGACGCCGAACACGCCCCGGAAGCCCGCGAGCGGCTTGTGGGTCAGCTCGAACCGCAAGTCGAAAGCCTTGTTGCGATAGGTGGTGGCGATCTCGTCGTGCTCGATCTCGTCGTGGCGATAGCTGGTGTGCGCCATGCGGAATCGGACGCGCTCGAAGCCGGGCAGGGGGTCTCGATAGTCGCTGCGGATGTCGAACCGCTCGCTGCGGAGCTTCACGAACAGGCTTTCGTCCTCGTGTTCATGTTCGTGATCGTGATCGTGGTCATGATCGTCGCCGTCATGGTCATGCGATCCGCAGTGGAGGCTGGGGCCGTGCGTATGGCAATCCTCGTATTCGTGGCTGTGGCCGGGCAGGCCGTACTTGCTGCGCACGCGGGTATAGGCAAAGCCCAGGTATCCGTCCGGTCCTACCCAGGAGCCGCCGGCGCTGAAGGTGGAGCTTTCGCTCCACGATCCGGGCACGCGGCTTTCCCCGAAGGCGCCGGGCACGCGATAGTCGTCGGTTTCGCGGTGAGCCCCCTCGACGCGCAGGGCGAGCGATCCGGTGCCGAGCGTCAGGCCGCCCACGGCCGAGCGCTCGTCGTCACCCGTTCCCAGCCGCGCTTCGGCCGTTCCGGCGAAGCCGCGCACCGGCACTTCGGTCGGGATCTTGGTATCGAGCAGATTCACCGCGCCGCCGATCGCGCCGCCGCCATAGAGCAGGGCGGCCGGGCCGCGCAGCACTTCGATGCCGCGCAGCAGCAGCGGTTCGCCGGTGATCACGTGATCGGCGGAAATGCCGGAAGCGTCCTGCACATTGGTGCTGTCGGAAAGGACCTGAACGCGCGGGGAGGTCTGGCCGCGGATGACGGGCCGGCTGGCGCCGCCGCCGAAGTTGTCGAAGTGGATGCCCGGTTGCCCGGCAAGCGTTTCGCCCAGGGTGCCCTGGCGACGGTGCGCAAGCTCGTCTCCGCTCAATGTGATGACCGGGGTGACCGTTTCGTCGGCGCTTTCCTCAAGCGGAGCGGCGGTAACCAGAATCTCGCGCGATACGGGCGCCGGTGCCTCAGCCAGGGCGGCGGCGGGTATCAGCGCAAGCAGGGAAACGGCGGAGCGGTGAACGATGCGAACGGACAAGAAAACCCCCTGTGACGACATGGAGGTTTTGTTTAATGTCATGTAATAACATAACACAATGCAGGATTGGGCTCGTTATCAATACGTTACAAACTGGAAATGTGACGCAGCAAGATCAGCCTGCGCTCTCTGGTGTATCGACGCTTTCGACTTTCGCGAACTGGGTTATCGGGGCACCGCCGTTATAGATGAAGCCGAAGGTCGGATTCTCGCGCGAACCCAGGGCGCGGCTGGGGCCGTACCAGACGCGCACACGGCTCCAGTCGCCTGCCTCGGAAATGTCCTCGGCCAGTGCCCGGCGCTCGATCAGGCCGGGTCCGGACCAATTGGCATGGTCTAGCAGGACATGGCGAGAATCGACGATTTCGCGGATCATTGCGACGTGGCCGTAAGGCATTGCGGCGGTGGATTTGAAAACCAGCACCGAGCCGGTCTGAGGCACATGACCGCGGTTATAAGTACCCTCGGCCTGAGCCCACCAAGTCGCCGCGTTACCGTGGATGGAAATTCCCGATTGCGCGCGCGCATAAGGCACGCATTGCAAGTGTTGCGCCGAGGCCGGTGAGGCAAGGGCTTGAGCAGCCAGGGACACGAGCGCGGCAGCGACGAGGGAAACCTTCTTCATGGAGATACGTTATAACGTCTCCAAAATGTCAGGGTACCCCGACCCCGGCGCTGTGATCGCAACAGGGGCACCTTTCGTCGCTCCTTGAGGAACCGAATCGACAAGCTGGCGCTTAGCGCCTCCCGCCTTGCATCACACCCGCATGTCACGATTCTGCGATGGGCAGTGACGGGCGCGGGATGGATGGCGGGGCAGCTTTCTGCGAGTTTGGCGGGTAGCGCCCGACAAGGCGCTTGGCCGGCGGGCTTTACCAACCGACAGTGGATATAGTGTCAGCGATCCTGTCACATCCGGACGCGCGTCGGGTTTTTTTCCGGCGCCCTCTTTCAAAAACGAACCTCACAACCATGTTATGTTGTATCATACCTCAACTGAAGCATTTCCGTAAGATGCAGCATTTGAGCACAAAAGCGTCATCGCTCGATGTGACGGCGCCCTGAGCAGGAAAGACGATACCTTGAGCGAGCGATGCAAACGTCGGGAGCCTGTGAAAGTCCGCCTCTTGGCCGATATCATCGAATCCACCGCGATCTCGGCTTCGACACTTTGCATGGTGCACTGTCTCGCCTTGCCGGTGCTGCTGTTTCTGGTGCCAGGACTGCTTGGCGCTTTCGTCCAGTCGGAGCTGTTCCACCTCGCCGCGCTGGCAATGGTGGCACCGGCCGCCCTGGCGGCGTTTCTGCTGGGCTACCGTCTGCATGGCCGGGCCGGGCCTGCTATTCTCGGGGTCGCCGGGGTCGCTTGTCTGGTCCTGGGGATGGCGGCGTCGCTTCCTGTGGGCGAGACGGTGATGACCGTAGCGGGAAGTCTCGTGCTGGTGGCAGGTCATGCATGGAACTGGCGCGAACGCGTCAGGGGGTGTGGGGCTTCAGCTCATGCGGCCTGCGAACGGCAGCCTTCGCGCGCTTCCGGCGCTCAGGTGCTATAGTCGATGCGGGCTGCGGCCCTTCCGGACAAAAGTAGGCCCCGCGGGTCCGATACCCAGCGGGGCCGAGGTTTGGGTCGCTTTCTGAAAGCGCCGGCCTGGTTGATCCCCCGATCCGCAATGCCTGTCGGCCTTGCTCCCCCCGACGCCCAGAACATCGTTTTACAACGGAACTTGTGATTCCGATGTGATGTAAATTGCTGCAAATTGCGGAAGAGCGCAGAATTTCAAAAAGAACTCAGGAAGATAACAGGTAGGCACGTCCCTGAAAGTTCAAATATGATCACAACGGATCATGATCGGGTTAGTCGGGTATGAAAGTGCCTTGGCCCGCGGCTTCGATCCCGTTCAAGGCAGGTCGACATCCGGTGCTGGTGGTACCAGTTGCCTCAACAAGCGCTGCACTTCGCCGTCGCCCTTCCAGGATTGTTCGATACGCCGGGTGACGGGGCGGGAATACCAGCGCTCTCCCAGCACGACCGCTTCGTGCAACAGGTCTATCAGCACGGCCCGATCCTTCATGGAAGAAGCATAGAACGCCGGAGTCTGGCGGATGCGGCGGCCGCCTTCCGCGATCTCGCCCAGCGCGTCGGCAATCATGATCCGGTGCGCATGACCGGGATCGTCCACCAGGGCGCGGTTCATCCTGGCGGAAAGCTGCTCGGTGGACGGATCCTCGCGCAGACTTGCGAATTCCGCGAACTCCCTCGCGAAACCGCGAATGTCGCCCTGGCCCAGGTATACCCAGGACAAGCAACTGCTGACGGTCGCATCCTGCGGATAGGTTCGCTTGAGATCGACAAGTGCGGCCAGCGCTTCCGCGTCGTGGCCCGCCTGCCATTTGGCCCAGGCATGTTCCACCGCGATAGGCTGCGAGCCCGGCGATCGCTCCATCGCCAGGAGGTAATAGCGCTCTGCCCGGCTGCTCTCTCCCAGATCTGAAAGGACGTTGGCGATCCAGAAATATGTCAGGCCGTCGTCCCCGTCATGGTGCAGCGCGGTGCGAAAGGCCTTGAGCGCGGCGGTGGGATCGTTGTCCCACCAATAGTCGATGAAGCCTTTTGCAGGGTAGGCGCTGGCCAGGTCGGGATCCAATGCCAGCGCCTTGTCGGCGGCGATCCGTGCCTTGCCGTAAGCTTCTGCGTCGCTGACTTTCCCGTACTCGCGATAGATCAGCCACGCTTCGGCCAGCCCGGCGCGGGCCGGCGCGTAGTCCGGCGCGCGCGCGATCACTGCACCGTAAAGCCGGATCGAGGTTTCCAGAGCGCGGGGCGTACGATGCGCCCAGGCGTCCCGCGCGGCGACGAAGTCTCGCGCGGCCACCGGATCCTCCGGAAGAGCGGTCGATCTGGGCTTCGGCCATACGAGGAGCAGGATCAGCACGGCCACGGCCAGCAAGGCGGCCGCCAGCGTGGCCCGCGGAATCCATGAGCGAGAGGGAGGCGGGGCCGGGGTCGGCGTTTGGGCGAAGGTCAGCGGCAGGGGGGCATCGGCGGTGCCGGGCGGGGAAGGGCCGGAAGCGGATTCAGGTGGGGCGTGGTTTTCGGGCACCGGAGTTTCGGCGGGATTGCGGCTCTCCCATTCCTCCAACTCATGCCGATAGGCGAAGACGGTTTTCTGCTTGCCGCCCGGAAGCTGGTGGATCGGCAGACCGCGTTCGCGCGCCCAGCGCGCCACGGTGGTGCGATCCCTGCCGAAATAGGCCGCAATCGCTTTCCAGCCATCCAACCGGCGTTCGTCTGATATCATGCCGCGACCCTGCCCTCGCAGGCAAGACTATCGTCTCGGCGGCTGTTGCTCAAGCGCCCAAGGGAGGATGGTGAGGCGAGCCGATTGTGCCATTTCGGATCATCCCTGCGCATCCGCCCGTGCGATCAGGGCGTCGAGCGCGGTGCGGCCATGGCGCAGTTCCTCGATGATCCGGCGCAGTTCGGAAGCGGTGATCCGCACGCCGCCCTCGCTGTCCACCGCCTGGACCTCGACGATGCTGTGCAGCGCCTCGACGATGGCCAGCACCGGGTCCATCGGCAGCCGCGCCGTGGCGAGGGGCACGGCGCGGACCTTGCCCAGCGACAGGAAGGGATCGATGGCGCCGGGGCCGAACTCCTGTTCGATTCGGGAGAGAATCACGGGATCCATGCTGGTGGCCCGGCCGCGGGCATTGCGGATCGTTCCGGTCGAGCAGCCCAGTCGGGTAGCAAGCTGGGCATCGGATAATTCCTGCGCTTTCTGAAGGTTGCGGACGATGGTGGCGACCGCCGCGCGGTAATCATCACTCGTAAGTCTAGCGGATCGACCGGAGGTCATCGTGTATGGTCCTTTTCGTCTTTCGAAGCGCGGACAACAGCTTGTGGCAAAGCGGATGAATCTGGCCAAGACTTTGTCGACTGAATCGCTATATGGCAGCGATAATATGCAATTCAGTCGTCGCAATCTGATCGTTGCAGCCACCGCGTTCGCAGCGTCATCGTCATCTGCCGCCCGTGCCATCTCCTCCGCATTGCCGGAGCGGGCGCGTGCGCCCTCGCTCATCCTGCCGAAAACCGGCAACGCGGCGGGCACGATCGCGCCGGTCGCTCCGGCGGCGCTACCGCCCCTGCCGGCCCGCTTCCAGCCCGAAGGCGTGCGCCCCGAGCTGTTCGACGCGGCCATGAAGGCGCTGGATCGGCATGACCGCCGCGTTAAGCGCGACCGCATCGGGCTGGTGGACTTCTCAGTTTCCTCCTCGCAACCGCGCTTCCATCTGGTGGACCTGGAAAACCGCAAGGCCACATCGCTCCCCGTCGCCCACGGCAGCGGATCGGATCCGGGGCATACGGGATGGTTGCAACGTTTCTCCAACCGCCCCGGTTCCAATGCCAGCAGCGAAGGCGCCTATCTTACCGCCGATTACTATTATGGCGGGCATGGGCGTTCTCAGCGGCTGATCGGGCTGGATTCCACCAACAGCAATGCGCTGGAACGCGCCATCGTGATCCACGGCGCCTGGTATGCGGAACCGAACATGATCGGTGCTCACGGCAAGCTGGGCCGCAGTCAGGGTTGCCTGGCGGTGGGCGACAGCCTGCTCGGTCGCGCTTTCAACCATCTGGGCGAAGGCCGGCTGATCTACGCCGCCAAATTGGCCTGAACGGGCGGCCGGTGTGTCCGCCGCCGAACGAACCTTAGCCCGCCCTAGATCGTCACCAGCGCGCTGACGCGGTGCAGGAAGGGATGGTTCGGCGTTGCGCCCCTGCTGATCTGCGAAAACATGCCGTCCCCCATCTCGGACAGCTTCGCTTCGACGAGCGGCACGTCCTCGCCGCCCTTGACGTCCAGGTGGACGTGGAGCTTTCCATCGAAATCCAGCGTAATTTCGTCGGCTTCGACGATACGTTCGCGAATTTCATCCAGAATGGCGGAAAGCTGGTCGTTAAGCGACGGCCTGGTGGTGTCGGTCCGTGAAGTCGTGGAATCGATCGAGTAAACCGTTGCGTCCTTCGGCATTCGTGGTCCCATGCTGATCATTGCGCGGATTGCTGCGAGAGCGAGCATAACATTTCAGCGCCGATAAAGAACGGTCCAGCGAAGGTTCCTGTGCATTTATTTTTGAGCGAGGGTCGGTTTTCCGCCCATTTCGGGACATTTTGCGGATAAGCGATCAGCCGAGTCGAGACGCTTGTGCGTTGAAAAGGCGCGGCAAGTTCGCTGCGTTCTTGCAGAAATCCTGCAATCTCTTGTTGCGGCCTTGGTGCGACCCGAAGGCTACAGGTGTTCCATGGTCACCGGACGGCTGCCTTGGCCTGGCAGGCGGCGACGAAGGAGGCGGGTTCATAGTAGAATGGCTTGATCTCGCAGCATTTTCCATCACGAAAGCGAAACCGCTCGCAGATTTCGACGGGCCGAAGCGCAGGATCGGCGAAGCGCAGCGAGAGAAGGGTGACGGCGAACTCCTTGCCCACGGTCGTTTCGATTCGGTCCAGCGCAACCACGTCGCACAGGCCCATCACCCTGGCGTAGAGATCGCGCAGGGCGTTCCTGCCGCGATACTCGCCCGCCATCGGCAGGCCGTCCGCTTCGAGGGCGACGAAATCCTCGGTGAGCATCTCCGCTGCCGTGTCCCAATCGCCGGCGCCGGTGGCGGCGTAGAGGCGGTCGACGAAATCGCGCATCTGTTCGGGGCTCATGGCTCTGCTCCTTCTCCGTGCGGAGTGTGACAAAGGCGGCGATTTGTCGAACCTAGCGTTTCGACTAGCAGTCCCGGCAGGCGTCGCGCGGTTAAGCTGCCGAAAACGGGAGAGCCTGGCCGGACGTCGGATCCGGCCGGGCGGCAGCAAAGGAAAGACATGTGTCCGGATCCGATACCATGAGCGATACCTGGCATGCCGTCCTTGCCGAGGTCGATTTTCCCGAAGAAGGCAAATTGGCAGCGCGGATCGCCGGCTGGAGCGTGCTGGTCGTGCGGACCGAGGACGGCTTCAGCGCCCTCAACGACAGGTGCACGCATCAGGCGGCGCTGCTTTCCGGCGGCAAGGTACGGCGCGGGACGATCATGTGCCCGCTCCATGGCGCGCGTTTCGAGGCGGCGACCGGTCATTGCATCGGCGGTGCCTATGCGGATCTGCGTCGCTTCGATCTGAGAATTGCCAGCGGCGTCATCGAAGTCGCCGTGCCCGATGTGCCGCCGGGGCCGCACGAGCGCCCGGTGGAAGTCTGACGACAAGAGGGGAGAGAACGATGCCATTCGCCGGACCTGTCGAGGATCGCCTCGCCATTCGCGAACTTCTGGAGACATATGCCGACGCGGTCACGCGCCGCGATGCAGAGGCTTGGGGCGAGACATGGGCGGAAGATGCCGAATGGTCGCTGCCGGACTATCCCGAACTCGGCACCACCACGGGCCGTCCCGCCATCGTCGCCATGTGGATCGAAGCGATGAAGGCCTATCCCGGCATAATGTTCGAAGCCTGGCCGGGATCGATCGAGGTCTCCGGCGACAGTGCTACGATGCGCAGCTACACCTCGGAGGTCTACGACCACGACGGCGTGACCAAGCGGGACCGGGGCGTCTACGAGGACACTTGCGTGAGGATCGATGGGCGCTGGCTGTTCCAGAGCCGATCGTTCCGTAACATCCACCGGCAACACGCCTCGAAAGGATGCTGAAAAAGGCGTTCCGAAGGATCAAATCCGGAATCGACTGGCCGCGTGCAAGCGCGTAGAGCGCGGGGCATGACCACTCAGATCACGATCCGCCGCCCCGACGACTGGCATGTCCATCTCCGCGATGGCGAGATGCTGGAGGCCGTGGTCGGCTACACCGCGCGCCAGTTCGCACGCGCCATCGTCATGCCGAACCTGACGCCGCCGGTCGTGACCGTCGCCGCCGCCGAGGCCTATCGCGAGCGGATCGTGAAAGCTCTGCCGGCCGGTGCCGACTTCACGCCGCTGATGGTATGCTACCTGACCGACGACGCCGACGCGGCGGAAATCGAGCGGGGCTATGCGCAGGGCGTGTTCGCCGCCTGCAAGATCTATCCCGCCCATGCCACCACCAATTCCGCCCATGGCGTGACCGACATCCGCAAGCTGACCGGCGTGCTGGAGACGATGCAGCGGATCGGCATGCCGCTGCTGATCCACGGCGAAGTCACCGATCGCGACGTGGACATCTTCGACCGCGAAGCCGTTTTCATCGAGCGCGTACTGGCGCCGCTGGTGCGCGATTACCCGGCGCTCAAGATCGTGCTGGAGCATATCACGACTGCCGAGGCGGTGGATTTCGTGGCGGGTAGCGGGCCGCAGATCGCCGCGACGATCACGCCGCAGCACATGATCATCAATCGCAACGCCATCTTCGACGGCGGCATTCGTCCCCACGCCTATTGTCTGCCCGTCGCCAAGCGCGAGCAGCACCGCCTGGCAGTGCGCAAGGCCGGCGTGTCGGGATCGCCCAAGTTCTTCCTGGGCACCGACAGCGCGCCGCACATGGTCGGCCGCAAGGAAGCCGCCTGCGGCTGCGCTGGAATCTTCAACGCGCCCTATGCGCTGGAAAGCTACGCGCAGGTCTTCGACGAGGAAGGGGTGCTGGACCGCCTGGAAGGCTTCGCCTCCGAACATGGCCCGAACTTCTACGGCCTGCCCCTCAACGAAGGCACGGTGACGCTGACGCGCGAAGACGTGGCCGTGCCCGAGGTGATTGCCGAAGGCGACATCCGCGTCGTGCCGTTCCACGCCGGGGAAACCGTGCGCTGGCGCTTTGCGGGCTGATCGATCACCGCTGCCATAACGGAAAAGGGCCCGGCCTCCTACGAGGTCCGGGCCTTTTTCCTGCGAGGATGCTCAAAACTTCTTGCTGACTTCCACCATGACCGTGCGCGGCAGGGTGCCGAAGCCGAGCTGGTCGGCCTTGATGCCGCCGGGCGTTCCCGTTCCACTGCCGGTGGAGGGGCCGTCCACCACGCCGGTGACGTAGAAGCGATTGGTCAGGTTCTTGCCGATCACGGCCACCTGCCAGTTGTCGTCCTCGGCACCGAAGCGCAGGCCGGCGTCGAGCGTCACGTATTTGCCTTGGCGCGATAGGGGATTGCCGAAGGCCGAGGCGAGGTAGCTGTCCGAATAGCGGGCGTCCACGTTCATCCCCAGCTTCATGGCCGAACCGACCGCCATCTCGTAGTTCACGCCCAGGTTCCCGGTCCAGCGCGGCGCTACCGAGAGCGACTGGCCGCCCAGGTCCTGACGGGTATTGCCGGCCAGGTTGCAGCCTTCCGCCGGGGTCTGTCCCGCATAGCAGGGGGCGAGCGGGAAATCGGTGTACCGCGCCTTGTTGTAGTTGATCGAGCCGTGCAGGTCGAAACCGGGAATGCCGTTGGGGGCGAATTGGAACTCTGCCTCCACGCCCTTGGTCCGGGCATCGGCGGTGAGGGTCTGGAAAGCGAAGATCGGCGAGTTGAAGAAGTCGACCTGCAAGTTCTTGTATTTGTAGTTGAAGGCGGTGACGTTGAAGCGAAGCTGGCGGTCCAGCAAGGTGGACTTGAAGCCGATTTCGTAGCCTTCGGCCTTCTCGGGATCGAAGGTGAGGTCGGCGGTGGGATCGTTCGAGAACTTCGAATTGATGCCGCCGTTGGAGAACCCGCCCGACTTGTAGGCCGTCTTGTAGGCGGCGTAGACCATGAGATCCTCGGTAGGCTTCCAGGTCAGCGTCGCTTCGGGGGACCAGTTGGTGAAGTGCTGGCGTGCGGTGACGACGCCGAGCCCGTCAGGGTCGAACTGGTCGCGGAAGATGGTGGTGACCAGCGGGTTGTTGTAGAACTGGGTGAAATAGCTGTTCTTGGTTTCGTCGGAATAGCGCGCGCCGCCCGCCAGTTCGAGGGTCGGCAGGATCTTGTAGGTGAGCTGGCCGAACACGGCCATCGTCTCGCCCTTGGTGAAGCTGGTCTTGGCGGTGGCGACATGTTCCAGACCGGCGGGGGCGGCGGAATTGGAGACGCCGCCGGTCAGCACGTATTGCTCGAAGTCGCGCCGTGTCTTCTGGTAGAGCATGCCCAGCATCATGTTGAAGGGGCCGTCGAACGCGGTCAGCGCGCGGAACTCCTGGCTGAAGGCCTTCCAGGACGAGTTCTCGGTCGCCCAGTTGCTTCCCGGCCCGCCCGCGCTGTTGCTGGATTGGAAGTCGCAGGCGCAGGCCCAGCGGTTGTTGTTCCACTGGTAGTTGGTGACGGAGGACAGCTGGAGCTGGTCCGCATCGTAGGTCACGTTGAGCGTACCGCTTGCCGAGCGATAGCGATTGTAGAGCGCGCCGTTCTGCTTGGCGAAGGGGAAGCTGGCGGCGACGTCTACCGGCATGTTGTTCTGGTGGGTCACGAAATGCTTGCCGCAGGGATAACCGTTCAGCTGAGAGGTGCTGCCGTTGCCGCAGGCGAAGGCGACGTAGTTCCAGGAAGAATTGTTGACCGTGTTGAAATCGACATTGCCCTTGAGGCTGACGGTGAGGCGGCTGGTCGGCTCCCACTTCAGCGTGCCGCGCGCCAGGAATTCCTCCTCGCCCGGTGCCTTGTGTGCGGCGGGTGCGGCCACATGCGAGGTGGGATCGCCGTTGCCGCCCGCGAGGATGCTGGCGGAGTCGATCTCGGTATAGACGATGTCGTCGGCGACGTTGCGGTAGTAGCCGCCCTCCATCTTCGAATAGCGCGCGGCGAGGCGGATGCCCAGTGTGTCGGTCAGCGGCATCGAGGCATAGCCTTCGACGCGCCATTGCTGGCTGCGGAACTCGTAGCCGCCCTTGATCTGGAATTCCGGCGTGCTCGTGGGGTCGGCCGTGGTGATCGAGATGACGCCGGCCGTGGCGTTCTTGCCGAAGAACAGTGCTTGCGGGCCCTTGAGCACTTCCACGCGGGCAAGGTCGAAGAAGCCTTCCTGGATCACGCGGCCCTGGCCGTAATAGGCGCCGTCCACCACGACCGCGACCGACTGCTCGATGCCGATCGAGGTGGAGGACGATCCGATGCCGCGCAAGGTGAGCTGGGCGCCGGAGCCGTTGGACGCGCGGCCGACATTGAACTGCGGCGCGATCGCGGCGATCTTCTCGACGCTGGTGATGTCGCGCGAGGCGATCTGCTCGGCGGAGATGGCGGTGACCGCTACCGGTACGTCCTGCGCGGTCTCCTGCCGTTTGCGGGCCGTGACGATGATTTCCCGGATGCCGCCGGTCGCCGCCTGATCTTGGGGCGCCCGATCCTGAGGCGGTTGATCCTGCGGAACGGGAGCAGCTTCCTGCGCTGCGGCGGGAACGGCAAGGAGCGCGATCGCCAGCGTCGTCGTGGTGAGCAGGGCGGATTTCGAGAATCGCATTTCAGGACCTCCCACATGTTTTCTTTGTTCCGTCCTTGGTAGAACCACGGGGGCGGGCGAGGGCCTGTGCAAACGGATAGCCCTATCCGTTTGGTCAGGTGGCGAGGGCGGCCGGGAAGGGGACGGTGCACGTTCACTGGGAGACTTCATTTGACCGGCAACCGTTTCTGGCGGCTCGATCGCCATCCCGAAGGCAATACCGACTTCGCCCGCTCTCTCAGTCTTTGCGAAGACGCACCCGCGCCGCTGGGCTCGGGCGAAGTGCGTATCGCCGTCGAATGGCTGTCGATGGATGCCGGCACCCGCATGTGGATGAGTCCGCGCACCGACGGTTACCAGCCGCCGCTGCCGCTCGGGTCCAGGATGGTGGGCCTGGTGCTGGGCCGGGTCAGCGAGACGCGCGATCCCGCTTTTCCGGTCGGCACGCTGGTGCGCGGCTTCGGCCAGTGGGCGGAGCAGGCGATCGTCCTGCCCGCGCTTGCCGGGCTGGAAGCGGTGGACGAGACGGTATCCGATCCACGCCAGCATTTCGGCGCGCTCGGCATGAATGCCTGGACGGCCTATGTCGGCGTCAAGGAAGTGGCGGCGGTGAAACCGGGCGAGTGGCTGGCGGTCTCTGCGGCAGCGGGCGCGACGGGTAGTCTGGCCTGTCAGGTGGGGCGCAATCTCGGCGCGAAAGTCGTTGGCATCGCGGGCGGCGCGGAGAAGTGCCGCTGGCTGCGCGAGGAACTCGGCGTGGACATGGCGATCGACTATCGCGGAGGGGACGTGGAGGCGCGTCTGGCCTCCTGCGAGGGCGGGATCGGGGCGTTTTTCGACAACGTGGGCGGGCCTGTCCTCGATGCGGTGCTGCCCAACATGGCGCATTACGGCCGCGTCGCGATCTGCGGCATGGTGGCGGGCTATGACAGCGACGCCCCGATGCCGGGACCGACGCGCTTCGACCAGATCCTGATGCGGCGGCTGAGGGTGGAGGGGTTCTTCATTCCCGACTTCCTCGCACGCGGTGCCGAGTTCCTGCCGCAGTTGCGCGCATGGCTCGATGAGGGGAAGCTCATGGTGCGGTTCGACGAAACGCTGGGGATCGAGAACGTGCTGGAGGCGTATGAGCGGATGCTGACGGGCAAGAACATCGGCAAGGTGGTGGTGCGGCTTGATTAGAACGTCGTCCCGGACTTGATCCGGGACCGCTGGCATTCCTTGAGGCGATAGCTCGCAGAAAAGCGCCCCGCCGACAGCGCGGCCGTTCACGGCCAGCGGTCCCGGATCAAGTCCGGGACGACGTATTTCTCTCAGCGCTTCACATCGCGGTCACGCCGCCGTCCACCACGAATTCCCCGCCGGTAATGTAGTTCGCCTCGTCGCTGGCGAGGAACAGGATCATGTTGGCGATGTCGAGCGGGCTGCCCATGCGCTTCATCGGGATCGACGCGACGATCTCCTTGAACCCTTGCGGATTGTCGCTGCGGGCAACGTCCTGCATGGCGGTTTCGATCATGCCGGGGTGCACGGAGTTGCACCGGATGCCTTCCGCCGCGCATTCCATCGCCACGACCTTCGAGAAGATGCGCACGCCGCCCTTTGCCGCGCCATAGGCCCCGCACATCGGTACGCCGACCAGCCCGCCGATCGAGGAGAGATTGACGATCGAGCCGCCGCCGCCCGTCTTGCGCATCAGTTCCACGGCGCGGCGCGTGCCGAGGAACACGCTGTCGAGGTTGGCCTTGTTCTGTCGCTCCCAGTCGGCAAGAGAAAGCGCGGTCAGCGGCTTGAGCACGGCGATGCCGGCGTTGTTCACCAGCACGTCGATCCGGCCGTGGCCCTTCTCGATAGTCTGGAACAGGGTGTCCCAACCCGCTTCGCTGGTCACGTCCTGCGCCAGGGCCTCGGCCTGGCCGCCAGCTTCGCGGAGCGCGGCGGCCACGCTTTCCGCGCCCTTCGCGTCGAGGTCGGTCAGGTAGACGAAAGCGCCTTCCTCCGCGAAGCGCCGCGCGGTGGCGGCCCCGAGACCTCGCTCGTTCCCGGCGCCGGTAACCAGCGTGATCTTGCCTTCCAGACGACCCATGCGTTCAACCTTTCCAGATGCGATGTCAGAATTTTACGCCCACGGTCGCGCCGTAAGTGCGCGGCTCCAGCGCCATGCCGAACGAGAACAGCCCTGCCACGGTGAAGGCATGGGTGGTCGTCTTCTCGTTGAGCAGATTGCGGCCGAACAGGCGCACATAGGCTTCCTTGTCGCCTATATCGAAGTTGACGGTCATGCTGGCGTCGACGAGATCCTGCGTGGTGGTGCGCACACGCGGGTCGTTGCCGCCCACGATGACTTCGGTAACGGTGCCCGAGGCGTCCGTCACCGGCGTCAGCGAGGCTTGCGAGATCTGCTCGTCGTAAGGGCTGATATGCCGCCAGCCCGCCGTCGCCACGACTTTGCCGAAGCTGGTCGGCACCGTGTAGTCGGCATTGAGCGAACTGGTGAACTTGGGCGCATAGATCAGCCGGTTGGCCGAATAGTCGAACGGCACGATCAGACCGTTGAAGGCGCCATTGGTCACGAAGTTGCGGAAGTGCGACTTCATGTAGGCGGAAGAGGCGGTGATCGTCAGTTGCGGGGTGATGCGCAGCGTGGCATCCATCTCGATGCCCTTGATGATCGCGCCCCCCGGCACGTTGCCGGTGATCGTCTGGTTGCCCAGCGGGCCGCCCGGCACGGTCAGGTTCTGCTGCATGTCCTTGTAGTCGGAGACGTAGCCGGCCAGGTTCACTTCCAGCTTGCGGTTGAAGGCCGCCAGCTTGGCGCCGATCTCATAGGCGTCCACGGTTTCGGGCTGGAACGGCGTGCTGGCGGTCTGCGCCGTGGCGGCGCGCGGACTGAAACCGCCGGAACGGTAGCCGCGAGACCAGCTGGCATAGAGCATGACGTCGTTGTTGGGCCGATAGTCGACGCCCACCTTGGGGGTGAACTTGGTGAAGTTGGCATCGCCCGAGCCGATCAGACCGGCCTGCGCGAAGCTGTTGGTCAGCTTCTTGTTGTCATGCGACCAGCGGCCGCCGAACGAGAGGCGCCACTTGTCGGCAAAGGCCCAGTTGAAGTCCCCGAAGAAGGCGTAACTGGTGGTCTTGCCGACATTGGTCTGCGGGTTCTGGTCGAACTCCATCGGCGGAATGGAAGGATCGAAGCCGAAGAAGCGGGTCCACTGGGTAAGGTCGTACTTCGAGTGGAAGTAGTAGCCGCCCACCACGTAGTCCAGGCCGGTGAACAGATTCCCGGCGGCGCGCAGTTCCTGGCTCCACTGGGTATACTTCTGCCGACGATCCACGTAATAAAGGTCGGAGGAAGACCCATCGAAGTCCTGCGTCTGGTTTTCCTTGCTGTGGCGCCATCCGGTGATCGAGCTGAGCTTCACCGCCCCCAGGTCGTAATTCATCTGCAAGGTGGCGTTCGGAGCGCGATACTTGCTCTTCGCGGGCAGGGTGAAGACCGTGTAGAGGTCTGTCGTATTGTTGCGGTTGCACTCGTTGGCGGGGATCAGGCCGCAGAACGTTTCGGTGCTGTTGGTGAGATTGCTCACGACCGGCTCGAAGCTCTGGACCACGTTCTCCACGCTCAGCTGGGCATCGAAACCGCTGCCGGTAGGTTCGAACAGCACGCTGGCGCCGTAGCTGTCGCCTTTGCTTCCGCCCGCGCGGGTATCGCGGATGGCGTTGTAGTAGAAGCCGTCTGACTCGTTGTGGAAGTACCAGCCCTTGATGCCCCAGGTTTCGCCGTCGCCGTAGTTGACGATCGCCTTGGCGGCCCAGGTGTTCCAGCGGCCATAAGTGAGTTCGGCCTTCACGCCGGGCTCCATGGTCGGCTTGGTGCGGGTGATGTTGATGACGCCGCCGATCGTGTTGGCGCCGAACAGCGTGCCCTGCGGGCCGCGCAGCACTTCGATCTGGGCGATGTCGAAGGCGTCCTGAAGCTGGCCGGTATTGGTGCCGATGGTCACGCCGTCCACCACGACGCCTACGGTGGGCGTCTGGGACTTTTCGATATCGGCATAAGTCAGGCCGCGGATGGAGATATTGGCCGCCTGCGCGCCCGAGTTCTGCTGGGTGATGAGCAGGCCGGGCGCCGTGCCTTGCAGGTCGCCGATGTTCACGGCGGCCTTGTTCTCCAGCATGGCGGTGTTGATGGCGGTGATCGCGACCGGCGTCGATTGCAGCGTTTCCGAGCGTCGACGGGCGGTGACGATGATTTCGGTGTTGTCGATACTGGCCTGTTGCGGGGCCGGATCGGCAGTGGGTACGGGAGCCTCGCTCTGCGGCGCTGGATCCTGAGCGTTGGCTGGAGACGTGATGCAAGTGAGCGCGCTTGTCGAAAGTGCGACAAGCCACGCTCCGCGACGATGTGCGGATGCCATGGTTTCCTCCCTCTCCCCGACTATTCGTATAGCCTGCTTTACTGGATCACTATGCTACGAAATCGAGTGATAGCCGAACTGACAATTTGCACAGGTACGATGAAGGTCGAGACGACGCGACGTTTTGGGGGACCACTGTGCCATAACTGATCATCTACAGGAGAACCCCGCAGAAGACGCACCTTGACGGAAAGGGCCTCGCTTTGAATTGTCGTCACCCTGAACTCGTTTAGCTTCGCTGGCCTTCGGCTCAGGGTCCATTTCGCCGCCGACGCTGACCGCTGCGGGGAAAAAGCCGACTTGTCCGCTTGCAAACCGGCTTTCGGGCCGAGCCGCACCATGGACCCTGAAACGAGTTCAGGGTGACGGCGTGCAGCCGGGATGTCGTTGGGCCTTGAGAAAGGGGAGCGGGCGGTCCGAATGGGGCTGTCGGAAGCTCCCGAAAAAAGGCGGCGACTCTCGGGGGAGAGCCGCCGCCAGAGACCGTCAGGAGGTACGGTCGGAGATCAGAACTGCACCCGCTTGGTGTAGCCGCCGTCGACCACGACATTGGTGCCGGTGGTGTAGGAGGAGGCCCGGCTGGCGAGGAAGACGATCGTTCGCGCTACTTCCTCAGGCCCGCCCCAGCGGCCGAGCGCGAAGGCGGCTTCGGTCGCCTGGTAGAGTTCGGGCATGGCCTGGCCGATGGCTTCCCAGTTGCCGCCCGGGAACTTGATCGGTCCCGGCGAGACGCAGTTCACCCGGATGCCCAGCGGCCCTACCATCTGGCTGAGCTGGCCCGAATAGGCGATCAGCGCGGCCTTCATGGCATTGAACGCCTGCGGTACGATGAAAGTCTCGGTTCCGGCGGTGGAAGCCATGATGACGATGGCGCCGTCTCCGGATTTCTCGAGGTGCGGCTGCAAGGTCTCGCAGCCGAGCACGGTGCCCTTGATGTCGGCGGCGAAGCAGGCTTCCCAGTCGCCCGTCGCGCCCGAGCCCGACGCGCTGGCGCCGGGAACGAAGATATCGCAGCCGCCCAGGCGATCGGCGGCGGATTTCAGCCACTCGACGTAAGCGCCGTGGTCCAGCATGTCGAGCGCTTCCCCGATCACCTTGCCGCCGTGGCGCGACAGCGAGTCGACCGTCTCGGCGACTTGTTCGGCATTGCGCGAGAAGAACGCGATGTCGCAGCCCTCTGCGGCGAAGACTTCCAGCGCGGCCCGGCCGATGCCGCGGCTGCCGCCGGTGAGAATGACTTTCCTGCCCGTCAGTCCAAGATCCATGGCTGCCTGTTCCTCTGCCTTCGCGCGTTGTTCTGTGCGCCGGTTGTCGCCGCTCGCAGGCGCGGGGGCCACTCCTATTTTGGTCAGGAACGGGCCTCGTCCATGGCGTGGTAGGCCATCGGCATAAGGCACGGGAGAGAACGATGGGACGACTGCAAGGCAAACGCGCCGTGATTCTGGGCGCGAGCAGCGTGGACAACATGGGCCAGCACATCGCCCGGCGCTTTCTGGCTGAGGGGGCCAGCGTGCTTGTTTCCGGACGCAAGGAGGCGGTTCTGGAGGACTTCGCCGCGCACGGCGGCTGCAATGGCATCCTTGCGACCTGACCGACGCGCAGAGCGTGGACGCGCTGGCGGAGACGGCTGCTGCGAAGCTGGGCGGCATCGACATCGCGGTCAACGCCACCGGTTGGGGGCTGCTGACGCCGTTTCTCGACACCACGCACGAGGAACTGATGGCGATGACCATGCTCCAATATGTCGGGCCGTTCCATTTCTTCCAGTCGATGCTGCGCCGCATGGCGCGCAGCCATGGCGGCACGGGCGGATCGATCATCCAGATCAGCTCCGCCACGGCGACGATCATGCTCGACGATCACGCCGCCTACATGGGCACCAAGGCCGGTACCGATCATGTGATCCGCTGCGTGGCGAACGAGTTCGGGCGCGAGGGCGTGCGCGCCAACTCGATCTCGCCGGGATTGACCGACACGCCGATGACGGCGGGCGCTAGGCAGGTGCCGGGGCTGTTCGACGCCTTCCTGGCCGGCTACCCGCTCGGTCGCATCGGCACGTCGGACGATATCGCCGCCGCCGCCGTCTGGCTGGCTAGCGACGAATGCTTCATGACCGGTGAGAATCTTCAGGTGAACGGCGGACTCACGTTGCGCCGCAATCCGACGAAGAGCGAGATCGACGCGGCGGTGGCAGCGGCGGGGTAATGCGATGGGAAAGACGAAACGTCGTCCCGGACTTGATCCGGGACCGCTGGCAGTTCTTTAGGCGATAGCTTGTGTGAGAGCGCCCTGCCGCGAGGTGGGCTGTTCACGGCCAGCGGTCCCGGATCAGGTCCGGGATGACGTGATCGCTCGTACATCCTCGCGCAGCAGATCCTTGCGCACTTTGCCGGAAGCGGTGCGGGGAAAATCCTCGCGGAACTCGAAGCGCTCAGGAATCTTCTGTCGCGCCAATCCGCTCGCCGCGACATGCGCGCAAAGGTCTTCACTTGAAACCGCGCCATCCGCGATGACATAGGCGCAGACCCCTTCGCCCA
The DNA here is from genome assembly GCF_032093395.1 of Novosphingobium sp. Classification (GTDB taxonomy): domain Bacteria; phylum Pseudomonadota; class Alphaproteobacteria; order Sphingomonadales; family Sphingomonadaceae; genus Novosphingobium. The sequence goes on from NZ_DAMDBA010000006.1 coordinate 100,369, forward strand.
GTCGCGCATGGGGCATGGCGACGACGGCGGCCTCGCGCACCAGCGCGTGGCTATGCAGCACGTCCTCGATCTCCTTGGCGGAGATGTTCTCGCCGCCCCGGATGATGAGATCCTTCTTCCGCCCGGTCACCGTGATCGCCCCTTCGGCCGAGCGCACGCCAAGGTCGCCGGTGCGGAAGAAGCCGTCCGCAGTGATCGCCTCGGCCGTCTGCGCCGCGTCGGCATAACCGAGCAACATGCCCGGACCGCGCGCGAGGATTTCGCCTTCCTGCCCGTCCGGCACCGCGCGGTCCTCGGCATCGACGATGCGCACGTCGTAATCGACCGCTTCGCCGTCGGTGGCGGCGGCCAGCGACGCGTTGCGCGGCCAGCCGAACGTGACGAGGGGTACTTCCGAAGCGCCGAAGACTCGAAACGCGCGGCATTGGGCGAAAGCCGCATTGGCGGCAGGGATGAGGTCCGCCGGAACCGCCGCGCCGCCGCAGGCGAAGAAGCGGAACGAGGGCAGCGGATTGCCCGCCTTGCGCGCGGCGGCGGCCAGTTCCACCAGGAACGGGGTCGCGGCGACGGTGCCGACCAGCCCATGCCGCTCGATAAGCGCCAGCGCCTCGTCGGCATTCCAGCTTTCCATCAGCACCGTGCGGGTGCCGCAGACGAAGGGCGCCTCCAATCCGTTGGCATAGCCGGAGACATGGGTGACCGGCGAGGGCATCAGCGTCGCTTCACCGGCGCCAAGGCCCCAATGCCGGGCGCTTTCGCGCAGGATCCGGGCGATCGAGACGTGGCTGTGCAGAACGCCTTTGGGCCTGCCGGTAGTGCCGGAGGTGTAGAGCACCATCTTCACGCCCAGCGGATCGACCCGAGGACGGGTAAAGCGCGCGCCCCGTCCTTCGCCGACGAGCGCGGCATAATCGTTGTCGCCGTCTCCGCGCACGGTGAAGACGTGGCGCAGGCCGGGCAAGTCGGCGGCAATCCGCGCGGCCATGGCAGGATAGTCGAACGTCCGGAACGCGCCCGGCACGAACAGCGCGGCGGCGCGGCAATCGGCCAGCATCTGCGTGACCTCGTGGTCGCGGTAGATCGGCACGATCGGATTGACGACCAGGCCGGACATCGCGGCGGCCAGGTTGATGACCGTGGCCTCGCGCCAGTTCGGCACCTGGAAGGCCAGCACGTCGCCGGGCCGCAATCCGCGTGCATGAAGCGCGGCGCAAAGCGCCTCGGCATCGGTCAGCGCCTGCGCGCGCGTGACCGCCACGGCGCCGTCGATCAAAGCCACGAAATCCGGATCGGCTTCGGCCTGAGCTTCCGCCAGTTGCGCTATGGTGCGTTTGTCCCACAGGCCGCTTCCGACATAGGCGGCAAGGTGCGGCGGGGGCGTTTCTAGCCATGCCCAGGGGCTGTCGTTCCTCTCCATCATCGCCGATGACTGCCCCTGCCGATGGTTGCGGCCAACTGGCCAAAGTGCCAAGCGGCCCGCGCGCGTTTTCCCGTGACCTATCACCTTGCGCAGGTTGCCGCCACCGGCGCAGGGGCACAGGATCGGCAGCGATAACGATGCGGGAGAGGACCGAGTGGACCGCGTACAGCAAATTGGCGACGTCGCCGAGATCATGCTCGATTACGTCGAGAACAGGAAGACCTTCCAGACGGACCGAACCTTCACGGTCCCCACCGCGAGCTATACCGACAAGGATCAGTTCAACGCCGAAATGGAGCTGGTGTTCAAGCGCGTGCCGCTGATGCTGGCCTTCACGGCGGAAATGCCCAACCCCGGCGATTACAAGGCGATGGAGGCGGTTGGCCTGCCGGTGCTGATCACGCGGGACAAGCAGGGGCAGGTCCGCGCCTTCCTCAACGTCTGCTCGCATCGCGGCGCGCCGGTCGCGGCCGAGGGACATGGCAACTGCGCGCGCTTCACCTGCAAGTATCACGCCTGGACTTACGCGGCGGACGGCCGCCTGCTCGGCATTTCCGAGGCAAGCACCTTCGGGCAGGTGGACAAGGCGGAGATGGGCCTGCGCCAGCTTCCCTGCGAGGAGCGCGCGGGCATGATCTTCGTGTGCCTCACGCCCAATGCGCCGATGGACCTGGACCATCATTTCCGGGGCTTCCTGGAGGATTTCGAAGCGCTCGACTTCGCGGACTGGACCTACCTCGGCAACCGCACGATAGAGGGTGCGAACTGGAAGATCGCCTTCGACGGCTATCTGGAAGGCTATCACTTCCAGTCGCTCCATCCCGAGACCATCTTTCCGCGCACACCCTCCAACTGCACGCATTACGAAGGCTTCGGCCCGAACATCCGCATCGGCTTTCCGCAGCATTCGATCGCGGAGCAGTTGAAGGATGTGCCGCGCGAGGATTGGGGCCTCAAGGAGAACTACGGATACGATTTCGTGCGGATATTCTTCCCCAACGTCTCGATCTTCATTGCGCCGGAGATCACCCAGGTCGCGCAGTTGTTTCCAGGGCCGACGCCCGATCGCAATCGCACGGTACTGAACTATCTACGACGCGCCCCCGTGCGGGACGAGGCAGACCGCGAGGCGGCGGAAGCGGCGATGAACTTCTTTCGCGACGTGACCTACCAGGAGGATTACGTGATCGGGCTGGAAATCCAGAAAGGCCTGGAATCCGGGGCGCACGATGAGCTTACCTTCGGCCGCAACGAGAGGGGCAACCAGTATTTCCACGAATGGCTGAACTGGTACTTGCAGGACGACGCCTCCTTGCCCGAACCGCGCATGTAGAGCGGGCGAGACGGATGGCGCGCAAGCTCTCGCTCGCTTCGGGCGTGCTGCCCGAATTCGGCGCGGTGGACGTCGTGGAAGCCGGCGCGGCGACGGGGTTCGACGCGGTCGGCCTCTGGATCGACCCGGCGGAATGGACGCCCCGGTCCACGCGTGAGGTCCGCGCGGCGCTGACGCGCACCGGGATGCCGGTGCTCGATGTCGAAGTGGTCTGGATCAAGCCGGATTCGTCGCTCGACGATCATCGCAAGGTGATCGACGTGGGCGCCGAACTAGGCGCGGGGAACGTCCTGTGCGTGTCCTCCGATCCCGATCCCGGCGCGACCGCCGACAAGCTCGCCGCACTTTGCCGCCATGCCGAAGGCGCGGGAATGCGAGTGGCGCTGGAGTTCGGCATCTTCACCGAAGTGCGGAACCTGAAGCAGGCGCTTGCCGTGATCGGGCGCGTAGAGCATCCGCTGGCAGCGGTGCTCGTCGACCCCATCCATGTCGACCGCTCGGGCACGACGGTGGCCGAAGTGGCGGCGGTCGACCCGGCGCTCATGCCTTACGCCCAGTTCTGCGACGCGCGGGCAGCACGTCCCGACCCCGCCGATTTCGCCGCCGTGATTGCCGACGCGGTCGACTTGCGCGAACAATGCGGCGCAGGATCGCTGCCGCTGGCCGCCTTGCTGGAGGCCCTGCCGTCCGATATTCCGCTCTCGATCGAACTGCGCTCCGCCGCGCTGCGAGAGGCGTTCGAGCATCCGGTCCTGCGCGCCAAGGCCGTGCTCGCTGCAACGCGCGGATGGCTGGAGGCCCGAGCGTGAAAACGCTTCAGGAAGGAAGGCCGTCGAAGGCGGGAAGGTCGTCGCAGATGGTGTCCCAATCGGCCTTCGAACCGGCGAAGATATGCGCGCTTGGCCGGATCGTGGGATTGTCCAGCAAGGTGCCGAGCGTTACGTGAACGTAGCGCCGCTCGCGCACGAGCGAGAACAGCAGCGATCCGCACCGGGAATAGTGACCGTCGTGACTATCGTCGTCTCCGTAGCGGAGCAGGCGTTCGGGCGCGTGGAGCCTCAGAGCTTCGGTGGTTATTCCCGCAAAAGGCTTCGATGCCGCGCCGGTCGCGGGCCGACACTGCGAGCAGTGGCAGATGAAGGCATAGGCGAAGGTGTCCTCGACCTCATAGGTGCAATCGCCGCAGAGGCAGGATCCGCGCAGAATCCTTGCAGTCACCGCGCTACCACGCGTGAGGCTCGCCGTTCCACTTGTAGAAGCCGCCCGACATCTCCGGCGTCAGGCTTTCGGCCAGGGCGGCGATGCCCTCTGCGCTTTCTTGGGGCGTGAGATCGGCCTGGGGGCCTCCCATGTCGGTCTGGACCCAGCCGGGATGGACGCTCACCGCGATAATGCCGCGATCCTTGGTGCCGAGCGCCACCGAAAGCATCAGACGGTGCAAGGCGGCCTTGGAGGCCGAATAGGCTTCATAGCCGGGGTAGGGCCATGTCGAAGCGCCGACCTGGCTGCCCAGGCTGACGACTTTCGCGCCCGGTTTCAGGCGGGGCAGGAAGGCCTGGAACACCCGCATCGGGCCATTGACGTTGACGTTGAACACATCGAGCCAGGCGTCGAAATCGGCATTCTCCAGCTCCGAAGTGGTGCTGCCGGAAACGCCCGCGACGTTGTAAAGCACGTCTATGGGGTCGCTGCCGGTATCCGCCACGCCGGCCTTGACCGAGGCATCGTCGGCCACGTCCATGGCGTGGAGCGAGACGAGGCCGTCCGATCCAGCGGCGATCTCCTTCAGCGTCGAGGCACCGTCCGGATCCCGCAGCAAGGCCAGCACGCGGTCTCCTTTCGCGCGGTGCAGCTTGACGAGTTCCAGCGCGATGCCGCGACCTGCTCCGGTGATTGCCACATTCGCCATGGGGTATCCTTTTTCCAACTGCCTGCCGGGTTAGTCTTTCGGGGCGAGCCTATCAAAGCCTTTCAAGAGCCTGACCTCTCCATTCGATCAGGGCCGTTCGCCTTTCCCCGGCGGCTCAGTTGCTCGGAAACCGATAGCGCAATTGCGCGGTCGCACCCGGCGATACGGTGGGCGACCAGGTGGCGACGCCGTCTACCCGCTCCAGGCTTTCGTCCACACCCTCGATCTTCTGTCCTGCCGAACCGATCGGCACGTCGATGGAGATCGGGAAGCCGTTGGCGTTGGAGACCGTCAGCGTCGCCTCCTGCCCGATGCCGCGTTGCTGGGATATCGTCACTTGCGTGCTGGTGCCTGCGGCGAGACGGAACGTTTCTCCTTCCGCGCGGTCCGGCATTGCTCCAAGCCCGATCAGGCGGCGCTCGCCCCCGGCTCCTGCTGCATAGAGCGCGGTGCTTCCGGCGGGGAGGGCAAGGCCCAGCCCCGCCTCCTGCCTGTTCCGCAGCACCAGCACGACGGCGCTTGGCGCGGCTTCGAGTGCCTGGCCGGGATAGACCGTGCGGCGGTAGCGGCGTTCGAACGGCACCTGGCTCCTGGAAAGGAGCGCCACCTGCTTCTGGCCCTTGGGGCTTACCGTGACGCGCTCCGGCACGCGGTAGAGCTTGAGGTCGCCCAAATCCTCGGGCGGGGGTGGCGGAGGAGGCGGTGGAGGAGCCGGCGCCGCCGGTGCGGCCATCATGATGGAGGGCGCGACACGCGCACCGGTCACGAAAATCTCGGCCATCTGCTGCGGGTGCTTCTGCAAGTCCGAGGTGGTCGTGCCCAGCGGGTAGCAGGCCAGCCGAAGCGCGGCGACGGCGGCGCGGAACGCGGGTGTGCTCACGCGATTGAGGCGGCCCGCCACGGCATTGACCTCGGCCTGGGCGAACGTCTGCGGATTGCCGTTGGCCAGGGTCAGCCAGGCGAAGAGATCGAGCGAGCGACCGTCCTGCGCCTGCGTGGCGACGTAGCTGGCCCGCCAGTCGAAGCCGGACGACAGGTAGCTGAGCCGGACCGTGACGGTGCGCGATCCGGCGCTTTGCGTCACCACGCTGAGCACCGGCTTGCTCGACAGGCCGGAAGGTACGCCGTCGAACGCGAGTTTCTCGGGAAGGCCCGAGCAGCGCAGCGTCTCGATGCCCGCCTGGGTTTGCAGGACCACGCCCTGCTGCGGCCCGGCGACGAGGGTTGCCTGTTCGCTGACCTTACGGCCGGTCGCCTTGTCGGTGCGGGTCAGGGTGACCTGACGCCCCAGCGTGCCGTCTACCAGCGAGGCGGGTGAAAGCAGGCGGGCGTCGCGGTTCTTCTCGATCGTGCCGCCGGGCAGCCCCTCGATCACGGCGCTAACGGGTATGATCCCTTCGGCCACGCCTTCGAAGCGCAATACCGAACGGCCGCGTGGCACATGGATTTTGCGTGTTTCGGTTACCAGCGCGAAGCCGGCGAGGTAGCGCGGGTTCAGCGATCCGCCGTTATCGGGCGCGCGATAGACAGTCAGCGCCACGCTATCCGCAGCGGGCGAGGTTACCACGCGATCCGTGCCGGCAGTTTCGCGCCTTGGAGATTCGTCGGCCGCATGCGCGGCCGGTCCGAGCAGCGCCGACAGGAGAACCGCAAGGCAAAGGCGCCGCAACATCAGTAGCGCGTGTCGAATGTGGCGGTCACCACCGCCTCCCCATTGGCGGGGACCGGCACTTGCCACAGCGCCGAACCGGCATCCTGCCGCTCGCTCTTGCGGTTTTCCTCGATCAGGCGCGTATCGCCCCAGGCGAGGCCGCTCTGCACGAGTTCCACGGTGACCGGACGGCCACGGGCATTCGTCAGGCGATAGCGCATCTGGGTGCGCCAGCGGTCAGTGCCCTGGCGCGTTCGCGACATGACGGTGGGTTGCACTTTCACGTCGAAGGCATCGCCGGTGGGCAGCGCGATCGTCGAGCCTTGCGGGGTATGCTCGATGCCGTTTTCGCCGGTGAACTGCGGCTGTCCGCGCGCGTCGCGAACATAGACGCGCACCGTTCCGGCCGGGAGTGCATCGCCCAGGCCCGCCGCCCCGGAGTTGGCGAAGCGCAGCACGCTTTGGGCGCTGCGGCTTTCGCTGGCGCTGCCGAGCCAGGAATTCTCGAAGCGATAGCCGGATGTCGCGGTCACGCCCTTGGCATCGAGGAAGCTGACCTGTTTGGTCTGCTTGTCGGCGATGGTGGTGCGTTCGGCGAGGGGATAGAGGTAGAAATCGCCCAGTTGCTCGCGGCTGGCGCTTTCCGTACCGGGCTGGACTTGCGTCAATCGGCCGGGCCGGGCGCGCGGCATAGGCATGTAGTTATCGGTATCGCGAGTGTTGCCCACTTCCCCCGCGACCAGCAGGGTCCGCGCATTGTTGAAAGTGGTGCCGCTGGTATTGGTCAGCGTGACCCAGCCCTGCACGTCCACGGTGCCGCGCTTGTCGTCGAACAGGGCGACGTAGTCCGCGCTCCACCCCAGGCCGCCGCTGAGATAGGAGAGCGTTGCCGGCCGGCTGCCGCCGCGGGTGCTGGCCAAAGAGACGGAAAGGGTGGGCCGCGCGCGGAGCGATTCGGGCACTTTGTCGAACACGGCGCGGACGGGCAGGCCATCGTCGCGCAGCACTTCGACATGGCCGTTCACCTCCAGCACCACACCGCCGTTCACCGCCAGAACGTGAGCCCGTTCGCGTGTCTCCGCACCGGTGGCGGGATTGGTGCGGATCAGCGTGATCGTTTCGCCAACGGCCTTTTCCATCAGGCTGGAGGGGGTCAAGAGGTCGAAATCGAAATTCTGCTCCACGATGGCGGCATCGGGAACGGTGAGCGAAACCGTTTCCGGTCGAATGCGCGCGCTGACGTCGGGGAAGCTCTGGCGAACGCGGCCATTGCCGATATCCAGCTGCCGCACGTCCTGCACCAGCGCCACGTCGTTGTTGTAGATCGTGATCGAGAGATCTCCCTGCGCCGAGGGAGAAGCCGCTTCCTGCGCCGACGCCACGATCGGCGCAGTTGCCGCCGGGACGACAGCGAAAAGGCAAGCAGCCAGAATCGTTCTCATCGAAATACCTCTCTGCCAGAACCGTCTGTTCATGCCGTTGCTTGCGCCGTCAGACAATGCACACATGCTGTAAGCTTCTGCCATTTCCGAGCTTTTTTACGGCCGGCCCCCCGCATCAGTCTGCCGCCTAGCTGAAGTTGCAGGTGAGAAGGCCCAGGCCAGGGCCATACAAGGTCGGTAGAGTCGGCTTCAGGCCGACTGTGCCCTCAAGGCAAGTCGCAAAGACTGCCGGGGCGGAGAGGAAGGCAGACCATGACCGAGGCGCAGACGGCGACAGGCTTCGATATCGCGGCCGAATTGCGCGATCTTGCGGCGCGCCGTGACATCGCCGAGGTCGCCCATCGCTATATGCGCGGGCTGGATCGGCTGGACGCCGTGCTCCAGCGGCGGGCTTTCCATGATGACGCCGTGGTGGATTGCGGGCTGATGAAGGGGACGGCGGACGAATTCGTCACCTTCTGCCAGGACTTTCTCGGGACGATGGAGGCGACCCACCATCTGCTCGGTCAGCACCGCATCGATGTGTGCGGCGATAGCGCGCGCGGTGAGGCCTATTTCCAGGCATGGCACGGCGTGCGCGACGAAGCGGGGGAGCTGCGCGATCTTTTCATCGCCGGGCGCTATCTCGACGAATATGCTTGCCGAGATGGCGAGTGGCGCATCACTTCGCGCCTGCTCGTGACCGATTGGGTCAAGGACGACCCCGGCTCTCCAGACTTCTTCGCCGCCAATCCCGGCGCCGTTCGGGGCGGCCGCCGTGGCGCGGACCCCAGTGACAGCCAGGCCCCACAGACAGGAGCAGATTCATGAACCTCCAGAGCAAGGTTTCCCGCTATTCGCAGGAATTCGATCCGCCGGTTCGCGGCGATACCATCACGGCGGACCGCTACATTTCCAAGGACTGGATGGCCGGCGAGATGAAGAATCTCTGGCCCAAGGTCTGGCACCTCGGCGGGGTACTTGCCGATCTGGAGGAGCCGGGCGACGTGATCCGGCACAACTTCGCCAAGGAATCCGTCATCATGGTGCGGCAGGAGGACGGCTCGATCCGCGCCTTCTACAATTCCTGCCCCCATCGCGGAAACCGGCTTATCCTGGCCGACGTCACCAGCGTGCCGCGCATCACCTGCGGCTATCACAACTGGACCTACGATCTCGACGGCACCCTGATCAAGGTGCAGGATCCCGACGATTTCGAGGGCGGCAGTCCCTGCGGCAAGGTCCACTTGTCCGAACTGCGCTGCGAGACCTGGGGGCCCTTCGTGTTTTGGTGCATGGACGACGATGTTGCCCCGCTGCACGAATGGCTCGCCCCATTTCCGGAGCGGCTGGCGGGGTACGGCATCGACAACTGGGTGCGCGTGCTCAACCTCTCGGCCGATTGCGAGTTCAACTGGAAGATCATCCGCGACAATTTCAACGAGAGCTACCACCTGCCCACGATCCACCCGGAACTGGCGACCTTCATCAACGACGGGTTGCCGGACACTCTGTTCGAGATGTACCCGTCCGGCCATAACTCGATGTGGATGAAGGGGCACCAGGCCACCACCCGCGTCGATTATCACACCACCGAAGTTCCCGCCCCGCTCGACCAGATCGCGCAGGCCTGGGGCATCGATCCCGCCGACTATACCGGCCATACCGGCGACTTGCGCGCCGCTGTGATCGAGGCGAAGCGGCGGCTGGGGCCGGAGCGGGGCTTTGCCAACTATACGCAGATGAGCGATCAGCAGCTGGTGGACTATTTTCACTGCACGCTGTTCCCCAACCTCACGCTCACCATGAGCCCGGAACAGTTGCAGGTCCTGCGCACCGAGCCGCACCCCACCGACCCCGAGAAGTGCGTGTTCCAGCACTGGTGCCTTTATCCGCCGATCGCCGGCATGCGCGAGGTGGAGACACCGCTGGGCACGGTGCCGCTGCGTCACGATGCCATCGCGCGTCACTCGGTTTACGGAGACGGCGTTTCGGTAGGCTTCGTGGCCGACCAGGATCTGTCGATCGGCACCAGCCAGCAGCAGGGGCCCAATTCACGGGGCTTCAAGGGCTGTATCCTGCCGGGCCAGGAAAAGCGCGTGCAGCGCTTCCACGAACTGCTCAACGACATGGTGCAGGAGTGAACCTGGCGCAGCCCCCTCTCACCGCACTATGCCCCATCGAGGACAGGCTGGCGATCCAGGATCTGCTCGTGGCCTATGCCCATGGTCTGGACAGCCTTGACGATATCGAGGGACTGCTCGATCTCTTCGTGGAGGATGCGGTGTTCGATTTGTCGGGGATCGGGTTCCTCAAGGCCGAGGGCCATGCGGCGATCCGCCGGTTCTTCGAGGACACTTTCGCCGCTGTGGCCGCCCAGGCGCATTACCTGAGCAACTTCGCGATCACAGCCTATGCGGGGGACCAGGCCGCCGTCCGCGCCTATGTGACGGGGATGGCGCGGTACAGCGCCGGTGGCGCGGTCACGCTCCATGGTCGTTATTATTGCGATGTCGTGCGCAGAGGCGCGGGCTGGAAAGCGGCGCGCCTGACGATGGACTTCCTCATCCCTCCTGAGGGTTGAGGGTGACGCCGAAGATTTCCTTTCGCGGCGATCCGTCCTCGTCATAGACGGGCTCGACCCCGGCGGCCGAATAGATCTGCACCGCGAAGCCCGTCAGGTCGTAGCGGCCCAGATGGTCGCGCATCGCGGCATAGGAACTGTGCGCGAAGTGGCTGAGCAGGGCGCGCTCGCTCTCCCATTCCTCGTAGACGTGGATCAGGCCGGGATCGAGCGGATCGACCGCCCAGTTATAGGCCGCGCAGCCCGCTTCCTCGCGGCTGGAGGCGATATGGTCGGCGCCGCCCCGGATGATCTCGGAGCAGAGGCTGGCATCTCCGGCGAAGCGGAGGGTTCCGGCCACGATGATGCGCATGGTCTGTTCCTTGTCAGGCGATCGGTCGGATCGCCGGGGTTTCGTGGATTTCGAGAATTTCGAAGACATTGCCGAAGAAGTCGCGGCAGTACGTGCCCGAATAGCCGTGCCTGCTGCCGTCCGCCTCCGTGGTGATCGTCGCGAGGTTCGGAGGGGCGTGGACCGGAAGGCCTGCGGCAACGATGCGGGCATGCACGGCGGAGAGATCCTCCACCTGCAAGGCGATATGGGTATAGCCATATTCGTTGACGCCCCGGCGTGGATCCAAGGCCTGCTTCTGCTTGGGCGCGGAATATTCGAAGACTTCGATCTGCACATTGCCAAGGCGGCAGAAGAATTGCTCCGCCGCGCTGCCTTCCAGACCGACGATCTCGTCGATGAAGGGATTTTCCGCCCAGTGCAGCGGTTCCACTTCCTCCACGGCACCCAGGATGTCGAGATAGAAGTGTCGCGCCATGGCAAGGTCAGGCACCGACACGCCGATGTGGTGGATGCCGAGAATTCCGGGCAGGGGATGGGTCATCCTGTCGTCCTCTCCTGGTGGTCAGACCTGGCTGAATCCGCCGTCCATCACCAGTTCGTCGCAGGTCATGAAACTGGACGCCTCGCTGGCCAGGAACACCACGCCGCCGGCCATTTCCTCGGGGCGGCCGAGGCGGCCGATCGGGTGCGTGGTGTGCATTGCCGCCAGCGAAGCCTCGCGCGAGGGCGAGGCGCCGAGTTCGACATAGCGGTCCATGATCGAGGCCAGCATCGGCGTCTCGATCCCGCCGGGATGCACGGAGTTGACGCGGATATTGTATTTCAGCGCCGCGAATTCGGCCCCCAGGCACTTGGACAGCATCATGATCGCCGCCTTGCTCACGCAGTAGGCGGAGTTGAACGCCGCGCCGCGCAGGCCGCCGACGCTGGAGAAGTTGATCACCGAAGCCCCGCCCTTGCGGGCCTTGCCGCCATCCTTGAGCAGGTCGAGCAGGACTTGCGTGCCGATGATCGCGGAATCGACGTTGATCGCGTTGATCCGGTGGAATTCGGAAAGTGGCGTCTCCTCGAACTTCGTCACGATCGAGAAGCCGGCGTTGTTCACCAGCACATCGAGCCGACCGTAGTTTTCCCGAGCCAGCGCTTCCACCGCGCGCCAGTCCGCCTCACTGGTGACGTCGTGCTTCAGATAGTGGTCGGCGCCTTCGACCTCGGCCCCGTCCTTCAGGTCGGTGGCGATCACGGTGGCACCGGCGGCTTTCAGGGCCTTGACGATCTCGCGACCGATGCCGCCTGCGGCGCCGGTGACGACGGCGATGGTGTCGGGAAGGGCACCGGGTGAGAGAGCGGTCATGATTGGAAATCTCCAGGTTCGCAGATCACTGCGCGGTCCATCCACCATCGATGACCAGTTCCGCGCCGGTCATGTAGGAACTGTCCGCTGAGGCGAGGAAGAACGCGGCGCTGGCCAGTTCGGACGGATCGGCAAGGCGGCCCATCGGCGTCCTGCTCGACATCAGATCCACCAGATCCTGCGGCTTTTCGGCGACGCCCTTGTCCACCCAGCGCTGGAAGCCTTCCTTCAGCAAAGGCGTCACCACGAAGCCCGGATGCAGCGAATTGGCGCGGATAGGCAGCTTCTTTTCCGCAAATTCCAGCGCGATCGACTTGGTGAACAGCCGCACCGCGCCCTTGCTGGCGTTATAGCCGGAAACCTCGCTCATCCCCACGAGGCCCATGATCGAGCTGACGTTGACGATCGAGGCGCCGCCCGCAACCTCCGCGCCGCTTGAGGTCATCAAAGGCACGAAGGTGCGCACACCCAGGAACACGCCGTCCACGTTGATGCTCATGATCCGGCGCCAGCCTTCCAGCGAGGTTTCCGCGACCGGCCCGGTCAGGTCGATCCCGGCATTGTTGACCAGGATGTGCAGCTTGCCGTGGCGTTGGGTGACGGCATCGCGCGCGGCGGTCCAATCCTCCTCGCTGGTGACATTGGCCTGCACATAGCTGGCGGCCTGCCCCAGTCGGCCCAGCGTCTCGGCCACCAGCGCGCTGTCCTGCCGCTCAAGGTCGGTCAGCACGACTTCCGCGCCCTCGGCCAGGAAGCGCTCCACGCAGGCGAGGCCGATACCGCGCAGGCCGCCCGAAACCAGCGCCACGCGGCCCTTCAGCCGCTGTGAACCCAGATCGCTCATACGCCCATCATCCCTGCCGTGGTTGCTCCGTCGATCACGTATTCGCTGCCCGAGACGAATTGCGATTCGTCCGATGCGAACCAGGCGACCAGCCCCGCGATCTCCTCCACGCGCGCCATGCGGCCGAACGGCGACAGGCCCTCGTAAGCCGCGCGCGTGCTCGCGGGATCGTTCGAGGTGTCGATCAGGTTGCGGATCAGCGCCGTCTCCACCACGCCGGGCAGGATGGCGTTGACGCGGATGCGGTACCTGCGATTGCCCGCATGGACCGCCGCCGATTTCACCAGCGCGATCGCCGCCGCCTTCGATACCGAATAGGCCAGGAAATTGCCCATCGCCCGGTGCGCGTTCATGGATGAATTGACGAGGATCGATCCGGTCGGCCCCTCCGCATTGCGCGCCATCAGCCGCATCGCATGCTGGACGGTCAGCATGGCCCCGGTCTGGTTGATGCCGATCACGTTGTCCCAGCCTTCCAGCGTGATGTCCTCCACGCTGCCGTCGCCGTGTTCCGTCCCCGCATTGGCGAAGGCGAAGTCCAGCCGGCCATACGCTTCGGCGATCCGGGCGGAGAGCGCGTCCCAGGCGGCCCCGTCGCGAACGTCATGACTGACGAATTCGGCGCCGGTCTCGCTGCACACCGCGTCCGCGGCAGCGCGGTTGGAGCCTGTGAACACCACGCGCGCGCCTTCCGCGCAGAGCCGCTGCACGGCCCCGGCGCCGATGCCGGATGTGCCTCCGGTGACCAGCGCCACCTTGCCTTCAAGCCGCTTCACGGCATTCTCCCAGCTATTCGTTACTGTCGAACATGGCGTATCCGCGTGATCGGGCAACCTATGATTAGAGCAAGGTGACTTACCCTTCACGGCGGTCCAGACATGGCCCAAACAGGGAAAAACGAAACAGGTTGGGAGACCTTGGAGCGATGGCCGAACGCGACCTCGAATTGGACCCGAAACTGGGCGAAGACCGCAGCGAGGGCATCAGCTGGGCCGAACTCATGGCGCAGGATTCGCGGACTGCGCCCGCGATCCTGACGCAGGAAAGCTACACCTATCGCGGGTCGGACCCGATCCCGGCCACCCGCTACACCAGCGCCGAATTCGCGAAGCTGGAGCAGGAGCGGATGTGGCCCTATGTCTGGCAGTTCGTGGCGCGCGAGGAAGACCTGCCCGATCCGGGCGACTTCATCGTCTACGAGAACGCGGGCCGTTCCTACCTCGTCAGCCGTCAGGACGACGGATCGATCCGGGCGATGCACAATGTGTGCCTCCACCGGGGACGCAAGCTGCGGACAGAAGAAGGCCATGCCGACAAGTTCGTCTGCCCGTTCCACGGCTTCGCCTGGAAGAAGGACGGCAGCTTCGATTCGATGCCGTGCCAATGGGACTTCCCCCACCTTGCCGAACAGGACCTGGACCTGCCCGAAGCCGAAGTCGGCCGCTGGGCGGGCTATGTCTTCATCCGCGAGGAGAAGGGTGGGCCCAGCCTGGAGGAATTCCTCAGCCCGCTGCCCGAGCATTTCAAGCGCTGGCGGCATGAGGAATGCGCCAGCGTCATGCGCGTGGCCAAGGAGGTTCCGGCCAACTGGAAGGTGGTGATGGAAGCCTTCATGGAGGCCTGGCACACCATCGTCACCCACCCGCAATTGCTGCCGTTCACCGGCGATTCCAACGCCGCCTACTGGACCTGGGGAGACAATGTGAACGTCAACCTCGTCCCCTTCGGCGTGATGAGCCCGCATATCGAGCAGGGTCAGGGCGAGCAGTGGATCGTCGACGAGTTCATCAAGTACAACGGTCGCTCCGGCGACAATTACGAGGGTGAGGCATCTGCCAACCCCATGGCGATCCGCGTGCCGGAGGGTATCACGGCCCGCGCCGCGCTGGGCGCCGCAATGCGCGCGGCCTATACCGAGAGCACCGGTTACGACCACGGCGATGCCACCGATGCCGAGCTGCTCGACGCGCTGGTCTACAACGTCTTCCCCAATTTCGCGCCCTGGGGCGGCTACATGCCTAACATCGTCTACAACTGGCTGCCCGGAAAGACGCCGGACACCTGCTTCATGGAAGTGCGCGTGCTGGCGCGCATTCCCAAGGGGCAGCCGATCCCGCGCGGCGCGCCGCTGAAGATGCTGCGGCTCGACCAGAAATGGACCGAAGCCCCGGAATTGGGCATTCTGGGCGACGTGTTCGAGCAGGACATGGACAACCTGCCCTTCGTGCAGGAAGGGCTGCATGCCTCGAAGACGGGCAAGGTGAACCTCGGCAACTATCAGGAAATCCGCATCCGCCAGTTCCAGGATACGCTGATGAAGTACATCGACGGCGAACTGGGCCGGACCGCGCCGGAAGGGATGGCCTGACCGCATGAGCGAAACCGCCGAAAGCCGCCCGCCGCGCATCGACTGCGTGCTGATCTGCGGCGGGGTCTGGCACGACATGGACTTCGCCCGGCTCGAACTGCTCAAGCTGCTGGCCGAGGATCCTTCGGTGCGCACCCGCGTGTTCGAGGACTACGAGAACCTCGACGCCATCCGCGCCGCCCAGGTGCTGATCACGTATACCTGCGACGTCACGCCCTCGCTTGCGGCGCAGGAGGTGCTGCGGGACTGGCTCTCGGCGGGAGGCCGCTGGTACGCGCTTCATGGCACCAATTCGGTGCTGCGCCTGCTGGAAAATGGGCTCTGGGATGCGCCGCGCTGGGCGCCTCTGTTCATGGACCTGCTGGGCAGCCAGTTCGTCAGTCACCCGCCAATCGCGCCCTACACCGTGACGGTGGCCGATCCCGGCCATCCCCTGGTTCAGGGCATCGAGCCGTTCGACACGACCGACGAACTCTACCACATGGAGCGGCACGGAGAGCTGCACGTCCTGCTCGAAACCGAGTGCGGCGAGGAAGGCACCGGCTTCGTCGAGGCAGCCCAGGCCCGGGGCACGCATCCGGTCCTGTACATCAAGCGGCACGGCAAGGGTGGGGTGCTCTACAACACGCTTGGCCATTGCCGGGGGCATTACGATCTCCAGCCCATGCTGGACTGGTGGCCCACCGTGGACCGCTGCGCGTGGGACTTGCCGGTGTTTTACGAACTGCTGCGCCGGGGTATCGCCTGGACCAAACAGCGCGAGGGATAGCTCTAAGTTATTGGATGGCGGTATTTTTCCGAGTCATCAGGTGATTTCGCCTGATCGGAAATGCTCCAAGCGGTGAAGCGAGAGCAGGGCGACTGGCGGCCTGCTCTCGCTCTTGCCGGGGCAAGCTGATAGAGCGGCCGGCATGAAGCTATCGCCGCACGACCCCCTGGACCTGATGGATGCTACCGAAGAACCCGATTTCGTGGTCGTCGACGTCGAGACGGCCTGTGCGCGGGTCAGCAGCATCTGCCAGATCGGCATCGTCGGCTTTCGGCAGGGGCGCGAGGTCTTTGCCTATGAAACGCTCGTCGATCCCTGCGACGAATTTTCCACCTTCAACATCCGCATCCACGGCATCTCGCCCGAGCATGTCGCCGGCAAGCCCTGCTTCGGAGACATACATTCGGTCGTCGCCGGCCATCTGACCGGCCGGATCACCGTTGCGCACTCCGGGTTCGACAAGGGGGCACTGGCGGCGGCCTGCCGGATCGGGGAACTCGCCGCGATCGAGACGACTTGGCTGGACAGCGTTCGCGTGGCCAAGCGCGCTTGGCCGCAGCTTTCCAGCCACCGGCTCAACGTCCTCTCGCGCCATCTTGGCATCCGGCATCGCCATCACGACGCGCTCAGCGATGCGCGGGCGGCTGGCATGGTGATCGTCCGGGCCATCGAGGAAACCGGGATCGACCTGGAAGGCTGGATGGCCAAGCCGGGCAAAGCGGGCAAGGCGCCTGCCGCCGCCACGGATGGTCCGCTGAAAGGGCAACGCATCGCCATCCTCGGCGAGCCGCGCAACGGTACGCTGGCGCAGTTCCTGGCCGGGGCCGGTGCGCGCATCGTCTCAGGCGTGGGGACCACCACCACCATCCTCGCGATCAGCGCGCGCCAGAGCTATGGCCGCTGGGTGACCGCCGACGCGCAGTACCGCAAGGCCGAGGAACTGCGCGGCGCGGGCGTCCCGGTCGAGATCGTCACCGAGGCGGACCTGCGGGCCCGTATCGCTGGATAGGATGGCGGCTTCAGGCTGATCCCATTTCGCGCCGAACGGCCTCCAGTTCCGCATAGAACCGGGTTCGGATGCCTTGCGAAAAGGGATTGGTCTCTATGGCGTGGCTCACGCCGGGCGCGTCGTGACGCACCATCTCCACCGCCTGGCGGATCAGGTCGAAGCTGCGCGTGGTGATGCGCCCGGGCATTTCGTCCATGCGCAGCAGGGCCTTGGCGATCAGATGGGTGAGACCCTGCGTGAAGGCCGCTTCCCGATCGTGCTCCTCGGGCGAGGCGATCACGATCGACAAGCCGAAGCGGGCGCGCAGGAACGCCGCCAGGCGGGTTGGCCGGGCACCTTGCGCCCGTCCGGAACGCAGTGGGCAGAGCACCATCTTCAGGCCCCGCGTACCCGCCCGAATGCTCTGCGGCCCGAACATCGGATGCGTGGCTATGAGATCGACATGCCGCGGCAATTCGGCGAGCAGAATCTCGGCAGGACGCACTTTGGTGGAACAGACGTCCATTACCAGCGTGCCGGGTTGCAGCATGGGCGCGATCTCGCGGCAGACTGGCGCGAACGCCGATAGCGGCACGGCGATCACCACGATGTCGCAGCGGCAGACCGTGTGGAGATCGGCCATTTCCACGCCGGTCACGGGAGATTGCGCCACAGCGGGATCGTTCGCCAGAACGCGAAACCAGGGCCGCAGATAGCGGGCCGCGAGCTGCCCGAAAGCGCCGTACCCGATGATGCCCAGCGTCAGTTGGCCCTGGGCTTGCTTTTGGGGTTTATTGCTTGCGAACGTCACGAAATCCATGACCGGGGGCCTTCCAGATGGGCTGGCGCAACCTTGGTCTGATCTCGGAAAGTTCAACCGCTGGTCACGCAGCGGTTGAGAACGACAAGATACTCACCGCCGATCAGCGGTAGTAATAGCTTCCAACGAGAATCGGCGAACTTGTCATCGTGACGCAGCTAGGCCGCCCCAGCTCTGCTGTCAAATGGTGCCCTGCGGTCAAATGGCGCGGGAAAGCACCAGGGCCAGCGAACTGCCGTCGCGCATGGTGCGGGCGTCGGTGCCGGTAAGCGGGCCGGCGCGGCTGGGCCGGTGGAAACGGCGCAAGCGCGTGCTGTCGATCCCGCCGATCGCGCTGGCCTTCAGTGTGATCTTGACGCCCGCGAGAGCCGTGGTCTCGACATAGGCGCCCCATTCGTCGCCACTCCGCGCGGTGAGGTATTCATCGACATAGTAGACGTCGTAACGCTCTGAAACCGTGTAGTTCACCCCCCAGGATGTGCGCAGGCGAGGAAGGTCGTGGCGAAACTCCCCGGTCAGGGCGCGCGGGGCAAGATCGTCTATCCGGCGATCGCGACCGGTGATGGGGTCGCGCAACCTGGTCTTGCGCCAGGTGCCGTCCAGTGTCAGCCGGGCACCCGGCAGTATCGCGGAAAGCGGCAGGCTTCCCTGCGCGGTCACGCCCCATTGAACGGCATTGCCCACCGTTCCCAGCGCCTGATCTCCGGATGGTAGCAGGATGTAGCCCAGCATGCCCTGATGGCGCTGGTGAAAGGCCTCCACCGCGATCGCCCCGCCGCTTCCCCAGCGATGGTCGAGCCTCAGCAGGGCACGACTGATCCGCGCCGGACGCAGACCCGCATTGCCGCCCAGGGGGCGTCCGTCCGCCTGGTCCACCGATGCGGCGAAATCGCTGAAGTCCAACTGGTCTACCGTGCGGCGCCAACCCAGGCGCAGCTGGGTGGATTTTCCCGGCGACCATACCAGCGCGCCCGAGGGCTTGAGATAGGAAAGGCTCTGGCTCTGGTTGCTCTCGCCCGTGACGCGGATGCGCGAGAATTCCACCGCAAGGCCGGTCTCCGCCTCCAGATTGCGCGCAAGGCGCAGGTTGGCGTTGGCGAAAGCTTCGCCGCGCATTTCGGCCACGCGTGTGTCGGCATTGGTGAGGTCCACCGGTACCAGTCCCGAACCGTCGGATTGGTCCGCGTCTTCGCCATAGGCGAGCCGGCTACCGAGCCGGTTGTAGGCCAGTTCCATGCCGAATTCGGGCCGCAGGGCATGGCCGCCCTCGCGCGAGACGGTGGCTCTGGCCACCAGTTCCAGCGGCTTCAGGCTTTGCTCCGAGAGGCTCCGGAACAGGCCCTGGCGATAGTCCTCGTCCTGCGATGCACGTTCGATCCGGGCGAGTCCGACCAGCTTGGTGGACCAGTCGTTGCCGAGCGGCCGCGTCCAGTCGGTGCCCAGTTCGGCGCTGGACGAGGATTCCGAATAGTCGATCAGGCGCTCTGCCGCCGGTGCTCCGGCTTCATCGCTTTCGCTGACGGCGATCTTGCGCTGTGAGGTGTATTCATCGTGGTTCAGCCGCAGGTTCAAGGTCAGGGTGCCGCCTGCGAAGGGACGCGAGGCCGAGGCGGTGAGGCCGTACTCGGGCGCTTTGGCCCGGATCGCTTCCTTGCGGAATTCTTCCAGCGTGCCGTCTGCGCCGCGCGTGCGATAGTCGGCATCGGTGACGAAGCGCTCGGATGCGCCGGAAAGTTCGAGGCTGGCCTGCCAGGCGCCGATACGGCGGGAATGGCTGATCCGGGCGGTCGGCGAAATGCGGCCATCCTCGGTGCGCGCCAGTTCCAGCATGGCATTGCCCGAACCCGTGGCATCGGCCTTGCGGATGACGTTGGCGACCAGCGTCTGCCCTTGCGCCTCGGCCGCCTCGCTGCCGCGCAGCAGGACGATCCGGTCCACCTGGCGCGCGCCGATGCGACGCAGCACTTCGGTGATGCCGCCTGCCTTCACGGTGGGCCGCTGCCCGTCGATCAGCACATTGCCCGCCGCGCCACCGAAGCCGCGCACCGCGCTGCCTTCCGAAAGCAGGAAGCCGGGCGTGCGTTCCAGCATGTCCAGCGCGGTTTGCGGTTGAAATGCGTCATAGAAGGCAGCGGGATAGACCGGGTCCGGCCCGGTCGGCACGACAGGTACGGAGCGCTGGCCTTCAGGACCGGGGAGCGCCACTTGCGCCTCTGCGGACCCGGCCGTGACGGCCAGGCTGGTCAGCATCCATCGTATCGTCGTCATTCGCCCATTCCGGAAGTTCGGATGGAGAACCGTCTTCGCCCACCCCCTTGGGCTTCTTTTGATGATATTAAGACCTATTAGCAATACGAACAAAAGGCCCGGAATGCGATTTTATAGAGAAAACAGGGGAGTATCTGTCTGAAGGGGCGACGATCGCGCGCGAGCAGGCAGGAAACTGGTCCTGAGGAAAAGTCGCGCCGGTACGAACGCTCCGGGGACGGTTCCCCGGAGCGCCCGACAGTTCAATTGAGCGACGCCGCCGAAGGCGTGGCATTTCCCGTCTGCACTTGGGCGACCAACGGCCGGGGCTGCGAAACGCGGCTGTGGGGCGGCACGCTGTGGGTCAGCCAGACGTTGCCGCCGATTTCGGAACCCTTACCGATGGTGACGCGCCCCAGGATCGTGGCGGCGGCATAGATCACCACGTCGTCCTCGACGATGGGATGGCGCGGCTGCGCCCGAACGAGAGCACCGGAGCTTTCCGAGGTGAAGTCCTTCGCGCCTAGGGTTACCCCTTGGTAAAGGCGTACATTGTCACCCACGATGGCGGTTTCGCCCACCACGACGCCGGTGCCGTGATCGATGAAGAAGCCGCGCCCGATCGTGGCGCCGGGGTGGATGTCGATTCCGGTGCTGCCGTGGGCGATTTCCGAGAGGATGCGGGCTACCAGCGGGGCGCCAAGCCGGTGCAGCGCATGCGCCAGCCGGTGATGGATGATCGCCAGCAGTCCGGGGTAGCAGATCAGCACTTCGTCCAGGCTGCGCGCCGCAGGATCGCCGCGATAGGCCGCGTCTATGTCAAGGTCAAGCAAGCGCCGGATCTCCGGCAACTGGCGGGAGAACGACAGGACGATGGCGTTGGCCTGCTCCTCCACCTCGTGCTTCCGCTCGGCCGTATAGTGCAGTTCCAGCCGTACTTGCGCCTGTAGCCGGCTGAGGGCGATCTGCAGGGACTGGGTGACGAAAGTCTCTTCGTTGTGCAGGCGCACGAAGTCCGGGCCGAGCCGTAGAGGGAACAGCGCGCCGCAAAGTTCCTCCGCGACTTTCGCCAGCCTTACCCGCGAAGGAAAACCCTCGGTGCCATATTCGGCGTGATGGCTGTTGGTGGTACGCCAGTTGCGCCGGATCTGTCCCAGTTCCCCGACGATACCCTCGACATTCCAGAAATCGTCATCCGTCACGGCGATTTCGGTGCTTTCCGAAGATGTGGTCATCACCGCGCCTCGCTGTGAAGGATCCGGGGGCGGGCGGAACGGTCGGGCTGGATTGGGCGCATGGCCGATTGTGGCGGAGACATCGTTTTTCCTCGTCGATGAGGGATCACGAAGCCTGGCGTTGTCGCCCCAGCATCGCGCGCTTTAGCCGTTGGTAACGCGGAGCAAGCTGCATCCCGATCAAAAGCCGCGTTCCTTTTTATTCAGGCAGAGGCGCGCGAGGTCAAGCAAACCGGCCCGGAATGGAGATAGAAAATCTGACGGTTGCGAAAGGCCAGTTTGGACGAAGAAAAAGCCGCTCCCGGTAAAAGAGCGGCTTTTTTCGTGATCGTCATCCCGGACTTGATCCGGGATCGCTGTCGGCCTTGAGGCGCCAGCCATCGAGCGAGGCGCGGCTTGGCCAGCGGTCCCGGATCAGGTCCGGGACGACGTGTGTGCTATGGCTATTTCAGAAGTCCATCCAGTCGTCGGCGGTGGCGAGGGCCTTCATTGGCTTACGGGCTGCGGCAGGCTGGAACGTCGCCACTGGCGCCGTAGGCACCGCGCGCGGCGTGGCCGGCGCACCGGAGCGCAGGCCTTCGCGGCCGGTGCGGAACATCGCGGCGCGGTCCGACAGCGAGGTGACTTCGCTATTGAGGTTGCGCGCGGCGGCCGAGGTTTCCTCCACCATGGCGGCGTTCTGCTGGGTGGCCTGGTCCATGGTGCCGATCGTCGCGCTGATCTGGGTGATCGTCGAGGACTGCGCCTGGTTGTCGCTGGCGATGTCGCTGAGCAGGGTGTGGACTTCGGTGACGTCGC
>NZ_DAMDBA010000007.1:0-112632 GCF_032093395.1 Novosphingobium sp.
CCGGAGACGGTTCTGCACTAACAATCAACACGGACCACTCAGTGGGGGCCGGTCAGTGCGAAAAGCGCGAGCGCCAGCCGGCGGTCAAATTCCAGTTCTCCCCCTTGATGTCGTGTATTACGGCCGAACCGAGCCAACTGAGCAGCGTCGGCACCACGAGGCCGACACCTTTGCCCGAGCGGGTCGGCGCAAAAGCCATGACGTGCTCCGGACCGTCGTGCCGCAGATAGTCTCCGCCGGCCCGTCCAAGGAATACACCTTGTCCAGCAAGGAGCCCCCCTTTCCGAAGATCCATCCGATCGGCCCAGCGGGCCGAACCATAAGTGGTGACATTGCGCTGCTGCCGGGCGCGCCAGACCGATCTGAAGATCGCGGCGCCGCAACCGACCAACCCGCTTGAGGCGGCCATACTCCCGGCTTCATCAAAGACGACAGGAGCGTAGGCATCGAACTGGAACCACCAGATGAACAGCGCCCAAGGTTCGTAGACCCGCCAGCTTCCGAGTTGAATCCACGGCTGGCCAAGTTCAGGCTGGTAGGCGAGCTCAGCTGCCGCCCATTGGGTCGCGAACCATACGCCGGCAAGGACAATGGCGAACACCACCAGCATCTGGCCGATCAGGAGTTTGGTTGGGGTCATGAAAGCCTCCGCCCGTCGCGGCGATGGCCGCAGGAGCAGTGCTTACAATCCCGAAATTCCAAATCTGCCGACAGAGCCTGTCTAAGGCACCGAGGTACGTTTTTGCGGCAACTCAGGTTCGTCTTTCATCTTCAAGGCGCACAATGATGCGAATCGAATCCCACCGATTGGCGGCACCCACCAACGAGATTCGGGCAGCGATCGGTACCGAGGCTGCGAAGGGCAGGATGAAAATGATCGCCAACAACGACTGGTCACCCACGTCGTTCGAGCCAATACCGCCCTGTTTCGACCTTTTCTCACCGCCAGGTAATGAACCCATCGACACGGCAGGCACCTCAAGGGCCGCCGGGCGTTGCCCACCGCGTGACATATCAATCACCAAGACAGAGGTTTGCAACGAAGCTATGCCGAAGGGAGCAGCCATGATGCCCTCGCCCACCCGCGGTCTCTGCGCTGCAATTCTCGCCATCGCCTTGTGCGCGAACAGCGCCCCTCCCACACCGGCCGATCAGTATGGCGACCTGTTCATCGCGGTCCAGGAGCAGCGGATCTTCGGCGACGGCAAGACCTTTGTCGACGCGGCGCCCCGGACGGCGCCGGTGGAGATCATGCGACGATTCCATGCCGAGGCACCGAAGACCAATGCCGAACTGCGGCGTTTCGTGCTGGAGCATTTCACCGTCCCCGGCGTGAACGACAAGGCGAAGGCTTCGCTTCGTGAACATGTCAGAGGCCTTTGGCCGCAACTGACGCGCGATGACGCAACGTCCCCAAGGATCGAGAATTCCTCGCTGATCCGCGTTCCACACCCTTATGTGGTGCCCGGCGGACGCTTTCGGGAATCCTATTACTGGGATTCCTATTTTACCATGCTCGGTCTGAAGGCGGACGGCCACGCCGATCTGCTCGAGAGCATGCTCGACAATTTCACCGACATCGTCGAGCGCTTCGGCCATATTCCGAATGGCACGCGAACTTATTATCTCAGCCGCTCGCAACCACCCTTTTTCGCTCTCATGCTCGACCTGTCCGAACAAAAGGATCCAGCGATCCGTACGCGCCGCCTTGCCGCGCTGCGCCGTGAACATGCCTACTGGATGGCCGGCGAGACCTGCGTACGCGAAACGAAACAGCCCTGCGAACGCGTCGTGCCGATGCCGGACGGCAGTGTGCTGAACCGCTACTGGGACGATCGTGATAGGCCAAGGGACGAGTCTTTCGCCGAAGACCGTGAAACAGCCGCCCTGGCTCCTACTCGCCCGGCTGAGAAGATCTATCGCGACTTGCGCGCAGGTGCGGAAAGCGGGTGGGATTTCAGTTCACGCTGGCTGGCCGATCCGCAGAACCTGTCGACGATCCGGACGACCACGATAGTCCCGGTTGACCTCAATGCGCTGCTCTGGGTCATGGAAACCCGTATCGCCGATGGCTGCCGTCAGGTCGCGGATACGCGTTGCCGGATCGAGTTCACCCGGCGGGCAGACCAGCGAAAGGCGTCCGTCGACCGCCACCTCTGGGTCAGCAGAGAAAGCCGCTACGCCGATTGGTCGCTGACCGACCGCAAGCCCACGTCGGTGGTCTCCAGTGCAACTCTCTTCCCGCTTTTCGTCGGCATGGCGTCTTTCGCTCAAGGCAAAGCGGTTGCCCGCACGACGCGGGACAAGCTGGTTGCACCCGGCGGCCTGCGCACCACAAGGCTGCGGACGGGCCAGCAATGGGATGCGCCGAACGGCTGGGCACCGCTCCAGTGGGTTGGGATCGACGGCCTCGAACGCTACGGCCAGAAGGATCTGGCGCACGATATTGCCAAACGCTGGATCCGGACAGTGGATGTGACCTACCGCGAGAACGGCAAAATGCTGGAAAAATACGATGTCGAGGAAAAACGGCCCGGCGGCGGCGGCGAATATCCGCTGCAAGACGGCTTCGGATGGACCAACGGCGTGACCAGTGCCATCCTGGACCGAATGCCGGAGCTCGACCCGCGCTGAGGCGGCGGAGTGCTGCAGCCGTTCACCGATCTTCGCTTCCGTTCTGCATGCCCGAAGAGGCTCTAGGATATCTCCGGCCCTGCCCGGCCCCTCCCGAATTGCCAGCTTATGCCGCTGTCGCGCATGATGCCGGCCGCCTGCTGACCGATCTGTTTCTCCAGTACCGGCCTCCAAGGGACGAGCGTAAATTCACGGCTCTTTTCGATCAGGGCATAGGAGCCGGAGATGCCTCCGATCCTCCGCGCTACGCTGCCTTCGATCCAATCCCCATGGCGTGCCTCTGCAAACCCCTTGCCCAGCTCATCGGAGAGTCCCGCCGCGATCCGCAGCAGCTCCCGTCGCCGAAGGGACGCCAAAGCGTTCGGCCTCAACGCGAAGTTTTCTCCGTCCTCGTCGGCCAACCCCTGCTCGACGAGCCATTGCCGGCGCGCCGTCACGGCAGCACGCACCTCGCCGCCAAATCCGCCGGCTCGGAAGTTGAGCCCGGATGGCGACGCCAATTCGCGATCGACCCAGCTGGCACCGTCGATGTCGATCAGTTTGTCGACAGGTAAAGCCGAGAGGACCTCGACGTCGACGGGACGATCCTGAACGAGTCGGTCCTCGAAGCGCTTCACCTGCTCCAAATGCTCCGGTGAAATGCGCCAGGTGCCGTCAGCCTCGCGCTCGATATCAACGCGCGCCCGCCGCATGGCCTCGAGGCGCCTCACATGTGTCTCGGCGAAAGCCTCACTGACGCGGGGATCATGCCGTCGGTGCAAATCTGCGGAATAGCGCCCGGCATTCGCCTGGGCCACTTCCAGCACCGTTCGATCGATCGCCCTTACTGCAGGCACACGAGGAACGATGCGAACCGTCGCCCTCCCGGGTAGCGGATCGACAGCGGATGCAGCGCCGATGTCCACATAATGTGCTCGGCCGTCGACGCCGTCGATCACCAGAAAATGACGGTCGCGGTGTTCGTCGCAAAGGCCGCGGGCTACGACCCGTCCCACCAGTGGTCCAATCTCCGGCAGGAAAATGCTCTGCTCGGGGCGATCGAGCCGGGCGCGGGACATTTCCCGCTGCATCCGGCGGATGATGTCCCCGCGTTCAGCCATAGTCCGGAGCGTCGCCTCCATGTCCTCGCCAAGCTGCCATTGGCCGCCGCCCCGATCATCCGCCAGCCCCATGCGCTCCAGGGTGCGAAGACGCCCGACTTCCAGAGAATGGAACAGCGGGTCGGCAACACTCGGCGCGACGACATGCTCCTCGTTCATCCGGCCGATCAGTCGGCGATCAAGACTGGTGAGCCGCTCCTGCTCGATTTCCATGCGGAGCCGCGTCTCGATTTCGTGTTCGCTACGGGGACCAAGTTCAAGCGAAACGATCTCGGCAGCGCGCTCCCGAAATCCGTGGGAGATATACTCCCGGGCAATCACAAGATCGCGGGCCTGGTCGTCCACGCCGCGCAGCACGACGTGGGTATGGGGATGGCCGGTATTGAAGTGGTCGACGGCAACCCAGTCCAGCTTCGTACCAAGATCGTCGCCGACCTGCTCCATCAGGCGCCGAATGACCGGTTTGAGATCCTCGAACCGATCACCGTCTTCTGCCGAAACGATGAAGCGGAATTGATGCCGATCCGCCCTGCTGCGCTCGAGAAAGTCCTTCCCGTCGTCGCGCTCGTTTTCGGGACCGTAAAGCTCGCCAGGCTTCCCTTCCCGGGTGACCCCGTCCCGCTGTATGTAATGGAGGTGAGCCCGGGCCGCTCCAAGCCCCTTGCCGCGCAGCGCCGCGAGCCGGGTCTTCACCACGACGCGGCGCGAGCGATAGCCGGCCAGCACATCACGTGTCGACAACAGCCGTCCTGTTGCCGCACCGCGACCGATCCTGCTTCCGTCGTAGCCCCGGGTTCTCGATCCCCGCCCCTTCCCAAGCAAGCCGGCAGCATGCGCGACACGCGTGGCATAGCGATCAGGCGCCTTCCCGCCGGAACCGCGTTGCCGGCCGAGCCAGGGCTCGAAATCGTCGTCTTTCGCCATTTCAAAGCCTCCGAACCGGAATGCTCCGAACACACTATCGGGGGAGGCGGATGCCTCCTTCTAAAGTGATGTGCAGACACGAAAAAAACGGTGCCGGGAGGCATTGCTTCTATCTTGCACTCCGCCCCCAACCTGCCGAATTTTCCTGGTGGCCCTAAGAAGCGGGGGCTGCGAACACGACACAGCCCCCGCTTCTTGCTTCCGCGCCTCACCAGCGACACCACCCGTTACGCACTCAGGGGACATCCCGCCGGATGGCAAAGAGTGGGTCAATTTCGGGCTTTTGGACTGCCTCTCGCATTTCCTGCACCTGCTCGAACGCTAATCCATCTGCAGAAATCGGAGCGAGTTTCCGTTCTAACGGTTCAGTCCCGGGACCGGCTATTTCCGCAAGATAGGCCACCGTTTCGCGAGGAAGCAGTCGCCCGGCAAGGTGCTTTTCGTAGCGCCTCGGACCGGCGTTATAGGCCGCAAAAAGGCCGGGATAACCGAAACGGTTGTAAAGGAGGCGCAAGTAGAATGTACCCGCCAGGATGTTGTCGCGCGGATTGTCCGGATCGCTGCCGAGCGCAAGCCGGTCGCGCATTTCCGCCCATGTCCCCGGCATAAGCTGCATGAGCCCGATCGCACCTTTTGGACTCCGGATCGGGCGGCCGGAAAGCCGGGTTCTGCCCCGGCTTTCCGCGCGCATCACCCGCTCGATCCAGCTGGGGGGCACACCGAAGCGGGAAGAGGCCTCGGAAATCTGAGGGCGCCAGCGGTCCACTTCGTCCGCCTGAAGCGGAACGGCGGCGAGCAGCGCGACAAGGGCCGCCCCCGCACCGATGATGGGCTTCAGCGCGCCCATATCAGCCTCGCGGGACCGATGATATCCGACGCCCTCGTCACCCCGAAATAGCGGCCATCGAACGATTTGCGGTTCTCCGCCATGAGCAGGAAATACTCTCCGCCACGAAGTTGCCGGCACCCTTCCCACCATGGCAGGAGACGACCGCTCCCATCCCGTTTCAACCGCCGGACAAGCGGTTTGCCGTTCACGAAGAGACGCGGACCGAGCGCGCAGATTTCCTGACCCGGACCAGCGGCGATACGCTTCACGAGCGGAACCCGCTGGGGCAGATAGCGCCGGTCAGCGGCAAAGGCGCGCCAGGGGCCGGGAAGTCTCGCGATCACGGTTTCGCCGGGGCCGAAGTCCCCTTCAGGCTCCACGAGATAGAGGCCTAACGGAGCGCTGGGACTTGCATTCCAGACAAGGCGTGGGCCCAGTGGAAAGGCCGGGGTGAGACCGACCAGGCATAGGGCCGCGCTTGCTGCCAGTAGAATTCGCCAGTGCCTATTGCGGCGTAGTCGAGCCTTGCGGAGCGCGTCGCCGAAGGCGCGCAAGGGCGCCTCGGTTACAGAAGGCCGATGCATATTCATCGCCGGAACGCCTGGCCGGAATTTGCCTCGCTCCAGGCATCGAGATCGTCGATGTGGTACTGGACGAAGCGGCAGTGAAACCTGAAGATCGGACCGCCACCGTTGCGCCGAAGCTGCCTCAGAAGGCGGTTCGATATCTTCAGATACGCGGCTGCCTGATCGGTATTCAGGAATGGCGAACCGCTCTTCGCGCGCTGCGCCCTGTCGATCTCGCTAGATCTTTCCATGACGTCCCTGTCTCTTTTTGCTGGCGGCACCGTGCCGCCCGCGAGGGACATTCGATCTGAGGCAGAACACGGCGCTCAGGCAGGGTCGGAAACGGCTATAGCCGATTCCGACCCCCCTCCGGGGACACCCGGGAGGCGTGAAGCTGATGGTGCTGTCGATCGGCAATTGCGTGCCGGGAGCCGGCGCGCGAAGGATCAGCCGGGCGCTAAATCGGTGGCGAAAAGGATCGCGTTTGCAAGCAGCATCGCCTTAGCGGATGCATTACCCACCCTTGTGCTATGCTCAATCACAGTCCAACAAGTGATTTTTTGATCAGCGCCTTACTTACGGCCCAGCCGGCGCTCGGCGACCGCCTTGACCTCAGCCTGAAGCGTTTCAACACGCTCTGCCAACCACTCCAGTTCCATGTCGCGAATGACATAATGCTCCGAATATCTTCCCTTCACATAGGCTTGATAAAGAAGCTCAAAGCATCGCTGTCCAAACTTAGTATTTCGTGGCCAAACTGAAATGAGATCACGGGCAACATCCTCAGCACGTCCTCGCAAAAATTTTATGTTGTGCGATTTCGGCGAGTACAACTTCATCACCAGCAAAATTGTATGATAAAAATGCTCTGTCGATTGATGAAGAAGGAATGCAGCCTCGTTGTTTGAACCCTCCGAAATAAAAAATTTCGCGCCTCGCAGATAGGCTGCTGAACTACTAAACCATTTATCAAAATAATTCTCGGCCTCGACATGCGCGAGGCCGGTGTCGAGCGGCTTGGGGGCTTCGAACTGTTCCGCGGCCAATTCGTAGAGCACGATGCCCTCGCGCACGACATCTACGAAGAAGGGACGTCCGCGCGACAGCTGAAAGTTCACGTCCTTCATCGAATGGACGACCAGACCGACCGGGGCGGACAGCCGTTTGGCGATATCGTATTCGCGGTTGAGGTGATCCTTTGCCCTGCCCCAATATTCCGCCTCGTCGGCAAGGCGCTCGTCGTTGACGACGACGAGAATGTCGTAGTCGGAGAAGTAGCCGCCGACCGGATCGGACACCCAGTCGCCGCGCGCATAGGAGCCGTAGAGGATCACTTTCATGATCCGACCCTGGCGCTTCCACCCCTGGGTGGCGAGAGCCAGAACGTCCTCGAATTCGGCAAAGATGATCTCGACCACGCGCTTCAGATCGGCGCGCTTCTGCTCCGGCAAATGGTCGAGATCGGTCCTCATAATCAGCTGATTCTAGACTAGTTTCGGCCAGGAACAACTGTTCTGTCCATCCCGTCCCGGATAACCGGGTGAGCGCTTGTCCTGCTGCCGAACGCCGCGAAACCCCGCGCCCGGAGGCGCGGGGGCCGGGACCTTCAGTCCGCCGGGTTCCAGATGATGGCGAAGCTGTCTTCATCGTCCCGTCCGGCGGCACGGCCAAGGTTAGCGTAGAGCCGCCGGGGCCCGAATTCCGGAGCGGCAAGGCTCAGCGACACGTAGTCGTTGCCGGAAGCTTCGCTGCGGCGGATCCAGCCTGCCCCGACTTCGGCGCCGCCGCAGGTGACGCGGTAATCGGGCTGGGTGTCGCCGGACTTGGCGGTGTTGGGGGTGATCTCGATCTCGGTGCGGATCGAGAGGGTGCGCAGCTGGCCCTTGAAGCTGCGGCCGTCGCGGGTGACATATCCGATTGCGGGCATCTTTCGTCTCCTTGAAGCATTCGCCGCAGAGCGATTTCCGGGCGATGGGCAGACCTTCGGGAACGGTTGCAGCGGGCATCCGAACCGCCAGGCCGCAGCGGCAGCGAAGGACCGGAAGACAAGGCCTTATTTGAAGCGAAGCGGCCGCGAGGAGCCTGCCGCAAGGCAGGCGGGGAAATAAGGCCGGTCGATGGTTTCGGAAGACCGCGACCGTTCCAGGTCGATGCCCTCCAGCCGGAAATGACTCTACGACGATTTGCTTTTCAGAGGAGACGGACTTGTCCGCTTGGATATGTCAGCCGCGACGGCCGCAGCTTCGATGCCGGAATGGAAGCTCCCTCTCGATCCGCCCAATCATCGAAATCGTCCTGTCCCGCCACGTCCAAGGACACCCCTGCCGGACTACCGCGTCACCTCCGGCGGCGCCGAAGTCGGGGCAGGCTGGATCCGCCGCAGCGACGCCTTGTCCCCACGGCTGCCAGCCCTAGCCCTGCGCCCGGAATTCAGGCACCGGGTTCGTCCAGGCCCCTTCCTGCGCCGCCGGATCGGACGATGAAGACGCGTTCGCCCATACCATTCCGGTGGACGGAAAGGCCTTCTCCCACGCTTCCGGGCGCGCGGTTCCGCCGCAAAGACCGGGCGTTCAGTCGACCAGGACTTCCTCGGGCGGCAGTGGATCAGGCGCGCCCTTCGCGAGGTAATCGCGCACGATGTCCGCGACGGCTAGCGGCGTCAGCCGCTCGGCGGCGTGGGCGAGATCGTCCAGCCGCCACCATCTGAGTTCGGTCACGAACTGTGCCTCGCGGGGATCAAGCATCCGGGCATCGAACCGCCGGACCGGCACGATGCGGTACTCCTCGCGCTGCGAGAGCCGCCTGCCGTCCCAGTCGAACGTATGATGCCGCAGCCAGACCACCGGGCCGGGCTGGCAATGCACAAGACCGAGTTCCTCGCGCAGTTCGCGTCGCAGGGCATCGGCAGGGTCCTCACCCGGCTCGATGCCGCCGCCCGGCATGACCCAGAACGCTGCGCCAACCGGCGGCTGGATCCGGATCAGCAGCACTTCGCGATCCGGGGTAAGGAGAACGGCGCGCACCGCGCGCCGCTCCGTAACAGCACCAAGGATCTCATCGTTATCCATTCCCTGATCCGTGCCACCTGAGGGTGTGCAGCGCAATCGGCAGATGATCCAGGGCCGACCAGCTGCGCGCCCGTGCGCCGAAAGGGGCACGGGCGCGAAAATTCTCCCCCTTTTCGCGCCGGACAGTTGTTCCGACTGCATCAGCATGACCGCTGCAGGGATCCGATCCACCGGCTCGCAATCGCTCGAACAAACCAGCTCCCCGCAATCGCAAAGCCCGGCAGGTCCTGAACGGTCCTGCCGGGCATTTTCCGGATTACGCGGCTTGTCGGGCGTTCGACTGATCCAGAGCAGAGCTATCATCACCAGCTGCTCCACCGGGCACCGGCACGGCCAGCGGATCATCGCTCGGACCGACGACCTCGGCAGCACCGATTTCCCCGGCGGCCTCCTTCGGTTCGTTCAATAGCGCCATGGCCCGGACATGGGCGTCCACCGTGCCGACGCCGCCACGCGAGGTATAAGCAGAGGGCGGGAAGGCCATCCAGCGCGGCACCCAACCTTCCTTCTTCGTCCGGCCGCCTTCGCCTGCAAGGTGCGCGCGGATGATCGCCTTGAGCGTCTTGCTCGTCTCGCGGGCATTCGCAGCGGCGATCTGTTCGCCCGCCACTTCCGCGAGCATCGCGAGCAGCACCTCGCGGTCGCGCAAGCCCTCGAGGAAGACCTCGTCCGCCTCCCACCAGTGGGCCATCGATAGGCCCAGCATTGTGCCAAGCGCCTCGATTTCCGGAGTACCGGCGGCCAAAGTCTCGCCCATGACGAGAGCGAGGATATCGAGCACTTCGGCGTCGGGCAGCGGAACGAGACGGGCGAGCAGCTCGCAGATATTCCGGCCCGCTGCGCCGTAACCATAGCCGCTGGAGGTGACAGTGGCATCCTCGGCGTCGAGCCGCAATGACCCAAGAACCTCGCGCCGCCGCGCGTCGAACACCGCTTCGGCGCGGCTTTCGTCGAGGCTTTGCCGGACGGCATCGCTCTTCACCGATTGCGGCTCGGGCCGGACGCGCCACAGCGCCGACCCGGCGATCGCATGCGCGACCACCAGCCGCAGGGCGAGGGCCGGACTGCCAAGCAATTCGGTCCGCACGGCGGCATGGCGATGGAGGTCGACATATGTCTGCGTGAGCGAGGTGAGTTCGGCCCGCACCGGGCTGGTACCGCCGCCGCTGCCGTGCTCATCTTCGCCGCACTGTCCCGCGTTCCTGCTCTTGGCAAGACGTGCCGCCTCCTTGCGCGAGAGATAGCCCTCGTGGACAACGACTTCGCCATTGCCCCGCACATCGAGATAGACCCGCCCGCCCTTGCGCTTGGCGGTCTTCTCGTATTCCCAGGCATGGAAATGCTCGTCCGGCGGGATGACGACGGCATCAGCCCAGCCTGCCTCGATATAGGCCACCCTGCGCGCTTCGATGGCGGCGTTCTGCAAGGCCCAGAACGTCACGCCTTCCGCGAAATAGGCATCTTCCCCGAACAGGTCCGTGACGACCGTAAGGCCGCTGCCCTCGACATCGAACAGGGCATGGCGGGTCGAGATCGACGCTCCCCCCAGCAGCCACGATTTCAGCGAATGCCCGCGCGGAGCATAGGCATCGGGATCATCCACCAGCATGAGCCAGCTCTTCTGCTGGCTCCTGGAGGCGAGGGTCAGATGCCGGATGGTCACGGCATCGATTTCCCCCTGCCGATACATCTCGCGGATACGCGGGAGGAGATTGCCGAGCGCCAGCGCGCGGCGCACGGCGAGATCGGGCAGGCCGAAGGTCGCGCCGATCTCGGCAATGCTGCGCCCTTCCTTCACCAGCCGGGTGAAACAGGCCCAGCGCGAGACTTCGTCCGGATCGAGCCGGGCGATGTTCTCGATAAGCGAGGCCTCGACGGCGCTGGCATCGTCCGCTTCATCGAGTACCGCGCAGGGCAGCAGGACGATTTCGGGATCGGGCTCACCGGTTTCGGCTGACGCCGCCAGCCGCTCGGCAGCGACGATGCAGGCTGCATGGAAGCGCCGGCTTGCGGCAACGATCTCGTAATGCCGAGCCTCCCGGCGGGCATGCGCCTGCGGATCGGCGGCACCGGCAGCGAGATGTTCTTCCGGCGGTGCACAGGGCCGTACGAGACCGGCTGGAGAACGCCTCGCGCCCGGACGGTGGGCAGGATGTCCGCCACATCGGGAGCCTTGCGGGCATGGCGCATGTTGGACTTGCTGACGGAAAGGTTGCCAAGGGCAATGAATTCGAGTTTCATGGCAGGTACTCCTCAGGAGTGCCGGTCCACCGTTTTCGTGATGGGATAGGGTGGACCGGCTTTCAGATGGGCAGGAAAACGCCTGCCCGCGTCATCGGCCCCTCAGCGGGGCAGAATTCGAATGGCGCCCGGGTCCTCTCGGGTCAGGCGGGCCAACAGGTCGGCGGCACCGGGAATCGACCCGGCAAGGCGCGATGCCTCGGCCCAGACCGACAGGCGGTGCCGGGTGGTGAAGACGAGGTCTCGTGCGATCTTCATGCCCAGCGGCAGGTCGATGGCCTCGATCTCGCGCAGCGAGAAGATGCCGAGTTCCGGGCAGCCCAAACCGAGGTCCGCCAGTCCATAGAGGGTATCGTCATCGGGATAGATTTCGCTGACCAGCCAGGCCGCCCGGCCCGTAGGATTAAACAGCCGGACCAGGGGAAACGGATCGAAGCGGGGCTTGCGCACGCAATGCTCGAAGTTCGCGGCGAGCAGCGCGCGGATGCCGGGGGACAGCAGGGTCATGATACCGCCCTCCCCGCACCGGTTTGCGACGCTGGCTCCGTTCGTGCATCCGTATCCGTTCGTGGATCGCCGCCCGCCTCTAGCGCCTTGCCAAGACCGGGACCTGCCGCGATATCCTCCGCCACCTCGCCGTCCGCTGCGGCATGGCGCGCCAGCAGCCAGTCCGAGGCCTTGCTCGCCATGGAGGCGGCACGGAAGATCGCGCGGGCATCCTCGCGCAGGACCTCGAGCCATGCGCCGACGTAATCGGCGTGGCGAACGGTCGGCACGATGCCGAGCGAGGCGCAGAGGAAAGCCGAACCCATTTCCGCAACGAGTTCCTCGCGGGCATAGTCCTTCGACCCGAAGCCGTTCGTGAGATCGCGGCCCAGCCGGGATTTGTGGCCGGTGGCATGGGTCAGTTCATGAAGACAGGTTCGGTAGTAATTAACCTGATCATGAAAGGCCTGCTGCGGGGGTACCTGCACAAAGTCCGCGCCCGGAGCATAGAAGGCCTTGTCACCCCCGACCCGGAAATCGACGCCGCTTGCGGCAATGAGCACCTCGGCCACCGGCAAGATCTCGCGCTCGGGCAAGGCAACCGGCTGGGGCATGATATCATCCGGCAAGCCCTCGCACTGCGCGACATTGAAGACGGTGAAGCGCTTCAGGAAGGCAATCGACCGCGCCTCCCCGCCGCTTTCCCGCGCCCGTTCCTTCTCGGTTTCCGGGGTGAAGCGGTCGGCATAGACCACCTGCGTTCCGTGCTCGCCCTTGCGCACGTTGCCGCCCGCCGCGATGGCCTGCCGGAACGTCAGCCAGCCGGGACGCTCCCAGCCGGAGGCAAGCGCCGAGGCCCAGAGCAGGAGGATATTGATCCCCGAATAGCTGCGCGACGTCAGGGCATTGCGCGGCAGGCACGGGATAGCCCCGCTTCCCCCCGCCCCGCCGCAAGCCGCACTGCTCCATGGCTGGACCCAGGGAATGCGCCCCGCTTCCAGCTCGGCAATGATCCGCGCCGTGACCTCGTCATAAAGCGAGAGCCGCGTCTCCTGCTTCCCGCGCCTGCTCCGGCCATCACCACGGTTGTCATTCCCGCGCTGGCCTTCCTGACGCCCCGCCCGGCCCTTATCGCGATCATGGGCCCGATTTCCAACCTGTTCGGGGCATGAGCGGATGTCGCCGGAGTGACCCGCAAGCTTACCACCAGGGTTATGAGGGAGATTATGATCAGGACTATTCAAGCCGCCCCGACATCCCCGCCCCGGCTTACCTCGCGTCCGGGCCTCGGCCCCCAGCGGATCGGCACTGCCACCTTCAAAACACCGGTCGGAACTGGCAACACCATGAAACTGATCTTGCGGCCTCGCGCATTGCGGGACCTTGCGATTGCTGCGCATGTCTCACCTCCTGCACTGCCCGAAAAAACCCATCATGGGCCTCCCCCGAAAAGGCGGGGGGTGGGCGGCCCGGACGACCGACAGGGCCCGCGCTAAGCGGCGCCTGCACCCGAAGGGCCGGAACGCAAGTGGAGGAGCCGCGACGAAGGAGCGGCTTGCAGGGGACGATGGCGGGCCCAGACGGTTGTCGAGCCCACACCCCGACTTTGATCGGGAGAGGCTCACAAATGATGCCGCGCGCAGGTGAAGCCTGCGCGCGTCAACATCGAGGCGGGGCATGCCCCGCCGACCGCCACTTCCCCCTTGCGCGCCAGCGATCGAAACCGGCAGGCCGAGACCCTCAAGGGGCTCGGTGCCACGCCAGGGCATCAAGGGCGGATAGCCCGCCCGCACGCGGCATAGAGCGCGGCCATGCCGAAGCCATGGGGCGCCCTTGCTACCTCATTGCCTGAAATGAGCCGGATGAATTACATCAGCAAGATGGAGGATTCACGAGCGGATCCGGAGCCTGGCATCGCTTCGACCTGATTTGTGTTAACTTATTGCCGTTCGGGCGAAATTCATTCCGGTGCCATTCAGTCCAGGCATTAAGGGGGCTTAGTAGGAGATACGCTTCAGAGCTGCTTCTGGATGGTGATCAGGACCGTCCGTCCTAGGGGATTGATCTCATCACGGGTATAAACGGAGCGGGCAACGGTATCTTCAACGATAACCCGGCGATAGCCGTTGAAAAGGTTGGTCACATTCAAAGAGATTTTCAATTTCCGGATGAACGAAATATCCGACCATCCCTCAAATAGGCGATCCGGATTAATGAATGCAGATAGGTTGAACAACAACGGCGGTTTGACGCGAAAAGCGGCGTCCTCGGCGCGGACTGTGGAGGGACTTCCCCACGTGATGCCGAGATTGGAGCCAAAGGCGCGTTCTCCGAAGCCGAACTGCAGGTCGACTGTCTGGCGGGATACGCCGCTGTTATCGTTCAACCTGTCGATCACCGGCAATCCCCGCCGTATCAACGTCTCGTCCCGAAGCAGATAGTGATGCGTGACAGCAAAGCTGAACTGGAGAGGATCGCGGATCAGCGAGGAAAGCGCGTGTCCGGAGTTGCGCTGTCTTCTGCCGCCGAGACGAAAGGCCAAGGTGGAATCCAAATCGCTGCTGACACTATGCTTTATACTTATAGGGCGCGCATCCACGGCGACGAGGCGGCCTTCGCTGTCGCGGTTTATGCGTTCAGGAAAGGCAGCTTCAACGACGGGGGTAAGCTCAGGGAAACCGGCAACACCGTCCGTTGCTTTCGAACGATGATAATTGACCCCGAGGGTGAAATCCTGATTGCTGAATGGCGTCAACTGCAATGCCATATTCACGTTTTCTTGCCGACTGCGCCTGGGGTCAAGTTCGGAGTTTCCCCCGGTCGTCCATATGGGCTCTGCTATTTCCTGACGTTTGAAATCGAAAATCCGGTTGACGGTCGTCACGGTCGGATTTGACGTTTGGCTAACCGTCGCTCGAACACTGCTGCGATTTATCGAGCCGCTGATTTGTATCTGCGAAAGCGGTCGCCAGGTGGCGCTGAGACCCATGGTGTCTTGGCCGGCGCTCCCTGATGCACCTGCGTAGCCAAAGGTCGCATCGAGCAAAAGGTCGCCAAGCAAACCGAACTTCGACTCCCGACGTGATATCGGCAAGTTCAGTGACATCTGGCCGCTCCACTGCGCATTGTCTGATCGGGTGGTAGTTGGTATGTCTAAGAAGATATCTGTCGTTGTGCTGGTACTCTTCGCCTGCCCCATAGCCGCTGAAAAATTCCAGCCGAGGGAGCCGGTTGGCAGACTGAGAAGTGATCTTTGAAGGTTGACGCGCATGTTCATGTTGCTGGAGTTCGATCTTGTACGGCTCCCCTTCAGATACTTTCCTGTGGTTATGGGTGCGTAAGGGTTAAATGCTAGGTCGTTGCCGTCGATTAGATCCTGCAGTTTTTCAGCGGCAATGCCCGTTTCCTGAAGGCTTCGGCTTGAACTCCGAGAGTAAATCAAGGCAAGATTGGTTTGAAATCCAAGCGCTCGTCCATCGATCGTGAGTGAAGTCGAAACGGTTTCAAGGTCGTTTCTGCTTTGCAATGCTCTCAGCCCTGCGAAGGGCCGGTAAAGAAATACCGCTGTATCGAACGGTGACCAGGGGTTGGTAGATGGCAGTGTCAGTAGTACCATCGGCAAACCGCTCGAGCCGGCATTTTTGCTTCGATTTGCGTCCAGCGACAGCGAGGCCGAAAAACTTCCGATCGGATATGAGACGCCCAAGCCTACCGAAAGGTTTTGGCTGGAAGGCTGTAATGTCTCGAATGCGTTCGCATCGACTGGGTTACGCCGGTTTGCTGTTGCCAGAAAAGCTTCCAACGATGGCGGTGTAACCAGGTAATCCGGCACCGCAGCGACGCTAACGATCTCTCCGGCTGCCTGACTGAGCGTTGGATCGATTTCGCTACCGTTGATTCCAGTGACAAAGCCTCCACTGTCGAACATCCCGAAAGCCGCAGGAACATTGCGAGAACTCTTGCGAAGTTCACTTTGATGTCCGGCTTTCACCTTCGCGCTCCAGCGCATGTCGCCGTTGATGGCAAATCGAGCGACATTGAGGTCTTGACCAAGCTGGCCCCCGGCGGTGGCAAAATTCACGCTTCCGCCGGCTTCATAGCTCGCAAACTTGGGCTTTAGCACCAGGTTGACGACCCTTTGCGCTGGGTTTGCTCCATAGCGGACGCTTGCCTCCGGCTTCAGAAGCGCCACTTTCTCCAGTGCTTCCGGAGGGTAAGCGAGGATGGAGCGATCAAACCCGGCAGGTCGCCCATTGATGAGCAAGAGCGGGGGAGTACCGGTTGGATCGATGAACGGCTGAAGGCGGTTGAGCAGTTCCTGGATGTCGTATGCGCCTTCCGACGCTACTTCCGACTCGTTGAATTCGGTTTCCGAGGCGACATCAGCGTCTCCCCGGCGTTTACGGATAACGATGATTTCTCCATCCGCTGCTTCATTTCTACGGCCCAACCCTTCTGCCGACGCACGCGGCGTGAAAATGGAAGGTTTGCCGACAGACTGAGCAACTGCCGGCGCACCAAACCACCCCAGCTGCAATGTCATGACGGACACAAGGCATTTGGAAATAGCGGCCGAAGAAGATGGTTTTACAAAAAACGCATCACCTAAATCCATGATCGGGCGAAGCTTCATAATGTAGAGTACGATTTTCTATCCGCACCGAAATAGAATTGCCGCCCCCGTAAAAAAACTTAGAAGGCGGCAATTACATTCTTTAGATACTAAGTGTTAGTGGCAACAGGTCTTCGTATTCCAGATCACCTTGCCGTTGTCATAGATGACGACATTGCCATCATTCTGGACCATCAGCCGAGCATTCGGATGGCCATCAGTATTGGATGCCCAGGGAGTATTATCCTTGGTTGGCGTTTTCTGATGATATACGACGAGATTGCCGTCGGCCTGAAACACGACTTTTTCCGCGTAACGCGGGTTCAGCATCTGGCCGGGAACACCCGGGGGGGCATCGATCCACATCGGAAAGTCTGTCTTGCTGCTCCACAAGACGGCAGTTCCCTGCCGAAGCACAAAATTGCCATCGGTCTGGAAGGTAAGCCTGAAGCGGCCGTCCTGAGAAACAAACGCATCGTTCGGATACAAGATCTGGGTGCCGGGGAGACCATAATCAGCCGCGGGAGTTACAATGTCTCGGGCGAAAGACGGCGCCGCTGCGGCCAAAGTGGCAGCGGCGGCAGCAATGAACGACACGGCCTTGCTGAATTTCATGATCGGAAATCCCTGTTAAAATAAGGTGACGAATTCAATCCGCCAGAAATTGAGCTGCTCACCCATCTGCCGGAATCTTGAATTCGCGCGTCGTTAAGCCTGATTTCACAGCTCCAGATAGTTAAAACTTTATAATACCTTGAAAATTTGGCAATCGACGACTTTCACACGCCAAATTTAATAAACGAGGGTAAAGCCCCATCTGATCGATAAATGACGGTTTTTGTCATAAGTTTCGTAAGTTAATTCGCCCTTGGAATTATAATTAAAATCTGCGAGGCTGCGAGAAAAATCACCGAGGTTAAAAATATCACCATTTTATAACTTCCAAAATTTTGCTTGATGCACGCAAATAAAAACTTCCTCTAAAAAGGCAGGTCACAGCATCATCTGAACAATGGCTATTTAACGTCACCATGAAAGCTTCGGCTCGCTGCTTCTGCTAAATGCGCATATTTATTGTGGTGTATAGCTCATCGACTAATCGATTGGCGGCCATATTCAGCGAATTCAGGTGAGGGTCGATCTACCTGAACATCTTTTTCATTTGGCAGCGGAAGGCCGTGCGAGCGGCAATGCCACGGCTCGGAGTGCTCCTCGCATCTTCTTCCTTTCGGTGCGGTAAGCGACATTGGGCATAGAGGCAGAACGTTGCGCCTTTTCTTGCTATCATCAGCCCGCCACTCCGCGCCGCCGTTTGAGCTAATTGCCGAGCTTTAAAGGGGCCTTGCTGGCTACGCCGTGCCTTAGGCGTTGAGGTCGGCAAGGAACCAAAGATTTGGTAGGGATAGAGGAAAAAGGCGCAGTACAACGCTCTTCCGCTGAGGAAATCAGGGCAACTCTGTGCTCACGACGCGAATGGTGCCGGCCCCGGACGATCCGGAGCCGACATTTCCTGTAAGAGAGCCGGAAGCAGAAGCTACAAGCGCGTCATGCTCGGCAAAGACGCGCTCAATCTCCGCACGCTTGTCGAAGATCATGCGCGCCACGCCGCTGGTCATGCCGCCCTCATCGCCAACCCGGCCGAGCACGGAGGCCAGGTCCTCCAGCGTCGCCTTTTCGAGACTGCTGTGAAGTCCGCCTTTCGAATCGCGATAGGCTACGCATTCAAACGCCATGTTCTGCTCCCGCATTACGCACGGCAGAATAACCTCGCCGGGATTAGGGATGTTCCGGCGGATGCGGCAGACGCTCGCCGGGAAAGGGTCATGTGAAACACCCGGAAAAGGTCGAACGGAGGGTTCGCCGAGAAGCGCCGCACTATTCTCGTCCGTGTATCCCGTGCAGCCACCCGATCGATTTCGACAGGAAGATTCTAAAGGGCCACCTCGCATGAGAAGCGGCCCTGAGATCGGCCTGGCCGAGGGGGGGGGGCCGCCACCGAACTTTCACGAATGAGTATCCGGCAAAGCCGGTTGTTGCCGTCTCGCCGGAGAGCTGCGCGGCCACAAGCCGCGCCACATGTGGCCGTCTGCCGAACTTGGCCTCTGCGAACCTGGAAACGTACAAGGATAGCCGCCGCCCGAACGGTTTCGATGCGGCCCTGGCCGGGACAGTCACCGCGTCGAATTCGTCCTTTCGCTCAATGGCTCGAGGTCATGTCGTCTTGACGGGCCATGCGCCGCCAGCTGGAAGCTCCGCAGCAAAGCCGGAAGCCTGCCTCAGCAATTCGTCTGCCGGCTTCGTTCGGCCTGCTTGTCTTCGGTGATGAGTGGGTTTTCCTGGCGCCCCATGGTCCAGTTCTTCCCGAGACGAACCGTTGCGTTGGGTGCGCACCAGATCTCGCCTGAGCTGTCAAGTGCGGTAACCCAGATCAGATTATGCTCCTGACCGTAGTCGATCATTCCGATCGCATAACCGTCGCCCTTGCCGACGACGTGGAGCGGGATTGTGGGGTTGAGCTGCGTGAACATTGGGAGCCTCTGGATGGCTACGAAAGGGCCGGCGCACCGGGGTGCGCCGGCTCCTGTTCGGCTTATTCGGGCTTGCCGGCGCCCGGTTCGGACGTCTTGGGCGCCTTGCCGTCTTCGATGCGGCCCTCGTTGCGCAGATCGCGGCCTTCCTGAGCCTTGCGCTGGCCTTCCGGAGACTTGTCGTGCTCGTTCAGCTCTTCCTTGATGTAGCCTGCGGCTTCCTTCGCTTCGCCCTTCATGCTCATCGGTCTCTCCTTTGTCCTTGCCGCGATGGCCCGCGGCGACAAGGTGTAAAGGCTCCAGAACGAATTTGGCTCCAGAGTTCAAAAGGCTCCGTTCTGCGGCAGTTCTGTCCGCTGCGAAACGACCGGAACGGCTATGCACCATACCTTGCGCCACGGTGCGTTGCCGATCCGCTACGCGAAGGCGCCGACCCGGCAGTACCCGACTAGCCCGTAAACTCATAAAATCTGGCGACTGATTTTGCGTGTGATATGGATGGGTATGCACATCACATGGAAGCGGGTGGCTCTGACGTTGAGCCTTGCGATTGTCGCCCTTGCAGCGTTCATATGGTTTTCGCCTTGGGTGGCTCAAGATGCCTGCCTCGATAGCGGTGGCGCGTGGAGGGACGGCCAATGCCAGCATTAGGCCGTAAATTTCCGAGCAGGCTTGAGATTATCTGGCTCACGTGATTCAGGCTTTCCATTGCGATGGAGGCTTGATGGCACGACGGCGGTATGAACTGACGGATCGGGAATGGGCGATCATTGAGCCCTTGCTCCCCAACAAACCGCGCGGTGTGGCGCGGGTGGATGATCGCCGGGTTCTCAACGGGATCATGTGGCGTTTTCGATCGGGAGCGACGTGGGCCGAAGTGCCTGAGCGCTACGGCCCCTCGACGACCTGCTACAACCGGTTTGTCCGCTGGCGCAAAGCCGGGGTCTGGGACCGACTGCTGGCAGCGGTTTCAGCGGGATATAATGGCGAACTGGTGATGATCGATTCCACCTGTATGCGCGTCCACCAGAACGGTGCGACGGGCAAAAAGGGGGGAGTTGCAATCGTGGCATGGGACATTCCCGGGGTGGCCTCACCAGCAAATTGCACGCTCTCGTCGATGCTGACGGACGCCCTGTCAGCCTGAGGCTGACCGGCGGGCAGGTCCATGACGCCTGTGAGGCCGAGGCACTGATCCAGGCCATTCCCAAGGGCGCAACCCTGCTGGGTGACAAGGGATATGACAGCAACGCCATCCGCGAGGCCGCTGCCGCCAGGAACGTCTGGGCCAACATCCCCAATCGATCCAACGGCAAGCAGCGCTTCGCCTTCCAGTCATGGCTCTACAAACAGCGAAACCTCGTCGAGCGCTTCTTCAACCGCATCAAGCAATTCCGGGGTATCGCAACCCGCTACGACAAAGACGCAGCCAACTTCCTCGCTGCCATCAAACTCATCTGCGTGCGCATCTGGTGTGCTGCGTAATGAGTCTACGACCTAGCACAACATGCGCTTGCGGTAGGCAGGCAAAGTCCGATCGCCATGCGCCTCATGCTTTCGAGAGCAAAAGGTGGCCGCTTTCAATCGAAGGAAGGCGAGACCTCGTCGGTTGCCAAGCCACTATGAAAAAACACGGCTCCGTTAAATGAGAATTCTGTCATCAACGACAGCGTTTTATCCGTTCGCCCTCAATCAGCGCGTTTCGGCTCATTTGCATTTAATTCATAACATTGCATTCAGGCAGAAAATTTCGCATTGGCCTGGATTGGGGGTGGTCAATCGCTCGGGTTGACTGCGGCAAGACGGGGCATTTTGGCGAAATGATGATAAATAGTGGCTCGCGTGGCCGGTTTTTGCGCGCCTGCAGCATCCTGGCGATTGGATGTAGTTCAGTTTTCGCGTCGGATGCGGCGCGCGCAGCGTGCTCTCCCGATCCGACACAACCATCATCGACGACGACATGCACTGGCGGCGATACCGATGGTTTAACGGTGACGACCAACGCAACGACCGTTTCCGTCGAATCTGGAGCAACCGTTTCGGCGATGTCCGGTTCGGCGGTCACCGTTGCCATCAATGCGCCCAACAACATCGCTTCGCGTACCGCTACGATCCTCGTAGCCGGCGCGATCAATGGAAATTCGTCCGCTGGTATCCGCTTGACCGAGGGAACACTGCCTAGCGGTTACTACGGCATTTCCACCAGCATCGGTATCACTGTGACCGAAGGCGGCAGCATTTCCGGCGCGAACGCGATCACGCTCGGGCCGGTCGCGGGCTTTACAAGCTCTACGCGCGCCACGCTCGACAATGCCGGCTCGCTTATCGGGACTTCCGGCGCCGCGGTTGTCGCCAGCGGGAGCTATGTCTCGTTCACCAGCATGGTCAATCGGGCCAGCGGCACGATCGGCGGCATTTCCGGTACGGTGGGCACGATCGACAATGCCGGCCTCATCGACGGAGGCTTCAACAGCGCAATCACCGGCGCCACTCCCGCGAATTATGCCAGCCTGACCAATTCCGGCCAGATCGTGTCCAATGGCGCGGCCTCGACGATCTTCAACCTGGGATCGCAGGTTACCAACAGCGGCAGGATAGCGAATAGCGGTTCGGGGGCAGCGATATCCTCCAGCAATGCCAGCGTGATCGTGGTGAATCAGTCGGGCGGCGAAATTACGAGCGCGCAAGGCAGCACGCTGTCCGGCGGGTACGGGCTGTCGCTCAATAACTCGGGAACAGTCGCAAATCTGGCCACCGGGGCCGCACTGAACTCGGCCACAATATCGGTGACGAACAATGCAGGCGGCGTGATCCGTTCCTCGGGCACTGCGATCTCGGCCTCAAGCCAGCTTAAT
Organism: Novosphingobium sp.; assembly: GCF_032093395.1. Taxonomy (GTDB): domain Bacteria; phylum Pseudomonadota; class Alphaproteobacteria; order Sphingomonadales; family Sphingomonadaceae; genus Novosphingobium. The sequence continues at coordinate 21,844 of NZ_DAMDBA010000007.1, forward strand.
CTGGTAAACAAGGGCGTCATCACCGGCACCGTTCTTTCCGGATCGATCGGCAGCCTGTCCTATTCGCAAAGCAACGTCGATTCGACCGGTGGCACGATCGAAGGCAATCTGGTGTTCGGCGCGGGCAACGATGTGCTTCATGCGATCTACACCGAGGCCGGCGATCTGCTCACCGGCGTAACGGGATCGATCGACGGCGGAGCCGGGACCGATTCGGTCCAGATTGATTTCGCCAGCGATCGGACGCTGGACAAGACCATCGTCTTGCCCACCAATTTCGAAAGAACTGCGCTTGTTGTCGAAAATGCCGTCACCGTCACGCTCGCTGACGGTTTCTCAGTTCCGGGGGGCCTGGCCTTCGACGGTAGCGGCACGCTTCGCAACGAAACCGGCCTGAGCGCCAACGGAACGGTCATCTCGAACGCCTCAATCGGAAGCGGTGGCAAGATGGTCAATGCAGGTATCATAACGAGCACGGGCCTGTCGGAGAACTATGCGCTCGATCTCGACTCGCTCAGCAGCATCACCAACAGCGGCACGATCAATTCCCAGGGCGCCGGCGTAAACGTCTACACTTACGCCTTCGACAACTCTGGCACGATCAGTGCAACCGGAACCGCCGCCGAAGTCCGTCTGAGTTCGGCTTTCTCCAACACCGGCACCATCAGTTCCGCCAATGGAACGGGTCTGGTGCTATGGGGGTCCAGCTACGCAGCCGAACTTCCAACCAACAGCGGGACGATTTCCGGTGGCAGCGTCGGTGTCAACCTGTCGGCCGGCCTCGCCAACACCGGCACGATATCTTCGCCGGCGACTGCGGTCCTCCTGGGTTCCTATGGGGTTCTGGACAATCGAGCAGGCGGCACGATTTCCGGCGGAACAGCCGCAATCGCCGCCGACGGCTCGTTCATTTTTAACGCGCAGGTCAGGAACGGCGGGACCATCAACGGCGACGTTTCGTTCGTTGGTCCGTATGTATCGACGTCTGAGTCCGACAATCGCTACTACGCGCTTGCCGGCGGCGTCCTGAATGGAAACCTCACGCTCGGCAAGGGATCCTATCTGATCACCGAGCTCGAGAACGAGGGAGCTGGCGAGTTTGCAGGTATCAACGGGACGGTAAAGGCATCAGGATCCTATCTCCGCTACGAAGTGCGCAAGGATGCCAGCGCGACACTGGTTTCGCATGCCGGTTTTAACTCGGTAGGCTATCAACTTCACGATGACGCAGCGCTTACGCTCAATGCCGAAGGCGCTATCACTGGGCCGCTTTCTTTTGCAGGCGAGGGCAGCGTCGACCTGACCGCAGATATTGATGCGCGAAACCAATCTGCGATACGTTTGATCGGCATGCTGTCCGGTTCCGGCTATTCCGGGACGGCCGGCGCGCTGGATATCACGAGCCGGGGGACGATCACGGCCATCCAGGACAACGCCAGCACCTACATCCTGGCCGCGATCAATCTGGGGTCGGGAGATCACCTCACGAACGAAGGCACGATTGCGCTGAACAATACGACCGGTGCAACCTGGAGCACGCCGTCGGCAATCTCGGGCGGCTCCGTAACCAATGCGGGAACGATCACGGCAATAGGCGGCAATGGCCTCGCCTACGTTTCCGACCTCGACAATTCGGGCACGATTTCTGCAAGCGCCGCCGCCGTTTATGCGATCGACGCCACGTCGATCGTCAATTCCGGCACGATCGCCAGCACAAAACAGGCTGCCATCGTATCGACAAGCGGCTCTACATTGGCCGTCGAAAATAGTGCGGGCGGCACGATCTCCGGGGGCGCCGGTATCGCAATCCAGAGCAACGGCGGCACATTGCGCAATGCCGGGGCCATCGTTGGCGATGTCGATCTGGGGTGGTCCAGCTACGGCTACTCCGCGACGCGCGGATACTATTATGCGGACGGCGGCTCGATCGAGGGTGACTTGCGTTTCGGGTCCGGCGATGACGTCCTGATCGAGGACGGTTCTGGCTTTGGCGTTTCCGGCGCGATCGACGGCGGAAGCGGTTATGACAGGGTCGGGCATGTACGCAAGGCCAGCGGGACCGTCACCCTTGGCGGCCCGTTGCCGACATCCTTCGAAGGGGAATTTGCCGGATCTTTGGGAAGCGATACGATTGTCACGATCGTCAGTGACGCTCCGCTTGCCGAGACCATCGTCCTGGCTGGCAACGGGCAGATCGTAAACAAGGCCGCCACCAGCGAAGCGCTCGTCAGTTACGAAGTCTTTTCCATTGACCTAGAGGACTTCGCCGGGCCTCTCGGGTCTCTATCCAACGAAGCCGATGTCGGCAGCATTACCGTGGCGGCCAACGCGCTCTCCAACAGCGCAACCATTGGCTCGGAAGGGCTTTTGGGCCCAACGGTCGCCCAATGGGGAACCGGCGCGCTCAGTTTCGATAACAGCGGCGCGATTGCTGCAGCCGACTCCGTTTCGGCGCTCGGCATTACAGGTTACCAACTGACCGGCGCCAAGATCACCAATAGCGGCACGATCAGGGGCGGTAGTGCCGTCGTCGACTACGCTTTCGCCCAGTATGCGGTCTCCCCGTCGCTGACCTTCAGCAACAGCGGCGCGATCGAGACGGCAGACGGTTTGACCATTGCACCGTCCAATCTCTACGAGCAGCCGGGCAACTACAGCCTTGCGCTGGAAAACTCGGGCACTCTCAGCGCCTCGGCCAGCGGGGCTTCGGCCCTGAACATGCGAGGTGACGGGTCGGCTACGATAACCATTACCAACACCGGAACGATCCGCAGCGACGGCGATGGATATGAAAGGATGTTCTACGGTTGGATTCCCTTGCCCGACTATCCTTATTACGATCTCATCGTCGGTCCCGAGACTTTCGCCTCCACGGCGGTGTCGGTGTCCGGCAGCACAGGTCAGATCTCTTTCGTCAATGCCGGCACGATCGAAGCGAAGGGCGCGTATGCTGCTGCGATCCGGGTCAGCGGCGCGCTCGATCTGGTCAATACCGGCACGATCGACGGCACGACGGGTTATACTGTCACCGCGGATAACCTCAGTGCAGAAACCTATGGCACGACCCGGTTCGCAGGGGCCGTGCAGACTTTCGGCGGCAAGGACGACAGGATCGTCAACAGCGGAACCATCATCGGTTCGATCGACCTTGGCAGCGGCAACGATTACATTAAGAACACCGGCTCGATCATCGGCGACGTCTATCTCGGCGACGGAGACGATCTTTTCGTGCAGCGCCTTTCGGCGGTCATGACGGGCACAGTCGAAGGCGGAGCCGGAAACGATACGCTCCTGGCCGATCTGTCCGGCGGCGGCGCTCTGGACAGCGCCTTCTTCCAGCCCTTCACCGGCTTCGAAAACTTCGGCGTGACGGGCGGCGGCAGCGTGACCGTGAACGGCGTCCTGCCGGTCCAGACGCTGGTCGTCAGCGCAGGCGCGACGTTCGAACTGGCGGCCGGCTCCACCCTGCAGACCTTAGGCGAAACGGTGCTGACGGGCACCGATGGCTCCGAGCATGTGGTCAATCGCGGCACGATCATCGGTAATGTCGCGCTGGGCGGCGGAAACGATGTGTTCGAGGCATTTGCCGGCTCTACGGTCAGCGGCGTTGTCGATGGCGGCACGGGCACCGATCGCCTGGCTCTGCACTTCGACCGGGCTGCGACAGCACCGACTGCGATAGATCTCAATACCTATGCGAACTTCGAAGAGTTCGCGATGGAAAGCGGAACGGGTTCGCTGGCCAGCGATGCCAGCTTCGACGGCATCTGGGTCAACGGCGGCAGGCTGATCGGTCCTGCCGGATCGACGATCACCGCGCGGAACGGGATTTCCGTGGCGCAGGGCGCGACATTCGGCAGCGCCGGAACCGTCAACGGCAACATCACGGTACAGGGCACGCTGTCGCCGGGCGCCTCTCCGGCAATGATGACCGTCAACGGCAACGTGACGCTTGCTTCCGGGTCGACCACGCTGTTCGAAATGACGCCGACGGTCAGCGACGCGCTGGTCATCAACGGCAGCCTGACGATCGCCAGTGGCACGACGCTGAACATCGTCGGAGAACGGCCGCTCACACCGGGTGTCACCTATCATCTGATCACCACGACCGGTGGAATAACCGGCAGCTTCTCCAGGATCGACAAGGCACAGACGGTTCTAGGTTACATCGTCCAGACGTCCGATAGCCTCGATCTGCTTGGAACGCTGCAATTGCATGCGGGTGCCCGTCATAACGTCACGGCAACGACCGGCTATCTGAACGACCTGCTGATCGCCGGTACGGCCAACGGCGGTCTCATGACGGCGGTGCAAAAGCTCACCCAGGCGGACGGCTATGTCAACGAAGCGGCAATGAACACGCTTCATCCCGAAGCCTATGCGGTCGCCGGCCAGATCGGCATCGACAACGGCCTTGCCATTTCGTCGGCCTTGCGTGCCTCGCAGCGGACCGGAGAGGCCGGAAAACCGCGCTTCTTCATGCTGGGGCAGGGACTCGGCAGCTGGCAGAATCTGCGCGGCAATTCAGCCGAAGGCACCTCGAACGTTCGGCAAAACAGCGGGGGGCTTCTCGGCGGTATAGGGTATCAGGCCGGGCCGGTGGCGGTCGCGGCGGTTGTCGGCCGTATCTACGCCAACCAGAGCCTGCCGGCACTGGGGGCCAGGACCAAGTCGGACGGCACCTTCGTAGGCGCAAGCGTCTCCTTCGAACGAGGCGGCCTGGATCTTGGCGGTTCGGTCGTCTGGGACGGCAGTTCGGCGACCACGCACCGCAGCCTTTTCGATCGCACCGAAATGACCGGGCACTACGATCTGCACAGCCTGACGTTCGACACCCATGGGGGCTACGGCTTTGCGATCGGCAAGGGGGGATGGCGTCTGGGACCCGAGATCGGCGTGACGCACATTCGGGTGAAGCGCGGTGATGCGCATGAAATCGGCAACGACGTATTCGCGCTCGATGTGGCCGGCCGCAAGCAGGATGCAACTTTCGTAAGCGCGGACGTGCGCCTCGACATGCCGGCTCAGACGCGGCTACGCCCCTGGCTGACAGCCGGTTGGCGCTACCGCGCCAGCGGTGACTCCACACTTGCCACTGCCGGTTTTGTAAACGCCTCCAGCCAGTTTACGGTGGCTGGAGCAGAGCGCGATCGGAACTATGCGCAGGTCGGCGGTGGATTCGATTGGGTGGCGACCCCAGGAATAACTTTGTTCGCGCGGGGCAACACGGCTTTCACCCGAGCTAATGGCGTGACCAACATCACTGGAGGAATTCGCCTGGGGTTTTGATGGAAGTTTGCTGTGACTCACCGTGATTACTAACTGAGTACGTCAAGAAGAGGCACACGATGCTGGGCATCGCGTGCCTCTTCTTGCGTTGATCGAACGATTAAACCGCCAAAGGTAAACCACAGAGAGCCGCCCGCCCGCGACTTCAGTCATCTCCGCGATCACAGTCACGTTGAACACCTGGTCGGCCGACTGGAGCAAACCCGGCATATCGAGCTCGACATGGGGCAGCGGGCAATGGATCACACTTGGCCAAAGGCGGGCACGCCGAGGCGGCGTAAGATGTCGTCGAACAGCGGATCGCTTTGCGGTGGAGCGAGAGCGGCGGGTTGGTGTCGCGGCCGCGCTTATTGCTGACCGGGGCGGGCAGCCGTGTTTCTGCCAAACCCAGGCCGTAAGATGACGAGAAGCCATCATGGTCATCTCCTTTTCTCACTGGAAGGGGCAGGGTATGCCGGCCCGCCTTGGGCGGCCCGGCATACCTCTGATCAAGGAATCGTGCTGCCTGGGCCCCATCCCTGGGTGCTTCGATCTGATCCTATGCGCCCTTGCCGCCAGCGATCTCGATCCGGCGCGGCTTCATCGCCTCGGGCGCCATGCATTTGGGGGCGACGCTCAGCAGGCCGTTCTCCAATCAGCATCGCCAGCTTCCACGAAGTCTGCCAGCTCAGCCGCCGATGCTGTCTCGGGGCGTGCGACGATCGTCTGTCATGGTTTTTGATCAGGAATGGCGCCCTGCTATGCTTTGAAGGCAACCAGCCTGGGGAACCAACGTCGGCAGATTCGGTTTGGAAAATTGCGCGATGCCCTCTGGCCTTCGCTGGAGGCGAAATTGAAGCAGAGAGACGACTGGCATCTTACCGACATCCTTGATTACGAGCATGGACGCGGCGACCCGTTTGCCGCAGCGGTGCGCGCGACCCGCATGCCGATGGTCATTACTGATCCGGCGAAGGCCGATAATCCGATCGTGTTTTGCAACCAAGCGTTCCAAGCACTGACCGGCTATACCCGGGAGGAAATCGTCGGTCGCAATTGCCGATTTCTTCAAGGACCGGATACCGACGCCGACGCTGTCGCGCGCGTCCGCGAGGCGATAGAAAACGGCCATGATGTCGATGTCGACCTCCTAAACTACCGCAAGGACGGCTCGACGTTCTGGAACGCTCTGTACATGTCGCCAGTACGCGATGATGAAGGCGTAATCCGTTTCTTTTTCGCGTCACAGATGGACGTGTCCGACCGCATCGAGGCGCAGCAGGTCATCAGTGATCAGAAACTGCTTGTTGAACGCGAGGTTGATCGGCGCACGTCAGATTTACGCGCTGCACTCGATGCCAGGACACTCCTGCTCCACGAGGTCGATCATCGGGTAAAAAACAACCTGACAATGATCGGCTCCTTGCTGCGCCTCCAGGTTCGCACGATCGACGATCCCGGGGTAGTGGCAATTCTCGACTCCATGTTGGAGCGTGTCGATGCCCTAGCGGTCGTTCATCGTCAGCTGTACCAATCGAGCGACCTAGCCCGCTTCGATCTTGGCTCATTCGTCCATAGCCTCGCAGCCGACGTGGTCGGTGCGAGCGGACGCAGCAATATCATGCTGGACTTCACCACCCAGCCCTTGTTCGTGGATGCGGCAAATGCCTCCGCGCTCGGGCTGATCCTCAATGAGATTCTGACCAATGCCATCAAACATGCGTTCGCCGACGGCCGATCAGGCCGGCTCAGCGTCCATGTCGAGCACAATATCGACCGCGGGATCATTCGAATTTGTGACGATGGCCCCGGCATTCCTTCAACCCACCGTACCAAGAGCATCGGCACTTCGATGATCACCCGGCTTGCCCGTCAGGCGCGGGCGGAAGCGACATGGAGCGACAACGCTCCTGGCACCTGTGTGACGATTACCTTTCCCCGTAGTGAGACGGAAGTATGAACGACGCCATGAACGTCCTGATAGTCGAAGACGAAATCCTCCTGGCCATGGACATCGAGGCCATAGTCGAAGACAGCGGCCACAGTGTGCTATCCGAGGCCGCTGGCCTGAAGGATGTCGAGGACCTGCCCGACGATATCGACCCCCAACTTGCCTTCGTCGATATCCATCTCACCAACGGATCTAACGGCCTAGATGTGGCAAAAGTGATCCAGAAGCGCTGGCCCGACGCGTTGATCATCTTCGTTACCGCCAACGTTGCCAAGATTCCGGAGGATTTCTCCGGCGCCCACGGCGTCATCGCTAAGCCGTTTTCCCATGCAGGCATCAAGCATGCACTCAGATATCTGGCTAATGGCGTCTTCGATCCGCCGCCCAGCTCCCCTATGCCTGCCTGCCTCATTCCATCGCCTCATCTGGAGCAGCGCTGGGCAATAGCGTGAGGTTGGGCCGGTAGCATTTGGCGAACAAGAAACCCCACCATCCGACCAAGACCTGCCTGGTCGGCGCTCGTCGTTGCGCATGGCGAAAAAATAGGAGCGTGATTGGGAGCAGGCGAAGTTCTGCTCCGAACGCTGCGGCAATAGCAGGAAGTCCCTGAACACCCATGACGCAAAAAGAGATAGTTCAAATCAGAAATCCTGAATCGGATATGTTTTATTGAGTCCGATTCGTAACAACATAGACGAATACAAATAGATCCAGCCACCAACCCGATAAATAATTTTTTGATTGACTATTTTGTCCGTGGAACCCGCGCTTTCCAAGATGCTTTTTACCGTCATCTACACAACAAACGCGGAGTATCTAAATGCGTTATGTTCTTTCTGCGGTTATGGCCGCCACTCTTCTTTCCCCCGCCGCCATGGCCCAGACGGTTTCGGGCATCGCGCATACCAATGCCGCAGGCGAGACGACCACCGTCTTCTCGGTCCAACCCCGCACCCAGGTCTCGGCAACCGACTATGTGAAGATGACCGCCGATGCGCTCAACTACCGCATTGCCGCTTCGACGCTGGCCATGCGCAAGGCCGAGCGCGCCGATGTGAAGGCCTATGCCAAGGCCGACCTGATGACGGCGAAGAAGGAGCGCGATGCCCTCTACGCGGCGCTGTCGAACAAGGATCGCAAGATCACCCGGCCTTCGCTGACGCTGTCGTCGCAGAATGCAGCCTCGCTCGAACTGCTCAAGAAGAGCAGCTCCAGCTTCGACAATCTTTACCTGACCCAGATGGCCGATGCTTCGCCATCGATGTGGGCGCTCCAGAAGGGTTATGCGATGACCGGCAGCGATCCTGCGCTCAAGCAGGTCGCGACCCTCGCCGTGCCCTCGCTCGAAACCGGCTATACCACCGCGCGTGGCCTCACACCGGCAGCGGTCGCAGCCAACTAAGCAGATCTGCCCCGGCAGAGAAAACGCCCGCTGTTCCCCCGGCGGGCGTTTTCACGTCCGCGCTCCTTTCTAGGAAAAATCTCGATGCCCGGTCGCACGCTCCTGCAGTTTTTCCACTGGTACACTCCCGAGGGCGGAAAGCTCTGGAGCGAGGTTGCCGATCAGGCTGAAAGCCTCTCGCAGATGGGCGTCACCGATGTGTGGCTACCCCCTGCCTACAAAGGCGCCTCGGGCGCTGCGTCGATCGGCTACGATACATACGATTTGTTCGACCTCGGCGAGTTTGACCAGAAAGGAACCGTTGCCACCAAATACGGTGATCTTGCCAGCCTGCAGAAGGCGACTCAGTCGCTCACCGACGCCGGCGTCGGCGTGATCCATGATGTCGTTTTCAATCACAAGATGGGGGCTGACGAGACCGAGCGGGTCCATGTGCGCCGGGCAAACCCAGAGGATCGCAACCAGATCGAAGACGAGAGTTTCGAGGCCTCAGCCTATACCCGCTTTACCTTCCCAGGGCGGCAGGGCCAGCACTCAAAGTTCATCTGGGACATGAAGTGCTTCAGCGGCGTCGATCATCTCGAAGACCCCGACGAGAACGGCGTGTTCCGAATCGACAACGAATATGGCGCAGGCGAATGGAACGCGGAAGTCGACGATGAAGTGGGCAATTTCGATTACCTGATGGGATCGGATATCGAGTTTCGGAACAACGCTGTCTACGAGGAGCTCAAATTCTGGGGCCGCTGGCTCCCCCAGCAGGTAGCCTGCACAGGCTTTCGCCTCGATGCCGCCAAGCACATCCCTGCCTGGTTCTTCCGCGACTGGGTCGGCCATGTCCGCGAAACAGTGAACCCCGAGCTGTTCGTGGTCGCGGAATACTGGCACCCCGACATGGATGTCCTGCAGCGCTATCTCGACCAGGTCGACCAGCAGCTGATGCTTTTCGATGTCGCACTGCATCACCATTTCTACGACGCTTCCAAAGCGGGCGGCGGTTTCGACCTGCGCACGATCTTCGATGGCAGCCTGACCGCCTCGATCCCGGATCATGCGGTGACAGTCGTCTCCAATCACGACACCCAGCCCCTACAAGCAATGGAAGCCTCGGTTGAACCATGGTTCAAGCCGCTGGCATACGCCCTCATTCTGATGCGCGAGCAAGGCACACCGTGCATCTTCTATCCCGACCTGTACGGCGCAAAGTACAGCGATAGCGGCGATGATGGAGAGACCCACGAGGTAGAAATGCCGGCGATCCCTTGCCTTCCCAAGCTCATCGAAGCGCGCAAGCGGTTCGCCCACGGCGCCCAGACCGACATTTTCGATGATCCGCACTGCATTGCGATCATCCGGGCCGGGACGGCTAACGAGCAAGGCAGCGTCACCATTTTGTCGAATGGCGAAGAAACCCGCAAGACGGTGCCGGTGGGCGAAGGCCATGCCGGACAGGGCTTTCGCGATTATCTGGGTCACTGCGAGGAAGAGATTTTTGCCGACGACGCCGGCAATCTCGACGTGCGGGTCAATGGCGGCAGCGTCAGCGTCTGGGTCCGCAGCGACGCGGTCTAGGATCGGTCACGGCGACCTTTCATCATAGCGTCCGGCAAGGCGCAGTTGGCGCACGATGCCGTTGAAAGCGGCCGTTACGCCGTGCGCCCTGCCGATCTCGTTCTCCTGCCGGGCCGCGTCTCAGTAGAGCCCGTGGGCAAGCGCTCCGGGCAATGCTCAAGGAGGCAGCGCAGCGCCAGGCGTACCTCCACGCCGTCCATGCGCCCCTGCGCCGAACGGTTGACGGCCGGGCCCAGGATAGATCCCTGGTCGGAGCCGTGCATATGGCGCAGTGCCGCCAACGCCATAGAACTGCGAAAAAAAGGTTGTGGCCGTCACCCGGGCATATTCATCCGTTGTAATCGCCCGAGAACATTTTGTTTTGCGCTGGGGCAAGTCATCCCGGCCACAAGCGGATGGCGGGTCTTAGCGCAATCGGCCGCTCGTCAGCGGCTTAAGTAGTGACTGTAACAGATCATCCACGGTTTGCGTAGGAAGGCCGGCATTCCTTATCCAGTTGGCGAAGGAAAGCTGCTGCTTGCGCACGGGTGGCTTGTTGGTCCTCTTCTGATTGGCGATCCCAGGTGCGGTAGGGCATGGCCAGCCGGTGGTTTCCGCTCAGCTTTTCCCGGTGACGGGCGAGGAAGTCCCAGTATAGCGCATTGAACGGACATGCATCGTCGCCGATCCGCTCCTTCACGTTGTACCGGCAGGTGCTGCAGTAGTCCGACATCCTGTTGATGTACGCGCCCGACGATACATACGGTTTCGATCCGAGCAGCCCTCCGTCGCCAAACTGGCTCATGCCCAGTGTGTTCGGCAACTCCACCCACTCATAGGCGTCAAGGTAGACTTCGAGATACCACAGATGGACCTGTTTGGGATCGGCGCCGATCAGCAAAGCAAAATTGCCCGTCACCATCAACCGCTGAATATGATGGGCATGTGCCGTCGCTAGCGTTTGCCCGATCGTTTCGGACAGACAATGCATGTCGGTGTCGCCGGTCCAATACCAGTGCGGAAGCGCGCGGTGATGATTCAGAAAATTGCGATCGACATAGCCAGGGCCTTCGCGCCAGTAGATGCCGCGCATGTACTCGCGCCATCCGATGATCTGACGGATATAGCCCTCGACCGAATTGAGCGGGGCCCGGCCCTTGCGATACTTCGCTTCGGCACGCCAGCACAATTCGATCGGGTCAAGCAATCCCGAATTGATGTAGGGCGACAGGATCGAGTGCCACAAGAACCGTTCGCCGGTCAGCATTGCATCTTCATAGTCGCCGAATTGCGGCAGCGCGTTCGCGAAAAAGCTGGCGGCCTGGCGTTCGGCGTCTGAGGCGGTCACGGCATAATCGAAACCCTCGAGCTCGCCGGGATGATCGGCAAACCGGTCTTCCACCAGTGCGATGACGTCGCGGGTGATCGCGTCGGGCGCAAAGCGAAGCGGTCGCGGCGTGAGCAGATCAGCCTTCGCGGGCTTGCGATTTTCCTTGTCGAAGTTCCAGCGCCCGCCGGCCGGTTTGTCATCTTCCATCAACAGCCCGGTCTTCCTGCGCATTTCGCGATAGAAGAACTCCATTGTCAGCTCGCGCTTCCCGCTCGCCCAGGCATCGAATTTTTGATGCGAGCAAACGAATCGCGTGTCCGCGAGGATTTCGACCGGAAGGCCGAACAGCGTCTCCCAGCCATCGAGCATGGCGGAGACGCGCCATTCTCCCGCCTCAGTGACGACGATCCTGTCTGAATCATGCCGCTGGATTGCCCGTGCGACCTCGCCTGTGAAGCTGCCGCTGTTTTCCGGATCGTCCAGCCGCAGATAATCGACCCGCCATCCGGCCGCTTCGAGCGCCTGGGCATGATGGCGCATCGCCGACAAGATGTAGGCCAACTTGGTCTTGTGGTGGCGGACATAAGTCGCCTCGTCGGCGACTTCCATCATCAGCACCACGGCATCGCCGGGGTCCACCGCGCGCAGCGACGACAGGCCAAGCGACAATTGGTCACCCAGCACGGGAACGAGCGTCGTCATGGCTGCTTCGTCGCCCCTGCACTCCGGCAGCGATCCGAGCAAAACTTGACGCTATCCCAGTCCCGCGCCCATTTTTTCCGCCACGCGAACGGCCGCTGGCAGGAGAGGCATGTTTTGGTGGGCAAGGTCAGCTTGTGGTGCGGCATATCGTCCTAACGCACCAGATGCCGATTGGAGGCCGATCTCGATCGAGCGCGGTTCGCTTTCCTGGAAGCCGCGCAATGCAGCCAACCGCCCGCACCCGGGCGGGGCATTGCTGCTCGACCTGGTGCCCAGGCGTTCTACCTGCAAGGCCATGCTTCATGTCGTCCATCATCCCGGCTACGTGGCCGAAACCGAGCGCACGGGCACATTTGCGCATGACAAGTATGCGCTGGTCCTGCGGATGCTGGGCGAGAGCGGCGTGACGATGACGGTCCACACGCCCGAAGTGATGCCGCGAGAATGGCTCGAGGCTGTCCACGACCCCATTTATGTCAACGAGGTGATCGGTTGTTCGGTGCATATTGCCAAGCAGCGGCGGATCGGTTTCGCGATCGACCCAGATCGATCAGCGTGCGGGCTGGCCACAAGGAATGTTCATTATGCATGCGCTTATCGCGGGTTATGAGACATTCAAAGCTGAATGCCGTTACCGGCCTACCTCCAAGTGGCCCGGTCGCCTGACGTCCGTCGGGAACCGGACCGTCAGCATCGAGAGATGCTCAAATTGACCATTACGCTTTCAATAAGGGTCGCTTTCGATGATGAGGTTCCCCGGTAGTTTGACCAAAGTCACGAATCTGTCGGAAACGGTGGCCGCTGATAAATCAATCCGGGCACACGCGCGCCCGGCGTTCCCACCACTGTGCGTGCGTAGATTGCCCCTGCAATTGCGCTCCGGCCCAGTGTCTCAGTCGCCAGTTGCAACAGCAAGAGCGAAACCAAGCCAAGCCACCATGCCGGATGGACGCGGCCGTAGCGCAGCTTGTCCCGGACAATGCCGGCAACGGGAAAAGCGATCATCCCTATGAAGACGGCAGTCAGCATCGAGTACATGAGCAAGGGAGCGGGTAGCAGCCGCCCGAAGGATGGCCCCATGATCGCTGCCATGCCGCATATTATCAGGCGTGGATGCCATTCGCGATCGCGCCGCTTGGCCACGGCCCCAATCAAAAGCGCCGCGAACAGCATCACGCTTAACGGGTTCATCAGTACAAATTGCGCGGGTAGGAAGAAGAACGGTACTGCAGCTTTCTGGGCGCTCCAGATCGTCGTCATGGTGCCGACGATGACCATCGCCAAAGCCCAGCCTACCGCCAGCCAGCCCAACTTGCGATGAAGGGCGAGCGATCCGGCGGCTCCAAGCGAGACCTGAGACACGAACAGCAAGATCCACCCCATGAACAATATCGCGTGAATATGTACCGCAACGGGCGCTTGGAACGACGATATGCCCATGGCTGCAAAGAACGAAAAAGCGCCTACGTTTATCAGCGCCATAACAATCGCCGTAATCACAAAGAACCGCGCGTCAGGCGCAAATACTGATCTCTGCGTAGTAGGCAACGCCATCTCAAACGTCCTGAGGCTCGCTTGGCCGATAGCATATTGTACAACAGTCATCGCGGCCTTCATAGCTCATAAAAGGGATGATCAACGCATTGATATCGACGGTAACGCTGGAGCTGTGCGAGCCTGCGCGCAAAATACTTGTATTAACCGTCGTTTGACATTGTTGGATATTTCGAAGGGTTCATCTCGGTCAAACATCTGCGCGGATCGAACCTTAACGCTGCCTCTTTTCTGCATTCCACTTTTGCTAGGATTCCGATCGGGAGGCTGGCCGTCGAACTGGAAATACGAAATCACCGAGTGAACTGACACAATTGGGTGCTTTCATCCGGCGCCCAACGCCCTGGATTGGGACATTACTGCCTTTCCCGGTGTCGCTACCGAACGGCTGATTGTGCTGTAAACCGCCGATGGTCTGAGGCGGGACCGGCGGAGCGAACGTCCGGTGTCAGGCTCGCGATCTGCGCCCGAGGCTGGCTGAGATGTCGGGACAAGCTGTCGTTGACTTAAAAGCAGATGAAAGCGATGCGTCGATCAACGGGGCTAAGCGCACGCCCGTTTAGACGGTTTCGTGCAAGTCCGCTCCATCCGTCGCGCCTGCGGCGAGGGGAGCGTTGGAATGACGATCGAAACTGCCGCGCTATCGCCGGTTGAGGCCGGGCCGCCGCCTATCACAATGATGCCTCTTTTCCTGAAGTTCCTCCGCTTCGGCTCGCTCGCTTTCGGCGGGCCGGTGGCCCAGATCGCGATGCTCAGGCAGGCACTAGTCGAGGAGGAAGGTTGGATTGAAAAGGCCCCGGTTCAACCGCCTCATCGCAGTCCTACAGGTATTGCCGGGGCCTGAAGCGCATGAACTGTGCGTCCACATGGGATTGATCGTGTGTGGGCGAAACGGCGCTTTGGGAATCCTGTTTATGGATCTGTGACCTAGGGGCCGCGCCGGTTCAGCGTGTCGATCCTGGACTGTACCCTTCGATCCTGAAGCAGTTCTCCCGTGGTAGCGGCCATGCGCCGGCGCCAATTGGGATGAGTGCCGACGGTGCCGGGTATGTTGGGCTGTTCTTCCAGGCCGAGCAGGTCCTCCAAAGCCACGATGGCCAGATCGGATCGTGCCCCGGCCACGTGGGACACGGCAGCATCGACGACCGCCTCCGTCTCGGTGGAGGGCGTCTTGGTGGGGGGCGTGCCGCCGATCGCCTGCCATAGCGCCTGCCGCTCTTCGCTGCGCCTATCCTGCTCGATCTGCGGGTCGCCGCCGCGACCCAATCGGCTATTCCAGGCGAGGTCCCTGCCACTCCACCAGCCCGCCACTGTAGGCGTGTCGTGCGTGCTCGTCATGGCAACGCTGGCCGCTTCGAACGTCGCAGGGGCGCGGTACGAGCCCTTTGCCGATCGTTCGAACCAGAGCACCCGCATGCCGAGCAGATCGCGGCCCGCCAGCTCTTCGTCAAAACCGGGGGGGCGGGTGCCCAGGTCTTCGGCGATTATCACCGCCTTGGCGAGGTGGGACTCCAAAGCGATGAGCCGCACCATGTCGCGGAACGGGAACGAAAGATAAGCGCCTTGCGCCGCGTCCGCGCCTTCCGGGATAATCCAGAGACGCGAGAGGCCGAACGCGTGATCGATGCGCAGCCCTCCCGCATGGCGCAACCCCGAACGCAGGGTAGCAAGCCAGGGTTCGAAGCCGGAGCGGGCCAGCCCCCTCGGTGAAAATGCGGTGAGCCCCCAGTTCTGCCCTTCCGGACCCAGCGGATCAGGAGGAGCGCCGATGGTGAGACCGGAAAAGACGTCTTGCTGCATCGCCCAGGCATCGCTGCCGCCGGGATCGATGCCCACGGCGAGATCGGCGATGAGCCCGATCGCCATCCCGGCCCCCCGCGCCCTGTCCTGAGAATGGGCCAGCGACAAGCCGGCCAACCATTGTGCAAAGAGGTGAAAGGCGATCTCCTGCGGATGGTCTTCTCGGAAACGCGTCACTGCCGGACTGCTGGCGTCGCGGTATTCGGCCGGCCAATCCCGCCAGTCGGGTGCCGCGCCGCTCGCGTGCCGGGGGCCAAAATGCAGAGAGAGGGCCTGGAAAAGGGCATGTCGCTGCAACGCCTCTCCCTGCGTTTCCACCCAGGCATCGACGCGCGCGCGCGCGGAAGGTTCGAGCGCCGCAAAAAGGCGGCGCAGCGCCTCGCTGCGGCTGGTAAGCGCCGACTCCCAGTCGATGATCGCGCCTCCTTTCTCTTCCTCGAAACCGGGAAGACCCGCCAATCGCGGCGCGGCCAATGCGGTGTTGACGAAGAGCCGGCTCGACGGGCTATAGGGACTGAACCCCGCACCAGCGTGGGCGGATATGGCATGAACGGGGCTGATCGCCACCGCATCCGCGCCGCGTTTCGCGAACAGGCCTACCGCTTGCGACAGCGCCTCCAGATCCCCGAACGGAGCCGATTGCTCGGTCCGCAACGAGGGTATCTGTATCGCCGGTCCCCAGCATCGTTTGCGACCTTCGGCACCGGCGGGGTAGAAACAGGCGGGGGGCGCCACGGCGAGCCGAAGCTCCCGCCCCAAAATCCGCACTCGGTAGTACCCCGGCTCCTCGACAGGCGGAAGCCGGCCATCGACCGGCAGGACCTGTCGCCCAGGACCGCCGTTTTCGGGAACGATCTCGGCATGGATGGCCTGCTTCAGGCCGTGCGCCAAGGCTATCGGCTTTCCCACGTCGGCGGTCAGCAGTCGCGGAACGGCCTGCAGTTCAGCCTCAACTGTCGAGCGGCTTTCCCGGATGTCGACCGGATTCGACGCCGGATAGCCCAGCCTTTGAAGGATCGCGCGCAGCGCTTCGTCGGGGACGACATGCGCCTTTTCGTCAGCGCCTTGCCAATGCCGCTGAAGCCCGGCCGCCGCGGCAAGGTCGTGGAGCGGCTCATCGCTCGCAGGGCTGGAGCGGATTGCCTCCACGGCGTTCAGCGTGGGTACTTCTGGACTTGCGCGCGGCCTTGTTGGCCTACACCGGGATCGACATTGCCTAGGCGGGGACGACCCCAGACCCCAATCAAAACCCGCAGGATCGCGACGGCGATAGCGAATACCCCGAAGATCGCGCAAAGAACATAAGGCCGGATGCGGGGCTCTCCGCCGCGATGTTCGGTGCCGAGGCCCCCGTGTCTCTGGTTTAGGTCCTCTTTCATCATCATGTTCCAGTCGAGTGCGGCAGATCGAGCGCGCCAAGATGCCGATCTTGCAACGCAGGAGCGGCATTGCGGGTTTCCGTGCCGCCTTTTACCCACGTACATGAGCCGTGCCCGACGCGCTGACATATCATGTCAGCCCCTATCGAGGTGCGGTGAAAGCCGGCCCCTGTTCGCCTAACCTCAGGATAGGCCGAGCGACCCGCGTTGGGACAAAACCGACTTTCGCGATCCGGCCCAGGAATGACAGGTCCCCATCCAGCACCAGCCATTCCCGACGCCCTGATTGTCGTTCACGGAATGCGCGCAATTGGCCGGTAGGCGACTGTCGCGTTTGGAGCGCAGATACGGAGATAGTTGCCGCTCAGCTGCGTCGACAGCGGTAAGTCCGCTTATGACCGGGGCTGGGTGTGGGTTCAACGGGTGGTGGCGACGCTTTAATCTCTTACGGAGGATGGAGTGTCGCGCTGAAGCGTCGTCGAATCTCCTCACATTGATCCCGCTAGAAACGGTGACGGCGAAACTCAGGCGAATGGACGCCGGTTGCCGGCCATCACGTTGCCAATTGCGGCAAATATCAGGCGGGAGCGAAGGGAGCAGAAAACTCGTCATTTGCGCGTAGGGAGGTCTTGAACTGCAAAAATTCCCTTCCTAAGTCCCACTTGCCGGGCGCCGCTGTTCGGGTCCGGTGGACATCGAGGGCGCCAGCTCTCCTGTACTGGCGCAACTCATGTCCAGATCGCTTCTTTGGAGGATTTGGAAATGAGAACTGCATTCGACTTTACGCCTTATCGGCGTTCGACGGTCGGCTTCGACCGCTTGTTCAACCTGCTCGAGGCAGGCGCACGCGATGAAGATGGCTATCCGCCCTTCGACATTCTGAAAGAAGGTGACGACAGCTATCGCATTACGCTGGCGGTTGCTGGCTTCCGCCACGAGGACATCGAGGTGGTGGCTCAGCAGAACCTGCTCACCGTCACCGGTAAGCGTGCCGAAGACAACGATCAGGGCGAGTATCTGCATCGCGGCATTGCCACACGCGCATTCGAGCGGCGCTTCCAGCTTGCCGACTTCGTGGAAGCTGGCAATGCCCGTTTTGAGAATGGACTGCTGAGCATCTCGCTCAAGCGCGTTGTCCCCGAGGCAATGAAGCCGCGCCGGATCGAGATCAACGGTAGCAAAGCTGCCCCGGATCAGATCGAAGCGCCCAGGGATGAGGTCCGCGAAGCGGCCTGATCCCGGTTTAAGAGGTCTGCCGGCGCCGTTTCAAGCGGGCCGGCAGGCCGTGCCTCTTCCAGCCAGAAAAGGAGATGACCATCATGGCTTTTCGTGATCTCATTCCCTGGAGCCGGCAGGAAAACCGGCTTCCCGTCCAGGTCAGCGCCGAGCGCGGCCGCGACAATGATACTCACCCATTGCTCTCGCTCCACCGCGAGATGAACCGGCTGTTCGACAATGTCTTCCGAGGGTTCGGTGTGCCCCCACTGGCCGGCCTCGACCGCGCTGCCGGCTGGCCCCATGTCGAGCTCGGCGAGACCGACAGGGAGATTCGCGTCACGGCGGAACTGCTGGGTCTCGACGAGAAGGACGTCGAAATTACCGTCGAAGACGGGGCGCTGACGCTTCGTGGCGAGAAGCGGTCCGAGGTCGAAGACAAGGATCGTGGCTATACCGAGCGCAGCTACGGCCGCTTTGAACGCCGTATCGGACTGCCCCAGGGCATCGACCGTGACCAAGCCGGCGCAACCTTCAGGAACGGCGTGCTGACGGTCACCCTGCCGAAGACGGATGCGGCGAACGAAAATGTCCGCCGCATCCCGGTCAATGGCAAGGCGGCCTGACGATCTGGCCCGGGGCTTCGGTTCCGGGCCATCCGTCAACGATAACCTCACCGGACCAAGCGCGGCGAGCGCGCTATCGCCAGATGCTCGACCCGTGATCGAGCCAGCGCCGAGTGCGACCAGCCAGGTTGGACGCGCTTGGCGTGGACAATGGCGGGTGCGCTTCGCCGCGCTGGCGGCCCGTGGCCGATCCCCTGGCCGACGCGAGGTTCTGGGCGTGGCCACCGGCCCGTCGGAAGCCGAACCTTTCTGGAAAGCCTTCCTGCGCTCTCTGGCTGACCGAAGCTTGCGCGGTGTGAAGTTGGTCATCGCCGACGATCACAAAGGGCTGTGCGCTGCCGCCAGCAAGGTATTTTACGCGACCCATCAGCGCTGCCGGGTGCACTGGATGCGCAATGCGTTCGCCCATGCCGCGCCGAAACAACGACCCGCTGTCATTGCCATGATCAAGACCATCTTCGCGCAGGAGACGGCCGAGGCAGCGCGACAACAGTGGGACCAGGTTACCGATGCCCTGCGCAAGAAGTTTCCAAAGCTGGCCGACATGATGGACGCATCACGCGAGGACCTGCTCGCCTACATGGCCTTCCCCAAGGATCATTGGGCGCAGATCGCCTCCACAAATCCACCGGAATGGGTCAACAAGGAGATCAAGCGAAGGGCAGACGTGATCGGCATATTCCCGAATGACGCTGCCGTCGTTCGTCTCGTCGGAGCACTCATGCTGGAGCAAAATGATGAGTGGGCGGTATCGCGCCGCTACATGACACTGGAAACTCTCGGCTCGGTGAGCCATAACCCTATCGTCAGCTTGCCAGCACTGGCAGCCTGATCTGAACTCGATCCTGCCGTGGATCGACGGTTCCTACACCACCCCGCGGGACACGACCACGTCGGCTGAGAAAAGCTGCTGGCTGTGAGCACATTCTTGAAAGTTGGGTAAAGGGAAATCGGACGATCACCAGAGGTCCGCTTCGGCGCCAATACAAACAACCGCAGCAATCAGGGTGGCTGGTCAACCACGAAACCGGCAACCCGACAGGCGTTGATGTCATCCGCCGATATTTATAATGTCCGCTCGCCGCCCGCTGCTGCGCCTCTGCACGTGGGCCGTTACCACAAGTTTTTCAAATGGCCTCCGGACATTGCGCGAACGAGGGAACATGAGCCATTGGACCTTGTATGATCCCAAGTTCGACGCCGGGTTGTGGCTTTCCTCGGTCGTCGACAATTCCGGAGACGCCATCCTCAGCAAAACGCTCAATGGCATCATCACCAGCTGGAATGCGGGAGCCGAAAAGTTGTTCGGATTTGCCGCCGCAGAGGCGATCGGCCAGCCCATTACCCTCATCATTCCCGAGGACCGGCTCCAGGAGGAAGCCGACATCATCGGCAAACTCCGGGCCGGCGAACGCATTGATCGGCTCGAAACGGTACGCCGGCGCAGGGATGGCGAACCTGTCCACATCGAGGTTACCATTTCGCCGGTGCGCAACGCCGCGGGCGAGATCATTGGGGCGTCGACGATCGCGCGTGATATCGGCGAACGGCTCCGTCATGCCGAGAACCAGCGGCTCCTTGTTCGCGAGATGCATCACCGCATCAAGAACCTGCTGTCGATCGTGCAAGGGCTGGTCAGAGTCGGCCGCCGAAGGGCCGACGATGTCGATGACTTCGCTAACGACCTGAGCAGCCGGATCACCGCGCTCGGCGCTGCGCAGCAACTTGTCCTCAGGCTTCCTGGCGAAGAGGAGCCCTGTGTAACGCTAAGCGAGGTCTTCAGGGCGGTACTGGAGCCCTATCGCAACGAGGGTCAGATCACCATCGCGCGGTGCGACGCGCCCGTCGGCGCTAATGCCTCGACGTCACTAGCGCTGCTTCTGCACGAACTCGCCACCAACGCCGTCAAATATGGCGCTCTTTCCCATTCCGACGGCCAACTCACGGTCGATATCACCGTGGCGAATGCAACCATCACTATCGCCTGGCGCGAAGACGGTGGCAGTGATGACAATGGCGATCAGGGCTTCGGGACAGAGCTGATGAGCGCCGCTCTGCGTGGACTCGGCGGGACGATCGAAAAAGCGTGGCATGGCGACGAGCGGGTCGTGACCATATGCCTCGCCCGCGTCCAGCTCGCTCACTGACCAACGAATTGTTTGCGGTCAGTCGAGACCGAGGTTCGCCTTGATCATGTCGATGCGTTTTGACGCTTCGGCCTTGCTGAGGTCGGCAGGCGGCGGCGCTTGGCCTGCTTCCTCGCACAGCGTGGTCAAATAGGAGCCCTGCGCCCCCGTCATCGGATCGTCGCCGGACACCCAGTCTTCGGGATTCTTTTCGGTGTTCGAGCCGGGATGCTCATCGAGCTTGAGATTGTGCAGCTGTTCGGTCATAGCAATTTCATGTTCCCATATTGTTCTTTTTAAGAACGGAGAGATGAACCGTCGGTTCCCGTGCCGGCATCCGCGACGAAGCGAGAAAGCAAATTTGCGGGTTGGTCGTTCTCGCAGAATGCGGGGGCCAGTGTTCAGGAGACCAGCGATGCCGCAGGGCGACAAGTCGAGCTATACGGACAAGCAGAAGCGCGAGGCCGAGCATATCGAGGAAGGCTATGAGGACCGCGGTGTCGGCAAGAAGGAAGCCGAACGCCGTGCGTCGGCGACGGTGAACAAGAAATCCGGTGGCGTCAACAAATCCGGATCGGGCCGCGGCAAGCCCGATAACCACAGCGCGTCGCGCAAGGGCGGTCGCAAGAGCGGTTCGTCCCAGAGCCACGAGAAACGGTCCGCCGCGGCGAAGAAAGGATGGGATACGCGCGGCAGGCAAGCACGCGGCTAGGGTTTCGCGATCCTCTTATTCGTCAGTTTTCAGATCGGCATACCATTGGGCATAGGGACCGGTGCGCGCCATGTGACGATTAAGATCGGGCGCACCGTCGCTCCACCAGACCGGACCACGCTCGCCCAGGGCGCGTTTCGCCTGGTCGACATCGGCGTGGGCCCCATCCTCGGCCGCCATGTCGCCGGTCCTTCTGGCCTGCGCGACCGCGCGCCGGGCCGCTATCAGTTGCCGGACCATCTGCGCGCGCTCGTCCGGGTCGAGTGATGGATCGGAGGTGCGCCAAAGCCGACCACGCACGACGAAATAGCGTCCGTCAGGCGTGACGGGATGATGTGCGGCCTTGGTAGGCGATGATCGTTCGTCCGCCATGCTCACTTCCACGAATCCTCTCGCGAAACCATCTCCGGACCGAAGGCGTTCCTCAACCCGACAGGGGAGACATGATGACCGCGAAGTCTTTCAAACCCGACCTGACAATGGTCTCAGCATCCAGCCTGTCTAATTTGCGCCGATCTGCGTGCTGTTGGCGCGCCAGGAGGAAACTGGTTTTTTGGGGCCATAAGGGGCTCTGGCGTTGCCGAACGCCTATTATCCGGGGCAGGTAGCGCTCCTTTGCGCGTTCGCTGACGAGTAGGAGGACGAGAGTGTCGCAGGCCGAAGATGAAGAGTGGATGCGCAAGGCCATCGAGATTGCACGGTCCAAAGGTTCCGATCCCTCTACCTCACCCTTGGGCTGCGTGATTGTGCTGAATGGCAAGGTCATTGCCGGTGAGCGTAACCAGACCGAGGAACTGCCCGACGCTACCGCGCATGCCGAGATGATGGCGATCAGGCGAGGATGCGAAGACACGGGTGAAATGGAGCTGCGCGGTGCAACGCTCTATTCGACGCTCCAGCCTTGCGGGATGTGTACGATGGCGTCGATCTGGTCGAAAGTAGGCAGGGTTGTCTATGGCGCAGGGCGTGACGATGTGCATGAAATGTATTTCGAGGCCAAGCATGTAGATACATTGGCGTTCATCGCTGATGCCTATCGCGATGACATCGTGATTGAAGGCGGGTGCCTGCGAGAAGAATGCGCTGCCCTTTATTACCCGCCCGACGCCATTGTGCCGTTGAAGGAGCAAGGCAACCTATGACGCAGATCAATGTGAATACGGCGAGCGCTGACGAGCTCGATGCGATACCCCGGCTCAAGGGCCATGGTTTTGAGATCGTGCGCTACCGTGAAGATCGCGGCGCGTTCACCGCGCTGCGTCAGTTGGAAGAAGTTCCGGGAATGGCCGGGAATGCTGATGGGCTGGAAGATGCCCTGACGATCTGATCAACCTTGGCAGATACAAAGACGCCGCCCCATGAGGGGCGGCGTCCCGAATCTCGATTTAGACTTATTCCTTGGCGCCGGTGCCCGGCTCGGTCGTCTTGGGCGCCTTGCCGTCTTCGACGCGACCTTCGTTGCGTAGATCGCGGCCTTCCTGAGCCTTCTTCTTCGCTTCGGGGGTGTCGCCGTGTTCGTTCAGCTCTTCCTTGACGAAACCGGCAGCTTCCTTGGCTTTGCCTTCGATGCTCATGATGCTCTCCTTCAAATGGAATGACTGTAAAACACGTGCCGGGGTGCCGTGTTCCCAATCGATGCCTACGCCAGCATGCGGACCTTTGGTTCGCGCGCCCAAATCCGGGTCGCGGCAACCTTGATGAAGGTTGCACCCAGGTCGGTGACGCCGGCGTCGGGCTCAACACCTGCCTTGTCGAGCAAAGGCTGTGCCTCTTCTGTATGGCCGATGGCCTTGAGATGCCCGAAAGCATCCATCACGAACTGAACGGCAGCCGCCTCCTTGAGAAGCTGCGTGCAGCCCTCTGCCGACAGGACGACGGCAACGGCATCGAACAGCACAGAGGGACCGCCAGCGAGCTGGAAATCCGCTTCCAGCACCGAACCATCGGACATCTTCGCGCCGCCGATCTTGGGTGCGACGATCACCGGCCGGCCCCCGGCATCCCCGATCTGACTGGTCAGCTCGTCGACAACGCCCGCATCAGAGCCATCAGCAATGAGGATCGCGATGGTGCGCCCCTCAATCGACTTTGGCGCCCGCGGACCATCGATGATGCGCAGGGCCGGCGAAGGCTCCATGTCCTTGACCGGCGCAGCCGATGGTGAAGCCTCAGGAACTTCCATATTGAGCCCGTCCGCAACGCGCTTGGCGAGCTTGGGATCAACATTTACGAGATTGGCCATCATTCGCGTGCGCACATGGGCCAAGCCGACCTTACTGAGTTCAAATACGAGAGCCGAGGCCAGATGCGCCTGCTCCGGCTCGGCGAGGGAACGGAAAAACAGCCTCGCTTGGCTATAATGATCGGCAAAGCTCTCGGCGCGGATACGAAGCTTGCCGCCTTCCTCGTCCGGCCCCGTTGCAGCGGCGATGCTGCGATAGCCGGTGACGGGGCATTCGCGCGGCCCAGGCTCATCTCCAGGCCGCGTCTCGGCACCTTCAGACAGGCCATTGGGCTCGTAATTCGTGCGCCCCTTCGGCACCGCCATCTGAAATTGGCCGTCGCGCTGGAAATTCATCACCGGGCATTTGGGCGCGTTCACCGGAAGCTGGTGGAAATTAGCCGTGCCAAGCCGCGACTTCTGGGTGTCGAGGTATGAGAACAGCCGGCCTTGCAGCAACGGGTCATTGGAGAAGCCGATGCCAGGCACGATGTTGCCCGGGCAATAGGCAACCTGCTCGGTTTCGGCGAAGAAGTTGTCAGGATAGCGATCGAGAACCATGCGGCCGATCACACGCACCGGCAGCATTTCTTCCGGAATGATCTTGGTGGAATCGAGCACGTCGAAATCGAGGCTGTCGGCAAACGCCTTGTCGAAAGCTTGGATGCCCAGCTCCCATTCCGGGAAGTCGCCCCGGTCGATCCGCTCGAACAGATCACGGCGCTGATGATCAGGATCGGCGCCGGCAATCTTCACCGTCTCGTCCCAGATCGTCGATTGAAGGCCAGCCTTGGGCTTCCAATGGAATTTCACGAAGGTCACGTCCCCCGCTTCGTTTTCCATCTGGAACGTGTGGATGCCAAAGCCTTCCATCGTGGCGAACGAAGCCGGCAGGGTGCGATCACTCATGGCCCACATGATCATGTGGGTGGATTCGGGCATCAGGCTAATGAAGTCCCAGAAGGTGTCGTGGGCTGTCGCCGCCTGGGGATAGCCGGTCTGGGCTTCCATCTTGGCGGCATGGATCAAATCGGGAAACTTGATCGCGTCCTGAATGAAGAACACCGGGATGTTGTTGCCGACCAGATCCCAATTGCCTTGGGTCGTGTAGAACTTGACCGCAAAGCCCCGCACGTCGCGCGGGGTGTCGACCGAACCTGCGCCGCCCGCAACCGTCGAGAAGCGCGTGAAGACCGGAGTCTTGGTACCCTTGGTAAAGACCGCCGCCTTGCAGATGTCGGAGATGTCTTCGGTCGCCTCGAAATAGCCATGGGCCGCTGAGCCACGGGCATGGACGATGCGTTCGGGGATGCGTTCATGGTCGAAATGGAAAATCTTTTCGCGCAGAACGAAATCTTCCAGCAAGACCGGGCCCCGCGAGCCTGCCTTGAGCTGGTTCTGGTTGTCGGAAATCCGGATGCCCTGGTTGGTGGTCAGGACTTTATCGTCGCTTGCTTGCTGATGCGTTTCCCCGCCACTTCCCGTGGTGTTTTCGATTGCGTTCTTACTGGCCATGTCGGTCCCTTTCGCGCTGATCGTGAAATGGTTCACTCGCGCAACGCATCAGGGGGGAAAAAGTCGGCATCTGAAAATCAGATTCGGAAAAGATTGTCCGTGATGGTGAACGGGCAAACTGGAGGGTTGCAAATTATACTTTAGAAATAGCAGGATATTTAATCACGAGTGTGGGCGGACTATAATGTCCCTATAGTCAAGATTTTTCTCTATGATTATCACGTGTATGTAAAATGCCTCTATGTGGTCATCTGATTTTCGCCTGTTAGCGGCGCAAGCTTGCGATCACTATATCGACCGAAGTTAACCTGCATTCGCCGCAGAAAAACCCTGCCACCTCCGGGAAATAAACCTTCATATAGGCGTTAACGGCGTGGCGATTGCGAAACATGTGCATCGTCGCTGGGAGCCCGTTGAATGCGCATTGCCATTATAGCCCATTTGAAGTTTCCCATCAGTGAGCCGTTTGCAGGCGGGCTGGAGATGCACACCCACATGCTTGCGCGGTCACTGCGCGAACGCGGGCACGACGTCACGCTCTTTGCTTCGACGCGCTCCGATCCCGCACTAGGGGTGGAAGCGATCTGCGATGAGACCTCGCTTCTCGAAACGGGCATTGCTGAAGCCAATGATGTTGCGTTCTTCCGCGAACACCATGCGTATCTCGGGCTGATGACCGAATTGCGGTCGCGCTCGTTTGACGTGATCCACAACAATTCGCTCCACTATCTCCCCGTCAGCATGGCCGAGACGCTTGCTACCCCCGTCCTAACCACGCTCCACACCCCGCCCTTTTGTTGGCTGGAAAGCGGTGTCCGGCTCAACCGCGGACCGATGACCTATGTCGCCGTTTCGCAGGCGACGGCCGACATGTGGAGCCACGTGGCCAGGACCGATCATGTCATTCCCAACGGCATCGATCTCACACACTTCCCGTACCAGAATGTCGCAAGCGAAACGCCGTATCTGGTCTGGTATGGCCGGATCGTCCCGGAAAAGGGACTGGACTACGCGATCGATGCGGCGCGGCTTGCAGGATTGCCGCTGCGTATCGCCGGCCCCATTTCGAACCAGAGTTATTTCGATGAGACGATCGCACCGCGTCTTGGTGCGAACGTCGAATATGTCGGGCATCTGTCCCACCGCGAGCTCGCCCGCCTGGTGGGAGGGGCTATCGCCGCGCTTTGCACCCCGCGATGGGAAGAACCCTATGGCCTGGTCGTGGCAGAGGCGCTGGCTTGCGGCACCCCCGTCGCCGCGTTTCGGCGCGGCGGGGTGCCTGCGCTCTTGAATGAAGATTGCGGCGTTCTTGCGCAGCCGGACGATGTCGCATCGCTCGCAGCGTCGGCGCTGGCCGCTTCCGTGCTGAGCCGCAGCGCCTGCAGGGCTCATGCGGAGCGATATTGCGACGCGCAGCGGATGGTCGATGAGTATGAAGCCGTGTACCGTCAGCTTGCGCTTGCCTCTGTTGTCGCCCACGAGCCGCAGACTGCACCTCTCATTGCCAGCGTCGCATGAGGCCACCAGTCTGCGTCTGCATACCGGCTCGTAACGAGGCGGAGCATATCGGTCGCCTGATCGAAGCTCTGGCACAGCAAACCGTTCAGACCTTCGCTGTCGCGATATGCGTCAACAATAGTAGCGATGCCACCCATGCGAATGCCGTTGAAGCCACGCTTCGCTCCAATGCCGGGTTTGCGCTTCACATCGTTCAGCGTGTGTTCGAGCCGGAACTTGCCCACGCCGGATCTGCCCGCCGCGCGGCGATGGACATGGGCGCTGATCTTCTGACGCCCGGCGGCCTATTGCTTTCCACGGATGCGGATTGCCGACCTCCCGCCGATTGGATCGAGGCCAACCTGGCACATTTTTCGCCGGAGCGGATCATTGGCGGTCGCATCGAACTGGACGAACTGGAAGCGGACATGGCCCCGGCGATCTTCAGGCTGCGCCGCCGGTTCGATGCCTATTGGCAGGCCGTGCGCGCGATCGAGGACAAGATCGATCCCGTCGCGTGGGATATGCCGCCCCGACACGGCGATCATACGGGGGCCAGCCTTGCGCTGTCCGTCGGCCTTTATCGCCGCGCGGGCGGCGTTCCGCTGCTGCCGACCGGCGAGGATCGTGCCTTGGTCGAGGCGGCGATCAAGGCGGGGGGCAAGCTCGTCCACCCGAATGCGGTGTGGACCCGGGCGTCCTCCCGGACTGCGGGGCGTGCTAATGGTGGTATGGCGGCGGACATGCAGCGGTGGATCGACTGCGCCGCAAGCGGTGAAACTCCAATGGTCCCTGCTTACTCCCATTGGGAAGAGCGCGCACGCTGGCGGCTTCGCAAGAGGGCTAAGATGGGCGTAGTGGCCTGTCTGGAAGCAGAGCGCACCCTACCACCCATGCCGTGCGACATGCCGCTTCCCGGCATGGCGGAAGTCGAAATGGCTGCCGTCCAATGAACCGCCCGATCGGATATTATGTCCATCATCACGGCGACGGCCATCGCCAGCGCGCGATCGCGATCGGTCAATCGCTGGACAATGTCATGCTCATGGGGAGCGGGCTTGCCGGCAGAACCGAAAACCTCCGCTGCCTCGATTTGCCTGACGACCGTCTCGACGACAGCTTCGCCGGCATCGATCATGTCGACCGTCCTTCTTCCCTGCACTATGCGCCGCTCGATCATGAAGGTCTCCGCCAGCGCTCTGCGCAAATGACAGGCTGGATCGCTGAGGCGCGTCCGCGCCTGATGGTGGTGGATGTCTCGGCCGAGGTGGCGATGCTGGCGCGGCTTGCATCGGTGCCGACCGTTTATGTCCGGTTGAGCGGGCGCCGGCTCGATGCTGCCCATCTGGACGCCTTTCGCGCAGCTACCGCTCTGCTCGCTCCTTTCCACGATGCGCTCGACGATGACGAAACCCCAGGCTGGGTGCGCGAGAAGACCTTCTACGCGCCGGGCGTCGTCCGATCTGCCAGCCAGAATATCCGCGTGAATGATGACGTTGTGCTGGTCGTTCTTGGGCGCGGGGGCGGGATATCCAATGGCGAGCATTGGGCAGCCGCAGCCCGAGCAGCGCCCGCATGGAAATGGCGCATCATCGGTCCCTGCACCGTGCCCGCTGATTTGCCACCCAATCTCCAATTGCGGGGGTGGGTCGATGATGCGGACGCGCAGATTGCTGCGGCCAGGGTCGTCATTGGCGCTGCAGGCGATGGCGTCGTCAGCGCCGTCCTGGCGGCGCGGCGCCCCTTCATCTGCCTGCCCGAACCTCGTCCGTTCCACGAGCAGGAATCGAAAGCCAACAGGCTGGCGGCAGTGGGCGCAGCAATTGTGCGGCATGACTGGCCCCAGCCTCAGAAATGGCCTGGCCTGATCGGTCGGGCCATCGAACAAAACCAGCAATGGCCCGCTTGCCTTGAAAGTGAAAGCGGGCCGGAACGAGTCGCGCGTTGGCTCGATGACCTTTGTGCCCCTGCAGTCTTAAACAGGAGCCATATCGCGTGATCCCCGATCCTCAGGACCAAGTCATTGACTCGACCGACATCGTCGATCGCCTTGCAATGCTTGGCGCGCGCTATGACGCCGCACCTAATTTCCCCAGTGATAGTCTGGCAGCGCTGATCCAGAGCGGTCATCATCGCCGGTTCGCACCGCAACTATGTGGAGGCGATATCTTTGAAAACGAGGCGGCCCGCGCACGCGCGATGGCAAAGGCCTTGCGCCAGGTCGGGCGCGGCGATCTCAGTATCGGTCGCTTGTATGAAGGCCATGTCAACGCAATGTCGCTGTTCGACTGGTACGCAACACCCCAACAGCTTGCGTGGCTGACGCAGGTGCTGGATCGCGGTGCATGGTTCGGTGTGTGGGCGACCGAGCCGGCGCCCGGTGTCCGGCTCGCCGGCGAAGCGACCCTGTCGCTGATGGGCGAGAAGATGTTCGCAAGCGGAGCCGGCGGTCTCGATTATGCACTCGTCACAGCTGCCTGCAAGAACACCGCGCGGCGCTTGGTCATCGTTCCCGCAAATGAAAAGGCGCGGACGGACCTGTCAGGTTGGCGTGTTCGTGGAATGCGTGCGAGCGTGAGTGGTCGATATGTCCTCGACGACATGGCTGTCGAGCCGCTCATGCTGCTGGGTAAGCCGGGCGACTATGACCGGGATCCCCGCTTTACCGCAGGCGCCTGGCGCTTCTGCGCGGCGCAGCTTGGCGGCATCGAGGCGCTTGTCTCGGAAATCTGGTCGGCCATGCGCGATAGCGCCCGCGAAGATCCGCTGCAGCGGGTACGGTTTGCCGATGTCGTCGTGGCGGTGCGAACCGCGGGTTTCTGGGTGGGGGAAGCAGCGCAGCGCTTCGCTTCGGGTGATGCGGATGCCGTTGCCGTCGCGCGACTGACGCGCGGGGTCGTCGAAAATGCCGGGTTCACCGTGATGGAGGCCGCTGCGCGCATCCTTGGCACACGCAGCGCCTTTGACGGGGAACGCGCGGACAAGATCATCCGCGACCTTTCCCTCTACCTGCGCCAGGCCGGACCCGATCATGCGCGGGACGAGGCTGCCCGGACGCTTCTTGACCATGACATCTGGGAAGAAAGCGAACGGCTGTGGTGAAAGCCGAGGCCTTGGCCCAAAGCCGCTGGGCGCAGGCGCGCTGGCTCGTGCTCGCCCCCCATCCCGACGACGAGACGCTCGGCGCGGGTGCCTTGATCACAAACTGCGCCGCTAACGACCGGCTCGGGGGGATCGTCTTCCTGACCGATGGGACAGGCTCCCACCCCGAAGGTACGCCCCGCGTTGCTGCGACCCGGCGCAAGGAAGCCCGCAATGCGATTGGCAGGCTAGGTGCCAGAGCGATCCCGACGATCTGGATGGGATGGCGCGATGCGCACCACCCTCCCACCGACAGTAAAGCATTCGCGCGGGGGGCCGATCGGCTTGCTGCGCTGCTGCGCTGGCACCGGATAGATGCCATTGCCGTCTCCGATGAAAGCGAGGCGCATTGCGACCATGTTGCGGCGTACAGGCTGGCCGAAGCGGCATTGCGAAGGGCGAGGCGTCCGATCGCTCTGTTCGCCTATCATGTCTGGGGCGAGGCACCGCGCCGTGCGCGACGTATCGCAACGCCGACCATGCCCGTTGGGCGGCGGCATGCTCTTCTGGCCCATCGCAGCCAGCTTTCGCCGGTGATCGGCGAGGGTTTCCGTCTTCCACCGGAGAAGTTGAACATGGCCGCGCAAGACGTTCTGACATTGAGAAGGGATTGCCGATGACCGGCGCCAGCCTGACCGCACAATATTTCGATGACATTTTCGGATCGGACGATGATCCATGGAATCTTGCGTCGAGCGAGTATGAAGCCGCCAAATTTGCCCACACGCATGATGTTCTGGCCGACCGACGATATGCGCGCGCACTGGAGATAGGCTGCGCCCATGGCGTGCTGACTGGGCATCTCGCTCCCATGTGCGAAAGCCTGCTTGCCGTCGACATCAGTACCAAGGCATTAGCAAAAGCACGGGAACGGGTCGGGGATCGTCCTGGCGTGTCGCTGGCCCAAATGGCGTTTCCGCACGAAACTCCCGAGACCGAAGATTTCGACCTCGTGGTGCTGTCCGAAGTGGCCTATTATTGGGGTCTGGTGGATCTGGATCGTGCAAGCGAATGGCTCCGCGATCACGTTTCTCCCGGCGGCCGGATCATCCTTGTCCATTACACAGGCGAAACCGACTATCCGCAAAGCGGCGATGAGGCCGTCGAAGCCTTATGGTCCGAACTTGCAGCGGACTTTGACGTTGAGCTCGCCGAACGGCGAGACACATATCGTCTCGATTTGTGGAAGCGACGTTGATGGGGATCTCGGTCCTCACCATTGTCCGTAACCGGAGCGCGCATCTAGAGCAGCTCGTCGAGGGCCTTCGCCGGAGCGATCGCCGACCCGATGAGCTGATTGTCGTCGATATGAGTGACGATCCGGTCACAGTGGGACCGACAAGCTTCCCCGTCCGCATCGAGCGGTTCGAGACGGTCGGGCTTCCATTGGCCGCCGCCCGCAACCGCGCGGCGGCCTTGGCCGATCACGATATGCTGGTGTTCCTCGATGTCGATTGCATTCCCTTGCGTGATTGCGTTTGTGTCCTGGCCGAAACCCTCACCGAACATGACGGCCTGCTCTGCGCGGATATTCGCTATCTTGGCCCCGATGATGCGCGCGGATCTTGGGAGGAAGCCGACTTGCTCAAGCGTGGGCGGGCGCATCCCGTGCGGATGTTTCCCACCCAAGGCGTGCGTGAGGAAACGAATGCCGGGCTTTTCTGGTCGCTTGCTTTCGCGCTGCGCCGATCGACATTTACAGCGCTTGGCG
Organism: Novosphingobium sp.; assembly: GCF_032093395.1. Classification (GTDB taxonomy): domain Bacteria; phylum Pseudomonadota; class Alphaproteobacteria; order Sphingomonadales; family Sphingomonadaceae; genus Novosphingobium. The sequence goes on from NZ_DAMDBA010000007.1 coordinate 53,545, forward strand.
GTTTCGATGAGGGATTCACCGGTTATGGCGCCGAGGATACCGATTTCGGTTTCCGGGCTGCTGCTGCCGGACTGAAGCTGCTATTCGTCGGAGAGGCGATCGCCTGCCATCAGTATCATGACAGCTATGAGCCACCTCTGCAGCACGTCGCTGATATTGTGCGCAATGCACGGGTGTTCCAGGCGCGCTGGGATCGGTGGCCGATGGAAGGCTGGCTTGCAGACTTCGAACGGCTCGGCCTCGTGCGCTGGGAGGAGAACGCTTTGGATCTCTTGCGCCTGCCGACAGCATGCGAAATGGCGGCCGCCCGCGTTGAACCAGCAAGTTGGTGCACAGCAGAAGACGAAACCGCAATCAAAAAAATCGCTGGCAGGAGCTAAGACCCACAACTTCATTTCAATCCCAATCTCAACCGTCAGGCAGGGGCTCGTAGATGACCCTGGACGTCGACCTGACCAGCCGGGACGCCACAGCAACTGCAAGCAGTGCTCCCGCCCCAGCTGCCGCCGCACCGATCAAGCTGCCTTTGCCATGAACGGGCAATTTGCCGGGCCGCAACCGTTTAAGGAGACCTGTGCGCTGCGACAGCGGTTCGAACATTTCACCCGGCCCCTCGGGGTCGAGCACCTTGTTATCGGCCAGCCATGCCCGCACGGCGTCGAGCTCCGGCACTTCATAATGGCGCAGGGAACGGCCCGGCCCGCGCAGTCTTTCGATCGCGGCGATCAGAGATCCCGTTTCCCTGACGGTAGTCTCGATCGTTTCGCAATCGGTGTCGAGATGCTCAGCCAAAAGGGCGTCGCGGATGCCCACTATCGTTTTGCGCACGTCCTGCCCTGCGGTCATGTCGGCATCGATGACGACATCGCATTCGGTATCGAGCCGCAAGGAGCGATTGTTGAAATTCGACGAGCCTACCCGCAGCACTTCGTCGTCGACGACCGTCACTTTGGCATGGACGTAGATCGGTGCGCCTCCGGCGGTGTAGGGATGGTACAACCGCAGGCGCCCGTATGGATCCTGGGCATTCAGCGCTTCGACCAACCGCGCGCGGGCGGAGTCCATCGCGATCGGCTCCAGCCATCCTTCGGCGCTGACAGGATGCACGATGACGAATTCGGGTCCGTCGGGTTCCCCCAGCCGTTTGGCGATAGCCTCTGCCACCTTGCGCGACGCGAAGTACTGGCTTTCGGCATAAAAGCTTTTGCGAGCCCGCGCGATAAGGTCAACGTACAGCGCCTCGATGTCGTGGCGCGGGTCTTGCTTCGCCATTTCCGGAACGGTCAGAGCAATGCCGACATCCACGTCTTTGAAGTCAGGCTCGAAGCCGTCGGGCCAACAAGAACCGCTTCCTTGCTCTTCCGAAAGTTCCCCACCCCCGGCCAGCTCCCAGCGTCCACGGCACATATCGCCCAAGGCGCGTGCGGCCGGCCCTTCCAATAGTGTCGTCACATCGTGCCAAGGCTTGTAAGCGGTCCCGTCAGGTTCAATCCGTCTGGGCTCATCATCGGCGTGCGCGGATGTGTCCCACCTGTCGACGGTCATGTCGATGCCGCCACAGAACGCCACCTCGTTGTCGATCACCACGACCTTTTGGTGATGAGACCCAGCCGGGGGGTGGTGCCCATCGAGCCTGAGATGAATTTGCGGATCCCTGATCCAGCGCGCCAGACGGATCAGGGTGCGCGCGTGGAACAAGGTTTTGAGCCCGCCAGTGTCCCAGCGCAGGATATAAACCTGCAGCCCTGGCTTACGGCGTACCAGCCAGCTGAGGAATTCGCCGATTTGCGGGGGGCCGCCATCATCGGCTTCTTCGCCAAACCGGATACGGGCATCAAAATCCCAGCCCACCAGAAGGATCTGCTTTTGCGCCTTCAGCATCGCTGATCTGGCGGCCTTGAAGTAATCGTCCGCATCCACGATGACGCGTGCGCGATCGGCACGCTCTATCCGCCAGCAGTTGTGATCGGGCTGCAGCATGGCCTTGTCAGTTTGCATAAGCAGAGCCCTCGCAGAGCAGGGCCGCCATGCCAAGTCTTGTCTTGGACGAGAAAGCGATTGCCCGCTAACGGGCAGGCAATTTCCTAGCACGACGGCGGAAATGGCGAACTTTTTTTTCGGGCGCTGCGTATGAATGCCTCCCATGCAGGAACCTGCGGGCATGATAGGCTGCGCTATGGGGATTTGCGATTTGGTATGTTTTCCGCGCTGTCGACGATGATGCCAAGAGCGGACGCGGGTGCGGCGCGCGCCTGGAGCAAGTCGGCCCTTTGACCGCCACGCGCTTTGCGGGGCCATGGGACGGGCGGATCATGCCGGGTCATACGGCGTACTCCCGGATCGGCGGGCTGGGCCTGGGCGATGGCGCGTGTTTTATGCAGACCGCTAGGACGCTGCACTTCCCAACAGAGAGCGACGACCGGGACGAAACGTCATCGTCCAGTCGTAAGCTCAGCGTCACGATCAGAAGAGGTTCAAGGCGACCGCGATCGGTTAGCTATGGGCAGCCGCCTGTCCCTCCGAATCTAGGCTGTTATCCGCTTTCGTCGGGAAAGGTCATTCGCCATTCTTCGCGCTAACGACTTGCTCTGGTCGCGACCTGCTATGAAAGCGGTAGGTCTGCACCTGGGATCGAAAATCTGCATCGGAATGGCGACAACGGGTGGCGAACTGTGGCATTTCAGACAGGACTTCCTTTTGCATTTCCAAATTGCATGCAGGCTGCCTCTTGACCAAAGCCTAGACCTTTTTCGTAACGAGGGGAGACGGTCCGCAACCGGTATCCGCTTGAAGCGTTTGCAATCGCAGTAACTGATCCTCAGACCCGCGCATTCCGGAAGCTGAATTGTCCCACCAACCATACCTTGTTTTTGTAATGCTCAGCGGTCTGGAAATGCAGTGAGCAGCGAACAGATGCCTTCAGATTGGGACGAAGCATCGCGTATTGATGCCTTGATCCAGGCGAACTTGCTCGATACGCCTCGCGAGATCGCATTCGATGAGATTGCATGGCTTGCAAAAACGTTATGCTCCACGCCCATTGCACTCGTCAGCCTCGTCGATACGGAGCGTCAGTGGTTTAAGGCGCGGGTTGGCGTTACCGTCTCGGAAACGCCAATCGCAACTTCGGTTTGCGCGCTTGCCATTCGCCATGCCAGGATTTTCGAGATAACGGATCTTTCGCAAGATCCAAGAACTTCGACCTTCTCCCTGGTCACGGATGCACCGCATATCCGGTTCTACGCAGGTGTTCCTCTTGTCGGCGAGAACGGTTTGCCTTTGGGCACGTTGTGCGTCATCGACACAGCCCCCCGGCCTGGCGGCCTGACCGAAGAACAGCGTAAGGGGCTGACTGTACTTGCACGCCAGATCATGGCCATGATCGAACTGCGTATCCTGCAGCGTAAGCGGGACGCGATGCTCGCAGCCGCACGCTCGGTAGGAACTTGGGACTGGCACGTCGGCGAGGACCTTGTCGTGTCCGATGCCAATTTCGCCCATCTTTACGGCGTCGATATCGAACGCGCCGGACGCGGAGTGCCCATCAACGAGTTTTTCGAGAATATCCATCCTGACGACCGTCAACGCGTGACCGCGCAGATTAACGAGGCAGTGGAAACTGCGGCGCCATTCTCATCCGAATATCGTCTCATCCAGCCCGACGGGTCATTTCGCTGGGTCGCCGCAGAAGGCCAATGTAAAGTGTCCGCTAATGGTGCGCGACATTTTCCTGGTGTCAGCTTCGACATCACCGAACGCCGCAGCACAGAGGCGCGGCAGGCAGCACTCCTCGAACTAAGCGATCGTCTTCGCGATATGGACGACCCGTCTGATATCGCTTTTACCGCTTCAGAAATCCTTGGTCGTACGCTCGGTGTAAGCCGGGCCGGCTATGGCACGATCGACCCAGTCGCAGAGACGATCACCGTGGAACGCGACTGGAACGCCCCAGGGGTCAAAACGATCGCGGGAACTCTGCACTTTCGCGAACACGGAAGCTACATCGAGGATCTCAAGCGGGGCGAAACCGTGCTATGTGTCGATGCCGATGTGGATGCGCGGACGAAAGACACTGCCGATGTCCTCAAGGCGATCACCGCGCATTCCTTCATTAATATGCCGCTGCATGAGAATGGCGCATTCGTCGCGCTGATCTACGTCAACAACGCCACCCCGCGAGCGTGGCTGGCGGAAGAAGAGGAATTCATGCGGGAGATCGCCGCGCGAACCCGCAGCGCCACCGAACGCCGCCGAGCCGAGCATGATCTAGCTGAGCTCACAGCGTCGCTTGAGGAGCAAATCGAAGAGCGTACCGCGAGCCTTGTTGCGGCAGAGGAGCAATTGCGCCAGGCGCAGAAGATGGAGGCAGTCGGCCAACTCACCGGCGGCCTCGCTCATGACTTTAACAACATGCTGGCTGGCATCGCCGGTTCGCTTGAGATGCTCCAGATCCGGATCGCGCAGGGGCGCATCGGCGAACTGGAGAAGTATGTCACAGCGGCGCAAGGAGCATCGCGTCGAGCTGCTGCGCTGACGCATCGCCTGCTGGCTTTCTCAAGACGCCAGACTCTCGATCCCAAACCAACCGACGTCAATCGCCTCATCGCGGACATGGAGGATTTGGTCCGGCGAACGGTCGGGCCTGCGGTACATGTCGAGGTGGTTGGTGCCGTTGGACTATGGCCAACGCTCGTCGATCCCAATCAACTAGAGAACGCGCTTCTCAATCTATGCATCAATGCACGCGACGCGATGCCGGGTGGCGGACGTATAACCATCGAGACGGCGAACAAGTGGCTTGACACACGCACCAGCCGTGAGCGCGATCTGCCTGAGGGACAATACGTCTCGCTCTGCGTCACCGATACCGGGACCGGTATGACTCCTGAGACAATCAAGCGCGCGTTTGATCCCTTCTTTACCACCAAGCCGATGGGGGAAGGCACTGGGCTTGGTTTGTCGATGATCTACGGCTTCGCCCGTCAATCCGGCGGGCAGGTCCGCATTTATAGCGAACTCGGCATGGGCACGACGGCATGCCTATATTTGCCGCGCCATTATGGCGATACGCCTGTTGAAGATGGTACTCGTGCAATCAATGAGCTTCCAAGCACCGATAAAAGTAGCGTGCTAGTGGTGGACGACGAACCAACCATCCGGATGTTGGTTTGCGAGCTGCTAGAGGATATGGATCACGCCACACTTGAGGCGGGTGACGGGCCGTCGGCGCTAAACATCCTGAATTCCGACGCTCATATCGATCTCCTGATCACAGATGTTGGCTTGCCGGGCGGCCTTAACGGCAGGCAGGTGGCGGATGCCGCTCGTGCCAGACGGCCAGACCTCAAGGTCATCTTTATAACCGGGTTCGCAGAGAACGCTGTGGTGGGCAACGCCCAGCTTGAACCAGGCGTAAGGCTAGTGACCAAGCCATTCGCCATGGAGCTTATCAAGACGGAAATCGCTGAGCTGCTGTCGGGTGACGGCCGACTTTCATGACGGATTAAGCCCGGCATAGACGGGGGCCGAGGTCACATTCATGGGGTCGGCCTGAGCGCGAACGGCCGACCCTGTAAGGAGCTCTCGCCGGATGAACATGATCCATGTCGCTCTCGCGGAGAGGTTCTAAAATTCCCTGCCCACCGACAGCCGTCGCGCGGCCGAGAAGCGCAGCGACAGCTAGTCGGTCGCGTGCTGAAATCTCATTACCAAAGGTCTGCAGGATCTGACGCTATGATATGAAGCCCAGTGTGAATATCATTGCAGGACGCAGAGCAGCAGCAGCCGCGCCAATCTCATCAGAATGGCGCGATCGAGAACCAGCGCGGGCTCAGAGGAGGCGCATCTCCTGAAAACGCGCGCAGGATGGCGCCGCTCGGCAAATTCGTGCAGAAGCGGCCCTGGCTTCAACCGGGGGGGTAACGAGCCTCTGGAGTTAGGTACCAATGTCGAAATATGCCTTGGAAAATGCCCCTGCCCATTTGCGCGCATATTTTGAGACGTCGACGATCGCTCTGGCATTGGCCTCGACCGGCGACGACACCCCGCTGATCCTGACCAACCCGGGTTTCGAGAAACTGACGGGCTACACCTTGAACGACGTAGTGGGAAAAAATTGCAGACTCCTACAAGGTGACGCCGATAACCGGGAGGCTCGCGCTATCCTTCGCGCCTTCCTCGAAAATGAAGCGTCGCCGAATGTCCGTACGCCCATTGTGAATTTCAGGAAGGACGGACCAGCTTTCGTTAACCTGCTTTACATGTCGCGCCTGCGCTCGTCGGACGGCCGGACGCAGTTTTTCTTTGCTTCGCAGTTCGACGTGAGCCGGGCGCACCCAGAGCGTCTGGAGGAGTATGATCATAGGCTGAGGCAGACATTGGCTTCGATCACTCCGCTCGTGGCGGAATCAGGCATGATCATCGAGGGCTCGTTGACCACGATCGCCAATTCCGCACATATGATAGCGCAGGCCAGAATGATGCTGGCCGATCTCGAAGGCCGCTCCATTCCATGATATCCACGCGGGATAGTACTCTGCCCGACAATTCCAATGATGACGGTGGGGTGCCGATCATTGGCATCGGCGCCTCTGCCGGTGGCCTGGAAGCGCTGCGAGAGATGTTGAGCGCCGCTGAGGCGCCGACAGGTCTTGCTTTCGTCGTCGTTCAGCATCTGGATCCAACTCACGAAAGTATGCTCGCGCAGCTGCTTGACCGAGCGACGAAGCTTGACGTCCTGCAATGCGAGGGCGGCGAACAGATCTTTGCCGACCGGGTCTATATCATTCCGCCTGGGCGGGGGTTGGCGATAGAGGATGGAAAGCTTGTTCTTACTGATTTCGCACAGCCTCGGGGACTTCGGCGACCGATCGATGATTTTTTCGTCTCCCTTGCCAATGACCAGCAGGGTAATGCCGCGTGCGTGATCCTTTCTGGAACGGGAGCCGACGGATCGACAGGCCTGCGCGCCATCAAAGAGCACGGCGGCATCAGCATCGCGCAGCGGCCAGACACCGCGCGCTATGATGGGATGCCCACGGCTGCCGTCGGCACTGGCCTTATCGATTTCGTGCGGCCGCCCGAGCAGATCATCGACTGTCTTCTAGGTTTCTTCGGTCGAAACAGTTCGGACGACCTTGAAGATGAGGCAGGGCGGGTCGCGGATCATGTCGACGATCTGTGCACCACGCTGCGCAAGGCGGTGGGGCATGACTTCTCTGGCTACAAAAAATCGACCTTTGTACGCCGGGTGGAAAGGCGGATGCACGTCCTGAGCATTACATCGGGCAAGGCCTATGTACTAAGGCTTCGCTCCGACCCTTCCGAATGCGAAGCATTGTTTCGCGACCTGTTGATCAACGTGACCCGTTTCTTCCGCGACAGCGAAATGTTCGATGCCTTGCGCGCCAAGGTCATCGAACCCCTGCTACGCAACCGCCACCCTGAGGAAGAAATCCGCGTATGGGTGCCAGGCTGTTCGAGCGGGGAGGAAGCCTACACGATCGCCATGCTGTTCGCGCAAACGGCGCGAAACCTCGATGTGCCCAATCCGGTGCAGATCTTCGCTTCCGATATCGACGAGCAAATGCTGCAGGTTGCCCGCGAGGGCCGCTACCCCACTTCGTCGCTGGGCAATTTGCCGCCCTTGTTTCAGGAGCAGTACACTATTCCACATGGCGATCATTTTACGATCGCAAGCCACATTAGAGATCTCATCAGGTTCTCAAATCATAGCGTCGTGCGCGATCCGCCGTTTTCTCGGATCGACCTCGTGTCATGCCGCAATCTGCTGATCTATTTTGACGATCGGCTACAGCAGACCGTCATGCCGCTTCTGCACTATGCGATACGTCCTGGCGGCTATCTTTTTCTTGGCCCCTCGGAAAGCATCGGTCGTTTTGATCAGTTATTTCCGGCAATTGACCATCATGCTCGAATTTTCGAGCGAAGCGAGGGCGGCACCCGCTATCCGCTCGATTTGCCGATGAGTGATCGGACGGTGCGACGGCGCGATGAAGGGTACGGCCGCAGAAGCAGTAACGCCGATCCCGTGCAAACCTCGGAAGCGGTCAATCGGCTTGCCGAGCGGTACGCGCCGCCATCGATGATTCTCAACCAGGATGGCCTTGTCCTTGCGGCCTACGGCAAATTGGCTCGCTACTTCGATTTCCCCGTCACCCGCACCGGCGGCGTCAGCGCCTTTAACCTTGCCCGCCCAGGCCTGCGCGAAAGCCTCGGTCCCTTGCTGCGTCAGTCCCGCGACACCGGCCGTCGCACCGCTGCGCGCAATATTACGGTCGTCACCGATTTCGGAACGCAGCCCATCGAGGTGATCTGCGAGCCTCTGGCGGATAAGAGTTTTCTTGTGGTGTACCGCGAGACTGGCGTCTTCAATATCAGCGATGATCCAGGCGTTGATGATCTCGAAGCCGGCGGCGATCACATGGATGCGCTCGAGGAGGAGTTGCGCTTCACCCGGCACAAGCTTCGTTCGGCTGTGGAAGAGCTTGAGACGGCCAACGAGGAACTCAAGAGCTCGAATGAAGAAATGATGTCGATGAACGAGGAGCTCCAATCGACAAACGAGGAGCTGTCCACAGTCAACGACGAACTCAAACACAAAGTCGAGCAGCTAACGGTAGCAAATGCGGACGTGCGCAATTTCTTCGAATCGACGGACATGGCGGTGATCGTGGTGGATCATGAACTGCGTATCCGTAGCTTCACCGAAGCGGCGGTTGCGGTGTTTCCGATTCAAGCGTCTGACCGTGGCCGGCCTTTGGCGGACGTCTCTACGCGCCTGGCAGACAGTGCCTATTTGGAAGACGCGCAAAGCGTTGCGGCTTCGGGGCAGGAAATCCAGCGTCAGATCCATTCCAAGGACGGACATCGGACCTACGCCCTTCGTGTTCTTCCTTACCGGACTCAGAAAGGTGAGATAGATGGCGCCACGTTGGTGCTGACCGATATCACCCGTGCTTTGCAGCTGCAAAGCGAGCTTGCAGTTGAACGGGAGCGGCTGAAGCTCGCCGCCCAGGCTGGTAGCATCGGTGTTTTTGAACTGTGCGCCGAAGATGATCTGGTCGTCCTGGATGACACGAACCGAACGCTTCTCGGCCTGCCCGAAAGCACGGTAAACATCGCGACCTTCTCTGCCGCCATCGATCTGCAAGATCGTGGGCGCGTCCTCTCTGCGTTGCATCTGGCGGTTTCATCGGGTGAGGCCTTTGAACAGAATTATCGCGTCTGGTCTGGCGGGAAAGAGCGGCATCTTAAAAGCTTCGCACAAATAGTCACTGGTTCCGCCCCCGCCCGCCTGATCGGCGCGACGATTGACGTGACGCCGGAACTTTCTCTGGCAGAAAATCGCGCAATGATGCTGCGCGAGATGAATCACCGTGTCAAAAACCTGTTTGCAATCGTAAGCGGCCTCCTGGCGGTCGCTGCGCGAACGCATGACGATGTCAAAACCTATTGCGAGGACGTACGCGATCGTATCTCCGCCCTTGGTCGAGCGCATTCCCTTGCATCGCCGTCGGGTGAACAACAGGCCGTCCGCCTGCGTGCTCTTATCGACACGACGCTTGAAGCCTACGCCGGACGAGCCTGCATCTCGATCGAGGGAAACGACAGTACGATCAGCTCCGACGCCTTGTCGGCATTCGCTCTCATTCTCCACGAGTGGACGGTCAATGCCGCAAAATACGGAGCCCTACGCACGCCGCAGGGTAAGCTCGGCATAAAGTGGACCGTGGCCGATCATTATCTCACCCTTTTCTGGCGAGAGACGAACCCGTCGCCGCTACCGCCCCAAAGCAAGGGAGGGTTTGGCACGGTGCTGGTGAATACGTCCGTCCGGCAACTGGACGGGGAGCTAAACCAAGCGACAGGGGTTTGTGAATACAATCTGACCCTCAGGTTGCCGGAAAGTGTGCTGGAGTAGTCGTGCCGACCGTGATGATCGTTGAAGATGAGCTTCTTGTCGCGCTTGACCTGGAAACCATCGTTGAGGATTCGGGGCATCAGTTTGATGGTCCCTACGTCTCGGTTGCGGAGACCAACGAGGCGCTGGATTTGCGCATGCCGCAATGCGCAATCCTCGACGTGCGATTGAAAGATGGTGAGGTGTTTCCGGTCGCCGACAGGCTTCGCGCTGCACAGGTCCCAATGATTTTCCATTCCGGACACGCAGATGTAACGCATCTGCTGGAACGTTATCCCGGATCTCAGATCTGCAACAAGCCTTCCACGCCAAAACAACTTCGAACAGCGTTGGAAATCGCGCTTGCCTGACGAGTTCGCGATGGCCTTATTGATTTAGGTTAATTGCTGGCGATAGCAACTTGGGCTATACCGTTCCTGTTTTGGACCGATCACCGCTTCCCCACGCCCCGCTGACTCCGTTCGACTGTCCGCCTCATAGACGCATTTGCTGCGCGGCTGGATGCTCGCGATCCCATTTTCATCGGCTTCAACATGACGCCGGTGGCAATGGTGGTCAGCGATCCCACCCTGCCCGACAATCCGGTGATATATGTCAATCCCGGGTTCGAGCGGTTGACGGGCTTCGCGGCATGTGAGGTTCTGGGGCGTAACTGCCGTTTCATGCAAGGCCCACTGACGGACCCTTCCGACGTCGAGAAGCTGAGATCAGCGGTCGAATCCCGCCAACAGATCGAAATTGATCTCCTCAATCATCGCCGCGACGGCACGCCATTCTGGAACCGGTTGATGGTAGCACCGGTCTTCGAGGCTGACGGTGCACTGCGATACTTCGTGGCTTCGCAGTTCGATGTGACCATCGAGCGTCACCGCGTGGCTTTGCTCGAACAGGATCGCGAGGAACTTGCTGCCGAGATAGCGAGGCGCGATGCCGACCTTGTGGACCATGATGCTCGCCTGCAGATGGCTCTGAAAGCCGGTGGTTTGGGCACGTGGACGTTGGATCTCGCCCACCGGGTGCTCACCGCATCCAGCAGTTGCAAGCGGAATTTTGGCCGGCCGGTGGATGACCCGTTTACCTATGAGCAATTGCTAGCGGCAATCAATCCGGACGACGTCCCTCGCATGAGACAGGCCGTCGAGAACACAATCACTCAAGGGGCGCCCTACGACATTGAGTATCGCATCCTCACCCCACAAGGCGAACAACGCTGGGTTAGCGTACATGGCGAGATGCAGTATCGTGCAGATGGCTCGCCACTGTCGCTCAGCGGGTTCTCGACCGATATCAGCGATCGCAAGTTTGCCGAAGAGCACCGCGCGGTGCTTGCGCGAGAGCTGACCCATCGGGTCAAGAATACCCTGGCTACCGTCAACGCTGTGGTGACACAAACTCTGCGTGATGCCGTCTCGCTTGAAGATGCCAAAGACAGCGTCTCCGGCCGCATTGCCAGTCTGGCGACGGCTCATGAACTGCTGATCAAAGATGAAGTTGAAGGGGCCGGCCTCGCTGATATTGTAGCGGGTAGCCTCTCTCCGTTCTCGGATCGGGCGGGTGATCGTTTCCTTATTAACGGGACGAATGTCCGTCTATCGCCGGAAATCACGCTGGCGTTGTCTATGGCACTCCATGAGCTAGCAACAAATGCCGTTAAATATGGCGGGTTATCCACCTCCCATGGCCGCGTACATATCGCTTGGGCGATCAATGACAGCGATGGCGAACGTCATATCTGGTTCCAATGCCGCGAAGAGGGCGGCCCGCCCGTCACCGTGCCAGCGCGTGCTGGTTTCGGGACCAAGATGATCGAGCGGATGTTGCGCCGCCACGTTAGGGGGACATCTGCAATCGAATACAAGCCGGCAGGCATCGAGTTTCAAATTGCCATAACCGCTTAGCCGAATCATTCGAGGCGGCTTTCCCGCGCCAGCCGAGGAGAAATGCGATGACTGTTGGATGCCAGGGCTGCCGAAGCGAAAGCCAGAACTTCGATCTCGCCATGGCCTTCCAGCCGATCATCGATATCGAGAAGGGCAGTGTTTTTGCCTTCGAAGCGCTGGTTCGTGGTAGTCAGGGTGAAAGCGCGACAGCTGTGCTTTCACGCGTAACGCCGGATAATCGGTATGCTTTCGGCCAGCAATGTAGAGTGACTGCCATAAAGGAGGCGGTAAATGCTGGGATCTTGGATACCGACGCTAAACTTTCGATAAATTTCCTTCCCAATGCCGTTTATTCTCCCGCTGCGTGCATTCAGCTGACCATTAGCACCGCGTCGGAAGTCGGATTTCCGGCGGAACGTCTAATCTTGGAATTCACAGAGAACGAGCAGATCGCGGATACCAAGCATATACAAAACATTATCGCTACCTATCGTGAAATGGGGTTTACGACCGCGATCGATGATTTTGGAGCCGGACACGCCGGACTTGGATTACTTGTTCAATTTCAAACTGACTTGCTCAAGCTCGACATGGACCTGATACGCGGCATTGACAAAAGCGAACCACGGCGCGTGGTGGTTGCAGGTGTGATGGATATAGCAAAGGCCTTGGGAATTTCTGTCATTGCAGAAGGCATCGAGACCAGCGGCGAATACACTGTGCTCCGCGATCTCGGGGTCCGTTACATGCAAGGGTACTTTCTAGCCAAGCCAGGCTTTCAGAAGTTGCCATTGCCGATAATGGGCGGCTTCACCGAAAAGGTATGAGGCTGATCATTCGCGGCTGAACCGTCGTCTAACCGACCTGTGCCTTTCCAAGTGATTGGGCAGTCTGAAAACCCGCATAGTTTGCCGCTGACGCAGATTTCTTCACCACCTCCCGGCGGCGGGAGAACTGCGGTCGTGCTCAAACCAAACGGTGTACAGCTCGCATGTTCAAGGTCTGTGACTACCATTGGCTGGTATCGATATAGAGCCTGCAAATCCCCGCCTTGCGCGCCTCGTCACCCAGCGCAACCTCGTTTGGTCCTCATGTGTTGTGGCTGCGCAACCTGAGGAGATCGCAATGGGAACCGACACGCACACCCTGAAGCAGCACATGTGGGACAAGCTTGAGAAAGGCCCCTTTATCATGGTCGGGATTGCCGACGGTGGCAATACCCACTCGGAACCGCTGACTGCGCAGCTCGACAAGGATCAGGTTGATACAATCTGGTTTTTCATCGGCAAGGACAACCGCCTGGCGGCAGGCGGTGCGGCAATGGCGCAATTTGTCTCAAAGGGACAGGACTTCTTCGCTTCCCTGTCTGGGAATGTTGCCGTCGATAATGATCCGGCGATGATCGAAAAGCTTTGGTCCAAACCTGTCGAAGCTTGGTTCCCCGGCGGTAAGTCCGATCCAAACCTTGCCCTGCTTCGCTTTGACATCAACGAAGCAGAGCTGTGGGAGTCGGACATGTCTCTCACCGGAAAGCTGAAGATGCTTTTTGGCGGCAAGATCAAGCCGGACGAGGAAGGCAGCCACGCCGTGGTCCCGAACACGATAGTTTAGGGTCCCAGCTGTGGGTCAACGGCTTTGTCTAGCCGACCCGAACGCGCCCATGCATGGCGTTATCGCGGCAAAACAGCCATGGATTAGGGCGAACGCACCGGGCGCAGAGTTGGGAAGAGCGGTAGGACGAAAGCCTTGGCAAGCCGGAACGTCGCGAGAACTGGAGATGTCCGTGACCTGGCCATAAGCGAAAAACAACTAGACGCGCTTTCCTGACCCCGCCCTAATCGGCCAGCGGAACGATCGGGGCTGTCGCGTCTTGTTGAAACCACTTGCTCACTTCACACCCACCGCTGCCTGGATCCAGTGCACATGAACCAACTCAACGAGAACTTCTGGAATTTCCGGGGGTCCTTCAAGATCGCTCGGGTGATCGATGTCGGTACGCAGATGTCGCTGGTGCGACGCTCGAGCGGGCGTTTCCTCCTGCTAGACAGCTACGGCATCGATGGGAACGATCGGGAAGCGCTGCTCGCTTTAACGGACGGGGGCGCTGCGATCGATGCGATCATAAACGTCCACCCGTTTCACACTTTGCATTGCCGCGCGGCGCATCTCCTGGCGCCGCAGGCGCGGCTGTTTGGGACATCACGACATCGCGAGCAGGCGCCCGAACTTCCCTGGGAGTCTGAGATCATTGAAGATCCAGCAACGCAAGCGAAGTTCAAGGAGCTGGATTTTTCAGTTCCTGCTGGGCTCGATCTCGTCACCCCGGATGACCGCGTTCACGCCGCCTCTGTGCTCGTGCGGCACAGACAGAGCGGGATCGTTCACGTCGACGATACGCTGATGGTGCTCGCCGCACCCGGCCTGCTGCGCATGGTCCTCCCGCAGTCGCGGCTGCGTTTCCATCCTATGCTCGCCAAGGCTTTGCAAGCGCGGCCCGGTGCAGCCGACGATTTCGCAACCTGGGCGCGCGATCTCGCGAATCGGTGGGCGGGAACACCGTTTGTCTGCGCGGCGCATTCCACTGTGCGTCGGCTAGGGCCGAATGGCTGGCGTGAGGAAATGGAACGGGCGTTGGCCAATGTGGTCAAGACGCTCGATCACCACCGCGCCCGGCACGGATGAGAGAACTTCGTATGTCGCAAACAATCCATTGTGACGTCGCAGTGATCGGCAGCGGCACGGCAGGCCTTGCCGCCGAACGAGCCGCCCGCAAGAACGGTGCATCGACGCTGCTGATCGATCCTGATTTCAATGGGACGACGTGCGCGCTGGTAGGCTGCATGCCCTCCAAGCTGCTGATCGCGGCGGCAAAAGAAGCAGCTCGCATCAACAATGCCGCTCTCTTCGGGATCGAGGTTGAATCTGTACGCATCGATGGCCGTGCCGTGCTTAATCGAGTGCGTCGCGAGCGCGAGCGGTTTGCTGCTTTGACTCGAAAGTCGATCAATAAGCTTCCCGAGAAGGTTACTATCCGCGCGCGTGCCCGATTTGCTGGACCCAATAGGTTGGTGCTGAGCGATGGCCGCAAGGTGCAGGCCCGCACCATCGTGATTGCTACCGGATCAGCGCCGGTTCTGCCCACGCACTTCGCAGCGCTGGGCGATGCCGCGCTCACCAGTGATACGGTGTTCGAGCTGGAAGACCTGCCCCGCCGTCTCGCGGTAATCGGATCGGGCGCGATCGGCCTGGAGTTGGCGCAGGCCTTCGCGCATCTGGGCGTCGAGGTCGCCGTCTTCGACAAGGGTGAGCGCATGGCCAGGCTGCGCTGCCCCAGGGTTCACGCCAACTTGCGCGACGTACTCGAGCAGGACCTTGCACTTCATCTTGGTGTTGACGTCTCGCCCGAGACTACGGAACGAGGTGTCCGTTTGCGCTGGAGCGGATCGAGCTCGGGAAGCGCCGAGTTCGACAAGGTGCTCGTCGCCGTCGGCCGCAAACCGCAGCTGGATGGGCTCGATCTGGAGGAAGCCCAGCTCGAACTCAACGACCAGGGCATCCCCGTTCACGATCGGGAAACGATGCGCTGCGGCGAAAGCGCCATTTTCCTTGCTGGCGATGCCGCCGCCGACTTTTCGCTGCTGCATGAAGCATCGCACGACGGTGCTATCGCGGGCCGAAACGCGGCTGCTTATCCGGCGCCAATCCCGATCAAACGCAATACAGCGCTCAGCATCACGTTCACGGACCCGCCCCTCGCGACGATAGGCGCTGCAGAGAAGGACGGGGCGGTGACCGGCACGGCCGAGTTTGATGATCAGGGCCGCGCGCGTGTAGATGGCGTAAACAAGGGCTCGCTGACGCTTTATGCCGCCGCGCCGGACGGCCGCCTGATCGGAGCGGACCTCTTCGCACCCGCTGGCGAGCACCTTGCGCATTTGTTAGCTTGGTCCATCCAGGACGGTAAGACCGCGACCGAGCTCCTCACTATGCCCGTTTATCACCCCACCATTGAAGAAGGGCTGAAGCAGGCATTACGTACGATATGTGCGGCAACGCCTATCGATCTGCCAAACGACCAGGATGCTGGCACACCCGCAGGCGCGTAACCGCGCCCCTGCTCAGTGGGTGTGCAAGCCCTGCTGGGATAGCTCGTTCCCAGATCGCCTATGGTGAATTCGCGAACGTCAGATCAACCGGGATCAGCTGCGCATGAGATCGCGATAGCCTCCCGCCGCCATGGCGCGTGCTTCGCGAACAAGGCGCCGCACGCGTGAGCGCAGGGAATCGGAACGGCGCGCTTTGGCATCACCTGCCTCGGTACCGTAGAGCACCTCCGCAAGATCCCCGAGACTGGCACCGGCGATCAGCCCGTCATGAACTCTCAGCATATCGACGAAGCGCCCGATTTTCGGATCTTCCGGGAAGAGGGAGACAGCAAAGCGGTGATTGTCGCAAAGCGCCAGAAGCCTGCGAAGCGGGAGCACGCGCGGTCGTAGCGCGGAGATGCCCTCCAGCCGGTAACGGAGGCGGACCGGTCCCGCTGCCAGCGAGCCAGCGGCGACATCAAGCCTGATCCGGCGGAACCCGTCGCTGATGACGACATGCTCCCTGCCGTCTTCGGCCCGAACAAGCGCCAGCCACTTGGCGAATGCCGCCGGATCGATGGCATCGCCGCTATCGAGCCCAGCGGGTTGCGCCTCGACCTCGATGGTGCCGGAATCGATATCGGCCGACCAGATGAGCTGTGCGCCCGGTGCGGAAACCTCGGGATTCTCGGCAAAAGTGGAGCCCCCACGCCCGAACAGCGCCTCCGTCACATCCTGAGCGCGTAACCTCACTGGCGCGCGCATACCAGTCGATGTAGCCTTGATCGCGGCGCAGCCATTCCCAGGCAAGCGCCGCCCGATCGATACCGGCAAGAGGGCGATAGGACTTATAATCGCGCCAATCGAAGGCATCACGGCTCGAGCCACGCACGCCTGACGCGCCGTGTTCAGCAGCTCCATTCATGACGATTCCATGACAGAATGTGTCTTGCCGTCGGAGCCGCAACTTATAGGATAGGCGTTATCTGCAATCGCGCTTCGTTTCCGGAACGAAGGCCGGAGCCGAATGCGCCAGAACGGGCAAGGGACGGTTCGGCGCAGACAGGCGGCTTGAGACGCCGCGGCGAACCGAGGCGAAGCATGGGCTTCATAAGAATGTACAGGAGTTTCCGGAACCGGATCGAGAGCGCAGCGAACCTTGACGATCTGGATTTGACCCTCGCCGAGATCACGAGATCGATAGGCTGCGACTACTACGCCCTCGGCCATCACGTCGAACAGGGCGAAGCCAAGCTCGCGCTGCGACTGTGCAATTATCCGCCGAGCTGGGTGCAGTTCTATGACGAAAACCACCTTAGCGGCCGCGATCCTGTTCACCGGGCGGTAGGGCGAACCCACGAAGCGTTTCTGTGGAGCGATGCCGGTCAGTACATAGATTTCAGTCCTATCGACCAGCGGCATATGGAACTCGCGCAGCGGCATGGCCTCGGGGAAGGCTTCACCGTGCCGGCGCATATGCCCGGCGATATCCAGGCATCGTGCTCGTTCGCCGCAGTCCCTGGTCGCAAGCTCGACGAGGACGGGCTCGTCCTGGCGCGGCTGATCGCGGACGATGCCTTCAAGGCTGCCCGCCGGCTGATCGGCTACCGCGAATTCATGGAGCAGATGCGCAGTGCTCCGCTGACCCGGCGCCAGCGCGAATGCCTCGCCTGGGTCGCGGCCGGCAAGACCGACTGGGAAATCGGACAGATCATCGGGATCCGGGAGGGCAGCGTCCGGCGCCATATCAGCGGCGCCTGTGCCCGGCTTGGTGCGGTGAAAAGGCCACAGGCAGTGTTCCTCGCATGTCGCGGCGGAGCGATCAGCTATCACGAGGTTCGCTGCGCCCGATAGGGACGGAACCGTCCCTATCGCTCCGCGCCGGACGGCAGGCAGGATTGCGAACCCTTTTCTGGAGGTTCGCGATGATCCACTGCCTGCCCAATGCACCCGGCGCCGCCGAACTGAAGGTCCTGCGCAGCATGTTCGAGGCGCGCAAGCGCGTATTCATCGATCTGCTGCACTGGGACCTTGCGGTGATTGCCGACCGTTTCGAACTGGACGAGTTCGACATGGAGCCTGCTACTTATGTTGTGCTCAGCGGCGAGGACGGTGCCCACCGGGCGTCGGCCCGCCTGCTGCCGACCACGGGACCACATATTCTGTCGGCGCTGTTCGCCGGGCTGTGCGATGAGGAAATCCCGCGTGGTCCGACGACCATGGAGATCACCCGCTTTTGCCTCGATCGCGGGTCTTCGGCAGCGCGGCGCCGGCGGGATCGCGACGAACTGATACATGCGCTCGTGACATTTGCGCTGCGCAGCGGCATCGAGCGCTTCACCGGCGTCGCAGAAATAGCTTGGATGCGCCAGGTCCTGTCGTTCGGCTGGCGTTGCCGCCCGCTCGGGGCGCCGCGAGAGATAGGCCGGCGCACATTATGCGCGATGGCCATCGAGATCGACGAGGACACCCCGGCCCTGCTGCAGCGCTGCGGTCTCATTGCACCGTGTTCCGGACGGGAGACATACGATGTCTTCCACTGAACATCAGGCCGCCGTGATCGCCGACGCACTTCTCACCGACGGCTTCTGCCTGGTGCCCGCCGCGATGCCGGCAGGAAAGGTCGAGGCGATCGACCGAGATCTCGCGCCCGCCTTCGAGAATACGCCTTTCTGCGCCGGCCATTTCTACGGCAACCGCACCAGGCGGTTCGGGCGATTGCTGCTGCGTTCGGTGCATGCCGAAGCGTTTGTACAGCACGAGGCGATCCTGCAGGCGGCCGAGCACATCCTGGCTCCCGCCTGCGACACGATCCAGCTCAACCTGACGCAAGGGATAGCGATCCATCCTGGCGAGCTGGCGCAGATGCCGCATCGCGACCAGGACATGTGGCGGCTCGGCCCGGGCGCCGCCGAATGCCTGGTCAACGTGATATGGCCGTTCACGCCCTTTACCTGCGAAAACGGCGCCACCCGGATCTGGCCGCGTAGCCATGGTCCGGCCGCTCGCGAAGATCCGCCGGACAGTGAAGCGCTGCAGATCGAGATGGAGCCGGGCGATGCGCTGGTGTTCCTCGGCTCTGCGCTCCACGGCGCGGGCGCCAACATCAGCGGCGACATCAGGCGGGGGATGATCGCGGGGTACTGTCTCGGCTGGCTCAAACCCTACGAGAACCAGTGGCTTGCCTATCCACCGGCGATTGCTCGGCGGTTTTCCCCCGAGCTTGCCGCGCTGGTGGGCTATCGGCAGCACCGCCCGAACCTGGGTAACCACGAGGGGCTGTGTCCGTCGCTCCTGCTCGGTGACGGCCCCGCACCGGCCCGCGGCGCGGCTGACGCGCTGCTTCCGGCACAGTGGAGCGCGACTGCCGAGTATGCGGCGCGCCAGCGGAGCGGATGATGAACGCCGGTCCGCGCTCCTCGCAGGCTTACGACGACCTTAAACGCCTGCTGCTTTCCGGAAAGATCCCTCCCGGCGAACGGCTTGATCCGGCGAGGCTTGCAGACGATCTCGTCTCCGGCGTCACTCCGATACGCGAGGCGTTACTGCGACTCGCGGGTGAGCGGCTGGTGGAAATTCGGCTCAACACGGGGTTTCACCTGCCGGTGATGACAGAGACGATCCTCATCGACCTTTACCGCCTGAACTTCGAATTGCTGCGCCTAGGCCATGTCGTTCCGGGAAGCATGGACCCGGCGATGCCGATCCACTTGCCTGGAACCTCCTATGCCGATAGCGCCGCCGGTCTGTTTCTCGCTATCGCCGACTCGTCGCAGCGGCCGGAACTTCTCGCCCAGCTCGTCATGATTAATGACCGGCTCGCGAGCGCCCGCGTAGCAGAAAGCCTGCTGTTCGATGACGTCATGCAGGAAATAAAATCAATTAACGACGCGAAACATGAAGACAAAAACGCATTCCTCCGCGCGATCAGAGCCTATCACCGCAAGAGAATAGCGAATGCACGAGCATTAGTTTCGACGATTTACAGAACGGACTGAATATCAAGAAAATTATACTCCATTTATAGGGAAATTATAAATTTTTATAATTCGGATTTTGGGTCACCTTCTTCAAGCCGCAATCTTGCGGCGCTTGAAGAAGGAGACTGAAATGGAACGCGAAGACATCGTCATCGACCTGGGCTCCGCCACCGTGGAAACCAGGGGCCCGATCGGCCAGGGCAACGATCTCGTGCTGGCTCTCGAGCAGCCGGGTCTCACGGACGACTGACCCACGAGGATGCGCGGCTGCGGCCGCGCATCCTTCTGCCAGGACATTCTCGGGGAAACGCATCATGCCGACGTCGCTTCGCAGAGGCCTATCGTTCTGCACCCTTGGTGACCGCATCGTCTTCCTAGACCTGCCCGCCGACCGCTATTTTGGCCTATCACAACAAGCGGAGGATGTTTTCAGGCGGGCTTTGGCCGGTCATCCGATTTCGCGAACCGAGCGGGACATTCTGGTAAAGGCCCGGATAATCGTCCCGGGCAATGCGCCGCTGAGCCTCGCACCCTGCGTCGCAGAAATTCCGCATCACAGCGTTTTCGACCAGACGCCCTGCCCCTCGCGCCGACGTGACGTCGCCGTCCTCGCCTGGCATTTGCTTCGTGCGCGCGCGAGCCTGCGCCTGCGGGGCCTACCGGCGACGGCAGCGACACTCGTGCGGCGCAAGTATGCAGCGACGCAGGATGGAGATGGAGATGCAGAAACCACACGGCACACGCTTGCTGTGGTCGCCCGCGCGCAGGAAGCCTGCGCCCGCATGTTCGGTTCCCATGACCTGTGCCTGCCGTATGCGATCGCAGCGGCGCACAGGCTCCATGCAGCCGGCATCCCCGCCGATGTCGTGATCGCCGTCGGCATGCCGCCGTTCCGAGCCCATGCCTGGGTTCAGTGGCGGAATGTTCTGGTCAACGAGCGACTGGAGATCGCTGCCCACTACACGCCGATCGCGGTGCTGTAATGCAGAAGTATCTCATCGCCGTCGGGCTGGGTGAGGGCCGGCAATACCGCCTTCACGGGCAAGTCCGCCGTGCCGGCCTTGCCATCGTTCTGGATCGCCCCGGACTGCTCGCCGCAGGCAATGCGCTGTGCAACGCAATCCCGATCGGACAATCGGGTTGCATTTTCGGTTCGCTGTTTGTGCGGGGTAGCGCGAAGCGGGTGCTGTCCCTGCACGGATCCGAGGCGGAGCATATACTGGGGAGCGGCGGCACACACCTGATCGGCAAGTATTGGGGTGACTACATCGCACTGATACCGCTTGCCGAGGGCACGGCGGTACTGCGCAGTCCGTTCGGCACGGTGCCCTGTCTTTATAGCGCCACCGACCGGCATGCGTATCTGGCCTCCGATATCGACACCCTGCAGCTCGGTACGAAGCGGTCATGGTCCATCGACTACGACGCGGTTGCCCGGCAGCTTGTATTCGCCGACATGCGGCTGCGGGAAACCTGCCTCGAAGACGTCTGCGAAGTGCGCGGCGGCGAACGTGTCCGTTTCCTTCGCGGCAAAGTCGAGCATCATATCCTCTGGTCGCCCTGGGATTTCGTGCTTGCGGGCAGAGCGCCAAGAAGCGCGGAGGAAGCAGCAGCAAGGCTTCGCGAGGAAGCGATGCGCTGCATCCAGGCTAAAACCCATAATGCAGATCGATGCCTGGTCATGCTCTCAGGCGGGGTCGATTCGTCGATTGTCGCTGCTGCGCTGGCCGCGAAGGGCCGGGACGTCGCTTGCCTCAACCTAGTTGCACCGGCATCGGCCGGCGACGAACGGGTCTATGCCCGGGCAGCCTGCAAGCGCCTCAAGCTCACCCTTGCCGAGAGGAGAATGGACGAAGGCGCACTGCTGCTGGACCTGCCGGCTACAACAAGTCTGCCGCGTCCGGTGGCCCGCAGCTTCGAACAGATGCTCTACCGGACGGCAGGAGGGATCGCTGAGGAGCTCGGATGCGACACGATCGTCGACGGCGGCGGCGGCGACAATGTGTTCTGCTCGTTGCAGTCGGCTTCGCCCGCCGCAGATTGCCTGCTTGATCGGCAAGGGCTGCGCGCGTTCCGGCGCACCTGCAACGAGATAGCGGCGCTCACCCAGGCCTCGGCATGGCGGGTAGCGAGAAAAGCCGTTCGACGCGCCTGGGAACGTTCGCGACCCTACCGCTGGCCCGCCGCCGAGCAGATGCTGTCACCGAAAGCCATTGCCGCAGCCCACCGCTCACCGCTGCACCCATGGCTGTCGGCCGGCAATCCGCCGCGACCGGGTCGGTCTGCTCAGATCGCGCAGCTCATCGGCGCCCAGAGTTTCATGGAGGATGGCCCCCACGGCGCAAAGTCGAATGTCGTGTCTCCGCTCGTGAGCCAGCCGCTCATCGAACACTGCCTATCGCTCGCGCCATGGCAATGGGTCGAGCGAGGATGCAACCGGGCCATCGCCCGCCGCGCTTTCTCGGAAATGCTGCCGCCCGAAGTCATCTGGCGGCGCAGCAAGGGCATCCCGGACAGCTTTATCGTGCAGCTCTTTGAGGCCAACCGGGAGATGATCCGCGATCGGTTGCTCGGCGGCCGGTTGGCTGCGGCAGGCGTAATCGATATCGCTGCCGTCGAAGCAGCTCTGGACGATCCGACACCCTTCAGGGGACGGGAATGCAGCCGGATCGTCAGGCTGATGGACGTAGAGATCTGGGCCCGCGGGGTCAGGGACTGATAGGACTGCCTCCCTTCGATGCCTTGCGCGCAAGCTCCTGCCAACGCGCGAACTGTTCCCGTTTCCCCGGCGCCGGATCCTCATGATCGCGCAACCAGAAGTTGAACCAGTCGATGGCGCGATCGTAGACCGCAAGCCGGTGCGCCGGCTGCCACTTGTTGTGATACTCGTCCGGGAAAATATAGACTTCGAGCGGTTTGCCCGCCTCGGTCAGCGCGCCGATGGCCGGTAGCCCGAGTGACGCCTCCCGGTCGGCCAACTGCATGAGAATCGGGGTATCGATCTTGCGCGCGTTGACCGAAAGCGAAATCGGCTTCCAGTACTCCCGGTCGTTGTCGACCGAAGGCGGACCCCCCCGTCGCAGGATTTCCTCGCCCCACGCGAAGCCCCCGAGCACGGTCTGGGTCAGCAGGTCGTCGCAGCATGTGCTCATTGCCGCCGCCTTGAAACGGCCGGAATTGATCAACGCGAACTCGATGGTTGAGGCACCGTCACTGAGGCCGCTGATGCCGATGCGTTCAGGGTCGATCATCCCGGTGGCCACGGCGCCATCGATGCCCGCCTCGATCGCAGAAAGCGTGTTCCTGCGATCGGCCCAGCCGTTCCAGTCGGCAGCGCGGCCTTGCTCGAATGTCCTTACGGAAGGGTCCTGGCTGCCTACGGTCGGCGGGCGATCGAAGCTCAGTACGGCGAGGCCCTTCGCGGCCATGGGATAGATCGGATAGTCATCGCCGATCCCACCCCGCAGGAAGCCGGTGCTACGATACTGGACCACAACGAGAGGCAGCTTGCTCTTGCCGTCGTAATCCGGTGGCAGCACGAGGTCGGCCCAGGCGGGATAGCCGCGATCGCTGGTGACCTTGAGGCGCGTGACCTTCCCGAGGTTTAGGTCCGCAAACTCCGGGTTCGGGTCGAAAATGAGGCGGCTGCGCCCCGACGCAAGATCGACCCCCATGATGCGTCGGGGCGTGGCGGCGTTCTCGCGGCCGCATATGAGTTCGTCACCTGCAAAGATGCAGCCGGTCAGGGCATCCTTCGTGCGCAGGATGGTGGTGAGGCGATTGCTGGACGGCACCCAGCGGTAGAGGACGAATTCCTCGCTGTTCCATCCTTCGCGGGCGAGGAAGACGACGGACTTACCGTTCTGTTGCCAGAACAGGCGGCCGATCTTGCCGGCGCAGGCCTCAGCCTTGCAGGCGATATCCCTGCCGCTGGGAAGCCGCGCCCAAACCCGGCGCTTCGCATAGGGAAGGTCATTGATCGGCGCTGTCCATGCCGATGCGCCGTTCGTGCTCCGAATGGCAAGCTCGTAAGGAGCTCCCGCCGCCGGCGGCGGATTTATGATCTGCTCTTCCTCCGGCGTCGCCTGGCGAACCCTGGGACCTGCGAGTTCCACCACGAAGGCTGCCCTCGTCAGATCCTTTGCCCACGGCTGCGGCTCCCAGGATTGCATGGGCAGGATACTCTTGTCGTAAAGCCAGCCGGTTCGGGCTTCACGAGCGATCCTTTGTCTCGCTGCGTCCCGGCCCGGTCTGGTGAAGTAGGCAAGCGCAGCTGAATCCGGGAGCCACGTGAAATTCTCGACATTGCTGCCTTCATGGGTGAGCACGCGGCTGCCGCTCCCGTCGGCCTTCGCGGAGACGAGTTGAACAATGCCGTCCACCTCCTTGCGGTAGGCGATCGACGTTCCGTCCGGTGACCAGGCGGGAACGATCGTGTCGGGAAAGCCGGTGACGATGTAGAGATCCCGGAACACCCCCGCGAGGCGCGGGATCGCTCCCGCGCGGTCGATGATCCGCGGCGCGCCCCCGCCCCTGCGCGGCATGACGACCAGCGCCGAGCAGTAGGCATTCGTCCTGGGATCGCCCCGGGCGATTACGAAGGCGATGCTGTGCCCGTCGGGCGACAGCGCATAGGGGCTCTGGGGATTTGAAATCACTTCGGTGTCGCCGATGTCACGGATCCGGGCGAGATCCATTGTGGTCATTGTCCGGCGCGATGCTCCTGACGACGGCCCTGATGGTGGCGCCGCCCCCGACGACAATTCCGGCGACCGCGCTGCCTGAGCCGGAGGAAGGAGGTCGTCGCAGGCAGCACGCGCCTGCCCCGCACCGCAGAGAGCACCCGCCAGTGCGAGCAGGCTTGAAGATAACTTTACCATTTCTTGGACACCGTGAGACTGAGGACGCGGCCGAAAGGCGAGTAGTTGGTGCTGTCGTAAGGCGTATCGGTGTAGGCCCGGACCGCGATGGGGCTGGGCTTGTCGTTGAAAGCGTTCTGGATCGAGGCGATCACCTCGACCCCGGCGAGCAGGGTGCGTCTAGGCTTCTCGTGATCCAGGCCTGCGTCGTTCCGCTCCAGGTGGTAACGCAAGGTCAGATCGACCGGCGCCATGGCGCCGATCCGGGGCGAGGAAGCCGAGCGGACATCGCGGACCGGCCCGATGTAGTTCACCGCGGCGAGCAGCGAAAACTGCTCGTCGCTCCATCCGACCTCGCCGCGCGCCCGGTAATGC
This sequence comes from Novosphingobium sp., assembly GCF_032093395.1. Classification (GTDB taxonomy): domain Bacteria; phylum Pseudomonadota; class Alphaproteobacteria; order Sphingomonadales; family Sphingomonadaceae; genus Novosphingobium. Next base: position 78,667 of record NZ_DAMDBA010000007.1, read on the forward strand.
GGCGGGTTGAATATCGTGCCGGCCATCTGCGTGACCGCCTGTCCGGCCGCGATCTGCTGCCTGCTCTCGATGTAGCTGCCGTTGAAGACGGTGCGCAGCACGCCGCCGCCCAGATCCAACCGGTAACTGGCGAGCACATCGACCCCGCGCACCGTCTGGCGTCCGGCATTGATGTTGGAATTTTCGACAATGGCGATCACCGTCGACGGATCGTAAACGGCCCCGGAATAGTTGGTGAAGGTTGACCCCCGCGCCAGCGCGTCTGCCTGCTGGGCAGGGTCCGGATCGCGCGTCACGTAAGGGGCATAGACCGCGTTCGACAGCGACTGCGCGGTATAAGGGATCGGCGTGACGATCCGGTCGCGGTAGCGGATGTCGAAATAACTGATTTCGAGTTTGAAACCTTCGAGGGCCCGGGGATGAACATCGAGCGTGGCCGACCAGTTGGTCGAGCGTTCGGGCCGCAGATCCGGATTGCCGCCCGAGACCAGCAGGGCCGTTCCGCCGCCGCTTCCGCCCAGCACCGGGGCGGCGTAAAGCAAGACTGTCGACGGTCGAAATTGCTCGTAAAGCGTCGGCGTTCGGTAGGAACGCCCCCAGCTTCCCTTGACCGAAAGATCCCTGGTCGGCGCATAGATCACCCCGAACTTGGGAGTGACGACTGAGCCGACGCCGGGATAACGCTCGTAGCGCGCGGCAAGGCTGACATCGATCTGCTCGCCTAATGCGGGGAGCTGACCCTCGCCGAACACGGGAACCGCAAGCTCACCGAAGGCATAGTAGCTGTCCTGCGAAGCTTCGATAGAGGCACCGGGCGTCGAGCCCGTGCGCCGGAAGTCATTCCGACGATATCCTCCCCCGAGCGCAGCCTTCACGCTCCCGCCGGGAAGTTCGACAAGCCTGCCGGTGCCGGAGAGCTCGATATTCCGGGTCGTGTTGCGATAAACACCGGAGCTGGCTTCGGTCCGAGTCCCGCGGATCGTGTTCACACCGCCGAACGCGGAGCGATTCCAGCCGTAACTGCCGCCCAGCGTCACCAGCCAGTCAGAAGGCAGCGCAAGCGTGAGCGACGGCGCCGCGCCCCAGGCCTCCGACCCGCGCGCGAAATCAACGCGGCTGATGGCAAGGTCGCCGGAAGCATTGAGCGGCAACGTCTGTTCCCACCAGCGCTTGTTGTAGAGAAGGTCGAGATCGAACGTGAGATTGGTGGAGAGATCCTGCCGCACCACGAGCGCGGCATTGTGGTGGCGTAGATAGGGTGTCAACGTGACCCCGGGGGTACGCGTTTCGGCATAGGAGCGCTGCCCCGCCTCGATCGCGGTAGTGCGTGCGAACTCGTAGGCGGCAAGCACGCTTCCCGACTGCCAGGTCCGGCCCGCCGTGGCGGCATATTGCTGCTGGAAGTTGCCGCCGTCCGTCGAACCGGCAAGCCGTGCACTCGTCTCAAAGCCGTCGAAACGGCGACGAAGGACGATGTTGGCAACGCCAGCCACCGCATCCGAACCGAACAGCGCCGAGGCCCCGTCGGGAACCACGTCAATGCGCTCGATGGCACCGAAGGGAATGGCGGAGACGTCGACCCCCTGGGTTACCCCGGCATAGCTCATCCGCCGACCGTCGAGCAGCGTCAGCGTGGCATCGCTGCCAAGCCCTCTGAGGTTTATCGACGTACCGCCGTCGAGGTCGACGCCCCGCCCGCCCGGAACATTGTAGCCGACGCCCGCATTCTGCCCGCCGCCGAAGTTTTGCGGGATCGCGCGCAGGACATCGGCGACGGACGATTGCCCAGCATTGCGCATAGCCTCGCGCTGGTAAGTGAGGGTGGTTGAGGCAATGGCCGCGCCACGAATGCGCGTTCCCGTGACGACGATCCCGTCGCCGTCCTCACCATCCGGCTCCCGCGGCCCGACCACGAAACCGGATCCGCTCGCCGTCGCCGTCAGTCCGGTCCCGACCAGAAGCACGCGAAGCGCCTCTTCCACACTGTAATCACCGTGGAGGCTCCGCGCACTGCGACCGGCGATTTCGGCGTCATTGGCGCTGATGTTGGCAGCGAATATCCGCCCGAGTTCGCGAAGCGCGCTCGACAGCGGCTGCGCCGGAATGTGAACCGATTGCCGCTCAAGTACCCCGGCACTTGCCTGAGACTGCGCCGCGACAGGGGCGCAGCATGCCATTGCGGCTGCAGCCAGGCTGCAGCACGCCAGAAAACGGTAACGCACTTGGTGACCTCCATCCCGAAGAACCGCTGTTCGCTGGATCCTTCATGACGGGAACGGCCTCGTGCCGAATCTACCCTACCGCCTTTTTTGATTTTCTTCCGGAGCCCGGAGAACCAGCGCCAGAGTGCCGTCATCCCGGGCTTGTACCACCAGGCCGAACGTCTGCGCCGCCTGCCGGGCAAAAGCCTCCGGATCGGAGCGCCGGAAGGAACCGGTTATCTTCATGCCGGCCGGAATGGCGCCGTCGATTACGACAGGGATGGAGCTCGTGCGGTTGAATGCTGCGACGGCGGCGACCAGGTCCAGACCGTCGAACACGATCATGTCGCGCGGCCACTGCAGCGTTGCGGCGATGATGGCACGAGGTTTGCCGAAGGTCCCACCGGCAAAAGAAATGCTTTCCCCCGCCTTGAGACCGACACCCCGCCTTCCAGAAAGGACGCTTCGAACCTCGACCGCGCCTTGGAGAAGCGAGACATCGGCGGCGGCGCCCGGCAGGAGCGCGACATCGAAGAGGGTCCCGTGCGCCTCGACACTGCCACCGCCCGCCTCGACAATGAACGGCCTTTTTGTGTCATGAGCGACAGCAAAGCGTGCCCGGCCCGCAAGCAATCGCAGCCGCCGTCCTACGTCATCGAAGGCCACCTGCAGGCGCGCCCCACGATCAAGGGTGACATTCGATCCGTCGGGAAGGTGGATGGTTCGGGGCGCCTCGTCCATCGCCGCCCACACGAGCCGGTGGGAGCCGGTCTGCGCATCGAGACCGCCCGCGACCTTGAAGGCCAGCATGGCGCCAACGCCAACAGCGAGGAATGCCGCGGCAGCCCATGGCCAACCTTGCGGTGTGAATTTCCTCCGCCCAACGCCTTCGAGACCACGACGCTTGCCCGTCGCGGTATTGGCGAGGAACATGGTGGTGTCCCAGGCCCGCAGCTTGTCTTCATAGGCCTGCGCGCGCACCGGATCCATGCGCCAGGCCTCAAAGGCAGCGCACGAGGCTTTCGCGTCGGGCCCACGCATGATCGCGAACCAATCAGCCGCTTCCTGCTCTATGCTCATCGCGGCATCGACCCTGCTCCCGCCGCTACCATCACGGTTTCAGATGCCGCGAAACGTGAGCGATCGCCTTGCTCATATGCTTTTCGATCGCTTTCACGCTCAACCCGGTCCTTGCCGCTATCTCGCCATAACTATAGCCGTCGAGCCGGTGCGCGAGAAATATCTCCCGGGTCCTGGGTTTCAGGCGAGCCATGATCGCCTCGAGGCGCGCAAGTGTATCCCTCGCTTCAAGGGCCGCGACGGTATCGAAACCCTCAAGTTCATCCACCGCGTAATCGTGGAATTCGGCGCAGCGCCGAACCGCCTGGCGCGCCTCGTCCCTGATCAGATTGATCGTCGCTCGCCTCAGGTATGCAGCCGGGGCGACGACTTCGAGCGGATCGTCCCTTCCTCGTCCGGCAAGCCGGGTGAAAAGCTGCTGGACGATATCGGCGGCGCGGTCGGCAGAAGTATGACGGACTGCAAACCGCATGAGCCGGTCACGATGCGCGTGGTAAAGACCCTCGAGCCAGTCGGAATCGCGCCTGACGAGCCGGTCCTCCGGCGGCAGGGGCTCGCCTTCGCAGATGACGCGCGATTCCGGGCGGTCTTCCAATGCCCGGTTCAGCCGCATGACCATGCCCTTTCAGCAACGGCCGCAGCTGATACGCTCCGCAAGTTGCGGGCGCTCTCGTTGCCCATCTTCATGGGCTTTCTCCACACGGAGTTCGTCCGGCCTAAACCGGACGAAGCCAACGTTTTGAAATCGAGTACCGGCGCCTTTAGCCACTAAGGCCTGGACATTCACGCCGGCGGCCCGGATGCTTTCGCGCCGAGCGATAGTTTCAAGAGGAAGTTGGCACGCCTCTACGCTGATAAAAAGCGCACGGCCGATACTACGCAGGTGCATTCACAATGCAAGTTGCGAAAGTACGGGACCCGGGCTGAAGGTACATTGCTTGAACAAGTGCCGAGATCTTTAGCCGCGAGCGGCCTGGACATACATCTCGGCGGCCCGAATAATCCACTAGGCCGACGTAATTGCATCGACATCATGGAATGTTGGTCGCCGCAATGGCAGGGTATCATCGCAGCTCCGGCGCTAAGATTAAATTCTTGAAAGGTTCGCAGCACGACGTCGTCCTTGATAGCGACGCCAGGCATCGACTCTAACGTAAAACGCCGCCCAACCCATGACGGGTGGACGGCGTTCTAGCATAAGCAGCAGCTGCTAATTAGCGCGCGCGATTCCGCTGAAAGAAGTTCACGATCGCAAGAAGAATCACCGCGCCCACGAAAGCGATGATCAGGCCGGTCAGCGAAAACTGCTGTACGCTACCGCGAACACCAAGCAGCGGACCCGACAAGGCGTTGCCAATGACAGAGCCGACGCAGCCGACGATGATGTTGAGGAAGATTCCCATCGAAGCGTCGCGCTTCATGACCATGCTCGCGAGCCATCCTGCGACACCGCCTACGATAAGCGCAATTATCCAACCCATGTCTGTCTCCGAGCTAAAATAGTATGTTCAGAATCCCGGCATAGTCCGGGGGCTGTGTCAGCGAGACCGGGTCGCTCCGTGCTGGTCGTGGCGCTTCTTGAGGGCGTAGCCGCCGACAGCCACTGCAACCATGCCGAGCGGCCCAAGCCGGCGCAGGACCGTGGCTGCGCCTACGCCCAGCAGCGCGCCGCGAGTACCGCCAACACCGCTGACGTCCTGCGAAAGGCGCTTGCCTGCGATAGCGCCAATAACTTTTCCGATCATACCCGTCTCCTTGATGTTACAAAAAACGAGATGCTGGGTGATTGTTCCTGTCAGCGTAGATGTTTCTCTCGGACCTGATGATCGGCTACATCGCAGCAAAGCTGGCAGCCGCTACTCGCTTGGTAAACGGCGTGCACAGGTCGGCAGCCGCCGCTAATCTAATCTTTAGCGACCCGAGCCACTCTCCGGTTTTTGATAGTGACGCGATAATGAATAGGCGACATAAATTGCGACGGCATGATGGATGCGAGATGGCAACGAAGTAGGCGTCGCCATGAGGCTCTGCTTCCCCCGATCGGGAATGCCGCCTTTGCCGTCGAGACATGGCACGTCCGCCTGGTCAAGATGTCGACGAAAGGCATTCGATTTTTGCATGTTTGATATCGACACATTTAATTCGCAAATGAACCGCACCGGACCTACTTTTCTCTGTTAGGCGTCCACCTCGCCTTTTTCTATTACCCTCAGCAAGGATCCTGATCATGAAGATCACTGCCTTGGCACTGCTGCTTGGCATAATCGCGACGCCCGCCGCTGCTGCGGATATTTCGACCCATATCCTTGATCTGGCTCAGGGGGTGGGTGGCAAAGCGGTCCCTGTCGTTCTCTCCAAGCGCAGCGCAGCCGGTAGCTGGCAGAAAATCGGCACTGCAATAACCGACTCCGACGGCCGCGTCCGCTCCTTCGGTACCGCCAGTGCATTTGATGTCGGAGTTTACAGGCTGCAATTCGACATGTCTGGTTACCCAAATGCCGCAGCGTCGCCATTCTTCCCGGAAATTACGTTGACTTTCAGGGTGACTGACAAGGCAGGGCATTATCACGTGCCAGTGGTGGTCAGTCCGTATGGCTATTCAACATATCGAGGTAATTAAAATGCGCCATGGTCTTCTTTCCGTCGCTGCCAGGTAAAGTCTGTGGCCGGAAAGAAGGTCTCGTCCGCTCTGCAACAACAGCCAAGTCCCGAGACATCTGCGTGGGGTCGCGGTACGCCGCTCTAAATTGCCTAGAGGGGGTGTTTTAACGGTGGCAGGCAGGCACAAGTCCCGGCAATCTTGAAGATTGCCAACCAAATGTGCTGAGAACCGTCGCCAAATAGCTGGGGTAGAGTCAAGCATGAACCCACTCCCGACAGGTACTGCCAGCGTTGATATGATCAGCGCTGTTCCCTTAGCTCGCCTGCCTGACCCCGAAGAGATTTAACTTTCTGCTCAGCCGTCTTTCGGATACTTTCTGCCTGCGCCTCGAGTTTGTCTGCTTGAGCATCGGCTTTCGCCTGGATTACGTGCCCTTCGTCTTCAAGCGCATCTGCCTGAGCTTCCCGAGCCTTCGCGGTGGCGCGATCGATCCGATCGGCTGCTTTTCCAGCGCGTTCGCCAGGACCAGTGCCTTCGTAAGGCAATCCCGCAGCCTTCGCCTCGGCCTCGTCTTTGGCTGCACCCGCCTTTTCCCGCGGGCCGTCACAGGCGGCGATCATGCAGGCCAATGCTGCAGAAGCTGTCAGCGTGGTTATCATCTTCATGCAGCGTTAACCGCCTGCGGCCTGTCTCGTTCCTGAAAGGTTTCGAAGCCCCCCTTGCGCCTGCACCTCCAGAAGAAAGGAGAGTTTCCAAGAGTTCGAACAAGGAGCCTAGGCGCTTTGAATCAGACCTCCGCAAATGTCGCGCAGTCGGGCTGACAACGGTGCGCGGCAAACCGAACCATCCTCGATAATCACCGTTGTGGGTGGAGGCGATCATTCTCAAGGAGCTTCTGAATGGCTTTCATCAAATCTAACGACGGCACCAGCATCCACGTGAAGGACATGGGACGGGGCAGACCCGTGATTCTGATTCACGGCTGGCCCCTCACCGGTGACATGTTCGAATACCAGACCCTGGCGTTGCTAGAGGCAGGGTATAGAGTCATCACTTATGATCGTCGCGGCTTCGGGCAATCGGAGCACGGGGCGTTCGGCTATGACTACAACACTTTCGCCGACGACCTCGCTGCGGTGATCGAAGAATTGGGTCTGGAAACGGTCTCACTCGTGGGCTTCTCGATGGGGGGCGGCGAGATCGCGCGATATCTCACCAATCACGGAACCGCGCGCATTGCGAAGGTCGCTCTCGTCAGCAGCGTCGTGCCATACCTGCTCAGGGGCGATGATAATCCTGATGGCGTGGAAGAGAGCGTGTTCGACACCATGAAGGCGCAGGTTCGAGAAGACCGGTTCGCTTTCCTTCAGGATTTTGCAAAGCAGTTCTACGGTGTCGGCTTCATCTCGAGCCCAGTCAGCCAAGGTCTTCTCGACTGGAGTTTCCTGCTTGCCGCCATGGCCAGTCCCAAGGCCACGATCGAATGCATCGACGCGTTCGCACGGACCGATTTCAGGCCCGACCTTGCATCGTTTACCGTCCCCACCCTGGTCATTCACGGTACCGCCGACAAGACCGTTCCCATCGATCCTACAGGTCGCGCCGCCGCAGCCGGCATCGCCGGTGCGCAGTTCGTTGAGTACGAGGACGAGCCGCATGGCCTCTTCGCGACAGCGCCTGCGAGGCTGAACGAAGATCTCATCAGGTTTCTCGCCTGACTTCTGCGCCGAGCCTCGTTACGAGGCTCGGCCTATCTCCGCTGCCCCGGGCACGCGTCCTCTCCCAAGATTTCGCCTAGCTTACTCACACGCCCAATCAATCTGAGAATTTAGCTAATCCACTCGAAGACGGGGGGCGATTCAGATTCACCAATGGCCACACGAAGACAAATGCAACACACGGAATCCAGCGAATAATCAGATATTTCGCCTCATAGTCCGCTCCCAAACTGTCCCAAAATGGACAAGTCTGTCGTTAACTAACATTTAGCAATTGCTTACCCTGCTTAGTCTTTCTAAGCCCCCGACAGCGCCCGGTGCGGGGCGTACAGATGTGGACGGCAGGGGTAATCATGCCGGTCACACATTAAGCGGGGGCTTGATGATGATTGATTGTTCATGGCGGCTGCCGCTTGCCGCCATCAAGACCGGCAGCGTATTGCTTGCCGCGTTGCTCATCATCGAGCCGGTTCAGGCTGCCACAGAGGCCGTGGCGATCGATGTCGTCGCCCGCATCAAGGAACGGTGTGGCTTTGCCGCCAACGGTCCGACCAGCATCACCGCGCCGCGCGATCTTGAAAACGCCGCCAACTTCTCGCTGGCAGTCGGGCTCGACTGCAATACCCCCTATGCCTTGGGCGTAACGTCGCAGCGCGGCGCGCTGACGAACATAGACGCAAATGACGACGGCTCGGGCTTTTCCTTCAGCAAGCGCTACCGGGTTTCGATCATGCTCGAGACCGACAAGGGCGCCGTTCGCAGTGTGCCCTGTGCGTCCGACGAGATGGCGGACGGCGGACGGTGCGCTTTCGCAAGCCTCGTTCCCGGACGCGGCCTCAAGTCCGGCGCCGGCATCAGTGTGGGTCGCAATGCCGTGATCTCGATCGACTGGGCGGCGCAAGCTCTTGCCCAGCCCCGCCTTGCGGCGGGCCGTTACAAAGACACCCTCATTCTGGTGGTTGGACCACGCGCATAATTGCAGTTCACCCACACGGAGGGCGGAGCGTTGGGTCGACGCACCGCTCAACCATCGGCCGCCTGTCCCGGTAGCCGGTGCAAGTCGCAAGACCCGCGAAAGCGGTCTTCAATTCTCCGGCGCGTTCCTGCGTCAAGATACTCAAGGAGCTGAATATGAAGCGTTCGATCCTCGCCGCCAGCGCGGCAGCCGTTTTCGCAGTTGCCGCCGGTTCGGCCCACGCCGCCGATACGCGCATCGACATCAATGCGCAGGTTGACAGCAAGTGCGGCATCTCGTCGCAGGCTTCGTCGATCACCCTGGGCGATCTGACCGATGCCAATGCCAAGGTCCGTTCGACCGTTACCGAAGAAATCGCCCAGAAGTTGACCGACGCCCGCGTCGTTGCCTTCTGCAACAATGGCGGCAGCAACGTCCGCGTCGCCCGCGCCGTGCTCGCCCTTGATGGCGCTTCCGGCACCGGCCTCGCCCAGGGCGATTTCGCCCAGTTCATCCGTTACAACCTCGACACCTCGATCAACGGCCTTGCCCTCGACTCGACCTCGACCGACGGTGGCTCGACCGTGGCACAGCGCTTCGGCGGCCATGACAGCCTCAGCTCGGCCGCAACCCGCGTCCAGTTCGTCAAGGCTGCCAGCCAGGGCGCCGCTGTCGCCTCGTCGAACGGCTCCAGCCGCACCGCCACCAACTGGTCGTCGCTGACCGATCGCCGGCTGGCTGCCGGCAACTACTCGGGTTACGTCTCGATCGAGCTGACCCCGGCTGCCTGATGTTGCTCGGAGGCGGGCGCCTGCGTCCGCCTCCGGCTTCTCCTGCCCCTGCCCTTGGCCCTGCTTCCCGAGACCTCCTCATGACCACGCCTCTTGCCCGGCGCGCGCTGCGCCCGCTGCTGTCGTTCCTTGCGCTGTTGGCGACCACCGGCCCCAGCCTGGCTTTGAACGTGCAGCCTGTCGTGGTCGACCTCCAGACCGCAGGTCGCCGGACTTCGGCCATTGTCACCTTGCAGAATACCTTCCCCGACACTGTGCCTGTGGAAGTGACGGTCCACCCGGTCAATGTCGTGAACGGGGAACTACGCGAAGCTGAGGACGTCGAAAGCGACGATGTCCTCGTGTTCCCCAGCCAAGCCACCCTTGGTGGCAACCAGTCCCAGGCGTTCCGCGTCCAGTGGATCGGTCAGCCGCTGGACGGCGAAAGCCGTCACTACTATGTGACCATCGCCCAGCTTCCGGTTGCCATGCCGGAAAGCCAGAACGCGATCCAGGTCCTCCACCGCTTCAAGGTGCTCGTCAGCGTCGGGACGAACGGCAATGCGCCTTCGCTCAAGATCGTCGAGGCCAAGGTCGGCACGGATGCGGCCGGAAAGCCGCAGCCGGTCATCACGATCGCCAACGACGGTGCCAATTACGGCTACGTCGCCACCAACCGCATGACCCTGATCGAGCGGCGCGGGGACGGTTCCGAGGCTTATCGCAAGACCTTCGAACCCGAGGAGATCCGCGAGAGCATGGGTCTCGGGCTGGTGCCTTCGAAAGCCAGCCGAATTTTCCCGATCAACGTCGAACTCCCGGATGCCGGCGGCACCCTCTCGGTCGAGCTGAATCCGGCCGGAAGCAAATGACGCCGTGGCCAGCCGCCGTTCCTTCTATCTCCTGGGCCTTGCATGCCTGGCGCCGGGACTGACGCTGTTCGGTTCACTCGCTGCCTATGCGCAGACGAATGTGTCCTCGCTGGCCGAAAAACCGACAACGCCGGGCGAACGCCCCGCCGTCCCCTCGGAACGCCTCAACCGAACCGGGCGCGACATCCCCATGGGAGGGCCGCTGTCCGACAACGGCTTCGTCTTGGGCGAGGTTTCCTACACGCTGACCGCAGACGACCGTATTCTGGTCGACACCCGGGAACTGCTTGCCCTGCTGCGCGGCGTTCTATCGACCGAAGCATGGACGAGGGTTGCCGCCGGGATCGAGAGCAAGGCTGCCGTCTCTACCGGTGACCTGCAGGCGCTGGGCGTTGGTCTCTCTTACGACCAGGCCAGCCTCGGCCTGCTCATGACGCTGGACCCCGCGCTTCGCGTGCGACAGTCGATCCGGGTGATGGGCTACGACCCCGTGGCGGGGCCGATCCAGCCCGCCGAAGATGTCTCTGCCTATCTTACGGCCTTCGTCAACAGCGACTACGTGCACAAGGGCAGCCGGACCGGATTCCAGACGCCGAATATCGTCTTCGACAGCGCGGTGCGGGTCAGCGGTTTCGTGCTCGAGAACGAAGGCAGCATTCAGGACAGCTTCCGGCGTGAAGGCACCCGCATCGTCTATGACGACGCACGAGGCACCGCCCGATATACCGCAGGCGATCTGGAGCCGGTGTCACGCGGTTTTTCCGGGTCCAGCCCGATGGCCGGCCTCTCACTTTCGCGGGTCTATGCCGACCTCGATCCGCAGCGCAATATCCAGCCGCGCGGCCAAAGGTCGTTCACTCTGACCCGTGCCTCCACGGTGGAAACGATCGTCAACGGCCAGTCGGTGCAGGTCACCCGGCTCAACCCGGGCACTTACGACATCGGCGACTTTCCCTTCGCGCAAGGGTCCAACGATGTGAGGCTGATTGTCCGTGACGACAGCGGCCGCGAGAACGTGATCTCGTTTTCCATCAATTTCGATCGGACCCTGCTTGCCGCCGGCCTCAGCGAGTTCGGGCTCTTTGGCGGTGTGAAAGCACCGTTCCGTACCGGCGGTCGGCACTATAGCGACGATCCGATCGCTTCCGGCTTCTATCGCCATGGTCTGACCGAGGAACTGACCATCGGCGGCAACTTCCAGCTTCAGCGCCGGGGCGGGGTGGGCGGCGGTGAGGTGGTCTGGGCGTCGCCCATCGGCACCCTGGCCTTCAATCTCGCCGGCTCGCACAACAAGGACGCCGGCAGCGGCTATGCCGTCAATGTCGGCTACGAGCTTTCGCGCGTTGGGACGGGCGGCAATGCCCGTTCGCTGACCGCTTCCATACAGGCGACCAGCAAGAACTTCGCACTGCCGGACAGCCTCTCCGCCAGCAACCCTTACGCTCTGGATCTGGGGGCAACGTATTCCCAGTCACTGGGGGCCGACCACTATTTCAGCCTCGACGGGTTCTACTCACTTGCTCGCGGCGATCGGAAGGATCAGTCTACCGCCCGCGCCACGTACGGGTGGCGGCCCAACCAGCGCCTGCTGCTGACGGCGGAAGCATCTTACCAGAGCAGCGAGCGCCGGTCCGGGCCGGGTGCCCGGGTTTCGCTGATCTACCGCTTCGACCGCAGTTCGAGCGCCACCGCTGATCTCGATACCCAGCGCGAGCGTGCGCGCCTCAGCTATCAGCGCTCCAGCGGCACCGGTGTCGGATCCTACAACGCCTCGGCAAACATCGACCGGGTCGAGGATTCAGTGGGCGTCAATGCCGCCGCCAACGTTCTCCTCAACCGCGCCGAACTCGGCGCGGCCCACAACACATCGTTCTCGAACAGCGGCACGATCATCGACCAGCGCACGTCGCTGCGCACGGCCTTCTCGGTGGCCTATACCGGCGGCAGTGTTGCCCTGTCCCGCCCGATCTACGACAGCTTCGCGATCGTGAAGCCCCATGCCTCACTGGAAGGCAAGGCCGTCTACATCGATCCGCGCAAGGACGAGTACGTCGCCAAATCCGGTACGTTCGGCGGCGCGGTCATGTCGCAACTGACGTCCTATTCTCCCCGTCTGCTGACCTATGACGTGCCCGATGCGCCTGCCGGATACGACATCGGAACGGGCATCGTCCATTTCAGGCCGCCTTATCGCTCGGGCCATCTGGTGGAGATCGGCTCGGACTACTTCGTCACCTATACTGGCCAATTGCTGATGCCCAGCGGCGCTCCGCTCGAGTTGGTCGGCGGTAACGCTTTCGAGATCGCAGCGCCTGATCGCAAGCCGGTGCAGATGTTCACCAACCGCAGCGGCCAATTCGCCGTGCAAGGTTTGCGTTCAGGCAAGTGGCGCATCGAGATGCCCATGAACGATGGCAAGCTCGTCTACATGATCGATGTGACGACAACCGAAGCCGCATTGCAGCGCGGCGGTGCATTGAAGCCCGAGGGAACCCCATGAAGATCGCCGCCACGCTCCTGACTTGCGCCGTCCTCACCCTGGCCCTGCCCCAGGCAGCCAAAGCCAATTGCGCCGATTTCCGGGCCTCCGTGAGCGAACTCACCCTCGACTACGACCCGTTCAACCCGGCCGAGATCGAGCGGAACTTCACCATTCACGTCCGGCGCCTTGACCCGCGCGTCACAGCCGTGCGTCTCGTGCTTGCCAATCCCGGGGCGGTAAATCGCGGCGCGGCCCTGGGGCGGAGGGACTCGGTACGCTATGATATCCGCTGGGTGCGCGATGCCGGGCGCATGGTCCTGGTTTCCGGCGCGGAGCAGCCCAATCCGACCAACGGAGCAGTCGTTCAATTCGGTGCCGGCGCCAGCGGGGACAATGTCAACGAGAGCTTTCGCATCCAGGTGCCAGCGGGTCAGGGAATCGTTGCCGGAAACTATTATCAGCCGCTGGAACTGCGCTTCGTGTGCCTTGCCGGCCGCGACGAACTCGATCGCGGCATGCAGCTTGGCAGCCAGGTCGCGGTCGATCTGACCGTGCCGGAACGCATCGCGACGTTCGTCGGATCGATGGGTACGCAGCGCGGACGTATTGATTTCGGAGATGTGGACGGCTCCAGCGGCAACGTCATCCGCAGTCTCACGGTGACCGCCCAGTCGACTGTTCCTTACGAGATCCGGGTTGACAAGGAGCGCGGCACCATGAAGCGCTTCGCCGGCGATGACGCCGACCTTCCCTACGCGCTGAAAGTGTCGGGTTTTCCGGTAACCGATCGCTCGATGATCGCCTGCAGCCAGACGCCGGCCCCTGGCGGCCGAAATCATGGCGTGCAGGTCGAGCTTGCCGGAAACGATCTGCATCGCCTGCCAGCAGGTCAGTATGCCGACGTGGTCACGCTCACGTTCTCACCCCGCCTTGGGCTTTCGGGCGGCGAGGGATGCTCATCGGTCCGGCCCTGATTAGCCGCTCGGTTTAAAAGACCGCCCCCTTGGGCTCGGCTTCGAGACTGAAGTCCATGTCCACGCCCGGTGCCTGGTTCAAGACCAGACGCAGCTGGCGCTCCCGATAGGCGGGGGTGCGATTATCGACGATCACCGTGTGCGTCTGCGTCGGTGAAAGCGGTACACGAACGCCGCCGACATCCACCCAGGCATCCACGAGTCCGGCGGGATGGTTGAGCGTAATCTTGTAGCCGGCGAGGCTGTTGCACAGTTCGCGCATCACTCCCAGATCGTTGGCACCGGTTTGGATGGCATGCGCAGCCGGTGCTGAGATGCTGACCTGACAGACTGTACGTACGCGGCCGGTCACGGCAATCGAAGCGCCGTCGTAAGCGGTGGCGGAAGTTGCGGGAAAAAGCAGCAAAGCTGCTGCCAACGCGCAACGTTTCATTCCAGACGTGAGCATAATACCCTCCTGCTGAAATCGACAATCGCGTGCCGAACTGAACTCGATGTAAAGTGCCTTAGTTAACAAGTCCTTGTGTTTGCCAATCGGGCGACAGCGCTTATATTGTCCGGCGGATCAAATCTGCCCCTGAAAACTGTCCGGTTCGAGCCGGATTCGCCGAAGGCAGTCCCGTAGCCATAAGAACGCGCTGCAGCTGCTGGCGTTGCCAGGCGAGGGGAGGCTGTGTGGGATACTGCCCGCCGCGAGCAGTAGAGCAAGATGTGCAAGAACTATCGCCAGCAGGCTACGGTGCCCCCGCCTCATCATAACGCCCGGCAAGCCTCAGCTGCCGCACGATCCCGTTGAAGGCCGCGGTCACGCCCTGCGCCCTGCCGATCTCGTTGTCCTGAGAGGCGGCATCCCAATAGAGCTCCAGCGGCCAGCGCTCCCGGCAGTGCGGCAGCAGGCACCGCAGCGCCAGGCGAACCTCGACAGTATCGACCCGGCCGTCGCCGCACCGGGTGACACCACCGCGAAGGATATGCACCGAAAGCGCGATGATCACGCGCTGGTGTTTGGGAAGCGTGGACACCTGTCAGTGAAAATCGTGCGACTTGAACCGCACAAACTCCTCGGGATCGCGGCCATCGGAATGCGGTGGCCAGTAACTGTTCGTCGGCTTCGGGCTCCAGCCTTTGTCGCCCCGGTCGGGCGCGCCGCCGTGGCGGGCGCCGTCACCCCTCCCGGTGCGGTGCGGGAAGGACATCTCGCCGACGCGGTGCAGGAGGTCGCCATGATCGATGATCCTCTCGCAGATGACGTGGATCACCTCGCCTTCCTTCTGGACCCGGCCTTTCAGACTCACCATCGAGGCGGACATGACGGTGCGGCGCTGGGCTTCGAAGCGGTCGGGCCAGAGGATGCCGTTGGCGATGCCCGTCTCGTCCTCGATGGTGATGAACAGCACGCCCTTGGCCGAACCGGGCTTCTGGCGAACCAGGATGATTCCTGCCACCTCGACCTTGCGGCCATCACGGATATGCGCAAGGTCCGCGCAGCGGGTGACGCCGCGCCGCGTGAGTTCATCGCGCACGAAGGTCAGCGGATGCGCGCGCAGCGACAGCTGGAGCGAGCGATAGTCCTCGATGACCTCGCGTCCATCGGTAAGCGGCCGCAGTTCCACCACCGGCTCTTGCGCCTCGGCGCTGATCGCCTGCGCGGCGCGGTCCGCAGCGGCAAACAGCGGCAAGGGCGCTTCGCCAAGCCCCCTTGCCTTCCACAGGCCCTGGCGGCGATCGGCGCCAAAGCCATGGAATGCATCGGCATCGGCCAGCTTCTCGATCGCGGCGCGCGGTACGCCTGAGCGCCGCCACAGGTCATCCACGGACTCGAAAGGGATCATGCCCCGCGCCGTGACGATCGCCGCGCCGTCGGCATTGGAGAGCCCTCGCACCTGCCGCAAGCCTAGCCGCACGGCATGATACGGCCCTCGCGCAGGCTCGAGAGAACAGTCCCAGCGACTGGCGTTGACGCAGACGGGACGTACCTCGACGCCGTGCTGCCGCGCATCACCAACGATCTGGGCCGGGGCGTAGAACCCCATGGGCTGCGCATTCATCAGCGCGGCGCAAAAGACGTCGGGATGATGATGCTTCATCCAGCTCGACGCATAGGAGATCTTGGCAAAGCTCGCCGCGTGGCTTTCGGGAAAACCGTAGGAGCCGAAGCCCTCGAGCTGACGGAACGTGCGCTCGGCAAAGTCGCGCGGATAGCCCCGGCCGACCATCCCCTCGATCAGTTTCTCGGAAAAGTGGGACACGCCGCCGGTCATCTTGAAGGTCGCCATCGCGCGGCGCAACTGGTCGGCCTCTGCCGGCGTGAACCCCGCGCCGACGATCGCGACCTTCATGGCCTGCTCCTGGAACAGCGGCACACCAAGCGTCTTTTCGAGGACAGCGCGCAGTTCGGGGCGGGGATACTCCGGCTTCTCCAGCCCCTCGCGGCGGCGCAGATAGGGATGGACCATGTCGCCCTGGATCGGGCCGGGCCGGACGATCGCCACCTGGATCACGAGATCGTAGAAGCGGCGGGGCTTCATGCGGGGCAGCATCGACATCTGCGCGCGGCTCTCGATCTGGAAGGTACCGAGCGTATCGGCCTTCTGGATCATGGCATAGACCTCCGGATCGTCGCTTTGCAGATCGGCAAGGCCGATGCGAATGCCCTTGGCTTCTTCGAGCAGGTTGAAGGCGCGGTTCATGCAGCCGAGCATGCCGAGGCCCAGGACGTCGACCTTCATCATCTTCAAGGCATCGATGTCGTCCTTGTCCCACTCGATGATCTGGCGATCGGCCATGGCGGCAGGCTCGATCGGCACCAGCTCGTCGAGGCGGTCGTGGGTGAGCACGAAGCCACCGGGATGCTGGCTGAACTGGCGGGGCACGCCGATCAGTTGGCGGGCCAGGTCAAGGGTCAGGCGCAGCCGCCGATCCGTCATGTCGAGATTGAGTTCCGCCGCCTGCTTCTCGCCGACGCCTTCGGCCGACCAGCCCCACACCAGCCCTGCCAGCAAGGAGGTCAGGTCTTCAGGCAAACCCATGGCCTTGCCGACATCGCGCACGGCGCCGCGCGCGCGAAAGCGGGTGACGACGGCCGTCAGCGCTGCCCGGTCGCGGCCATAGGTCTCGAAGATCCACTGGATGATCTCCTCGCGCCGCTCGTGCTCGAAATCCACGTCGATGTCCGGCGGCTCGCGCCGTTCGCCCGACACGAAGCGCTCGAACAGGAGTTCGTGCTTGATGGGATCGATCGAGGTGACCCCGAGCACGAAGCAGACGCAGGAGTTGGCGGCAGAGCCGCGCCCCTGGCAAAGGATGCCCCGGCGCCGCGCCTCGCTGACGATCGAATGGACGGTCAGGAAATAGGGCGCATAGTTCAAGTCGGCGATGAGCTTCAGCTCATGAGCGATCTGGTTACGGTAATCCTGAGGCGGCGCGCCGTCGAACATGACGTCAAGTGCTTCGCACGCCATCTTCTCCAGCGCCTGCTGCGCGGTCAGCCCGTCGATCATCCGCTCCTCGGGGTAGTGATAGGTCAGGTCACTGAGCGCGAAAGTGCAGGTCTCGGCGATCTCGACACTGGCGCGCAGCGCGTCCGGATAAGCAGCGAAACGACGGGCCATTTCTTCCGGCGACTTGAGTGCTCGGTCAGAGTTGACCTCGCGCCGATAGCCGAGTTCGTCGACCGTGCAGCCATGGCGGATCGCGGTGACCACGTCCTGGAGGAGGCGGGCATCCGGCGCATGGTAGAGCACATCGCCGGTGACGACTGGCCGCACATCGGCTTCCACCGCCTGCCGGGAGAGGGCCGCGATGCGCAGCGCGTCGTCCGGCCGGCGGCGCTGGAACAGCGCCATGTAGCCGCGCTTGCCATAGACCTGGCGCAGGTCAGCGAGCGCAGCGACATTGCCACCATCGGCTTCACCGGGAAGCAGGATGGCGATCACGCCTTCGGACCAGGCCGCAAGCTCGTACCAGTGCAGCAAGCAGCCGCCTTTCCCCGCCCGGCGCTTGCCGATCGTGAGCAGGCGCGTGATCCGCGACCAGGCCTGCCTGTCGGTGGGATAGAGCAACAGGCGGCGGCCACAGCTCAGATCTATCCGGGTGCCGGCTATCAGCCGCACACCCGTGACCTTCTCGGCTTCCCAGGCCCGCACGACCCCGGCGACGCTGCCGAGATCAGCAATGCCAAGTGCAGAATAGCCTAGCATGGCAGCGGCCGCGAACAGCTCGTCGGGGCTGGAGGCGCCCTGGAGAAAGGTGAAGTGCGTGAGCACCTGAAGCTCGACATATTCGGTCATGCGAAGACACCGTGCATCCACCAGGTCAGATCGCCGGTGTCGCTCGTCACGCCGTCGCCGCGCCGGAACACCCAGTAGCGCCCGCCATACTCGTCCTCGAGGCGGTAGTAGTCGCGCACCGCCCAGACTTCGGCATCGCGGCGCCACCACTCGCCGTGGATCCGTTCCGGCCCGTCACCCGCCACGACCCGGTGAGTGCGCCCTCGCCACTCGAAACGGCGCGGCGGCTGATCGGGCATCAGCGCCATCACGCCGTGCAAGGGCTCGGGCCGTGCGAAGAGGCGCACCGGCCGCTGCCAAGGCGGCCAGGTTCCCTGCGCCTCGATCGGGCTCGCCGCTCGCACCGCGCGCTCGGGAACATGGCTCTCGACCGGGGCGAACCGGTAGACGGCCCCCTGCCCGATCCGTCCCGCCACCACGTCAACCAGCCGGGCGGGATCGCGCACCACGGCCTCACCGGCAAGGATAGCGCCGAGATTTTCGGCATCGAGCGTTTCTGTGTGCGGGGCGAGTAGCCGGAACTGCTCGAGGCCGAGGCCAGGATCGATGCGGTCGATCCTGAGCTTCAGCAGCCGCAGCAGATGCGCGACCTCGCGGGTCGGACGCGAGGTGCCGATGGCGACCATCTGCTCACCCCCATCGATCCTCAGCGCGATCAGCCGCAGCGAGCGCGCGCCAAGCCCCTTGCGCTGCAAGAGCTCGGCCAGGTCCTTCAGAAGATCCTGCATGACCTGCGCAATCGCCTCGGCGGTGCCGATCGGCTCGAGCAGGCGCCGCTCGACCATCGGGACGACGATATTCTCGCGTGGTGTGATCGGCTCCGCCTTGCCGCCCAGGGCTTGGTCGAGCCGGTCGATCGTCGCCATGCCGAGGCGGCGCGCGAGGGGCGCGCGCGCTACGGGGAGCAGATCGGCGATCGTCTCGAAGCCGAACTTGCGCGCAGCGGCCAGCGCGGCGTCTTCAAGCCGCAGCGCCGCCACCGGGAGCGGCGACAAAGCCCGCAGGACGCCGCCCGGCGCTACGATCGCGATATCCTCGCGGCCGTAGCGGGCAAGCGCGTGGGCCGCGCCCGGCGTATCGGCGATCGCGATCCGCGCGGTGAACCCGGCGCGGCAGCAAAAGGACTGAAGGCGGCGGCAGAAGCGCGCCTCGCCGCCATGGAGGTGCGCTGCGCCGGTCAGGTCCAGCCAGACACCGTCGGGCGGCGATACGGCGACCACCGGCGACCACCGGCGGATCCCGAACAGGGCCAGACGGTCCAACAGCATCGCGTCCCCTTTCGGCGCTGCGGGCCGAAAATCGAGATCGGAGACCAGCGCCCGGGCATGGGTCGCCGCCATCCCGACATGGATGCCGAGGGCCTTTGCCGCCGGGCAGGCAGCGACAATCTCGTCGCGGCGGCCAACTTTGCCGATCAGCGCCAGCGGAGACGCGGCGACCTGAGGGTCGGTACGCGCGGCGCGCGGCGGCGATGCCGGACGCTTGAAGGGATGCTGCGCTGCTTCCGAACGGCGACCAAGCTCCCGCATGGGCGGCTGCGCGTGCAAGGGAAGCAAGGCTATCTCGCGCTGCACCTCGGCGGGCGACCGTGCCTCCCCGGCAACCTTCCGCAGCATTTCCGCTCGCGCCCAGCGCGCACCCGGCCGCCACCCACCGCCGCGCGGGACAGAACAAGCGCCAGGGTTGTCGTCGACAGGAAGCTGGAGGACGCGGGGTTCAGGCCGCGGAGCGGCGAACCGGTCCTGCCGTCTCAGCCGCTCGATCGGCAGATAGGGCAGGAACAGCGAGACGACCCGTCTCATCGCATCCCTCCACGGTCAGGGTAAAACCCTCGCCGCCGCGCTGGCGGGCAAGTTCGACAAGCCAGCGGTGCCGTCCGACGCCGGCCACGCCGAGGCGTTCGGAAGGCGCGCTGGCAATGCGCCACCGGGTCCAGGCCGCCGACGGGTCACCGAGCGGATCCCGTTCGCGTCCGCGGTGGCGGCGCAGCAGCAACACCGGGATGTCGGCTTCTGCTGCCGCCAGCTGGAGCCGGCGCGTCGCCACCATCGACACCCTACTGGCCTCTGCAACCACCGCAGCCGGGGTACCGTCGCGAACCGCGTCCTCGACGACGGCGAGCAGCGCCGCATCGTCCCGCGGCTGCGCATGAATGACATCGGCCGATGCCAGCCCAGCCTGTTCGAGGCCAGGCGCGTAAAGGTCATGGCGGCAGCTCACCCACAGGACCGGAGCGCCTGCAGCGCGCGCCTCGCGCGCTGCTATCCCTGCAAAAAACAAGGTGGCGGCTGCATCGTCGACAAGCGAGCAGGTGAGCGCTGCAGCGTCGTGCAACGCACCGGCCCTCAGTCCGCCGCCGCTCAATCGGCTGTCCAGGGCTTCGACGGCGAACGGCATGGTGCGATACTCCGCCAGCGGTGACGCCAGGGTGCGCAGCTGCTCGATAGTAAACGGAGGCGGTGATGACAGCAGCTGCATGATGACTCGGAAGACTCGTGATGTTCGCTTTATGTTCCCATTCGAGGTGCCGCAGGGTCAAGCCATTTGCGATGAAGGCCTAAGCCGCGTTCAGGGACAACCCTGTGGACAGAGCTGTGCAGCAAGCATGCCCAGGCATGACGTTAGACAGGCAAGTAATCCTTTTTGTTCGATATTTGTTCTTATCGTGATATGGTCACGGCATGGACGATTCCGCGATCAGAAAAATCATCCACGTCGATATGGACGCGTTCTTCGCCTCGGTGGAGCAGCGCGACGATCCGTCTTTACGCGGACGTCCCGTTGCCGTGGGCCATGCGGCGGCGCGCGGCGTGGTTGCAGCTGCCAGCTACGAGGCGCGAAAGTTCGGGGTACGCTCCGCGCTGCCGTCGGTCATCGCACTGCGCCGCTGTCCCGAGCTGGTGTTCGTACCGCCTCGCTTCGAAGTCTACCGGCAGGTCTCGCAGCAGATCCACGCCGTGTTTGCCCGCTACACCGACCTCATCCAGCCGCTCTCGCTCGACGAGGCATATCTTGACGTAACGGCGGATAAAAGCGGCCTCGAAACCGCCTGGCGAACCGCGAAGGCCATCCGCGCGGACATCCTGGAGGAAACCGGCCTCACCGCTTCAGCTGGCATCTCCTACAACAAGTTCCTCGCGAAACTTGCCTCGGATCATCGTAAACCCAACGGACAATTTGCCGTGACCCCGGACATGGGCGGCGCCTGGGTCGAGACGCTCCCCGTCAGCCGGTTCCACGGCGTGGGACCGGTGACGGCGGAAAAGATGAAGCGGCTGGGCATCGAGACCGGCGCGGACCTTCGTGCCAAGCCCAAGGAATTCCTTGAACGTCATTTTGGCAGTTCGGCGGCATGGTATTATGCGATTGCCCGCGGCGAAGATCATCGTCCGGTCAATCCCAACCGCGTCCGCAAGTCTTCAGGATCCGAGACGACGTTCGACCTTGACCTGACGGACCCCAGTGAAATTGAGGCCGGCGTGCTGAAAATGGCCGAGGACGTATGGCGCTGGTGCGAGGCCCGCCAAATCTTTGGCCGCACCGTCACCGTGAAGATCAAGTACGGCGACTTCAAGCAGATCACCCGCAGCCGCAGCCAGACGGAGCCGGTGATGACGCACGAGCTTCTGGTGCGCACCGCACTCGATCTCGCCCGCTCGGTCCTTCCGACCGCCAAGGGAATAAGATTGGTCGGCGTAACGGTGTCGAACCTGAGCGATCCCTCGCCTGCACAGGATACCGCGCTGCCGATGTTCGAAACCGAACAGGCGGCATGATGCTCGACCTGTTCGGCGCCCCTGCCCTGCCCGGTCTTTCGACCCGGCCCGATTTCATCGACGATGCCGAGGAACGCGAACTCATCAGCCGTATCGACGCATGCGCCCTGGAGCCGTTCCGGTTCCAGGGCTGGACCGGCAAGCGCCTCACTGCCTCGTTCGGGTGGAACTACGATTTCGAGACGGGGCGGCAGCGTGAAGCGCCTCCCTTCCCTGGCTGGCTCATGTTGCTGCGTGACCGCGCCGCGAGCTTTGCCGCGCTCGATCCGGCATTGCTCGTCCAGGCCTTGCTGATCCGCTACGACGCCGGCGCAGGGATCGGGTGGCACCGCGATAGGCCCCTTTACGAGCATGTCGTCGGTATTTCGCTGGGCGAACCGGCCGCGATGCGCTTCAGGCGAAGGCGTGGGAATGGCTTTGCCCGGATCACCATACCGCTGGTCCCCAGAGGGGCCTATCATCTGAGCGGACCCGCCCGCCATGAGTGGGAACACAGTATCGCCGAGATGGTGCGCCCGCGCTGGTCGATCACTTTTCGAAGCCTAGCGCAGACGTCCCTTAAAAACCAACCTGACCTCTGGCCAGCCTAGAGCGACGGAACCACCTGCCGCAGTTTACTGCCGCGGTGGCCGGGAATGAAACTCTAGCGATAAACTGATCCTGCCAAGTTACGCGCATCCACCCAATCAGTCCTAAGAGTCCGTTTGAAAATTCGCTGAAAGCGAATTTTGCGGCACCAGCCCACGCCCCCACCCTACCACCCAACGGTAGTATCCTGCGGGTGGTAGGGCGGGGGCGCGGGCTGGTGCCGCTCTGAAAATGCCCTCTCGGGCATTGTTCAAACGGGCTCTAACGGGGTTAACTCGATGCACCTCGCATTCGGTAACCATCGTTCGGATAAGCCTGCCACGACCTACCCAATCGGCGAAAGCGGTACTGGCATGCAACAGTATTGATGAAAAACTGCTGATGCACAAATGACACGCTTGTGACAAAAGCCGCAGACACGAGAAACTGACTTCCGCCTTCGTCGTTCAAGCAATCGCACATCGACATAATCGTCGGATCGATTGGAGTTTCTCATGAAGAAGTGTCTTCTTGCTCTCGCACTCACCGCAGCAATGCCGACGGCAGCCTTCGCCCAGGAGGAAACGGCTCCTGACGGCAGTGAGGCCTTCGGTATTGAGCCTTATGTCGGTGTCCTCGGCGGATACCACGAGTTTTCGCGTCAAAGCGAGTTCGGTTCGCCCCGGGGCGGACGGATGAACGGCGGCCTCGTGAGTGGCGTCGCCGGTGTCAATATCCCGCTCGGGCCCGCTTTTGTCGGCGTGGAAGGCAATGCGACCAAAGGCTTCGGCGACATCGACTGGGAATACAGCGTCAAGGGCCGTATCGGTGGTCGAGCCGGTGAGAGCGGCTTGATCTACGCATCGGCCGGCTACCAATGGGTCAACGGCAAGCGTGCCTACGGAGACGAGAAGGATTGGATCTACGGCGTTGGCGTTGAGGTTGGCCCCAAGGACATCGGCCTCGGAGGTGTGACCGGGAACAGCGGCGTTCGCCTTCGCCTGTCCGCCGAAACCTACGACTTCGACAGCATTCGCCCTATGGCCGGTGTGATCTTCCACTTCTGATTCGATCGGCGGCGCAGGGACCACCTGCACGGCCCTCGAATAGTGATGCCTGGCACGTCGTTGCATCCACCGAGTGGACGCCGTGTCAGGCACTGCTCTTACAGAGAGTCGTCCTTTTGGCCGGATTTGAGCTCACATGCGTGCAATTACATCCGGCTGAACCGGCATAAGCTGGCTGGGTACAGCGACAGGTTCATCACATCGAACTTCCAGCGGGTTGTCACGCGCCGGTCCTCGCGCCAGTTGCGCCGGTAACTGGGTCAGGGCGCGGATCAGGTAACGCCGCCATGCGCGCGCGGGCCGCATCATCAGGCGCCTCCCGGCAAATATCCCAGTCCTGCCCTCGGGGATAGGCGCCCACCACCTGGAAGTCATCGCTGGCCGAGATGCAGCGATGTCCGGTTCCGGTCGGCAGCATCAATGCATCGCCCGCAGCAACTTCGACCTGCCTGGCGCCTGGTCCACCCAGTTCAAGCGTCGCGGTTCCGGCAAATACTCCGAGCACCTCGTGCGCGGTTGAGTGATAATGATGATAATCGAATATGCCATCACGCCAGTCCGGCATCCAGCCATTGGCGGCGAACAGGGCTTCGAACCGCTCAGCCAGATCATCGCTCTCGCCCGCGAGCACCGCGTGATAGATCACCACCGGAACCCTGTCATTGTTGCGCAGCCAGGCGTTTTCGGTAAGCAGGAAACTAGAGATATCCATCAGGCTCTCGCTTTCTTCCCGAGTTTAGTCTTGGGTTTGTCGACGAGCTCTATCCAGACCGGAGCGTGGTCGCTGGTCTTTTCCCACCCGCGCACATGGGTGTCGACCTGAGCATCGCTAAGACGCTCGGCGAGCATCGGACTTAACAAAAAGTGATCGATCCGCAGGCCCGCGTTCCGCCCATAGGCGTTTCGGAAATAGTGCCAGAACGTGTAGATGACCTCACCCGGATGGCGCTCGCGCAAAGCATCGGTCCATCCCTGATCGAGCAACCTGAAATAGGCGTCCCTAACCTCGGGCGCGAACAGCGCGTCATCGGTCCACCGCTCGGGCTTATAGACGTCAAGATCGCTCGGGATGACATTGAAATCGCCGGCGAGCATGATTGGCAGCCCGGTCTCGAGCAGGCCCGCTGCATGTTCGATAAGACGCTCGAACCATGCGAGCTTATAATTGAATTTGGGTCCCGGCCGGGGGTTTCCATTAGGAAGATACAAGCCGCCAATCAGGATTCCGTTGACAGCAGCCTCGATGTAACGGCTCTGGCTTGGATCCGGATCGCCGGGCAGGCCGCGCCGCGTCTCGTGGATTTCGCCGACCCGGCTTAGAAGGGCGACCCCATTCCACGACTTTTGTCCATGCCAGACGGCGTCATAGCCGAGGTCGCGAATTGCCGCTTCCGGAAACCGCTCCGATGACGCTTTCAGTTCCTGTAGTACGACCACATCAGGTTCAGCTTCCTCAAGCCACCGCAGTAGCACCGGCAGCCGGCCATTGACGCCATTCGCGTTGTAAGTGGCCACCTTCATCCTTCGAGCAACCTGTTCCGCTGATTGATAATCTTAGCGGCGTTGGGCCGCCCCCCCTTCAAACAGCATACCGACCACATCGTATCTTCCAGTGTAGATAGTTGGTTGATGCATCGATAGCGCTCAAAGCAAGCAACCTATTTCCTCACGCCTGATCGCAGAATGGGTGCGGTGTTCGGCTTGAAAGGCATCGTCATTCGCTCCGCCATTGGGCCCTGCACTCATCTAGTGCGCAAATCGCCAACTATCGCCGCCGTTCCCATGCCGATATCGCCCATGGATTTTAAGGTCGTGCACCATAGCATCGCTCGGTAACTTTCACGCGATCAAGTATCAGCCCGAAACCCGGCTTCGACTGCCCCAAGCTTCTGATCCAGGCTACATCAAGCGGCCGTAGCCGATGCACACAAGTCCGATCGCCGATCCGCAAAGTTCCACACCAGATCAATTTCAGAAGCACTTAGTCCGTAATGCTCAGGATGGTATTTATGATCGCGCAGGCAACCGTGCTTGGAGCGTTCCACAAAATTTGTCATTGCTTCTTCTGACCTCGCTGTGAGTTTAAGGCTAAAGCCAGCGTAGACGCGTCGCATCTGGCCTCGCCAATCGGCTTGCATATCATCATACGTCACGCGCACGACCGGCCCGGCAAACTGCTCTAGCCCGTCGTTTATCCGGCACTTGCGCAAAAGCGTTTTCCCAAGCCATTCCTTGCCGATCCATACAGGATCGACATCGCGGCTCTGCACTGCCATCTGATTGAAGACCAGCGAGGCCGAAGAGGCCACCACGCTTACCGGATCGCGGTCGAGCAAGATGACGCGGGCATCCGGAAACACCTCAAGCACGGCCTGCAAATCCTGCCCGAACTGGGGCAGCTTAAGCACCCAAGGCTTGTCCTGCTTATCACGTCTTAGCCAGCGAATGGTCTGCAAGAAGCGACGAAACTCGGCATAGACAGGCCGATTGTCCGATTCTTCCATCTCGCGGGCGAACGAAGGTATACGCCATTGCGCTTCGAAGGCTGCTCCGAACAATGCGATATTATGGATGCCGATTTCCTCATCGACTTTGCATGGACCGGTGGGATGCATGACGTCGAAACGAGGGTTAAGCCATCGCGCGATCCGCAGCGCCAGCCAGGCGCGCAGCACACGGTCATCGAGACCACCGAGATTCCAACGCGGGAGGGGATTCCAGCTTTCGAAGAAGCGGGTGCAGGTCAATTGCGCGTCACATCCCAACATTCGCTGCATCCGCGTGCTGCCCGAACGCATCTGCCCGATGACGAGGATCGGGCGAGTGATCGGCACGTGCCCGATCTCAGGCACTTGTCGCCATAGCTCGGCGGCACGCAACCGGTTGCTCAATGCCGCGATCAACTGACCATAGGCGACGGTCGTGCCCAGTGGAGAAAGGGCAGCCTCTTGGCGCAGCGCTTTGCATAAAAGGTACAGTCGATCGGCCCAACCGTGGTCCCTCCCGAAATCATGGAGACCAGTGATCCGCCGAGAAGCCGACAACAGCGCCTCTGGGTAAAGTTGGGGACGAGACAGCCAGCCCCGTCGCCATCCCGCTTCAAGCCCAGAGTTTACCCGGTCGACCCAAGCCTCTCCCGGATAATGACCGCCAAGCAATGACAATTCGACATGTTGGAAGTTCGAGTCCATCGAAGAAGAAGTGCGCAGAGATCAAAACGTGCCAAGCAGCAATAAAAAGCAATTTTTCTAGCAGCCGCAGTATCATTGACATTGGTTCAAAATCTGCGCGCGAAGCGCCGGCGCACGTCCGGCACGCTGCCATGGTCTATCGACGCATATGCACTGGAATGGCCATGCCAAGTGTTTCGACAGGCCAAGTGTCTTACCGTCAGCGCAATTGGCTGTCTTTGCTTCCCCGGCGATTGATCGCTGAGTGGAGCGGCTTGCGATCGCGGAGCTTCTGGCAACTGATGCAGGTCCGCGCTCCTGGCAGGGCCAGACGCCTTGCCTCGGGAATCGCCTCGCCGCAATCCTCGCAATCAGACAGTCCCTCACCGCATGGCATCCGAGCTCGAGCCGCTGAAACGCCGTCCTTCACACTGTCATCAATTTGATCCTGGACGGCACCGTCGGGTGCCCAGCCATTAGCCATAGCAAATTCCTGGGTTGGTCATACGGAGATAAGATGCGAAAGCGGGGGTTGCATCCAATTCGGGTTTCAGCCCGCACCATCTTGCTTAAGAACCCGCCGGACGGTGGCGGAATTGCGACTAACCATGTGTGGGGCCAATCGCAGCCTTCTTCGACAATCGGCACCGTAAGTCGGCGAAACCGGGCTCGGCACAAAGTTTTCAAGCCTGCATTATCAAGGTTCCTCGGTGCGAGGAGTTAACGTCCGAACTATAGGGAGTGAACGCATGCCCCTTACACCGCCGTTCCTCTATTTTCCTGAGATCGAAGGGACCACCGCCGTCGGTTGCTTACATCATGAGTCAGCGGGGAACGATAATGGATGATTCCACAAAACCACACCGTTACGATCAAGCAACCGGTGGCTGGGCCTCCCTGGACAGGATCGCCCGTGTCGAGAAGACCAGCAAGGTGAAGCCTGCCGTACTTCAGACTTTGGCCGAGCAGAACAAGCCGGGCGGCTATATGTGCTCGTCCTGCGCCTAGGCCAAGCCTCCGAAACCGCATATCGCGGAATTCTGCGAGAACGGCGCCGAAGCGACGATCTGGGACCTGACCTCGCAGCGCTGCACGCCCGAGTTCTTCGCGGAGCATTCGGTTTCTGAACTGCTCGACTGGGAGGATCACTATCTGGAAAAGGCCGGACGTCTTACCGAACCGCTGCGCTACGACGCCGCGAGCGACCGCTATGTGCGGGCCGGTTGGGATGAGGCCTTCCAGGTGATCGGTGATAGCCTAAAGCGCCTGGAACCGAAGGACGTCACCTTTTACATGTCGGGCAAGGCGGCGCATGGGCGGCCCTGGAGTGCTCCATCAGTTCCATGACACCTTTGACCCACCGTTCCAGCATTTCCGCGACATCCTGCGCAATGCAGGCCTATTTCACAAAAAATGGGAGCAATGGCCGATGCCCGGCTGGCTGGTCGCTTTCGAGTGGGCCGGCCTGATCGCCTCGAATGAAAGCGGGATCACCGTTATGAACGAGCCCGATGCGGCGCAGATAGAACGCGCCCGCCCGTTGCGTGTCCCTTCGCCGTGCCGGCTGAGACGGATCGTCGGCAGCCGACTTTACGCTAGAGCGATTGCCGATCCGGTTGCACCGGTCTAAGTTTCCGGTTTGCCGCATGACGCAGGTGCCCGCCATTCGGCCATGCTCCGACGTCATCTCCGATCGTGAGTGTCAGGCCTGCGTACGCGTGGGCTCGGCAAAACCGAAAGAACGGACGCGGCTCGCCTTCTCGACTTCGCGCCGGTCGCTGTACTTCTTGTAGGCATAAGCTCCGGCTGCGGCGGCAATCACTCCAAGGGGGCCGAGACGCCGCACGACCACAGGCGCAGCGATACCCAGCAGAGTACCGCTCGTGCCACTGACGCCCTTCACATGCTTGGCAGCCTGATTCCCGACGATTGCTCCAAAAATCTTACCAATCATGTCGTGTCTCCTTGTCAGGTATCAAAGGTGTAAGCCGCGATTGGTTCCGTTTCCGACACTAACCTCGGCCGGAACTTCGTCTCGGAAGTCAGGAGGTAACCGGCGGCGACAGCATGACCTGAGATCAAGCTAATTCGGGGGAGCCCTGGAGAGCCCAGCCAAGCCCTCGCCCCGCTCTGATCGATCCGGCACCAAACACTGTCATGCTATGGTGTACTTGCGACAGTATCGGCGGCGTAAGCACCCCGTTGCCCAAGCGGCACCTCGGCGCCAGTGGTCGTGTCTCGCGAGGTCTGTCGTTCAAGTTCGCAGTTAATCTCGGCGCCAAGCAGCAGCACATAGGCTGAAAGGTACAGCCAGGTGAGCAATACCATTATCGCTCCAAGCGAGCCGTAAGTGGCGTCGTAGTTGCCGAAATTCGCAACATAGAGCCCGAAACCAAAAGTCATGGCCATCCATGATACCGAAGCGAATATCGATCCAGGCGTAAGCCACCGCCATTTAGCGTGAGCACGGTCCGGCCCGTAGCGGTAGATCGTGGCGGCAAGCGCCGCGCCGACGAGACCGATCAGCGTGTACGATACAATGGTGACCAGAACAGCGACAAACCCTTGTGTCGAATTCGATGTTTGGGTCAACGCCGGCAACCCGGCGATGCCGACCATGGCCAATACGGCCACAGTAACGCTGCCAGCCGCGATCTTGAACGCAAGGAAGTTGAGGCGAAAGAATCCACGGTCTTCCTCCTCGTCATACGCGATGTTGAGAGCGACAATGAGAGCCGATGCTCCCTTCATTACCCCGTAGAGCGCAATTGCGAGCGCGACAAACAGTCCGATACCCTTCTTGCCGTCCGAGGCGTGAACGACATTGGAGAGCTGCTCCCCAATGAGGCGGGCTGCGTCGTGTGGCATCATCGCAGTCAGCGAGGCCACGTTGGAGGCTACAGTCTCGGGCGTGGCAACTAGGCCATAGGTCATCACGATGGCGCCCAGCGCAGGTACGAGCGCCAGAACCGCGCAGAAAGCAACGCCTGAAGCGATGAGCCCGAGGTTGTCCTGGCTTGCCTCACGCCAGGCGCGGACCAAAATCTGCTTCCAGCCCGGCGCCGGGATTGCAGTCGGCTTCGTCGCCTGGAATCCGCGTCGGTCATCTGTTTTTTGATCAGCCAACGAATTCTCCTGTCGCTTGCGCTAACAAGCGAAGATTGAGCAGAGTTTCAGAGTGCGGGAGGAATATCCGGTTTCCCGATCCTGTTTCGAACTCGGCCGCAACGAACCGTCTCGCGGCAAATCCCGGCAAATGCGGCCATCAACATAGGTCAATCAAATATAGCCGGCAGGCAGCCTCTCCTTTCGCTTTCTTCGCGCGTTGTGAGCTGAGTATGGCCACCGCAGCGCGCAGGAGGCTTGCTCGAACGGAGAGGAACAGGTTCTGACCGACATGACCAAGCGGGGCAAACCCGGTGAATGGAAAAGGGTTCGGTCAGCGAACCAGTGGCAGGTCAGCGCTCCAGGTGCCGCATGAACCTGGCCTTCACAGCGGTCCGCATCACGCAGACCCTTGCCGACCAATCCATTGCATTCCTCGCGGACGACGAGCAGCAGGCCGAGGCTTTGGCCGAGGCCGTCAAGGCGCTGTCGCCGATGGCGAAGGTCGTGCACGTGCCCTCCAGCGATACGCTTCCAGGAGAAGCGGCTCCTGCGAGCCCGGCGAACGCGGGGCGGCGCGCGTCCGCGCTACGGATGCTGCGGCTGGCCCAAGGCACCCACGTCGCCTGCATCCTGAGCGGGGAAGCTGCCGCGCGGTGCTACCCCGGCCCTGACGCGTTCGACAGCGCACCGCCCACTCTGCACCCGGGTGACGAGGCCGACACCCAGACTTTCGCGATACACCTAGAAGAGCTGGGATATTTCGCTGACGACCGGGTCGACGAGCCGGGCGAAATGGCGGTACGCGGCGAGGTCATAGACATATTTCCCGCCGATGCCAGCGGCCCGGCACGCATCGAACTGGCAGCGGGCAGGATCGCTGCGATCCGGTCATACGATCCCGTGACCCAGCTTACCACCGCTGATCTGGAAAGCCTGGAAATCGGCCGCGCAGCCGAACCGCCTCTTGGCGAGCCGACATCGATCCTTGACCACCTGACGCCGGGGATACTCGCGTTTTCGGATAAGGCCGACCATCGCCGCAAGCGCTTTATCCAGCTTGCCCGCGACGCTGCCGGTGACAGACGCCCGGATGCGATAGAGGATGGTCCCTGGAAGACGGCGTGCAAGGCCTGGGCGCCGCCGCCGTTCGACGCGGACTTCACGGCAGTCCCGCGCTTTGCCGATGAGCGCTCACCGCTCGCCGCCATGGCTCGCTTCGCAAAGCCGCTTCTGGCAGCCGGACGCAAGTTCGTACTGGCCGGCAGTGCCCGAGACCTGCGCTTCCTGCGGGGCAGGATCGCCCAGCGCCTGACGCTGGAAATCGTGGAGCTCAACGGCTGGTCGGACCTCGATGGATTGCCCGCCGGCTGCGGCGGCAGCCTGATGGCTCCGGTCGACGCCGGATACGTCGACGAGCGCATAGTGCTCGTCGCGGCGGCCGACCTCATGGGCAGTCGCGCACTGATCGGCGATGGCGGCCCGGCCGGCACGTCCCCCTGGCACATCGGCATCGACGTGCGCAGCGGCGACGTGGTGATCCACGAAGACCACGGCGTCGCGCGCGTCCAGGGGCTGGAATCTTCGCCGGCCGGTGGCGAGAGCGGCGACCAGCCTTCGATCGAAAGGATCGTGCTTGAATATGCGGGGGGCGGGCGGCGTCTGATATCCGTTGACGAGGCCGATCGTATCTGGCGCTACGGTGCCGACGGTGACGCCGTGACTTTCGACAAGCTGGATGGTTCGTCCTGGCAAAAGCGCCGTGCGACGGTAAACGCCGCGATCGAGGAGAGCGCAAAGGCTCTGATGACGCTTGCTGGCGAGCGCGAGACGCTGACGGCGCCGGTCATGGAACCCGAGCCCGCCGCTTACGAACGTTTCTCCGGCGGGTTCCCCTTCAACGAGACGGCCGACCAGGCCCGGGCCATCGCAGCCGTCAGGGACGATCTGTCGAGCGGGCGGCCGATGGACCGGCTGATCATCGGCGACGTGGGCTACGGCAAGACGGAGGTTGCTCTGCGGGCCGCCGCGCTGGCGGCGCTGGCCGGCTTCCAGGTCGTGGTCGCCGCACCGACCACGGTGCTCGTGCGGCAGCATCTCGAGACGTTCCGCCGCCGCTTCGAGGGGACGAAGATAGAGATCGTTGGCCTGTCGCGGCTGAGCACCGCTGCGGAAAGGAAAGCCGCAAAGGCCGGGCTTGCCGATGGGTCGATCGGTATAGTGGTGGGTACCGGAGCTGTGATGGCGAAAGCCGTGAACTACGCCAGGCTGGGGCTGGTGATAATCGACGAAGAACAACGCTTCGGTGCTGCCGACAAGGCCCGTTTGCGCGGCTTGGGGACCGTCCATATCCTGAGCCTCAGCGCAACGCCGATCCCGCGCACCTTGCAGGCGGCGCTCGTGGGCCTTCAGCAGATGTCGGTCATTGCCACGCCTCCGGCCCGGCGGCAGCCGATCCGCACCAGCATCGGCGAGTACGACGATGTACTAATCCGTACCGCCCTCACCCGCGAAAAGGCCCGGGGAGGCCAGAGCTTCGTAGTCGTGCCGCGTATCGAGGACATGGCGAAGGTCGCCGAGAAGATACGACGTGCTGCCCCCGATCTGACCCTGGTCCAGGCGCACGGGAAGATGTCGCCCGGCGAAATCGACGAGGTAATGGTCAGCTTCGGCAATGGCCTGGGGGATATCCTGCTGGCAACCAACATCATCGAAGCCGGCCTCGACGTACCGCGCGCGAACACTATGATCGTCTGGCGCGCGGATCGCTTCGGGCTGGCACAACTGCACCAGCTGCGCGGCCGTGTCGGGCGCGGCAATCGGCGCGGGCAAGTCATCCTGCTGATCGAAAGCAAGGACGCAATCGGCGCGCGCACGCTCAAGCGTCTGCGCACGCTCGCCACCTTCGACCGGCTCGGCGCCGGTTTCTCGATCAGCGGCCAGGATCTGGACATGCGGGGCGCGGGCGATCTTGTGGGCGAGGACCAGGCCGGGCACATGAAGCTGATCGGCGTCGATCTTTACCAGCACCTGCTGCGCATCGCGCTGAAGGCCGCGCGCGGCGAGAATGTCGAGCGATGGAGCCCCGAACTCAACCTGGGTGCGACCGGCGCCCTTCCCGAGAACTGGATACCGGAGGCGGACTTGCGACTGTCCCTCTATGTCCGACTGGCACGCATCGAGACCGACGATGCGCTTGATTCCTTCGAGGCCGAACTGCTGGATCGCTTCGGATCGCTCCCCGCCGAAGCGGAACGGCTGCTGGCCCATGCCCGCATCCGTCTTGCCGCGCGGGCGTTGCTTATCCCGCGCATCGATGCAGGCCCGGCGGCGATAGCCTTCACGCTGCGCCCCGAATGCAGGATCGAGGTCGGGGCGGCCGGATTTGTCGAAAAGAACGGGCGCTGGATCCTGTCCCAGCCCCTTGCCTCCGACGACGAACGCATCGCGCGGATCGAGAGCCTTCTCGATATGCTCGCAACCTGACCGACAGTTGCGCCAGGACGTTTCCCTGACGAGATTATCCAGCCGAATTCCTGGGTCTTTATGCTCGCTGTGGTCGTTTGATTTATGAAAGCCGCCCTATTCAATGGACCGGCCGCATATCCAAGCAGATGGAGAGCAGGAATGGCACGCCGGAATGACGACGCCCCGCCCACGACATCCAAATCCCAAGCGACGCGCGATAGCGCAGTCCAGGCGCTTCCGGAAACGCGAGGCGACACATTGATCGGGCGGACCGTGACGATCAACCGGCCCCGCGCGGAACTCTACGAATACTGGCGCGACTTCGCGCGGCTTCCCACTTTCATGGAAAACGTCGTGCGGGTAGACGTGCCTTCGCGTGAACTGTCCCATTGGGTCGTGAAGGCGCCCGGCGGTAAGACCGTCCAATGGGACGCCCGCATTACCGAAGAAAGGGACGGGGAACTCATCGCCTGGGCCTCGTCCGGGGATGCCGATATACCCAACAGCGGCCGCATCGAATTCCGCGATGCCGGCGATCGCGGCACCATCGTCACCGCGACGATCGTCTATGACCCGCCCGCCGGTGTCTTGGGCAAGCTCATCGCCAAAATGTTTCAGCGCGAACCCGCCATTCAGGCGCGGCGTGACCTGCGCCGCTTCAAACAGCTGATGGAAACCGGCGAAGTCGCCACCTCGTCGCGCACCCGCGCGCAGCTCGAAGAGGAGAAGGCCTGATGCGCGCGCTCACCTGGCACGGCAAGCATGACGTCCGCGTCGACACGGTCGACGATCCCGAGATCCTCAACCCGCGCGACGCGATCATCAAGATCACCTCGACCGCGATCTGCGGATCGGACCTTCACCTCTACG
>NZ_DAMDBA010000008.1:0-6893 GCF_032093395.1 Novosphingobium sp.
TCGGTCGACCTGACGGTCGGCCATTTTTGCCCGACCGTCAGGTCGACCGATTACGCGATGATATCCGGAATCAGGAAGTCTTCGATGACCGCGATCTGGTCTTTCAGCTTGAGTTTGCGCTTTTTCAGGCGCGCGATCTGGAGCTGGTCTCCGGCGCCGGGAAGGGTGAGCGCGTCGATCGCCGCGTCGAGATCGCGGTGCTCGATCTTGAGAATTTCCAGGCGCTTGCGCATTTCCTCTTCGGTCACGCCGGGATTTCCTACTCTCGAATGGCAGTCAGCGGATGCTGTTTTCACATGACCTGCTCGACGCAGGAGACACGCGATTCACCGATATGAAGCATTAGCGGTCTTCGCAAGATGGACAGGATGTGGTTCCATCCGTTTTGCGCCGGATTGCCAATGCCGAGTCGCCAAGAGAGGTCGCAGGCAAGGGTCCGGCCCACCCCCCGAACCAAGAGGAGAACCGTCCATGGATAGTTCGCACGTCAGCGCTCTGCAGCTCAAGCATGCCGGAATCGAAAGACAGATTCATGACGAAATGAGCCGCCCGATACCTGACGCAGCCATGATTCAGGCCCTCAAGAAGCGGAAGCTGAGGATCAAGGAAGAAATTTCCCGCCATTAAGCGCTGAAAGCGTTTCCCCTGGCGCCCCCGGTGCAGCTCCTCCCCTCGGAGGAGGGCATCGGGGGCAGCCGAACTTTTTGGGCGCCCTAATTTTAGGACGCCGAAATTTTTGCGGTGCGGCTTCGAACGGCTTTGCCGACCGGGCAAATCGACTTTTGTCCATTAACACATCTTTTAACGCCTACTTTTGACGTCACCGCGTTTCCAAAGCCTTCGCTTTGGTCTACTCCGGTTTCATGACCAGCGGCGCCGTAGAAGCAGCACGAAACATCCTCACCCGCCTCCATGAGGTCATGGCGTCGCGAAATCACGCGCAGGCCAAGCTGAATACGGTAGTCGAAGTGATCGGCGAATGCCTCAACAGCGAGGTTTGCTCGATCTACCTGCTCCGCGAAGGCATGCTGGAACTGTTCGCGACGCGCGGCCTGGCGCAGGAAGCCGTGCACGTCACCCGCATGGCGGTGGGTGAGGGTCTCGTCGGCATGATCGCCGACCGGATCGAGACGCTGAATCTGGCCGAAGCCGCCGCGCATCCCGACTTCTCCTATCGTCCCGAAACCGGCGAGGATCGCTTCCACTCCTTCGCGGGCGTGCCGATCGTTCGCCGCGAGCGTGCCGCCGGCGTGCTCTGCGTGCAGCATGTCGAGCCGCGTCGCTACGAGGAAGTGGAGATCGAGGCGCTCCAGACCGTGGCCATGGTCCTTTCCGAACTGATCACCAATGCCGACCTGGTCGACGAAGTGGACGTTCACGCCCTGGGCGCGGCGCAGACCGGGCCGGAGCAGCTGCGCGGGCTCACGCTCGTGAAGGGGCTGGCCTCGGGGCAGGCGGTCTATCACCAGCCGCGCGTCAATATCGAACATGTCGTGGCCGAGGATACCGAGGCGGAGCGCCAGCGGGTGATCCATGCCTTCGACAAGATGCGCGAGCAGATCGACCGCATGGCCAGCCAGGCCGAATTCGGGATGGGCGGCGAGCATGATGAGGTGCTCGATACCTATCGCATGTTCGCCTACGACGAAGGCTGGACCCGCCGGATCAACGAGGCGATCGATTCCGGGCTTACCGCGGAAGCCGCGATCGAGCGCGTGCAGCAGCGCACGCGCATGCGCATGCGGCAGATCGACGATCCCCTGCTGGCGGACCGCATGCACGATCTGGAGGATCTGGCGAACCGCCTGCTGCGGATCGTCTCCGGGCAGATCGGCACCGCTGCCTCGCTGGGCCTGCGCAACGATGCGATCCTGATCGCCCGCAACCTCGGTCCGGCCGAATTGCTGGAGTACGACAAGCGCCGCCTCAAGGGCGTGATCCTGGAAGAAGGCTCGCTCACCAGCCATGTCGTCATCGTGGCGCGGGCCATGGGCATTCCGGTGCTGGGACGCGTTCGCGGCCTGCGCGGGGTGGTGCGCGAAGGCGATCAGTTGCTGCTCGATGCCGATCAGGCGACGGCCACGGTCCGCCCGCTGGCAGGGGTTGTCGAGGCTTTCGAGGCGCGCTTCGCCAAGAGTCGCCAGCGCCAGGCCGCTTATGCCGCCCTGCGCGAAGTGCAGCCGACCACGCGCGACGGTACGCGCATTCAGGTCATGATCAACGCGGGGCTGCGCGACGATATCGCCAATCTCAGCCTGACGGGTGCCGACGGCATCGGCCTGTTTCGCACCGAATTCCAGTTCCTCGTCTCGGCCACGCTGCCCTCGCGTGAGCGGCAGACGCGCCTCTATCGCGAAGTCATGGATGCCGCCGGGGACAAGCCGGTCAAGTTCCGCACCGTCGATATCGGCGGCGACAAGACTTTGCCGTACCTCCGTCACGACGATGGCGAGGGTGAGGAGAACCCGGCGATGGGCTGGCGGGCACTACGCGTGGCGCTAGAGCGCGAGGGTCTGCTCAAGGTTCAGGCGCGGGCCCTGCTCGAAGCGGCGGGCGGGCGCACGCTCCACGTCATGTTCCCGCTGGTGGCCGAACCCTGGGAGTTCGACCAGGCCAAGGCCGTGTTCGACAAGCAACTCGCCTTCCTGCGGAGCCAGAGGAAGCAGCTTCCCGAGGCGATTCACTACGGAGTCATGCTAGAGGTGCCGGCCCTGGCCGAGCAGCTCGACCTGCTGGCGCCGAAAATTTCGTTCCTGTCGATCGGCACCAACGATCTCACGCAGTTCCTGTTCGCGGCCGACCGTGCCAATCCCAAGCTCGCCGAGCGCTACGACTGGGTAAGCCCGGCGATCCTGCGCTTCCTGCGCCGGGTCATCCGCAGCTTGGACGGGCACAATGTGGAGATCGCCGTCTGCGGGGAAATGGGCGGCCGCAGGCTGGAGGCTCTGGCATTGCTCGGTCTGGGCATCCGCCGCCTGTCGATCACGCCCGCCTCGGTCGGTCCCACCAAGGATTTGGTGAGCAAGGTAGATCTCGGTGAAATCGGTGCCGCCATGGAGCAGTGGCTGGCCCACCCGCCCGAAGACATGCGCGCCGCGTTGACCGCATGGGCTCTGGAGCGCGATATTTCGGTGGATTGAGGTGCCTCTCCGTCCGGAAACGGGGACGAATGGGTTTTCGGTGGCGCGGATACGGGCTCATCCGTAGACGTCACGGGACATCTTCAGGATTTCCACTGATTCACGTCTTGTGCGAGAATTGACATAAAGCAGACTTGCGGGGATGTTAGCGGCCGTGCACGGGGTCGCATCCGCCGCAAATTGATCGAGTTATCCGTTGTATCGTGATCGACTTTGGATTCTCGCGCGGTTTGGTGGATTCCCGTCAGGTTCTTAAGTCACCATCCCTTCGGGAGCGGAATGGAAAACGTTGAAAATCAGGGGCCGTCCCAAGGTTTGGCCGATGCCGCGAACGGAAGTTCGTCCACGGTCGGCGCGACCTTGCGCAAGGCGCGCGAAGCCGCGGGGCTGAGCCTTGCGCAGATCGCGGTCCAGACCAGGATTGCCGAGCGCCACCTTTCCGCGATCGAGGAGGACCGGCTGGGAGATCTGGCCGCGCGTACCTACGCCGTTGGATTCTCTCGCACTTACGCCCGCGCGCTGGGTTTGAACGACAAGGTGGTGGCCGAACAGGTCCGCCGCCAGCTCGATGCCGAAGGTGCTCGCGAACCCGTGGTGGTGCCGCATTTCGAGCCGGGTGATCCGGCTCGCGTGCCGTCCCTGCGGCTCGCCTGGGTCGCGGCGGCAGGCGCGGTTGTGGTGATCGCGCTGCTGCTGGTGTTCTGGAGCAGCTACCTCTCACCCGAAGGTCAGTTGCCCGATCTCACCTCGGACGCCCCCAAGCCGGCCGCCACCATCGCCGCAAAGCCGACGGCTGCACCCGCGCCGCAGCCCACCAACGGCCCGGTCGTGCTCACCGCCACGGTGGACGGCGTATGGCTGCGGGTCACGGACACTAGCGGCAAGCTGGTCGAAAAGACGCTCAAGCAGGGCGAAAGCTGGACCGTGCCGCAAGGCGCGCAGGCGCCGCAGCTTCGCCTCGGCCGTCCCGACGGTTTGGCCATTACCGTCGGCGGCAAGGCCATCGCGCCGCTTGCCACCAAGCCTACGGTGATGTCCGGTGTCTCGCTGCTCCCCGCCGACCTTCTGGCGCGGGGCCAGGCCACCGCGCCCGTTTCGGCGCCGGCCCCGGCCGCGACGGTTCCGACCGCGGGCGCTTCGGCACCCGCACCGCTTTCCACCATTTCCAACTGAGCGCGCCTCGACAAGAGGGCATTCCTTGCGGCAATTGCCGTGGCTAGGCATTTCTGGTTAACGCGCGGTTCCGTTTCTCCTGCCCATGGTGTCGCGGAACCCGACAGGGCGCGTGGGGCGCCCGACACGGAGTAGACTTGGCGATGAACCGTTTTTCCATGGATCTGCGCAGGATGCGCCTGGCCGCGACCGGCGTGGTGGCCTGCGCGCTGGTGGGCGTATTGGTGGGTGGCGGACCCGCCCAGGCACAGGATGCCAATTCCCGCCTCAACAAAGTGGAAGCCGAAGTCCGCGCGCTGCAGCGCAAGGTCTTTCCGGGCGGGGACGGCAAGTTTTTCGAACCGCAGATAACCCCGGCCACACCCACGCCGACCCCGCTTCCCGGCACCCCGGCTTCGACGCCGATCACCGATGTGCTGGTGCGCATCGATTCGGTGGAATCGCAGCTGCGCCAGCTTACCTCGCAGGTCGAGCAGAACACCAACCGGATCAACCAGCTCGAAGCGCGTCTTGCGGCAAGCGCGCCGGTCGCGGCGGCGCCTGGCGCCCTGGCGCCGGCCCCGGTGGTGTCGACACCGG
Source organism: Novosphingobium sp. (assembly GCF_032093395.1). Taxonomy (GTDB): domain Bacteria; phylum Pseudomonadota; class Alphaproteobacteria; order Sphingomonadales; family Sphingomonadaceae; genus Novosphingobium. The sequence goes on from NZ_DAMDBA010000008.1 coordinate 4,893, forward strand.
CCCCCAGCACACCGACTCCTTCCGCTTCCATGCCGCCGCGCGCCGCCGCGCCCTCGAACTCGCGGATCGATGCGGTTCGCGCCATCGTCAAACCGCAGAGCGCGGATGCGGGCGACGATGAATACAGCTACGGGTATCGCCTCTGGGAAGCCAAGTTCTATCCCGAGGCCCAGCAGCAGTTGAAGCTCTACCTGGAAAAGTATCCCAAGCACGCCCGGTCGAGCTGGGGCCGCAACCTGTTGGGCCGCGCCTACCTGGATGACGGCAATGCGCTGGAAGCGGCCAAGTGGTTCGTCCAGAACTACCAGACCGACAAGCGTGGCGACCGTGCGCCCGACAGCCTGCTCTACCTTGCGGTGTCCATGAAGCAGCTGAAGGACAGCAAGCGGGCCTGCATCGCCCTTGCCGAGTTCAGCGAGACTTACGCCAGCGAGGCCGCCGGTCGTCTGAAGGGTACTTACGATACCACGCGCAATGGGCTCAGCTGCGCCTGATCCCGCATTGACGCCCGCGCCTGAGGCCGTCGAGCGGTTCAGGGCCGGGCTGTCTTCCGTCTGGCCGGAGGGTGTCGAAGCGTCCGAAGCACGTCTTGCCGTGGCGGTTTCGGGCGGTCCGGACAGCACCGCACTGCTATTGCTGGCCCATGCCGCGCTGCCCGGCCGGGTGGAGGCGGCGACGGTGGATCACGGCCTTCGGTCCGAAAGCGCCCGGGAAGCGGCGGATGTCGCCGCGCTCTGCGCAAGGCTCGGCCTGCCGCATGAGGCGCTGACGGTGGAGGTGGCTTCCGGAAACGTCCAGGCGGAAGCCCGCGTCGCGCGCTATGCCGCCATGGCCGTGTGGATCGAGAGGCGCGGGCTGGCCGCACTGGCCACGGCCCATCATGCCGACGATCAGGCCGAAACCCTGCTGATGCGGCTCAACCGCGCCAGCGGCGTCGCGGGTCTGGCCGGCGCACGCGGGCGCGGGGTGGTGCCGGGCACGGCGATACCGCTGCTGCGGCCGGTGCTGGACTGGCGCCGCGTCGAACTTGGCCAGGTCGTGGCGGGCGTGGATACCGTGCAGGATCCCAGCAACGCCAACGATCGCTTCGACCGGGTGCGCATTCGCAAGGCACTCGCCTCGGCGGATTGGCTCGATGTCGCGGCCATCGCCCGCAGCGCCGAGCATTTGGCCGAAGCCGATGCCGCGCTGGACTGGATGGCGGCGCTGGAATGGCGATCCTGCGTGAGCCGCGAGCCGATGGGGCTGCGCTATCGCCCTCAGGCGCCGCGCGCCGTAATGTTGCGGGTGCTGGCGCGCTGCGTCACCGAACTCGGCGGCGAGGAGCCGCGTGGTAGCGCCGTCGCACGTCTGCTGGAGAGCCTGCGCGAAGGTCGCCCCGCGTCGATCGGAGACCTGGTGGTGCGACCCAATGCAGGCGGATGGAGCTTCGCACGCGCGCCGTTGCGGGCGGTTCGCAAGAAGCGTTAGCGATTGTTTGGAAATTCGCGGAATGCGAATTTCGCGGCACCAGCCCACGCCCCCACCCGACCTCCCACTCAAGTATACTGCCGATGGGAGGTCGGGTGGGGGCGTGGGCTGGTGCCGCGACGAAAATGCCCTTAGGGGCATTTTCCAAACAGCCACCCCTCACGCTCAAAGCCGTGGCGTCCCGGCGCGAACGGGTATAAGGGCGCGCGGATGTTACGTCTGTCCGATCTCGCCCTGCCGCTCGACCATGCGCCCGAGGATCTCGACGCCGCCGTCTGCGCGCGGCTGGGGATTGCGCCGGGCGAACTGGAGCGCGTCACTGTGGTTCGCCGGGGCAACGATGCGCGGCGCAAGAACGCGATCAAGCTGGTCTATACGCTCGATGTCCTGGTGAAGGACGAGGCGCAAGTGCTGGCGGCACATCACGGCGACCAGCATCTGCGCCCCACGCCCGACACCTCGTACAAGTTCGTCACGCAGGCGCCGGAGGGATTCGCGGGGCCGCGTCCGGTGGTGATCGGCGCCGGCCCC
>NZ_DAMDBA010000008.1:6903-45986 GCF_032093395.1 Novosphingobium sp.
TGGCAGCGCTGATCCTGGCGCAGATGGGTTTCCGGCCGATCATCGTCGAACGCGGCAAGGCCGTCCGCGAGCGCACCAAAGACACCTTCGGGCTCTGGCGGCGGTCGGTGCTGGACACCGAGAGCAACGTGCAGTTCGGAGAGGGCGGCGCGGGCACGTTCTCGGACGGCAAGCTCTACAGCCGCATCAAGGACAGCCGCCATCTCGGCCGCAAGGTTCTGACCGAGTTCGTCAAGGCCGGTGCGCCCGACGACATTCTCACCGAGGCGCACCCGCATATCGGCACGTTCCGCCTGGTGACGATGGTGATGTCGATGCGCGAGACGATCGAGCAGCTCGGCGGCGAGTACCGCTTCGGCACCCGCGTCGACGATTTCGAGGTTGAAGAGAGCGCCGACGGAGAGCGCCGGATCACTGGCCTGCACCTTTCGAACGGAGAATTCCTGCCCGCGACCCATGTCATCATGGCTGTGGGCCACTCCGCGCGCGACACCTTCGAGGTGCTGCACGATCGCGGCGTCTACATCGAGGCCAAGCCTTTCGCGATCGGCGTGCGCATCGAGCATCCGCAGAGCTGGATCGACACGGCGCGATACGGCGACAATGCGGGCAACAAGATTCTCGGCGCGGCGGCCTATTCGATCGCGCACAAGGCTTCGAACGGACGCACGGTCTACAGCTTCTGCATGTGTCCGGGCGGGCGCGTGGTGGCGGCGGCGAGCGAGCCCGGCCGAGTGGTCACCAACGGCATGAGCCAGTATTCGCGCGCCGAATTCAATGCCAATTCCGGCCTCGTGGTCGATATCGACCCGGAGACGGATTATCCCGGCGATCCGCTGGCGGGCATCGCCTTCCAGCGCAAGTTCGAGGAACTGGCCTTCAAGGCCGGCGGCGAGAACTACAAGGCGCCGGGCCAGAAGCTGGGCGACTTCCTGGCCGACCGGCCCTCGACCGAGTTCGGCGTGGTGACGCCGAGCTACCAGCCGGGCGTCCACCTGACCGAGCTCAAGCAGTGCCTGCCCGATTTCGTAGTGGATGCGATCCGCGAGGCGCTTCCGGTGTTCGGACGGCAGGTGCCTGGTTACGACCATCCCGACGTAGTGATGACCGGCGTGGAGACGCGCACTTCGTCGCCCGTGCGGATCACGCGCGGCAAGGATCTGCAAAGCCTCAACACGCGCGGCCTCTATCCGGCGGGGGAGGGGGCGGGTTATGCCGGCGGCATCCTCTCGGCAGCGGTTGACGGGATTCGCGTGGCGGAAGCGCTGGCGCTGGAGCTGGCTCCGGCAGAGCCCAAGGCCGCTGCGGGCGCGTGAGCGACATGTACGATGCCATCGTGCTTGGCGCGGGCGCGGCCGGGCTGTTCTGCGCGGCCACCGCCGGGCAGCAGGGCAAACGCGTGCTGCTGATCGATCATGCCGAACAGCCGGGCAAGAAGATCCTGATCTCCGGCGGCGGGCGCTGCAACTTCACCAATATCCACACCGCGCCCGATCGCTATCTGTCGAGCAATGGGCACTTCGCCAAGTCCGCCCTGAGCCGCTACACCCCCGCCGATTTCCTGGAGATGGTGGAGGCCTATGGCATCGCCTGGCACGAGAAGACGCTAGGCCAGCTGTTCTGCGACGGGTCCGCGAAGCAGATCGTCGCGATGCTGCTGGAGGAATGCGCCAAGGGCGGGGTCGAGGTGCACTGCGGCGATCCCCTGGGCGAGATCGGGCATGGAGACGGGCTCTACCGCGTTGCTTTCGGCGGCCAGACAGCCACCGCGCCGGCGCTGGTGATCGCCACGGGCGGTCCGTCGATCCCGAAGATGGGCGCGACCGGGCTGGCCTATGACCTTGCCCGCAAGTTCGGCCTCAAGGTAGTCCAGCCGCGTCCGGCATTGGTGCCGTTGACGCTGCCGGGGCAGGAGGCGCTGTTCCGCGACCTTTCCGGTGTTTCCACCGAGGTCGTCGCCCGATGCGGCAAGGCGGCCTTCCGCGAGGCGGCGCTGTTCACCCATCGCGGGCTGTCCGGACCGGCGATCCTGCAGGTGTCCAGCTATTGGCAGCGCGGCGAAACGGTCACCACGCAATTCCTGCCCGATCGCGCCGAAGGCTGGCTGAGGGACGCCAAGCGCGAACGCCCGCGCACGTCCTTGCGCAAGGTGCTGGGCGAGGGACTGCCTGAGCGGCTGGCCGAGGTGCTGTGCGACAAGCTGGGCCTTGTGGGTGAACTCGGCGCCCTGACCGACAAGGTGCTTGCCACTGCGGAGGCGAAACTGGCGCGCTGGCCTTTCGTTCCGGACGGGTCGGAGGGCTTTGCCAAGGCCGAAGTGACCGCGGGCGGCATCGACACCGCCGGGCTCTCGTCCAAGACGATGGAGGCGCGCAAGGTGCCGGGCCTCTACGTCATCGGCGAGGCGGCGGACGTGACCGGCTGGCTGGGCGGCTACAATTTTCAATGGGCCTGGGCGAGCGCGCGCGCGGCGGGACTGGCGATCTGACGCGGATTTCGCGTGGGTCTTCCGGCCGACGTTTCGCGCTCTTTCTCCCATAGCACATCGTCATCCTGAACTTGGTTCAGGATCCATCGCGCCGCCGAGACGGTGGGTTGTTGGGAAGAGTGGATCCTGAGCCGAAGGCCAGCGCAGCTAAACAAGTTCAGGATGACGAGTCTCGCAGCGATCGGGCACTTTCGAATAATCGCTTCACAGCGTCATCAATATCTCGCGCCGGTTCTCGCCCTTCCAGGCCAATGTCCGGTCCAGCAACGCAATCGTTACCGCGCAGCCGGCGGCATCGTCACCCTTGCCCGACATCGCCTGTTTCACGACGTCGCGCTTGAGCCGGGTGGCATCCACCACCTGATCGATAAGTCTCGCCGGCACCAGGGCCGAGCGCTCGCCATGGTCCTGCGGCTTACCCAGCTTTCCGGCTTCGGCAAGGCGGGCCGCGAAAGCGCGTTCCTGCTCCCGCAGGTCGTCCGCAACCGGGATGGTGCCATCGAGCACCCCGGTGTTGCGCACCCGGATGCAGGCCGCATCGCTCTGCAAGCGGGCCGCGTTCAGTTGCGACAGGCGCAGGCGCATCGCCGCATCCAGATCGCCGTCCGAAAGCTCCCGACCGTTGAGGAAGCTGCGACCACGCACGATCTCCACCGTCTTGCGGACGACGGCGGATTGATCCTGCCCGTTTTGCAGCAGGTTGCGGGCCTGAGCATTCAGCAGGCCGGCGAGTTCGGGCTGCTTGTCCCAGAGCCAGGAGGAATCGTGCCCCTCCCCGAACGCCTCGGGCACGGCGGCCTGCATCGCGTTCCAGGTGTCGTGCTCCAACGAGGTCTTGCCGGAGGGAGCCGCCGTCAGCATCAGCACCACACCCAGCACGACCAGGCCGAGGAGCACGAGCAGGCCCGGTGCCAGCGGATTGCCGCGCTCCCATGAAGCGACACGCTCTGGCGCGAAATGGGTTTCCAGTTCGGGGAAGTTGTTGCGGATGCCGCGCAGCAGACCCTCCACATCGGCTTGCGAAGGGCCACGCACCATCCGCAGCGGGCCGGCCTCGCCGGAGCGGACCAGCTCGTTCCAGGCTTTGTGATAACGATGCCCGGGGCGGAGCACGTTTTGCTGGAAACGATAGCCGCGAAGCCGCGCGCCCAGGAAGGCGACGCCGGGGCGGGCATCGTGCGCCGCCCATTCGCGCTCCCAGCCGAAGGCGGCGTTGGCATCTTCCAGCAGGGGCGCCGATCGCGGCCAGCCGCGTGCCAGGACTTCGGCCAGCCAGTCCTCGATCTGCTGCGCGCGGGTGATCTGGGCCTGGGCGGCATCGTCGAGGATCTTGCGCAGGGCGCGCAGGGCTTGGCGCGCCTCGGCCTCGGAGAGCGGTTCGGCGGCCTCGGCGCTTTCCGGATCGAGGAGGATGGCCAGCCGTTCCGCCGGGCTTTCTCCGGGCCTCAGGCCTAGCGCTTCGTCAGGGATGTGATTGCCGCGCAGGAACGGCGCGGTGAAGGGGTCGATCGTGGTAAGCGGAATGCCGGCCCCGCTCACGCCTTCGCGCGCAGCGGCCGCCGCCCAGGCCATGCGTTCCAGCATGGCGGGCTGGTCGGGTTCCGCCGGGCGCGTGGTAAGGTTCGCACCGCTCCATTCGCCGCGCAATTCCGGCGCGGCATAAGTCCAGCGCGGCGGCGCCTCGGGCGAAGGGCCGAATTCGGGCTCGTCCGCGCCCTCTTCGGTCTCCTCGGGATCGACGGCAGCGGCGGCCATGTTGCGGGCAAGCCGCAAGGCATGGTCGCGCGCCTGACGCAGCCTTGCGAAACCCTCGACGTCGCCATCGACGTCCATGGCCTTGAGCCGCGCGGCATAGGCCTTGCGAATGGCGGCGGCATCGGCGGTTACGCCGATGCCCAAGATCGACCAGGGCGGGCTCATAGCGGGCTGATGCTTTCCACTTCGTCCAACCGGGCAAGCAGCAGGTTGCGGGCATCGGCAATGCGACGTGGATCCTGCGTGTCGAGCGCGCCGGCGAACAGCGTGATCCAGTGGCCGATCGCTTGCCGAACATCGCCGATATGGTCTTCATAGCAGCGTTCCGCCCGGGTCATCAGGGCGACGTTGCCGGCATCCTCGCGCGGATGGAACTTGAGCTTGGCTAGCGCGGCGCGGCGGCTGTCCAGTTCCTTGCGGCCGGGGCGGTCTTCCTCGTCAACGATGACGAGATTGCGTTCCGCGCCGCTGGCCGGGACATGGATGTCGATCTCTAGCAGGCCGGAACTGTCGTAGGAAAACCGCACTTGCGCCGAGACTTCCCCCGCCGGGCGCGGCGGCACGGGGATGGCGATTTGGCCCAGCTTCACATTGCCGCGCACTTCGCGGGCCTCGCCCTGGTAGATCCCGAATTCCAGCGTCTTCTGGTTGTTGCCCAGCGTTGAATAGGTGTTCATCCGCGAGACGGGGACCGGGGTGTTGCGCTCGATCACCGGCGAGAACAGCCCACGCTGAAGGCCGCCGAAGCTGTCCTGTTCGGCCACTTCCACGCCCAGCGTGAAAGGGCAGACATCGGTAATGCGGATCTCTTCGAGTGCCGCATCCCGGCCGACCAGTGCGGCCTGCATGGCGGCGCCCAGGGCCACGGCGTGGTCTGGATGGACCGAAGCGTTGGGAAATCGGCCGAAGAGGCGGGTAATCGCCCGCCGCACCACCGGCATCCGGGTCGCCCCGCCCACCAGCACGATCTCGGAAAGTTCGGAGGCATCGATCGCGCAATCCCGCAAGGCGCGCGCCACCGGCTCTCGCAAGCGGCGCAGCAGCGGTTCGCAGGCCGTCTCGAACTCGGCCTCGGTAACGGTGATGGCGAGGCGTTCCTCTCCCAGAACGACGGCGAACTCGGCCTCTGCCGCAGCGCTCAGCGCGTGTCGGCAGGTTTCCGCGGCACGCTTCAGCAGGGCTTCGCGCCGTGCGGCAGGCAGGGCGTCCAGCCGGCCTGCGGGATCGAGGCGCGGCCTGGCCATGACGGCCAGGGCCTGGTCGAAGTCATCCCCGCCCAGCCGGTTGTCGCCCGCCGAGGCGCGGACTTCGACCACGCCGTCGAACATTTCGACCACCGAGACGTCGAAAGTGCCGCCGCCGAGATCGAACACCAGGAAAGGCTCGCGATCGCCCTTGTCCTGAAGCCCGAAGGCAAGCGCGGCGGCGGTGGGTTCGTTGATCAGGCGGCGCACCGTCAGGCCCGCCAGTTCACCGGCCCGGCGCGTGGCCTTGCGCTGGCGGTCGTTGAAATAGGCGGGCACGGTGATGACAGCCTCGGTGGGCCGCTCTCCGGTAAAGGCCTCGACATCGCCGGCCAGGGCCCCGAGCACCAGCGCGGACAAGTCCTCGGCCCCATAGTCCCTGCCGCCGAGATGGGCCTTGCTGGCGGTGCCCATCAGTCGCTTGAAGCTGGCGGCGCTGTCCTGCGGGTGCGTGGCGAGGCGATCGTGGGCGGGACGGCCGATCCAGGCCTGTCCGTCCCTGGCGATGGAGGTGGCCGAAGGCGTCAGCAGTTCGTCCAGCGCATTGGGCACGAGCACGGCTTCGCCATCGCGCCAGATCGCAACCGCACTGTTCGTGGTTCCCAGATCGATCCCGATCAGCATGCCGCCACGCCGCTCACGTCCCGGATCACTGAAAAACCCCCTCATCCTCGCACCTTGGTCATCCCCGCCGCGCGCGATTCCTGCGGCGGGAAGATCCTGACTAGAGCATTTCCCGTGCCGGTGGAAACACCTGAAGCCGAGGAAAATGCGCCGACGCAACGAGGAGGAAGGATCGAGAGGTGTCAGGCCCGCGTGGTCTGTCGCACGACCAGCCGGGGCGGCATGACCAGGCTCTGGGTGGGCAGGCCATCGATGCGGGCCTTGAGCTTTTCCACCAGCGCGCGGGCGCCCTCGGCGATCTCCTGCCGGATCGTGGTGAGCGGTGGCGTGGTCTGCGCGGCGAGCGGCAGGTCGTCGAAGCCGACGATCCGCACCTGGCCCGGTACGGCGCGGCCCTGGTCATGCAAGATGCGCAGGGCCGACATGGCGATGAGGTCCGAAGCGGCGACGATGCCGTCGATCGGCCCGTCGGACCTGAGGGCGGCATCGGCAAGGGCGCGTTCGATCTGCGGACCCATCGCTTCGTCCGCGAGTTCGACGGGAAGATGCAGGAAGGATGCGCCCGCCGCCTCTGCCGCGCCCGCCGCGCCGCGATAGCGGGAGGCGATCTCAATGCCGCCGGTCTGGCCGAGAAAGGCGATGTTCCGGGCGCCGGAGGCCAACAGGTGCTCTACCGCGATGCGACCGCCCAATTCGTTGTCGGTGCCGACCACGCAATGATTCTGGCCGCTGCGATAGTGTCCCCAGGCCACCATCGGCCGGTAGCTTTGCGATACCCGTTCGATGACGTGGAACTGATCGGACTGGCCGATGACGATGATGCCATCGACCATGCAGGATCCGCTGATCCGTTCCAGCCAGTCGGTAGTGCCGTCCGGAATGGCGCGGCTGAGCATGACGTCGTAGCCGCTTTCGGTCAGTTCGTCGGCAAGATGGCCCAGCAGCGTGAGGAAAAACGGGTCGGAGATGTGCTGGCGCTTCTCGTGGCCGAGCGGGATGACCACGCCGATGACGCCGGTTCGGCCGGTACGCAGCTTGCTGGCCATCTGGTTGGGCTTGAAGCCGTGGTGCCGGGCGAGTGCCTGGATGCGATCGCGCGTCTCGGCATTGACCAGCGCCTTGCCGGCCAGTGCGCGGGAAACCGTTCCCGCCGAAACCCCGGCCAGCCGCGCCAGGTCTGCCAGCGTGCGAACATGTTGCCGCGCGCTGTCCGATACCGGCTGTCCGTCTAAGGGCTGGCCTTCCGCGGCCTGACCCTCAAGGGCCATGTCCAGCGTCTGATCGTCGTTCCCCGCCATCCAATCTCCATTGTTTCCGGCCAGTTATCAGTTCGAATCCCGTGGCGGGGGCGGGTGGTCTGCTTGAAATTCCTGCGTTCCGCGCTGCGGCTTGCGCGGGCCAGCGACAAGAAGCGTCGCGCCCGCGCCGGCCAGCATGAGGAAACCCGCCAGGACCAGCGCATTGCGCGGATCGGAAGCGAGCAGCGATTTATAGATCAACGGCATCGCCACCGTCTCGATCAACATGGGGATCACGATTAAAATATTGAAAAGGCCAACGTAGACCCCGGTGCGGTCGGGAGGGATCGCCTCGACCAGGATGGCGTAGGGATTTCCCATCATTCCCGCCCATCCAAGGCCCAGCCCGAGCATCAGCGGCGCCGTGGCCGCCAGGGAATTCGTATGGGGAATCAGCAGCATGGCGCAGCCGGAAGCGGCGAGGCAGGCCATGTGCACCCATGCGGCGCCGAATCGGTGGACGATCGGAATCAGGCCCAGCGCCGCCACGAAGGCGATCGCATTGTAGAGCGCGCCGAGCTGCTGCGTCGCCAGCACCGCGGCGCGGTAGGCCGGAGTCGCGGGATCGGTGGTGCCGAACAGCGAACGCGCGAGAGCGTCCGTGGCGAACTGCCAATAGACGAACATCGCGAACCACTGGCAGAACATCGACGGCACCAGCCGCCGCATCGGCTCTGGCATGGTCCGCAGCGCAGCGCCGATTTCCCGCACCAGCGGGTGCAGGGCGAGGGGCTTTGCGGCGATGGCCGCGCGTTCCGGTTCCGATAGCGGCAGTTCCGGTACGCGCAGCAGCGACCAGGCCACGGTCGAAAGCGAGAGTACCGCGCCGATCGCGAAAGCCACGCGGACGATCGCCGGAATGCCGTTGCCATCAAGAAGTTCGCGGTCGATCGTTGCCGCCAGCAGCGAGGGTGCAAGGTAGGACAGCGTCTGGGCCAAGCCGGTGAAGGCGCTCTGGGTCAGGAAGCCGGTCGCGCGCTGCCGGGGGGACAGGCGATCGGCCACATAGGCACGGTAGGGTTCCATGGTGACGTTGTTGCCGGCGTCCAGCAGCCAGAGCAGCGATGCGGCCACCCACAGCGCCGGGGAATAGGGCATGGCCAGCAGGCAGAGCGAGCAGATCACCGCGCCGGCCAGGAAATAGGGCGTTCTTCGGCCGAGTCGCCCGCCAGTGCGGTCGCTCATCGCGCCGACGAGGGGCTGCACGATGAGGCCGGTCATCGGCCCCGCCAGCCAGAGCAGCGGCAGCATGGCTTCGGAGGCGCCGAGCGTGCGGTAGATCGGGCTCATGTTCGCCTGCTGCAGGCCGAAGCTGAACTGCAACCCGAAGAAGCCGAGGTTCATTTCGCAGATGCGCAGCAACGACAGCTTGGGCCTTGCACCGGGGATCATCTCGGTCTCCTCCGCCATGAGGGGTGCCAAGTTTCTACCCCGAAACCCGCCCGCTTCAATCCGGCGATGTACCGTCTTCGCGGTGCTTTCCGGTTCCTGCTGCGATTTCCTAGGTTTAATTGCGGAATTGACGAAATGTGACCGATACCCTGCAATCCATTGCCCGTTTCCGACGCTTCGGGCTCCCCTGATTGGAGAGGTATGCGCGCTTGACCGAAACCGATCTGAAGCTTGGCACGCTGCATTGGAGGGCTGCCGATCTGGCGCTTCTGAAAGGGGCGGCGTTCGATCGCGCACCCGTAATCGCGGCGCAGGACGTGCGGCGGGTGGCCCCAAACCTTGACGTATGGGACGCCTGGCCCTTGGCCGATATCGACGGCAAGCCGGTGCGCTGGCGCAGCGGCGAACTGTGGTTCGCGCTCGCCGCGCCGGCCTTCACCGATCCCGAAGGGCGGCACGACCATGCCCGGATCCACCACTTCCATCGCAAGGATGGACGGTTCACGGCGCTTGGCCCGGTCTTTGCGGAAGGGGTCACGCCGGGCAGTCGCGAATGGTCGGGGTCGGCCACGGTCGAGGGCGGTATTGCGACTTTGCGCTTCACGGCCGCCGGAGAGCGGGGCGAAGCGGTGCCCTCGTTCCGGCAGCGCCTCTTCGCCAGCAGGGCGGCTTTGCACGAAGGCGAGCAAGCATTCGGACCGTGGTCGGAACCGGAGGAAATCCTTATCCCTGCCGGGTTCCACTATATGACGCGGCACGAAGGGCAGGGCAGAGCGGGCAGCATCAAGGCTTTCCGCGACCCGTGCATGGTCCGGACGAACGCTGAGGATTTCCTGCTGTTCACGGCATCCTCGGCGGCCTCTGGCAAGGCGCACAACGGCGTGGTGGGCCTTGCTCGGCGGCAAGAGCAGGGCTTCGCCGAACGGCCTCCGCTGATCGACGCCACCGGCGTGAACAACGAACTGGAGCGGCCGCATATCGTGCGGCATCGAGGGCTGAGCTATCTGTTCTGGTCCACTCAGGCGAGCGTCTTCGCACCGGGCATCACCGCGCCGACCGGCCTCTATGGCGCCGTTGCCAGCGGCATCGGTTCGCCATGGCGGTTGTTGAACGGCCATGGACTGGTGCTGGCCAATCCGGTTGAGGCGCCGTGGCAGGCCTATAGCTGGTGGGTCATGCCCGATCTCCAGGTCGCCAGCTTCATCGACTATCGAGGCAGCCCCGCCAGGAACAAGAGCGCCAAGCCGCGCAATCGCGATCGCTTCGGAGGGACTTTCGCGCCATTCCTCCGCCTCCATCTGGACGGTGCAACGGCGCGCCTTGCCTGATCAGAACCCGTGCGAACGGAGGATTTTTCTAGCCCGCCCTCAACATGCAAATTATTCAATTTCGCACATTTAAACGAATGTTGCGCAACAGGGAAATCCCGTTACAACCCTTGCGATGCCGATGAGAGGCCGGTCGTATCGGATCGCGCCGCCGTCATGATCATGGCCGAAAGGTTGGACATGCGGTGGATGCAGGATCGCTAGACCGGACCTATATCGTCGTCTGGCAGCAGGCGCCCTGCGACGCCTTGCCTGCCGTAGATTTGCGGGAGAATGCAATGAGCGCAGACGATCTGACCGCCGCCCCCAAGGCTCGTTCCAAGCCGAACCGGAAGGTGTCCGCGCTGCAGCCGGCCATCGTCGCGCGCATCCGAGATTCGCTGCTGCCCGGTGACGCGCCGGACGAAGGGGCCTGGGTAGAGGAGGCCGCTTCGGTCGTGCTCGATGTTGCCGCGCATCGGGAACCCGGCATCCCGGTCATCGATATTGCGTCGGTGAACGAGGAGCGCCGCTACCTTCGTATCGCCATCGTCAACGACGATATGCCGTTCCTGGTGGATTCGGTTGCCGCCGTGATTGCCGAAGCCGGCCTGGTGATCGACCGCCTGGCGCACCCGGTGGTCCGCGTCGAGCGCGATGCGGCGGGCAACATCATCGCTCTTCCGGAAGACGCCTCCGCGACGGCCCGCCGCGAATCGATCATCTACATCGAGACGGATCGCGCCGACGCACGCCAGCGTCGCGACCTTCAGGCCGCGCTGGAAACCACGCTGGCCGACGTGCGCGTGGCCGTGGCAGACTGGCCCAGGATGGTCGAGGCGATGGACACCGATGCCGACCGCATCGACGATGTGGAAGGTGCCGATCTGCTGCGCTGGTTCGCAGGCGGCATGCTGACGCAGCTCGGCCATGTCACCCGCCACCGCGACGGCACCCACGTCGACCTGCTGGGCATCTGCAAGCGCGACGCGCGCGACCTGCTTTCCGACGCCAGCTACGAGCGGGCTTTCGAGGCATTCGAAGCCCAGCTTGCCGCCGGACAGGTGCGGGCGCCGATGGTCATCAAGGCCAACGTCATTTCCCGCGTCCATCGCCGGGTTCCGCTTGATCTGTTCCTTATCCCCGTGATCGAGGGCGGGCGGGTTGCCGCGCTTTCGGTCCACGCCGGCATGTGGACAAGCGCCGCCCTGGCCGTCGCGCCCGACCGGGTTCCCCGCCTGCGCCGGCTGCTTGCGGGGCTTGCCGGAAAGTTGGGCTTCGATCCGGGCGGCCATACCGGCAAGGCGCTGGCCCATGCCATGACCAGCCTGCCGCATGATCTCGTGCTCGGTTTCGCCGAGGCCGACGTCGAGCGTCTGGCGACGACGATGACCGCACTGATCGATCGGCCGCGCCCGCGCCTGGTGGTCACCACTTCGCCGCTGTCGCGCCACCTCTTCGCTTTCGTCTGGATCGCGCGCGACACGCTGTCGACGCAGATGCGCAAGCGTATCCAGACCATGATCGAGGAAGCCGCGCAGGCACCCACCCTCGACTGGTCGCTCAGCGTCGAGGCGGGCAACCTCGCGATGCTGCGCTACACGCTCGACATCCGCGAAGGCGCGCAGGTGCTCGACGAGGAAGCGCTCGACCACCGCTTGCAGGTCATGCTGCGCGGCTGGGGCGAGGCCGTCGAGGCCGCTCTGGCGCAGTCGCTCGAACCGGGCCGCGCCGCCGCCATCGCCACGCGCTATGCCGAAGCCTTCCCGATCTCCTACCGTAGCGATTCCGGACCGGCCGAGGCGGCGATCGACATCGCGCATATGCGCGGTCTGGTCGTCGGCGATGCGGGCACCGAAGCGCGTGGCAGCCGCGGCGTGCGACTCTACCGGAACGATGCGGGCGAGGCTCACCAGCTTCACCTCAAGATCTACCAGGCCGAAGGCAGCCTCCCGCTGTCGGACGCCGTCCCCGCGCTGGAGAACTTCGGCTTCCGCGTCCTGGCGGAAATGCCGACCGCGCTGGACAAGGGCCGCATCGGCACGATCCACGACTTCACCCTGGCCCTGCCGACCGGCGGCGATGCGCGCGAATCGCTCAAGCTCGCGCCGATGATCGAGGACGCCCTGGCGGGTGTGCTCAACAACCAAGGCGAGAACGATCCCTTCAACCGCCTCGTCCCCGGCCTGGGCCTCTCCAAGCGCGAGGCGAACTGGCTGCGCGCCTGGTATCGCTACTTGCGCCAGGCGGGCATGCACTTCGGCATCGGCACCGTGGTCGATGCCCTGCTCGGCGCGCCGGCGGTGACGCTGGGCATCGTCGATCTGTTCCGCGCCATCCACGATCCCGCCTTCAAGGGCGACCGGGCACAGGCCAAGGCGCAGGCACAGGAAGCGATCCGCGCCGGTCTGGCCGAGGTCAGCGCGATCAACGACGACCGCGTGCTGCGCGCTTTCCGCGACGTGGTGACGGCGATGCTGCGCACCAACGCCTTCGCGCCCGCCGGCGAAACAGCGCTGGCCTTCAAGTTCGATTCGGCGCTCGTTCCCGGCCTGCCCAAGCCGCTGCCCTGGCGCGAGATTTTCGTCTATTCGCGCCGCGTGGAAGGCATCCACTTGCGCGCGGGCCCGGTCGCGCGCGGGGGCCTGCGCTGGTCGGACCGCCGCGACGACTATCGCACCGAAATCCTGGGCCTGATGAAGGCCCAGCGCGTGAAGAATGCGGTGATCGTGCCGACCGGGGCCAAGGGCGGCTTCTACCCCAAGCAGCTTCCCGACCCCGCGCTCGACCGTGCGGGCTGGGCGGCCGAGGGGCAGGCGAGCTACGAAATCTTTATCGGCACGCTGCTGTCGATCACCGACAACATCGTGGCCGACAAGGTAGTCCACCCCGATGCGGTGGTGATCCTGGACGGTGAAGACCCCTACTTCGTGGTCGCCGCCGACAAGGGCACGGCCAAGTTCTCCGATGTCGCCAACGGCATTGCCGAGGCCCGCGAATTCTGGCTGGACGACGCTTTCGCCAGCGGCGGCTCCAACGGCTACGACCACAAGGCCATGGGCATCACCGCGCGCGGCGCCTGGCTTTCGGTGCAACGCCACTTCCTGGAAATGGGCGTGGATGTGCAGAACGACCCGGTCCGCGTGATCGGCTGCGGCGACATGTCGGGCGACGTGTTCGGCAACGGCATGCTGCTCTCGAAGTCGTTGAAGCTGGTGGCCGCTTTCGACCATCGCCATATCTTCCTCGATCCCGATCCCGACGCAGCGAAAAGCTGGGCCGAGCGCAAGCGCATGTTCGACCTGCCGCATTCGAGCTGGGACGATTACGACAAGAGCCTGATCTCGCAGGGCGGCGGCGTGTTCTCGCGCAAGTCCAAGTCGATCGCGCTGACCGACGAAGTGCGCGCCGCTCTCGGCATCGAGGCGACCGAGCTGGACCCGGAATCGCTGATCTCCGCGATCCTCTGGGCGCCTGTGGACTTGCTCTGGTTCGGCGGCATCGGCACTTACGTGAAGTCGTCGGCGGAAAACAACGCGACCGTGGGCGATCCGGCGAACGATGACCTGCGCGTCAGCGCCAACGAACTGCGCGTCCGCGTCATCGGGGAAGGCGCCAACCTGGGCGTTACCCAAGCCGCGCGCATCGAATTCGCCTCTCGCGGCGGACGCATCAACACCGACTTCATCGACAACTCGGCGGGCGTCGACTGCTCGGACAACGAGGTCAACATCAAGATCGCGCTGGCCGCCGCCAAGCGGGCCGACCGGCTCACCGAGGATGAGCGCGTCGAACTGCTGCGCGAGATGACCGACGAAGTGGCCGAACTGGTGCTGGAGGACAACCGCCTCCAGGCCCTGGCGCTTTCCATCGCCGAACGTGGCGGCGCGGCGGCCATGCCCTCGCACGTCCGCCTGATCGAGACGCTGGAGGAAGGTGGCAACCTCGACCGCAAGACCGAAGGCCTGGCCGACAACGAATCGCTGAGCCGCCGGGCGCAGGACGGACGCGGATTGACCCGCCCGGAACTGGCGGTGCTGCTGTCCAGCGGCAAGCTGGTGCTCCAGGCCGCGATCGAGGTATCCGACCTGGCCGCAGACGCCACGCTCCAGCCGATGCTGCTCGCGGCCTTCCCGCAGCCGATGCAGGCGAAGTACGCCCGCTTCATCGAAGGGCACCGTCTGGCGGGCGAGATCATCGCCACCAAGCTGGCGAACCGCATCGTCAACCGCCTGGGCATCGTCCATCCCTTCGAACTGGCCGAGGAAGAAGGCGCGGATCTGGCGCATGTTGCGTCGGCCTTCGCACTGGCCGTGCAGCTTTTCGATCTCGATGCGCTGTGGGAGCGGCTCGAAGTCGCACCCATGAGCGAGGACGCGCGCATCGCGCTGTTCGACCGCACGGCGGGCGTCGTGCGCGGGCACATGGCCGACCTGCTGCGCGCCGGGGCCGGGCAGGCGGCGCCTTCCGAAGTGCTGGCCCGCATCGGCAAGCCGGTGGCGGCGCTTTCGATCGACACCCATGAGCTGCTGGGCGAGCGCATCGCCGCGCACTCGCGCAAGTTGCGCGCCGGGCTGCTCGAATTCGGCGCGCCCGAGGCTGAGGCCGCCATGGTCGCCAACCTCTACGACCTCGACGGCGCGGTGGGCATCGCCGCGCTTGCGGCCGATACGGGGATCGATCCGCGCCAGTTGGTGGGAGCATTCACCCGCATCGGCGCCGGCCTCGGGCTCGACTGGGCCCAGGCCAGCGCGACGATCATGAATCCCTCCGATCCTTGGGAGCGCCTGCTCGTCGCCGGTCTTGCCCGCGACTTCCAGCAGATGCGGCTGGACTTCCTCAAGCGCCTCGCCGCTTCGAAGTCGGGCAAGTCGGACCCGGCGGCCGCGGCCGAGGAATGGGGCCGCGCGCATATCGCCGCGATCCAGACCTTCCGCTCCATGGTCCAGCGCGCGGAAAACACCGCGCCGCTGAGCCCGGCGATGCTCGCGCAAATCGCCAGCATGGCGCGGAACCTGCTCGGGCGGTAAAGGGAAGGGTGGAGCAGGGGGGTACCACCCCTGCACCCCGTATCCCGGCGCTTCAGGGCGCTACTTCCGCTTGAGAACCAACGTCATCCTGAACTCGTTTCAGGATCCATCTCGCCGCCGAAACCGCCGGTTATTGGGAGAAATGGATCCTGAAACGAGTTCAGGATGACGGGGTGCTTGGGAGCACCGCCAATGCCCTATTCCAACGGCAGTGCCCGCTGTTCCTTGATCGCTTCCAGCACGATGCTCGACTTCACGTCGCGAACGCCGGGAATGCGCACCAGCGTCTTCAGCGTGATCTGGGACAGATGCTCCACATCCCGCGCGATGATGTGGACGATGTAGTCCATGTCGCCCGTCACAGCGTGACAGGCGATGACGTAGGGGTTGTCGCGGATAGCCTGTTCGAAGCGGGTGATGTTCTCGTCGATATGGGCATTGAGGTTGATGAGCACATAGGCTTCGAGTTCGAAGCCCAGCTTGCGCGGGTCCAGCACAGGCGCGTAGCCGACGATGACGCCGTCATCCTCCAGCCGCTTGATGCGGCGGCTTACCGGGGTCGCGGAAAGCGCGGTGCGCTCCGCGACTTGCGCCACCGGCATGCGGGCATCTTCCTGCAACGCAGCGATGATCTTCCGGTCGAACAGATCGAGCTGCATGAATCACCTGCCTAGATCATATTTCTTGGTCGAAACCACTCATACACCGCCGAGCAGCGCGCGCAATCGCAGGAATCTTCCACTGAAGCTGTGATAATCTCTCTCGAATGAAGAAGCCCTCGACCGAGACATCCAAGAGCGAGCTTCGGGGAGAGTATGAACTGGCTGCCGATGACTATACGGTCGGGCAGGACTGGGATGCCTATACCCCGGAGATGCACGCGCGCTGGCGCCGCCTCTATGCGCGGCAGTCGGCGCTGGTGGAAACCCATGCCTGCGCGGCATTCCGCCAGGGCTTGGCGCGGCTGGATTGCGCGCAGGGCATACCCCGGTTCGAGGACGCCAATGCGATCCTCGAACCGGCCACCGGGTGGCGGCTGGTCGGGGTGCCGGGCTTCATCCCCGATGCCGTATTCTTCGACCATCTCGCCCATCGCCGCTTCCCGGTGACGCGCTGGCTGCGCGAGGAGCATGAGCTGGACTATCTCGTCGAGCCGGACGTGTTCCACGATTTCTTCGGCCATGTGCCGATGCTGCTCGACCCGACCATCGCCGATTTCCTGGAGCTTTACGGCCAGGCCGGGGCAAGGGCCATGGCGATGGACGCGCTCGACATGCTCGCGCGGATCTACTGGTACACCATCGAGTTCGGACTGGTGCGGGAGGAAGGCACGCTGAAGGTCTTCGGCGCGGGCATCATCTCCTCCGCCAGCGAGACGCGCTACTCGATCGAGGATGCGGACGTGCTCCGCCTGCCGTTCGAGCCGGTCCGCGTCATGCGCACGGGGTACATGATCGACTCCTTTCAGAAGACCTATTTCGTCCTCGAAAGTCTGCCCCAGCTGATCGAGGATCTTGTCGGGCTGGACTTCGGCCCCGTCTACGAAACCTGGCGCGCCGCGCCGCCCATTCCCGCCGGAGAGACGCTTCCCGGCGAGGTACCCTTCGGAGAAACGATTTCATGACCGACCTTTTCGAAAACCCCATCGGACTCGACGGCTTCGAGTTCGTCGAGTTCTCGGCACCGGAAAAGGGCGTGCTGGAGCCGGTGTTCGAAGCCATGGGCTTCACGAAGGTCGCCCGTCACCGCTCGAAGGACGTGGAACTCTGGCGCCAGGGCGGCATCAACTTCATCACCAACTACGAGCCGCACAGCCCGGCCTGGTTCTTCAGCCGCGAGCATGGCCCTTCCGCCTGCGGCATGGGTTTCCGGGTCAAGGACGCGCGTGCCGCCTATGCCGAACTGCTCGCCCGTTCGGCCGAGCCGGTGCAGGTCGCGACCGGCCCGATGGAGCTGCACCTTCCCGGCATTCGCGGCATCGGCAACTCCATCATCTACCTGATCGATCGCTACGAGCGAGACGGGGATGGGGCATTGTCGATCTACGACATCGACTTCGACTATCTGCCCGGCGTCGATCGCCATCCGGTGGGTGCGGGCTTCGACTTGATCGACCACCTGACCCACAACGTCTATGGCGGCCGCATGGTCTATTGGGCGGATTACTACGAGAAGCTCTTCAATTTCCGCGAGATCCGCTACTTCGACATCAAGGGCGAATATACCGGGCTCACCTCCAAGGCGCTGACCGCGCCGGACGGCAAGATCCGCATTCCGCTCAACGAAGAGGCCGAAGGCGGGAAGGGCCAGATCGACGAATTTCTGCGCGCTTTCAACGGTGAAGGCATCCAGCACATCGCCTTGATCTGCGACGATCTGATCGGCGCCTGGGACCGGCTCAAGTCGCTGGGCGTGCCGTTCATGACCGCGCCGCCGGAAACGTACTACGAGATGCTCGACGAGCGCCTTCCCGGCCATGGCGAACCGGCCGAAGAACTAAGGATGCGCGGCATCCTGCTAGACGGCACGACCGGGGAAGGGCAGCCGCGCCTGCTGCTCCAGATCTTTGCGGAAGCGCGGGTCGGGCCGGTGTTCTTCGAATTCATCCAGCGCAAGGGTGACGACGGCTTCGGCAACGGCAACTTCAAGGCCCTGTTCGAAAGCATGGAGCGCGACCAGATTCGTCGCGGGGTGTTGAAGGTGGATGAGCCGGCCGAATAAACGAGGTTGGGAGAGAGGGGCAGGCCCACGCAGGTCTGCCCCCGATTTCCGGGAGATAGACGATGACTGACAAGACACCTGTTTTGGGCGGAATTCACCACGTCGCCTACCGCTGCCGCGACGCCAGGGAGACGGTGGACTTCTACCGCGACGTGATGGGCATGGATTTCATGCTGGCCATCGCCGAGGACAAAGTGCCGTCGACCGGCGCGCCCGATCCCTACATGCATGTCTTCCTCGATTGCGGCGGCGGCAACGTGCTCGCCTTCTTCGAGCTGCCGAACTCGCCCGACATGGGGCGGGACGAGGCTACCCCTGCCTGGGTGCAGCACATCGCCTTCAAGGTGGAGAGCGAGGAGGGCCTGCTGGCCGCGAAGGAACGCGCCGAAGCGCACGGGATGTCGGTGGTCGGCCCGGTTCATCACGGCGTGTTCAAATCGATCTATTTCTTCGATCCCAACGGCCACCGGCTGGAACTGGCCTGGCAGTTCGGCACCTCGAGCCAGATGGCCCAGCTCAAGGCCGTGGCCGAGGACATGCTGGAGGAATGGTCTCGCACAAAGCGGGCGCCGCGCCACGCAGCCTGGCTGCACGAGAAGATCGCGGCGGAGACCTGAGCGCGTGAAGCTCCACGGCTACTGGCGCAGCTCCACCAGCTACCGCTTGCGCATCGCGCTGGGTCTCAAGGGCCTTGAATACGAGCAGGTTGCCGTCAATCTGCTCAATGGGGAGCAGCGCTCCGCGGAATACCGCCGCCTAAACCCCTACGGCGGTGTTCCGGCGCTGGAGATCGACGGGCGTGTCTACGCGCAGTCGATGGCGATCCTGGAATGGCTCGACGAGAGCTTTCCCGATCGGCCGTTGCTTCCCCGCGATGTCGAGGATCGCTTCGCCTCGCGCGAACTGGCTATGGCCATCGCCACCGAACTGCATGCGCCGCTCAACCTGCCGGTGTTGCAGTATCTGAAACACGATCTCGGCCTTGCGCAGGCGGAAGTGGACGTCTGGTATCGCCACTGGATCGCCCGCACGTTCGAAGGCGTGGAAGCGCGGCTTGCGGCGCGCGAAACGCGGGATTTCCTATTCGACGCGCCGGGCCTGTTCGAATGCGTGGCCGTGCCGCAGCTCTATAATGCCCGGCGGTTCTCCTGCGATCTCGACGGCTATCCGCATCTGACCCGGATCGAGGCGGCCTGTCGGGAGCATCCGGCGTTCGTCGCGGCGCATCCCGACAGTCAGCCAGACAGGAATTGAAACGGCGTGTCAGGCCTTCGGCGTGACCCAGACCTCCACCGGCGCCACGAACTTGCCCGGCGCGGGCTTGCCGACATGGACACGGTCGGCGGTGACGAGTTCGCCGCTGGCCAGGTTGAAGCTGGCCCAGGGCTTGGGCATGCGGCCGAACGTCATCTTCTGGATGGGCTGGCCGGTGGTCGAATTCATGATGGTTGCGATGATGCTCATCCGCCCGCCCGTAGCCGGATGGGGGAAGTCGGGTCCAGCGGGCGGGCAGAGCTATGCCCGGAGCAATTCGTCGTCCCGGACTTGATCCGGGACCGCTGGCAATTCTTTAGGCGCGACCTGGCGGCAAAAGCGCCCTGGCGTGGGATGGGCTGTTCCCTGCCAGCGGTCCCGGATCAGGTCCGGGACGACGGCTAAAACAGACCTAAATCAGACCTAAATCAGCCCTCCGCAGGCGCCAGCAGCAAGTCCCTCAATGCCTCAAGGCTCGGCAGGATTTGTGCGCAGACCAGCGTCTGTTCCTCGGTGGCGGGCAGCAGGTCGGGCACCATGACCGTGGCGATCCCCGCCGCCGTGGCCGAGCGCACGCCCGCGGGGCTGTCCTCGATCGCAACGCAATCGGCCGGATCGACGCCCAGACGGCTGGCGGCGAGCAGATAGGGTTCGGGGTGCGGCTTGGCCTGGGTCACGTCGTTGCGGGTGACCACGACATCGAAGTAGTGCAACAGCCCGGCTTTCTCCAGCCGCTGCTGGGCATAGGGCGCCTCGGAGGAAGTGGCGATCGCCATCGGCACGCCGGCCTTGGCGAAATGCTCCAGGATGATCTCGGCGCCGGGGCGCAGGGGAATTCCGGCATCGAGCATGGCAGTGAAGGCCACATCGCTTTCGTCGAAGAAAAGATCGAGCGGAAAGTCCGGGCCCATGTGATCGGCCACCAGACGGCGCGAACCGTCGCGGTGGATGCCGACCATCGAATGCTGGAGCGTCGCCGGAAGCGGATAGCCCATCGCCTTGCCGGTCACCGCGAAAGCTTGGCCATGCAGGGCCTCGGTATCGAGCAGCGTCCCGTCCATGTCGAAGATCGCCGCGCGGATCGGGTCGGGCAGGGCGGGGGAGCGGAGCGGTGCGGGGAGCGTGGTCATGTTTCCAATATGAGCGCGACCCATGGCGGCACCATTGCAAAAGAGGACGGGACGGTTGCAGTAAACGTCGTGAGGGTGAGGGCGGATGAGAGGATGAGAGGATGAGAGGATGAGAGGATGAGGATGAAGATGAAGGGGGAGGAGACGTCGTCCCGGACTTGATCCGGGACCGCTGGCAGTGAACAGCCCACGTTCAGGCAGGGCGCTTTCCCGCCAGCTCGCGCCTAAAGCACTGCCAGCGGTCCCGGATCAAGTCCGGGACGACGGGCCCCTCACCACCACCTCTATCTCTCACCTCTCACCTCTCACCTCTCACCTCTCACCTCTCACCCTCTCACGCGCTGGCGTAAGTTACCGTATCCCCCGGCCCCACACCCAGCAATGCCGCCGCTGCCGCGTCCAGCGTTACGCCGCTACCGGCCGCATCGACTTTGCCGAGGCAGGCGCGGAAATCCGCCAGGCGTCCGGTGGCGACGAGGTGGCTGGCTTCCGCGTCATCCGCATCGGCGATCGCCGTGATTTCGGCGCTGCGGGCTTCCTGCACGGTGCGGATCTGGTCGGTCCGGGCGATCATGGTCGGGCCGCCGTCGAAGATGTCGACGTAGTTCTGGAATGAAAAGTTCTCGTTCTCCAGCATGCGCATCGCCGGGCGGCCGGAGTAGTGCGGCTGGCCCATGACCTGCCGCGCCGCTTCGGAGAGCAGCGCGCAGTAGATCGGGTGCTTGGGCATGAGGTCGGCGATGAACTGGTTGCCGTGCTTGGCGTTGAACTCGTCCGCGTCGCGGAAGCTCATGTCGAAGAAGCGGCCCGCCAGCCCATCCCAGAACGGCGAGTTTCCGGCATCGTCGATAGCGCCGCGCAGTTCGGCCAGGGTGGTATCGCCAAAGCGCTCGCGGTGCATCTTGATGAAAAGGTAGCGGCTGCGCGCCAGCAGCTTGCCCACGCCCGCCGAACGTTCGGTGGCGTCGAGATAGAGGCCGCCCACTTCGCTGGCCCCGTCCAGATCGGTGCAGAGCGTCAGCATTTCGGCGCGGAAGGTGCGGTCCAGCTCCTTGGAATGCTGGGTGATCCGGCCGAGGCGGTAGGAGTAGAACGGAAACTCGGTGCCGACTTGCGAGAAGGCCTGGCAGGTGCCGCGCACTTTGCCGGTTTCGGTGTCTTCGAGGATGAAGACGAACAGGTCGTTGGCGATCTCGTCGCTCTGGCGGGCGAAGCTCTTGGCCGTGCGCTTCAGCTTGGCGTCGAGCGTCGGCTTGTCGGGCGGTAGGTTGGTGAAGCCGCCGCCGGTGCCCTTGGCCATCCGGTACAGCGATTCCAGATCCTTTTCCTGTGCGGTGCGCAGGAGAAACGTCATGCGGGCAGAACTCCGTGGCGATCCAGTCTGTGGAGGACGAGGGCGGTAAGGCGGGCGCGGGCATCGAGAGAGTCGGCCAGCAGGAATTCGTCGGGCGAGTGGATGGAGCCGCCCAGCGCGCCCATTGTGTCCAGCACCGGCACGCCGCAGGCGGCGATGTTGTTGCCGTCGCAGACGCCGCCGGTGTCCTTCCAGCTCATCGGCTGGCCGAGGTCGGCGGCGGCCTTGCTGACCATGCCGTAGAGCGCCTCGGTCCGCGTCGAGATCGCCTTGGGCGGGCGCGAGACATGGCCGTGGACATGCATGTGGACATCGTGCGAGGCGGAGACTTCGGAAACGGCGGCCTGGATATACGACTGCGCCTCGGCGGCCAATTCCGGCGTGGCGGGGCGCATGTTGAAGTGCAGGATGGCAAGGTCCGGGACGGTGTTGTTGGGCGCGCCGCCCTCGATCCTGGCGGGGTTCACCGAAAGCCCGGGGCGGCGCATCGCGGCGAGGCGCAGAGCGAGGTCACCGGCGGCGAGCACGGCGTTGCGGCCCTCATCGGGGTTGCGTCCTGCATGGGCGGCGCGGCCGTGGACCACGACGGCGTAGTTGCCCGATCCGGGCCGCGCCCGCGCCATCTGGCCGCCGGGCAGCGCCGGTTCGTAAGTCAGCGCGGCCAGCTTGTCTTGCGCCAGCTCCGCAATCAGCGCGGCGGAGGACAGTGAGCCGGTCTCCTCGTCGCTGTTGACGAGGACATCGTAGCCCAGCGTCGCGCCGGAGCGCTCGTAGGCCGCAAGCCCCGCCAGCATGAGCGAAAGCCCGCCCTTCATGTCCGCCGTGCCGGGGCCGTTCAGCCGGTTCTCGTCGAGCCAGCGGCACGCCTGGAAGGGGTGATCGGCGGAGTAGACGGTGTCCATGTGGCCGGTGAGGATCACCCGCCGCTCGGCCTGGGGCCGCACCGAAAGCACCAGGTGACGCCCATGGGCGACCTCGCGGGTATGGCCCTGGCTGTCCACTTTCTCGACCGGGGCGGGATCGACCAGCCTGATCTCGCCCGGCAGGACGGCAAAGGCCTCTGCGAGCTGCCCGGCCATCGCCGCCAGCCCTTCGATATGGCCGGTGCCGCTGTTGATCGCAGCCCAGTCCAGCGTGCGCGCGAGGATCGGGGCCCGCTCTACCGGGGCAAGAAGATTGTGTTCCTCGCTGGTCAGCCCTGTCATCAACGCAGCTTGCCGGCGAGCGCGCCGCTGTTGCCCGCCACGTCGGCCGCCTCGAAGCTGGCGACCGGATAGGCGCAGTAGTCGGCGGCGTAATAGGCGCTTGGGCGGTGGTTGCCGCTGTCGCCCAGACCGCCGAACGGCATCGATCCCGCAGCCCCGGTGGTGGGGCGGTTGCGGTTGACCACGCCCGCGCGGCTTTCCAGCACGAAGCGATCCCACAGCGCGTCGTCGCCGCTGACGAGGCCCGCCGAGAGGCCGAAGCGCGTGGCGTTTGCGGCGGCCATGGCGGCATCGAAATCGGGAACGCGGGTGATCTGGACGATCGGGGCGAAGATTTCCTCGTCGGGCACGTCCAGGCCGGTCACGTCGAGAATGCCGGGCGTGACGAAGGCGCCGCTGCGGCCTTCCACGCCCGTGAAGGCGCGGATGACGGTGGCGCCCTGCGTTTCGAGGTCTGCAAAGCGCGCCTTGGCGGCGTCGGCGGCCTGGGCCGAGATCAGCGGGCCGAACCAGGGCTCGGGCGTCTCGTGCCATTCGCCGATGGTCACGCGGTCTGCCAATGCGGCTACGGCATCGACCAGCGCGGTGCCGAAGTCGTTGTCCGGCACAATCAACCGCCGGGCGCAGGAGCAGCGCTGGCCGGTGGTGATGAAGCTGGACTGCACGACCACCGAGGCGGCCTCTTCCACGTCTCCGTCCCACACCACCAGCGGGTTGTTGCCGCCCAGTTCGAGCGCCAGGATCACGTCCGGGCGATTGGCGAAAATGCGCCGGAAATGCGCGCCCGCGCCTGCCGAGCCAGTGAACAGCAAGCCGTCGATATGGCCCGCCACCAGCGCTTCGCCGGTGGCGCGCGCGCCGTGGACGATCTGGAACACGCCTTCCGGAAGACCAGCCTCAAGCCACGCATCGGCCATGGCCTGGCCGGTCGCCGGGGTCATTTCGGAAGGCTTGAACACCACGGTGTTGCCCGCGAGCAGGGCGGGGACGATGTGGCCGTTGGGCAGGTGGCCGGGGAAGTTGAACGGGCCCAGCACCGCCATCACGCCATGCGGGCGATGGCGCAGCACGGCCTGCCCGAACGGCATGTCCTGCCGCTTTTCCCCCGCCCGCTCGGCCTGTGCGGCGATGGAGATGCCGACTTTGCCGATCATCGCGGCGAGTTCGGTGCGCGTCTCCCACAGCGGCTTGCCGGTCTCTCGCGAGATCGTCTCGGCCATCGCGTCCTTGCGGGTTTCCAGCACGGCCTTGTAGCGCTGCACCGCCTCTACGCGCGCGGCGACGGGAAGGGCGGCCCAGGCCGGGAACGCCGCATGGGCGCGAGCCAGCGCGGCATCGACGGCGGCGGCATCGGCGCTCTTGCCTTCCCAGACCAGCGCGCCGTTGGCGGGATCGAACGACTGGAGCAGGCTCACGCGTTCCTCGTCACGGCGAAGATGCCGGTGGCATTGCCCGAATCGAACGTGAGATCGAGCTTGCCGGTCTCCGGATCGATGTCGCGGGTGATGAATTCGTAGAAGGAGCCCGGCACCGGCAGCGGAACTTCGGCGCCGTCGGCCTCGCGGAACGGGCGCACCACCTTGTCGGCCAGGATCGCGGTCTGGCGCACGCGCCCGTTCTGCGAGATCTCTACCGAGGGTTTCATCGGATAGCCGTCCGCCCGCAATTCCTCGGCCAGGGCCACGACATCGGCGGTGCGGGTGGTCGCGTGGTTGAAGGCATTGCCTTCGGTGGCGATCCAGGCGCCTTCGCCGGTTTCCGACAGCAGCACTTCGTAGTCGGTCAGCGAGGGGGGCTCATGCTGACGCCCGAAACAGGCCAGCGCGCCCTTGAGCGCGGTGACGGCTTCGTCGAAGGAGCAGGCGCCCCCGGCGGAAAGTGCGTCGAAGGCCGCCCATTCCGCTTCGCCCAGCGGATCGACCGAGGCGCCGAACACGCTGGCGCAGGCCGCCTGGCCACCTTCGGAAAGTTGATCGACATGGAGTTCGGAGACGAAGAACTGCGGGATCGTCTCGGGCAGGTCGCGCTGGACATAGGCGCGGCCGGTCATCCGGAGCTTGGGCAGCGGATAGAGCGCGGCCACCTCGTAGCCCAGCGGAGCGAGAAAGCGGCCGAAAGCCTGATGGCCGCCAGGCAGGTCGCCGGTCTGGCCGTCGATGGTGCGCAGCGCTCCGTGGTCGAAGCCGATCGTTTCGCCCGCCTCGCGCACGGACAGGACGTAGCGCGCGGCGGTGGGAACGCGGTCCAGCAGATCGGCGAAAAGCGCCGCGTTGAGGGCCATGGCCACCTGGGCGCGGGATACGGTGTCGCCGGTTCCGGAAAGGGCAGGGTCGATGGTAAGGACGGTCAGGGCCGAAGTCGCGGCATCGGGGCCGAAAACAGCGGAAAGCAGGCGGTGAAGCACCTGGTCCTGGGTCGCGAGAAGGCTGGAGTCGGAGGGCATCGTGTTCCCGTCGTGTCTCTGTGTTTGCGCGTCATCGGGACATAGGAAAGCGTCGGAACGAAGTCCATGGTGCGAAAGTGCCGGCACCGCTTTCTTGTCTATACTTTTTCGACCCGACTTGCGGGAGAGGCGCTCCGGCGCGCGTTCGAGTCGGTCAGGCCGTGGCCCGATTCGCAAGTGCACAAATGTGAACGCAGCGGATTGCCGCGCTCTGAACGGCGTTCGCCACGGTCAGTCTGCCGCGTTATGTGAAATTTTTTGCAGTGCAGCGGGAAACTCATGGCACAGTTCGGCTTTAATTGAGCATTCTCCTCCACCTTCTGCGGGGTGCGCATGAACTTGATGCCTCGTAATGACGAACCCGGCCGGAAATCGGGTTCCGACAAAGTCCGTTCGATTTTCGATGCGACTTCCAACGATATCGATGTGGAGCCGGTTCGGCCGCTTCACATTGCCTTGGTGGGAAATTTCGCGCCCCGAAAATGCGGCATCGCCACTTTTACAACGGATATCTTCGAACAGCTGGCGGAATTTCATTCCGAAATGGCCGTCGACGTCTATGCGCTCGACGATCCCACGCAGCCCCTCGAATATGCCGAGACGGTCCATCGGATCGCATGCGACGATCCCGAAGCTTATGCCCGCGCCGCGCGCCGGATCAACGAGGCGGGCGTGGACGCGGTTTGGGTCCAGCACGAATACGGCATTTTTGGCGGTCGGGACGGCGAGATGGTGCTCGACTTCGTCGACCGGCTTGCCGCACCGCTGGTGCTGACCCTGCACACCGTGCTTTCCGATCCCTCCGAGCGCCAGCGGGCGATCCTGAAGCACCTGATCGCGCGTGCCTCGCGCATCATGGTCATGTCGCAATATTCGCGCGAACTGCTGGAGCGCGATTACGACGTGCCGGGCCGCGTCCTGGAAGTGATCGAGCACGGCGCGCCGGACCGGCCGTTCGGACGGCAGGAGGAATTCAAGGAACGGCTCGGCCTGGAAGGCCGCAAGGTGCTGACGACTTTCGGGCTGCTCAGCCGCGGCAAGGGCTTGGAAAACGCCATCCGCGCGCTTCCGGGGATCGTCGTGCGTCATCCCGAGGTGATCTATCGCATCGTCGGCGCCACCCACCCCAATCTCGTGGCCTACGAGGGTGAGGCCTATCGCGAGGAATTGCAGGCTCTTGCGGAAGAGCTGGGCGTTTCGGCGCACATCGCCTGGGAGAATCGCTTCCTCGACACCGGCGAACTGCTGGACCAGCTGGAAGCCTGCGACATCTATCTCACGCCCTACCTGGGCATGCAGCAGTCCACTTCAGGCACGCTCAGCTATGCCGTCGCGCTGGGCAAGGCCGTGGTTTCCACGCCCTACGTCCATGCACGAGAGCTACTGGGCGAGGATATCGGTCGACTGATCGAGCCCGGGTCCAGCGAGCCTATCGCCGAAGCCGTCAACGCGCTGTTCGACCAGCCCGCCGAACTGGCCGCCATGCAGCGCCGCGCCTGGGCGCGCGGGCGCGAGATGATCTGGCCGCGCTTCGCCGATGCCAGCATGCGTCTGGTGGACCGCGCCCGCGCGCCCGAGCCGTCGCTGCCGCCCATCACCGCGACGCCCGGCCTGGCCGCCGTGCTGGCCATGAGCGACGCCACCGGCATGCTTCAGCACTCGATCGGCGTCGTGCCGGACCGGCGCCATGGCTACTGCCTCGACGACAATGCCCGCGCGCTCATGCTGATGAACGTGGCGCGCGGCCTGCCCGTGGCCGAGCGGATGAAATGGAGCCTGGTCTACGCCGCTTTCGTGCAGTCCGCATGGAACCCGGACCTCGGCCGCTTCCGCAACTTCATGCGCTTCGATCGCGACTGGTGCGAGGACGAGGGATCGGAAGATTCGAATGGCCGCGCCATCTGGGCGCTTGGCCAGACCTACGAGCGGGCGCCGGACCAGAGTCTGTCGGATTGGGCGCTCCAGCTCTTCGAGGATGTATTGCCCCGGCTGGCGACGATCGAGGCGCCGCGTGCCCGCGCTTTCGCCATGCTCGGCGCCTGCGCCGTGCTGCGCCGGGATCCGGGCAATGCGATCGCGCTGGACTGCGTCGCGGAAGGCGGCGACTTCCTGATGCGCCTGCTCGGAGATGGCCGCCGGCCGGATTGGGCCTGGTTCGAGGCCGTCCTGGGCTATGATAACCCGCGCCTTCCGCAGGCGCTGATCGAGGCAGGTTTGGCGCTGGGCCAAGAAGCCTGGATCGGGGCGGGACTGGAAACGTTGGAGTGGATCTGTCGCCAGCAGGTTTCGGCGCGCAGCCAATTCCGTCCGATCGGTTCAGAAAGCTTCGGCAAGCCGCACAGCTACCTGCCGTTCGACCAGCAGCCGCTGGAGGCCCAGGCGGCCATCGAAGCCGCCTGCAGCGCCTGGACCGCCAGTCACGGCACGTTCTGGACCGAACATGCCCTGACGGCCTGGCGCTGGTTCTTCGGCGGCAATGACCGTGGGGTCGTGCTGGCGGAGATTGCGACGGGTCGCTGCCTGGATGGCGTCACGCCGCGAGGAGCCAATTCCAATTGCGGTGCAGAATCCATTCTCGCCTTCCAACTTTCGCATTATGCTCTGGCCGAGCTTGCCGTTTCGGCACCGCTCGGACGTGGAGGAGGATTGATTGAATCGGCCCGAGAACGTCTGGTCTGAACCGCTTCACGTCTTCGAGACTCGCCTCTACGCCGATCCGGCGCGAGTCGTGTTGCGTCCGTTCCACCTTGGATGGCAGGGCAAGAACGCCGGCGGGCGCGCCCATCGCCTGGTGGAGGACGTGGCCGCACTCACCGAGGAGCGCGCGGCGGCGGAATACGAGCGCGTCCTCCGCGACTTCAAGGAGCGCCACTGGCAGACCGAGAAGATCTTCGCCGATCGCTTCGAGGAAGTGGCGGCGAACCTTGAACTCGATCCCGCGCAGTTTACCGAAACTCGCAAGCGGCTGATCGGCGCCTATTTCTGCCACGAATATACTTTCGCGGCGGCGGCGCTGATGAACCCCTCGATCGTGCCGGCGCCCGACCAGTCGGGCATGCAGGACGGGGCCGTGCGGTTCATCATGAGCCTGCGCGCGGTGGGCGAGGGGCATATCAGCTCCATCGCCTTTCGCGAGGGTATTGCGGAAGTGGACGGTACGTTCTGCCTCTGGCCGCAGGCGTCCTTCGCGACGTCGGTGGAACTGGACGAAGAGAGCCAGACCGATGCCGACGACGGCGTTTCGGTGCATCGCCATACCGAGTCGAACCTGTCGAACACGGTGATCTTCCCCATCACCGAGCAGCAGCGTGGCGGGCTGGAAGACTTGCGCC
Organism: Novosphingobium sp.; assembly: GCF_032093395.1. GTDB lineage: Bacteria > Pseudomonadota > Alphaproteobacteria > Sphingomonadales > Sphingomonadaceae > Novosphingobium. Next base: position 35,481 of record NZ_DAMDBA010000008.1, read on the forward strand.
TGGTACGCTTCGACCATGGCGGCGGCGACTACGAATGGGTGGGCACCTACACTGCCTATTCCGGCAGTTCGATCCGTTCCGAACTCCTGCGCACGCGCGATTTCCGCGCCTTCGAGTTGGAGCCGATCCGGGGCCGCGCCGGGCGCAACAAGGGCATGGCCCTGTTTCCCGAGAAGATCGACGGCCGCTTCACGATGGTCGGGCGCCAGGACGGCAAGAACCTGTTCCTGCTGCACTCGGACACGCTCGACACCTGGGACGACGACGGCGTGCTGCTGATGGAGCCCAAGTACCCTTGGGAATTCATCCAGATCGGCAATTGCGGCAGTCCGATCCCCACCGAGCATGGCTGGCTGCTGTTCACCCACGGTGTCGGTGCGATGCGCAAGTATGCGCTGGGCTGCGCCTTGCTGGACCTGAAGGATCCGTCCAAGGTGCTGGCCCGCACGGTCGAGCCGGTGCTCACCGCCGAAAACGCCGACCGCTCGGGCTATGTGCCCAATGTGGTCTACACCTGCGGCGCGCTGAAAGTGGGCGAGCGGCTGCTGCTCCCCTATGGCATTTCCGATAGCACCGTGGGCTTCGCGACCTGCGAGATCGAGAACCTGCTCAAGTTGATGGCGTAGCGCGCCGGTCGGTCGCGCCAATGCCGACCGGAAAAGCCCCGTCGTCCCGGACTTGATCCGGGACCGCTGGCCGCGCCTCGCCCAAATTTCGGCTGGGCGACGACGGGCGTTTCGTGGCTCAATGCGTGGTCGCGCCTAAAGACAGACACCGGTCCCGGATCAAGTCCGGGACGACGTAATATTTCCGCCTTTATCCCGACCCTGGATTTCCAGCCGTCATCCTGAAACAAGTTCAGGATGACGGGCCTCGGGGATGCAAGGTCGCTGACCGCCTCCCTCTCAAGCGGAGCTCCCGCCGCTACCCATGCGCGCCGAACTCGTTCGCCAGCGCGGTAGTGATGCGCAGCGACAAGCCGTAGGAACGAGCGATCGGGTCGATATATTCCCGGTGAATGCGGGTGTAGCCGGTCGCGCTCGAATCCGGATAGTCGCTCGGGCAATCCACCTTGAAGTCGTCGATCGAGGGGAAGCTCGTCGGGAAGGCGCGGCGAAGCTGGGCCAGGCCGTCTTCGACGCGCAAGGTGAAGAACATCTCCAGCACGTCGTCGCGGCTGATGTCGTTGGCGCGGCTGAACTGCGGGACCATGACGGCGCGCAGGAACATGTGCTTGAACAGCGCGATCCGCAGCGACTGGAGCACGCCGAGGCTGCGGCGGGTGTGCTCGCGATCGGGCAGCGGGGCTTCGTCGGGGAGAAGGTCGAGCAGGAAGTGCAGCTTCATCGCATCAACCCGCAGGCGGGAGGCAAGGCGGCGGAACACGCCGGTGCGGTCGTCCTTGGTGAGGTATTCCGCCAGCTTCAGGCAGGCCTCGGCGATATATTGCTCGTCGCCGCGATAGGGGCGGCTGGCCCAATAGGCCGAGTTGAACAGCTCGCCATAGGCCGCCACCGTCTTGATCGAGGCCAGGGCATTGGCGGCGCGGGCCAGGCGCAGCAGCTGCTGGCCGCGTTCGCTTTCGCGCAGGAGCAGCGCGATCTCTTCGCGGTTGCCGTCGGACGCGGTGCCGATTCCGGCGATCACGTTCACCGGGTAGCCCAGCTGCTGGAGAATGGCATTGTGCGGGATCGCGCGGATCTGGCGCAGGCTCATCGAGCGGTCGGCGGCAAGGTCGGACTGGCGGCGCGCCTTGCGGCTGCCGGTGTCGTTGAGCAGGCCGAGGCCGAAGGCGGTGATCGCGCGGCTGTAGGTCGCCGATTCCAGATGCTCGTGCTGCACGCCCCGGATCGCCCGGTAGAAATCGAGGCTGAGGTCGGTGCGGCGATAGAACAGGTCGGTCGGCGCATCGGCGTCGGCACCCCAGAGCGGCATTTCGGCCATGCGGGTGAGCGTGGCCAGCGCCAGTTCGTCCGATCCGAACCAGAGGTAGCCGTCACCGCCCTGGAACGAGACTTCGGGCTCCAGCCGGATGCCAGCGCGCAGGAAGCGGCGGCGGGCCCAAGGCGACATCGGCCACTGGAAGCGGTCCTCTATGCTGGAGGGATGCGCGCCGCGACCCATCGATTCGCCGTGGGTGTTGAAGATCAGCGCGGAGACGTCGGTGAGGCCGTTGGCGACCATCGCTTCGGACAGACGGCCCTGAAGGCGCTCGATGGCGAGCGCGGCGGGCACCTGGCCGACGAAGCGGCCAGCGTCCGAAAAGCCGGTCTGGATCGAGACGCGGCCGCGCTTGCGTGCGTAGTCGCGGTAGGCGGGCTCTGCCAGCACGGCGTCGACGAAGCGGCCGCCGTGTTCCAGCGCGCTTTCCGTCTCGAACAAGGGGGAGACGTCCACCTTGTCGTCGATGCCGAACATCCGCGCGAAGTAGAGCGCGGCCAGGATCGTCGCCGGTTCCTCGCACTCGGCTACGAGCATGCGGATCGGGGCGTCGGCGTCGATATGGGCCAGGATCTGCGCCATCGCCAGGAACTGGCGCACGGCGGTGGAATTCTCGATGGCCAGCGCGGCGAAGTTCGACTTGAGCGGAACGACTTCGGCCAGCAGTTCGCGCATGCGCATGAGCGCGGCCTGGCTGGCGAGGCTGAGCTTGCCTTCCGGGTCGATGCGCAGGCGGATCGCGTTCTGGAGCTGCGAAGCGTTTACCCGGAAGTGGATCCAGCCCATGCCGAGGCCGTCCGCGCGCATGGCGGCGGCGGTGACCAGCAGGGTGCGGGCGATCTCCTGATCGGCGTGGCGGGCTTCGTTCTCCAGCTCGGCGATCACGCCTTCCAGGCTGACGATTCGATCGGGATGGTCGGCGGTGAGGGCGTTGGCGGCGTCGGACAGCGCCTCGGGCGCGGTGAGGTCGGCGGCGAAGCGGGCCACCATGTCCTCGGTCAGCTTGCCCGCGCGTTCCAGCCTGCGGGCGATCTCCGGCGCGGCATGGGCGAGGCTGTCGGCATAGCTGGCGAGACGGATCGCCTTTTCCTGGAGGCGATAGCGGATCGAGGTGGACCAGCCGATGTCGGTGCGGCCGTCCATGTCGTAGCCCACCCAGGAGGCGAAGCGCACGGGCATCGGGTTGAGGCCGCGCCAGCGCTTGGGCCAGCGGGCGGCGGCGATGTCGAAGAGGCGGGCGTTGATGCGGTCGCGAGCCTTCTGGCCGCGCGCGATCGCTTCCATCGCCTTGTCGTGCTCGTAGTCGAGCGTGATGTGGTCGCGCTCGGGCGAGGCGACGCAGACCGAGGCGACGCTGTGGTCGCCGCTGGACGCGGCGGCGGCGACGGCTTCGGTCTGGGCCGAGGAGAGCAGGAAGGTCGGGTGCGCGGTGAACACCACATGCGCGGCGGGGCGCTGCCAGCGGACGGCGAAGGCCGAGAAGTCGTCGCCTTCCTCCCTTCCTTCCGCCGCAATGGCATCGATCCGGGCGTCGTTGTCGGACAGGCCCACCGGCGCGAGCAGGCGGTCGAGCCGGGCGGCGCGGGCGCGCAGGCCCTCGCACTCCATCTCGGCGACGAGAGCCTCGATGTGATCGAGGCTCATTTCGCCGGTTTCCAGCTTGCGCGACAGTTCGAGGCCGAGCTGGAACACCGGGTTGTAGGTCGGCGTTTGCGTGGTCAGGACGTGGAGATCCTTGAGCCGGCGGTCGAGATCGTCGACCGTGGTGAGCGGCCCCGCTCCCTGGTGCTCCGCGCCGGCGCTCACCGCGGGAGTCCTGCTGCTTCGCGGGCGGCCGCCTCGATGACGGCGACATCGGGCTTGCCCTTGGGGACCATCCAGCTTCCGCCGACGCAGAGCACCGCGTCAAGCGCCAGCCATTCCGGGGCGTTCTGAGGGGTAACGCCGCCGGTGGGGCAGAACTTCGCCTTGTAGAGCGGGGCCGAGATCGCCTTCAGCGCCGGAGGTCCGCCCGCTGCCATGGCAGGGAAGAACTTCAGGCGGTCGAACCCGCATTCCAGCGCGAACATCACGTCGCTGGCGTTGGCGGTGCCGGGCAGGAACGGGATCTGCGACTTGTAGGCGGCTTCGGCCAGCATCGGGGTGAGGCCGGGCGAGACGATGAACTCCGCGCCCGCGTCGATCGAGCGCTTGAGATCGTCGGGCGAAAGCACCGTGCCCGCGCCGACGACGGCGCCGGGAACCTGCTTCATCACCTTGATCGCTTCGATCGCGCATTCGGTGCGCAGCGTGACTTCGAGCGCGGGCAGGCCGCCTGCCACGAGCGCCTCGGCGATCGGCAGGGCATGCTCGATATCCTCGATCACCAGCACCGGGATCACCGGGGCAAGACGCATGACCTTTTCGACGGCTTCGGACGGGCTGCTCATTGGACGTGCTCCCTGACATAGGCGGCAGCCGCGCCGAACAGGCCGGGCTGCGGATGAGTGATAAGCTTGACGGGGATCTGCGCCATCAGCGAGGCGAACCGTCCCTTGGCGCGGAAACGCTCGGAAAAGCCCGAGGCGAGAATGGTTTCGCGGATGCGGTAGCCAAGGCCGCCGGCAATGACGACGCCGCCCGCGCCGTGCGCCAGCGCGTAGTCGCCCGCGGCGCTGCCCAGCGAGAGGCAGAAACGGTCCACGGCGGCGGCGGCCAGCGGGTCGGACTGGTTGGTGCCCGCCGTCCAGATCTCCACGTCGGAAAGCTCGTGCACCGCGCGGTTCTCCATGGCGGCGAGGGTCTGGTAGATATCGACGATGGCCGGACCGGAGACGACGCGCTCCACCGATACGCGGTTGTGGCGCTTGCGCAGGCGGGCGAGCACGGCATCCTCGATCAGGTCGAGCGGGGCATAGTCGACATGGCCGCCCTCGGTGGCCTGCACATGGTAGAACCCGCCCTGGCCGTGCGGCAGGCCGTTGCGCCACAAGTGGGCGACGCCAAGCCCGGTGCCCGGCCCGAGCACGCTGAGCGTGCCCGAGGCGGGAAGCGGACCTTCCGGGCCGGCCAGGTGCAGGAACTGGTCTTCCGACGCCAGCGCCACGGCATAGGCGACCGCCGCGAAGTCATTGACGACGGTATAGTGCTCGACGCCCATCTTCTCGGGAATCATCGCGGGTCGAATGATCCACGGGTTGTTGGTGAAGCGGATCACGTCACCGCCGACCGGCCCCGCTATCGCGATCGAGATGGCATTGGGCAGGGTGCCGCCATTGCGCTCTCGAAAGGCCTGCCAGGCCAGCTGGAAGCTGCCGTGCTCGCTGGTGTGGAGCGTGACGGGTTCGCCGAGAGTGATCTGCCTCCGGTCATCGACCGAGGCGATGGCGAAGCGAGCGTGGGTGCCGCCGATATCTACTGCAACGAGATCGGTTGTCGCGGAAACACTCACAGGCCGGCCACCTCCAGCATCGAGGAACCGCCCTGTTCGGCGCCGCCTGCATTGGCGCGGAACATCGCGAAGAGCTCGCGGCCCATGCCTTCGGCCGGAGCCGGCAGCGGGGCGGGCGTGCGGCCCGAGAGGTCGGCGGTGGTGGAAAGGGTGCCGTCCTCGGCCGAGAGGCGCACGATGTCACCGTCCTGAAGATAGGCGATCGGGCCGTCGGCCAGCGCTTCCGGAGTGACGTGAATCGCGGCGGGAACCTTGCCCGAAGCGCCCGACATGCGGCCGTCGGTGACGAGCGCGACCTTGAAGCCCCGGTCCTGAAGCACGCCCAGCGGCGGGGTCAGCTTGTGGAGTTCGGGCATGCCGTTGGCGCGCGGGCCCTGATGGCGCACGACCACCACGACGTCACGGTCCAGTTCGCCCGCCTTGAAGGCGTTGATGACGCCTTCCTGCGTCTCGAACACGCGGCAGGGTGCCTCGATGGTCCAGCGTTCCTGATCGACGGCGCTGGTCTTGAACGTGGCGCGGCCGACATTGCCGGAGACGAGGCGCATGCCGCCGTCGGGCAGGAAGGGCTTTTCCACCGTGCTCAGCATGGCCTCGTCGCCGCTGACCGTGGGCGCGGGCTTCCACGCAAGTTCGGTGCCATCCAGCGTGGGCTCGCTGGCATAGCTGCGCATGCCGCCCTTGGAGATGGTGAGGATGTCCTCGTGCGCCAGCCCCGCGTCGAGCAGTTCGCGCACGATCCAGCCCATGCCGCCGGCAGCATGGAAGTGGTTCACGTCACCCGAGCCGTTGGGATAGACGCGCGTGATCAGCGGCACGGCGCCGGAAAGCTCGTCGAAGTCCTGCCAGTCGATCTGGATACCGGCGCAGCGGGCCATGGCGGGCAGGTGGATGGCATGGTTGGTGGAGCCGCCGGTGGCGAGCAGGCCGACGATGGCGTTGACGATCGCCTTCTCGTCCACCACGCGGGCCATCGGGCGATAGTCGTCGCCCTTGCGCGTCAGTTCGGTGGCGCGGTGCACGGCGGCGCGGGTCAGCGCCTGGCGCAGCGGAGTGTTCGGCGGCACGAAGGCGGCGGCCGGGATGTGCAGGCCCATCATCTCCATCATCATCTGGTTGGAGTTGGCGGTGCCGTAAAAGGTGCAGGTGCCCGGCGCGTGATAGCTGGCGCTCTCGCTGGCGAGCAGTTCCTCGCGGCCGACCTTGCCTTCGGCGTAGAGCTGGCGAACCTTCTGCTTTTCCTTGTTGGAGATGCCGCTGGGCATCGGGCCGGCCGGAACGAACACGGCTGGAAGGTGGCCGAAGCGCAGCGCGCCCATGACCAGGCCCGGCACGATCTTGTCGCAGATGCCCAGCAGGGTCACGCCATCGTACATCGCGTGGCTGAGCGAGACGGCGGTGGAAAGAGCGATGGTGTCGCGGCTGAACAGCGAGAGTTCCATGCCGTCGAAGCCCTGGGTCACGCCGTCGCACATGGCCGGCACGCCGCCCGCGACTTGCGCCGTCGCGCCCACTTCGCGGGCGAACAGCTTCATCTGCTCGGGATAGCGGCCATAGGGCTGATGGGCCGAGAGCATGTCGTTGTAGGCGGTGACGATGCCGATGTTGATCGCCTTGCCCGCCGAGATCGCCGGCTTGTCCTCGCCGCTGGCGGCAAAGCCGTGCGCAAGGTTGGAGCACGACAGGAACGAGCGGTCCGAATGACGGTCGGCCTCGCGCTCGACCATGGCGAGGTAACGCTGGCGGCTGGGCTTCGACCGTTCGATGATGCGATCGGTGACGCGGGCGACCACCGGGCTGAGATTGCTCATGGGGTTACTCCTGCACTTTCCGTCTGTCTTTTTTGTCTCCGCCTCCCGAAGCCGCCGCGACGGAATATCCCATACGGGGCTTGAAGGCGTTCAGGTAACCGGTGTCAATATCTATGTTCCACCGGTTTGCGGGGGATTGGGCACGGCGGGAAGCACGCACCCCGGATATATAGGGTGCGTCACAGCTTCATGCCCTTCAGCGGCCGATCTACTCGTGCCACGTCACGCCGTCGCGCTCGGCGAGGGCGATGGCGGCGGAGGGGCCCCAGCTTCCGGCGGTGTAGGTCTTGGGCTCCTGGTCCTGTTCCTCCCATCCGGCCCGGATGGCGTCGATCCATTCCCACTGCGCTTCCACCTCGTCGCGGCGGACGAACAGCGTCTGCTCGCCCTCGATCAGGTCCAGCAGCAGGCGTTCGTAGGCGATGCGGCGCTGCGGCCCGGCGAAAGCGTCGGGCATGGCGATGTCGAGCGGGATCGAGCGCAAGCCGAAGCCCTCGCGATCCAGCCCCGGCACCTTGGCCATGAGCGAGAGCGTGATGTTCTCGCTCGGCTGGATGCCGATGACCAGGCGGTTGGGCACCGTTTTCGCGCCGCGGCCGTGGAAGATCGAGTGCGGCACGTCGCGGAACTGCACGATGATCTCGGTCGTGCGCTTGGGCAGGCGCTTGCCGGTGCGCAAGTAGAAGGGCACGCCCTGCCAGCGCCAGTTGTCGATATGGGCCTTGATGGCGACGAAAGTCTCGGTGTTCGAATCCTTGCCGAGTTCGTCGTCGTAGCCCGGCACGGCCTGGCCGCCGATGGCGCCGGCGCGGTACTGGCCGGTGACCGTCTCGTTGGCGGAAACCTTGCGCAAGCTGCGCAGGATCTTCACCTTCTCGTCGCGCACGCTGGTGGCATCGTAGCTGACCGGCGGCTCCATCGCGACGAGCGCGAGCAGCTGGAGCATGTGGTTCTGCACCATGTCACGCAGCGCGCCGGAATCGTCGTAATAGGCGACGCGCGATTCAAGACCGACCGTTTCGGCCACGGTGATCTGCACATGGTCGATATGCGCGGCGTTCCACAGCGGCTCGAACATCAGGTTGGCGAAACGCAGCGCCAGCAGGTTCTGGACGGTTTCCTTGCCCAGGTAGTGGTCGATGCGGAAGATGCGGTCTTCGGGGAAAGCGCGGGCGACGGCGTCGTTGATCACCTTGCTCGACGCAAGATCGACGCCGAGCGGCTTTTCCAGGCCGATGCGCACATTGTCCCCCGCCAGGCCGCTGGCCTGGAGGCCGCGGATGGTTGGTTCGAACAGGCTGGGCGCGGTGGAGAGGAAGATCGAAAGCCCGTCCTTCGGCTCGCCCACTTTGGCGGCCAGCGCGTTGAAGCCTTCCATCTGGTTGGCGTCGAGCGTTTGGTAGGACAGGCGATTGAGAAACCGCGCCATGCCGCCGCGCCGTTCGGCGGGCAGGAACTGTTCGAGCGACTCGCGCGCGAAGTTGCGGAATTCCGCATCGTCATGCTCGGAACGGGCCGTGCCGATGATCTCGATCTTGGGATCGAGCAGGCCTTCGGCATCGAGCGCGCAGAGCGATGGGAGGAGCATGCGGCGCGAAAGGTCGCCGGTGGCGCCGAACAGGAGCAGGCGGTCGGACGTGAATGGAGCCGAAATCGAATTGGTCACTGGGCGCAGTCCACCTTCTGGGGGTGATCCCCTATTGCTTCAATTCCCGCCGCGATCGACGGGGTCCTCCTCCTCCTTGCATTCCAGGCCATGCGGCAGAGCGGGAACGACGTCCTTCTTCGCGGTTGCAGCATGGCACGGACTGCGTGCGACGTGCTAGGCGAGAGTGCGTCAAACCTCAACCTCGTTTGCATGGATTGAACAGAACCTGCCGGTGCATACGTATTTAGCAGCGGGCAAACGTGATATTTTCCGCAAGTTCGTTGCCTTTGCGTCTTTGTCTTGTCGTCAGGTGCAGGCATGGGAAAGGATCGGCATCCGGATATGACGATGCGGCGAAGGATAAAGGCGAACAGCATGGCCGGTGACGGCGTCCACCTCCTGGAACACCTCCAGACCCCCGCGATGATGGTATCGCGCGGACAAGTGCGCTACGCCAACGGCGCGGCGCGGGCGCTGCTGGGCGCGCATATCGTCGGCCAGGACGTGCGCATCGCCATTCGCGAGCCGCGCGCCGTTGCCGCCATTCTCAGCGACGAGGGCGGGATCGCCCGCGTGACGGGGCTCTCCACCGGCGGCAGCGTCTGGGAAGTGGATTGCCGCGTGGTTTCGCCGACGGACCGGCTGGTCAGCCTTTACGATCTGTCGGAACGGGTCAGCGTCGCCAAGTCTCACGCCGATTTCGTCGCCAATGCCAGCCACGAACTGCGCACGCCGCTCGCCAACGTGCTCGGCTATGTCGAGACGCTGCACAACCCCAAGGCCGGCGGCGACGAGAGCGTGCGCACGCGCTTCCTCGACACCATCCGCCACGAGGCGCAGCGGATGCAGGCGCTGATCTCCGACCTCATGTCGCTTTCGCGCATCGAGGCGGTGAAGCACGAAGTCCCCTCCGAACGGGTAGAGATGGTCGCGCTGGCGCGGGAAATTGCGGGCGAGGCACGCGGCGATGCGCAGATCGAGGTGCTGTCCAACTGCGAGCAGGCCGTGGTGACCGGCGATCGCGGCCAGCTGGCGCAAGTGTTGCGCAACCTCATCGACAACTCGCTGAAGTACGGCAAGCAGGGCGGTCCGGTGGACGTCAGCCTCGAATCGACGCCGACCGGCTGGGTGCTGGTGACGGTGCGGGATCACGGCGACGGCATTTCCCCCGAACATCTCCCCCGCGTGACCGAGCGCTTCTATCGCGCCGACACCAGTCGCAGCCGCATGGTGGGCGGCACCGGACTGGGGCTTTCGATCGTCAAGCACATCGTCGAACGCCATCGCGGCCGTTTCGACATAGACAGCCGTCCAGGGCAGGGCACCACCGCCTCGCTGATGCTGCCGTTGCGTAAGGAAGAGGCGGCGGGGTAGGGGTGCGGGGCAGTGTCGTTACGCGCGTAGAGAAAGCCGCTAGGTCCGTTGAGCGGTTTTCCGTCGCGTAACCCGCTCCGTCATCCTGAACTTGTTTCAGGATCCATCGCCCAGCACGCCCGGACGGTGCGACGAGGCGGAATGGATCCTGAAACGAGTTCAGGATGACGTGGCGGCCGGGTGATGGCCACGGAGGTACAAAGGGCCGCGACTTCGCGCGCGCCCAGACCTCTCAGAAATCCAGTTCGAACCGCGTGCCGACCACTTGTGCGTCGTAGTCGGTCTTGCCGGACTCCGTCGGC
>NZ_DAMDBA010000008.1:45996-107838 GCF_032093395.1 Novosphingobium sp.
TTGGCGCCGGTGTAGTCCAGCAGCGCGTAGTTGACGTTGAAACGCAGGTTCTGGATCGGCTCCCAGACGAGCGCGGCGATGTAGCCGTTCTGGGTGCCGCCGCGAATGTCTCGGTCGTTGAGGTCCAGCCAGTCGTAGCGCAAGGTGAACAGCAGCGAACCCATGCCGCCATCGCCCATCGGATGGGCGGGCTTCTCCACGCGGAAGATGCCTTCCTTGTAGCCGCGATGGTCGCCTTTGGTGAGGAACACGCCGGCTTCCGCATAGGCGCCCTGGAAAGTAACGGTGGAGGCATCGACGCGGTTGGCGGTAAGTGCGTGATACTCGGCCGCCGCATGCCAGCGGCCGCGAATGGCGGCGAATTCCACGCCGTAGTGGTCTTCTTCCGAGACGTTCATCATCGGGGTGCCGATCAGGCGCGTATTGGTGGAATGAACGTAGGGGCGCTGGCGATAGCGGGTCTCGCTCTCGGCCAGGCGGCCGAGGCGGCGATAATGCGCCGATCCGCCGAAGTGGAGCTGGAAGCCGCCCAGTTTCGGCGAGAAGACGAGGCGTCCGTCCAGGCCGTAGCTGTTGTTCTCGTCGCCGCCGTCCACGCCGTCGCTGTCGTTGGCCAAGGCACCGATATCGTCGGTGAATACGCCCGCCTGCGCCAGCCACGGGCCCTTGTTGTACTGGAACGCGGCGCCGAGGCGGCGCTCGAAGTTGAAGGCATCGGTGAAGGCGGCGCGCTCCATCACGCTGCCGCTGGTGTCGCCGGTCAGTTCGTCGAGCGACTGGAACGAGTTCTGGTTGCCGAGCCGGATCGACCACGGCCCCTGGTGATAGCCGACATAAGTATCGACGAGATCGACGGAATTGTCCGAGAGTTCCAGTTCAAGCTTGTAATCGAAACCGGCACCGATCGCGCCCTCCGCGCCGAGGCGGATGCGGCGCATTTCGCTGGAGAAGCCCAGACCCTGGTCGTCCAGGCCCTTCGGTGCGCCGACGTAGTTGGCGTCTGCCTGAATGCGGCCCTTGACCTTGAACTGGCGGTCGCCCTGCGCGAATTGAGGGCTGCCCTTCCACTCGATCTCGGTTTCCTTCTCATCCTTGCCCTCGGGCTTGGCAGGGGAGCCGGCGGCCAGCGGCGGGGTTGCGGCAGGCGCCGAAGAGTCTCCCTGGGCGCCGATATCGGTCGGTGCGGCGGCCGCCGGCGCAGCGGCATTGAGCCGCGCTTCCATAGCTTCCATCTGCGCCTTCATCGTGCGGATCTGCGCGCGCAAGGCCTCGGCTTCTTCCGCCGAGATCGCCTGCGCATAGGCGCCCGGGGCGGTAAGAGCGATCGCGACCGCAGTCGCGCTGGCCATAAAGAGACGCATAACGGGCATTCTCCAGAGCGCCACAGGCAGGTGCCGGGCGCGACGAGGGCCGACTATGGCCGTTCGATGACGCTTTGATGACGAATGTGACGGTAAATGTGACGATTGTGACGAACGTTATAGCTGCTTCGTCGAGGCGATCCTGCGCCTGGCTTTGATTTCTTTCCGGGCATGGCTGCCCGGCCCTCATCCAAAGTCGTCCCTCAAGACCACACCAGCCTTCTTGCGCCAGCCTATAAAGAATGCGCCGACCACAGGGATCGCGCCGCACGATCGATCCGAGTCGGGTCAGAGTTTCTCACCGACATCGTCGGGAAACAATCCCGACACGTCGCGAGAGCGGGGCGCCGGGTCGCAAGGCGCGCTCGCAAGTCCAGAAGACTCGGCCATCGCGACACTGTCATGAAAGCTCTCGATGTTCGTGAAATCGCGTTGGGCCGGTCCGGCGCAAACGAGGCACACTCTCCGAAATCCCCACATTTGCGTGGCTTGGAGAGTTATGTCACTTTCTTGTCATGGAAGTGTCACGCAACCCCAATAGGGGCGGCTCAGAGAGAAACCCAAGGGGTTAAGATCATGCGTTCGACCAAGACCATCATTTTCGCTGCCGCCTCCGTCCTCGCTCTGAGCGCTTGCGGCGGATCGGGCGGTTCGGGCGCGGGTTCGCGCGATTTCGTGCGGGCGGTGGGTTCCTCCACCGTCTATCCCTTCGCCACGGCCGTGGCCGAACAGACCGCGAAGGCGGGCGGCAAGTCGCCGGTGATCGAATCGACCGGCACCGGCGCGGGCATGAAGCTGTTCTGTGCGGGCGTCGGCGCCCAGCACCCCGATATCGAGAACGCCTCGCGCCGGATCAAGAAGTCCGAGTTCGAGGAATGCCAGAAGAACGGCGTGACCGAGATCGTCGAGATCCAGGTCGGCATCGATGGCATCGCCTTCGCCGAGGGCAAGAACGGCCCCAACATGCAGTTGACGCCGGTCGATATCTACAAGGCGCTCGCCGCCAACCCCTTCGGCAAGCCCAACACCGCCAAGACCTGGAAGGACGTGAACCCGTCGCTTCCGGCAGAGCCCATCCTGGTCTACGGCCCGCCCTCCACCTCGGGTACGCGCGACGCGCTGAAGGAACTGATCCTGGAAGCCGGCTGCAAGACCGATGCCGCCACCGCCGCTCTGAAGGACAGCGACAAGGACAAGTACGAGGCGACCTGCCACGACATCCGCGAGGACGGCCCCTACGTGGACGCCGGCGAGAACGACAACCTGATCGTGCAGAAGATCTCGCAGAACCCGAAGGCGATCGGCATCTTCGGCTTCTCGTTCCTCGAATCGAACATGGGCACGATCAAGGGCATCCCGATGTCGGGCGTTGCGCCCACTTACGCGACGATCTCCGACTTCTCGTACCCCGGCGCGCGTCCGCTCTACATCTACGTGAAGAAGCAGCACCTCGCCCCGATCAAGGGCCTCCAGGCCTATGTGGCCGAATGGGCCAAGTCGTGGGGCCCGGACGGCACTCTCAAGGCCAAGGGCATGGTGATCTCGCCCGACGACGTGCGCGCCAAGAGCGCGGACATCGTCGCCAAGATGACCCCGCTCGATCCCTCGGTTCTGAAGTAAGCCCCTTGCGGGTCAGGGACGCAAAGGGCGGCCATTCATGATTCTCACCGGAGTTCTTCTGGCCGTTCTCGGCCTCGGTCTCGTCGGCTGGTTTGCCGCGCGGGGCCGGGCCCGGCTGCTCCATACCGGTCGCGGCTCGATCCATTCGATGCCGGGTTACCACGCATGGCATGTCGCCTTGTGGATCGTCTTCCCGGCGCTGATCGCCTGGGGCGCCTGGCAGGCGATCATGCCCGGCCTCGTCGACGGGGCGGTCATGGCCGACCCCGTGGCGGCGCAGCTTCCCGCCGACGCCATGAGTCGCGCGGCGATCCTGGCCGAAGCCAAGTCCATCGCCGACAATCCCGATGCGGTCGCCTTCAACCCGCTGGCGAACACGCTGGCGGGGCCGGTGCGCGATGCCCATGGCCGCTTCGGCCTGATCGGCGCGCTGCTGGTGGCGATCGTCGCCGTGGCGGGCGGCGGCTGGGCCTTCACCCGCATCCGCGCGAACTTCCCGGCGCGCACCCGCGTCGAGCGCGGCGTGCTGGGGCTGCTGCTGGTCGCCTCGCTGATGGCGATCCTGACCACCTTCGGCATCGTCGCCTCGCTGGTGTTCGAGGCGGGGATGTTCTTCAAGGACGTGTCGCCGATCGACTTCCTGACCGGCCTCCACTGGTCGCCGGGTTCCGCGCGCGGCGACAATCTGGGCGACAGCTTCGGCGCCGTGCCGTTGTTCTGGGGCACGATCTACATCGGCGCGATCATCGCCATGATCGTGGCGATCCCGCTCGGCCTGATGAGCGCGATCTACCTGACGCAATATGCCACGCCGACGATCCGCAAGTGGCTGAAGCCCATGCTGGAGATCCTCGCGGGCATTCCCACGGTGGTCTACGGCTATTTCGCCGCGCTGACCGTGGCGCCGATCTTCCGCGACTTTGCCGCCTCGCTCGGCATGGCCAACCCCTCGACCGAGAGCGCACTGGCTGCCGGTGTCGTCATGGGCGTGATGATCATTCCCTTCGTGTCCTCGATGGCCGACGATGCGCTCGCCGCCGTGCCCCGCGCGATGAGCGACGGTTCGCTGGCACTGGGCGCCACCAAGTCGGAAACGATCAAGAAAGTGCTGCTGCCCGCCGCGCTTCCCGGCATCGTCGCGGGCGTTATGCTGGCGATCAGCCGCGCCATCGGTGAAACGATGATCGTGGTCATGGCCGCCGGGGCCGCCGCCAACCTTTCCGCGAACCCCTTCGCCTCGATGACCACGGTCACCTATCAGATCGTCCAGATGCTGACCGGCGATCAGGAGTTCAACAGCCCCAAGACGCTCTCCGCCTTTGCGCTGGGCCTGGTGCTGTTCATCGTCACCCTCATCCTCAACATCATCGCCCTTCGCGTGGTGAAGCGCTTCCGGGAAGCTTATGAGTAACATTAGCTGGCAAACGCCGGAGGCCCTGCGCCGGATTTCCCGCCGCAACGCCGCCGAACGCCGCTTCAAGCTGATCGGCCTCGGCGCGATCGTCCTCAGCCTCGCCTTTCTGGCGCTGCTGCTGGTCATTATGCTGAAGAACGGCCTTTCCGGGCTCGACTGGTCGTTCCTGACCGGCTCGGATTCAACCGATCCGGACGTCGCAGGCGTCTGGGGGGCGGCCAAGGGCTCGCTGCTGACGATGCTCGTCACGCTGCTGCTGTCGTTCCCGATGGGCGTGCTGGCGGCGATCTACCTTGAGGAATTCGCGCCGCGCAGCCGCTGGATCGAATGGGTCGAAGTCTCGATCAACAACCTCGCGGCCGTGCCTTCGATCATCTTCGGCCTGCTCGGCCTGGCGGTGTTCATCAACACGCTGGGCATGCCGCGCTCCTCGCCGCTGGTCGGCGGGTTGACACTGGCGCTGATGACGATGCCGGTCATCGTCATCTCGGGCCGCAACGCGATCAAGGCGGTGCCGCCCTCGATCCGCGACGCCGCACTCGCGATCGGCGCCAGCAAGATGCAGACCGTGTTCCACCACGTCCTGCCGCTCGCGCTGCCGGGCATCCTCACCGGCACCATCATTGGCATGGCCCGCGCGCTGGGTGAAACCGCGCCGCTGCTGATGATCGGCATGCGCGCCTTCGTCGTCACCCCGCCGGGCGGGATCACCGATCCCTCCAGCGTGCTGCCGATGCAGATTTTCCTGTGGTCCGACGAGATCAATTCCGGTTTCGTGCAGAACACTTCCGCCGCCATCATCGTCCTGCTGGTCTTCCTGCTGGCGATGAACGGTCTTGCGATTTACCTTCGAAACAAATTCGAAGTCCGCTGGTAGAGACATGACAAACTCCACACTCACGGCCGCTCCCAAGCTTACTGCTCGCAACGTCGACGTGTTCTATGGCCCCAAGAAGGCCATCAACAACGTCTCGATCGAGATCGACAACGGCCTCGTCACCGCCTTCATCGGTCCCTCGGGCTGCGGCAAGTCGACGTTCCTGCGTTCGCTGAACCGCATGAACGACACGATCGCCGACGCCCGCGTCACCGGCGAGATCCTGCTGGACGGAGAGGACATCTACGCCGCCGCGATGGACCCGGTCGCCCTGCGCGCCCGCGTGGGCATGGTGTTCCAGAAGCCGAACCCGTTCCCCAAGTCGATCTACGAGAACATCGCCTATGGCCCGCGCATCCACGGCCTGGCGCCCTCGAAGGCGGACCTGGACGGGATCATCGAAGGCTCGCTGACCAAGGCAGGCCTGTGGGACGAAGTGAAGGACCGCCTGAACGAGCCCGGCACTGCGCTGTCGGGCGGCCAGCAGCAGCGCCTCTGCATCGCCCGCGCCATCGCCGTCAGCCCCGAAGTCATCCTGATGGACGAGCCGTGCTCCGCGCTCGACCCGATCGCCACCGCGCGCATCGAGGAACTGATCGACGAGCTGAAGGACACTTACGCTATCGTCATCGTTACCCACTCGATGCAGCAGGCCGCCCGCGTGTCGCAGCGCACGGCATTCTTCCACCTCGGCAACCTCGTGGAATATGGCGATACCAGCCAGATCTTCACGACCCCGCGCGAGGAGAAGACCAAGGACTACATCACCGGTCGCTACGGCTGACGGCGAAGACAGGGAAAACAGGACAAGAGCCATGGTTGATCATACCGTAAAGGCCTTTGACAGCGAGATCGGGCAGCTTCGCGGCCTCGTCGCCGAGATGGGCGGCCTCGCAGAAGTCGCCATCCGCGATGCCATCATCGCGCTGTCGCATCATGACGAGGACCTCGCGGCGCAAGTCGTCGCCGCCGATGCCCGCCTCGATGCGCTGGAAGCCGAAGTGGACCGCCTGGCGGTGCGCACCATCGCCCTGCGCGCGCCCATGGCCGACGATCTGCGCGACGTGATCGCCGCGCTCAAGATCTCGGGCGTGATCGAGCGCATCGGCGACTATGCCAAGAACATCGCCAAGCGCGTCAACGCGCTTGAAAACCGCGTGAAGATCGAACCGCTCGATCTCGTGCCGATGATGGCCGAGATCGCGGAAGGCATGGTTCGCGACGTGCTCAATGCCTACGGCTCGCGCGATGCCGCGCTGGCGCAGGAAGTGATCCGCCGCGACGAGAAGCTGGACCAGTTCTACAACACGCTGTTCCGCTCGCTGTTGACCCACATGATGGAGAACCCGGCGACGATCTCCAGCGCCGCGCAGCTGCTGTTCATCGCCCGCAACCTCGAACGCATCGGCGACCACGCCACCAACGTCGCCGAAATGGTCTACTATGCCGCCACCGGCGAATACCACGCCGAGCGCGACAGCCAGACCGACGATACAAGGGATCTGCCGTGAACCCCTCCGTTCTCGTCGTCGAAGACGACCGCGCGCTCTGCGAATTGCTCACCTGGAACCTCAGCGCCGAAGGCTATCAGGTGCGCAGCACCAGCGATGGCGAGGAAGCGCTGCTGATGGTGCAGGAACAGGCGCCCGACGCCATTATCCTCGACTGGATGATCGAGCACGTTCCGGGCATCGAGGTCTGCCGGCAACTCCGCAAGGACAAGGACACCGCGCAGATCCCGATCCTGATGCTGACCGCGCGCGGCGAGGAAGAGGATCGTATCCGGGGCCTCAAGACCGGCGCCGACGACTACGTGACCAAGCCGTTCTCCCCGCGCGAACTGCTCGCCCGCATCGAGGCGCTGCTGCGCCGCGCGCGGCCGTCGCTGGCGGGCAACGTGCTCCAGTGGGGCGACATCGAGCTGGACGCCACCAGCCACCGCGTCCGCCGTTCGGGCGAGGCGCTCCATCTCGGCCCCACCGAGTTTCGCCTGCTGCGCTACTTCATGGAACGCCCGAACCGCGTCGTCTCCCGCCAGCAGATTCTCGACGGGGTCTGGGGCATGGATTCCGACATCGACGAACGCACCGTGGACGTCCACATCCGCCGCCTGCGCAAGGCGATCAACCGCGACGGCGACATCGACCCCATCCGCACCGTCCGCGCGGCGGGCTATGCGATGGACGTGACCTGATCCGGCCCTTGATCCGGTAGCAGGAGGGCGCACGGGCGCCTTCCTGCGGCCTGCGCAGGTTCTAGAATTTGTAGCCCAGGCCCACCGCGACGATGTCGGAATCGGGTTCGCCGTCGCCGATCAGGACGTGCTTGTATTCCAGCTTGGCATAGATCTTCTCGTTGAGATCCTGCTCCCAGCCGGTGCTGAGGCCCACGGCATCGCTGCATTCGCGGCAATCCTTCGACTGCCAGTTCGCCGCCGCATAGAATTTCCCGCCGGGCAGCACGCGCGCGCCGGCTCGGCCACCCACCCCCCAGACCATGCGGGTATCGTCCGCCAGCACCTTTTCCGCAAATCCTTCCGCGCCCACGAAGAAGCGTTCGCCGAGGTCGATGTCGTGGCCCACCGTCACGGCGGCGACGGGGTTGGTTTCCTCGCGGTTCCAGATCACGCCGCCTGTGCCCTCGATATAGGTTTCACCAGCAAGAGCGGGTGCCGGGGCGGCGATGACGGCGGCTGAGGCGAGAACGACCGGCAGCAGGATGGGAAGATAGCGCAAGATGAAATCCTCGGGTGGAATGATGCGCCACCTGGAGGCAGGCAGCGTCCGTCTCGTCGCCTTAGGCCTCGCGTTTGTGAGATAACATTGCTGTTGTAAGGCTGAATGTTGCAGTTTGCGGAACTGGATACTGCTGCCTTCATGCCCTTCACTCATCGCCTCCGCGCCTTGCCGCGCAGGATCGACAGGCTAGGCTCCCGTCCGACATGACATGGGACAGGGCGCGATGAACGAACTTGGCTTCGGCTATCTTTATGATTTCCGTAATCCCGGCTCCTGGCGGCGTCCTCCCGAAGCGCTCTATGCCGAAATGCTGGATGTCATCGCCGAGACGGAGGCGCTTGGCTTCGACGGGGCCTGGGTGCCCGAACACCATCTGGCGGAAGACGGCTACATGACGTCGCCGCTCGTCGCGCTGGCCGCCATCGCCGCGCGGACCAAGCGGATGCGGATCGGCGCCGGGATCGCGCTCGGCCCGCTCTATGAACCGCTGCGCTTTGCCGAGGATTGCGCCGTGCTGGATATCCTCTCGGGCGGGCGGCTGGCCATGGGGCTGGCGATCGGTTACCGCGCCCGCGAATATGCGGCCCACGGACTGGATTTCACCAAGCGCGGCGCGCGGCTCGACGAGTTTCTCAATATCGTGCGGCGGTTGTGGAGCGGCGAGACGGTCGACTTCGCGGGCCGCCACTTCACCCTCGAGGGCGCGCGCGTGGCGGCACTGTCCAGCCGGGGGCAGGTGCCGCTCTACATCGGCGGCTTCGCGCCCAAGGCGCTGGAGCGCGTGGCTCGTTATGGAGACGGCTACTTCGGCAATCCCGAAATCTGGCCGCTCTACCGCTCCAAGCTGGAGGAGCAGGGCAAGGATCCGGCATCGGCGCGGATCTGGTTGCAGGAACTCATGCTCGTCGTCGCGCATGACAAGGCGGCGGCGCTGGAGGAACTGGCGCCCCATTTCCACCACGTCAGCAACAGCTACGCGGCATGGATGGCGGAAGATCGCGCGGTCGGGATCGAGGATGCGGCGATGAAACCGATGGACCTAGATGCCTTCAAGCGCAGCGGCGCGCTGAAGATCCTCACACCCGCCGAGGCCGTGGCGCATTTCCGGTCCTTGCGCGAAACGGCGCCGGTGGAGCATTTCACGATGATGATGCCGCCGGGCCTTCCGGCGGAACGCTTCCTTGCCTATGCCCGAACCTTCGCGGAGGAAGTGATCCCGGCATTTCGATGAGGCAGGCGTGAGCACGGTCAAGGAACAGGACGAAACGGCTTCCGAAAATGTGGCGCGCGCGGCATCGCCGCAGTCGGTGACACGTGTCGTCCGCCTGCTCGAAGCGCTCTGCACGAGCAGCGACCCGGTTTCGCTGGCCGATCTCAGCCGCCGCCTGGCGACCCCCAAGAGCAGCCTTGCCGCGCTGCTCCGGGGCCTTGCAGAGGAAGATTTCGTGATCGGCGCGGACGGCCTGTGGCGGCTTGGCCCCGGCGCCTTCGGGCTTGGCAGCGCGCTGGCAGAAGCGCGGCGGCGCCTGCAAAGCTCCGACCTGATCCGCGACGGCATGCGCCGCCTTTGCGCGGCCACGGGAGAGACGGTGCTGTTCGCCGTGGGCGATGCCGAGGGCGACCGATTGACTTACGTGGACATGATCGAGAGCCGCAACGTCGTGCGCTATTCGGTCAGCGTGGGGGACAGGCGGCCACTCTATGCCACGGCAGGTGGCCGCGCGCTGCTGGCCACTTGCTCCGTGGAAGCGCTGGAGAGCTATCTGGCCCGGCTCGATGCGGAGGCGTTCACGCCCGCGACGTTGGTGGACTCCCGTTCTCTGGCCGCTGCCGTGGCGATCGCGCGCGAGCAGGGCGTGGCCCAGACGGTCGACCAGGCCGCGGAAGGCGTGACCGGCACCGCGGCGGTGATCCGCGATGCCGCCGGTGTGGTGTTGGGTGCGCTGGTGGTAGCGGCGCCCACGCCGCGCGCGCAGGACAGGCTTGCGGAACTGGCGGAACGGGTTCGCACGGAAGCCGCCGATATTTCGCGCAGCCTGGGCTTCCGGTGATCGGCTGAACGGAACGGGCGCTGGACTTCGTCGCCTCGCAGTACGCCGTCATCCTGAAACAAGTTCAGGATGACGGAGCAAAAGGCGGGCGCGCTAAGCGGCTACGCGTACGGGACGCTCGGAGGTTTCCAGCGCCGTCTGGATCGTAGTCAGGAACTGATCCGTGGCCCGCTGCCAGGAAAAGCGCGCGCCCAGCCGGGCAGCGTCCTCGCGCCGCACGCTCAGCGCAGCCGCGATGGCGCGTTCGAGCACCGGGTCCACCGCTCCGGCAGGCGCGTCCATGCCCCCGTCCTCGTCTTCGTCTTCCTCCTCGGCGCCGCAGCCGTCAGCGCCGAGGATGTCGATCGGCCCGGTGACCGGGAACGCGGCGACCGGCGTGCCGCAGGCCAGTGCCTCGATCACCACCAGTCCGAACGTGTCGGTGAGGCTGGGGAACACAAAGCAGTCGGCGGCGCGATAGGCGCTCGCCAGTTCCTCTCCGGAAAGAGCGCCCAGGAACAGCACGTCCGGGTAGCGCCGCTTCAGGCTTTCCAGCGCGGGGCCGTCTCCGACCACCACCTTGCTTCCCGGCACCTGTGCGTCGAGGAAGGCTTCGAGGTTCTTTTCCGGCGCCACGCGGCCGACGTTGAGCAGGACCGGGCCGGCAAGAGCGGTCATCGCCGGATGACGCGGGCCTTCCGGCTTGAACTGCGTATGGTCGATGCCGCGGCTCCAGCGCCGCGTATGGGCGATCCCGCGTCCGGCGAGTTCCTGGGCGAGGCTGTCGGTCGATACCAGCACCGCCTGGCTTGGCGCATGGAAGCGCTGCATGATCGGCCAGAAGCGCTCGGCGCTGAGCCCGGTGCGCACGGCGGCATATTCGGGAAAGCGGGTGTGGAAGGCCGAAGTGAACGGCACCCCGCGCGAGAGACACCAGCCGCGCGCGGCCCAGCCGATCGGCCCTTCGGTGGCGATATGGACGATTTCCGGCCGCGCCTTGTCGAGCATCCGGCGCACCCCGAAGCGCGGGGCCATGGCCAGCCGGATCGAGGCGTAGCCGGGCATCGGCACCGTGAAGAAGCGATCCGGCGTCAGCGTTTCCACTTCGTGCCCGCGCCGCGTCAGCTCGTCGAGCGTGGCGGAAAGCGAGCGGACGACGCCGTTGACCTGGGGCAGCCAGGCGTCGGTCGCCAGGGTCAGCTTCACTCCGCTGCCTCGTGTTGGGCTGCCTCGTGATGGGCCGCCTCGTGGTGCGCGGGAATGCCTTCGGCGGTCTGCCCGCCGGTCTCCGCGATCCAGTCGATGATGGCGATGTGGCCCTGGAGATCCTCGACCAGTGCAGTGCAGCTTTCCACCCAGTCGCCGTCGTTATAGTAGGTGATGCCCCCGAACTGGCGGATTTCCGCACAGTGGATGTGGCCGCAGACCACGCCGTCGAACCCGCGCGAGATCGCCTCGTTGGCCACGGCTTCCTCGTAACTGCAAACGTACTGGACGGCGTTCTTGACCTTCTTCTTCATGTAGGCCGAGAGTGACCAGTACGGCATCTTCAGCTTGCGACGCACCGCGTTGAACACGATGTTCGCCCGCAGCAGCGCGCCGTAGGCCTTGTCACCCAGGAAGGCGAGCCACTTGGCATAGAGCACCACGCCGTCGAAGGCGTCTCCGTGGGTGACGAGCAGGCGGCGGCCGTCGAGCGTCTCGTGTACCGCTTCCAGCACGAGTTCCACGCCGCCGAAGGTGAGCCCGGCATAGTCGCGCAGCATTTCGTCGTGGTTGCCCGCGACGAAGACCACGCGGGTGCCGCGATGGGCCATCTTGAGGATGCGGCGGATCACTTCGTTGTGGGCGTCGGGCCAGTACCAGCCCTTGCGCAGGCGCCAGCCGTCGACGATGTCGCCCACCAGGTAGAGCGTCTTGCACTCCACCGAGCGCAGGAAGTCCACCAGCATCTCGGCATTGCAGCCGCGCGTGCCCAGGTGGACGTCCGAGATCCAGATCGTCTCGTACTTGCGCTTGGGGCGAAAGCCCTTGGGATCGGGCAGGTCCAGCCAGGCCGGGATGTTGGTGCCGGCAAAGCCCCGGTTGGTGCCGTCATTTCCGGCGCCGATAGCACCGGTGGTGCGTTCGAGAAGGGTGTCCACGTCTTTCCGCATCGTTGCGCCCCCGTTCCAGTTGCCGGGATATTGACATTTTCCCGTTGCGCGCCCGTGACGGTTGCGGGTCACTTCCATGACAGAGGGGACCGTGAGAGCCCTTCCATCGACATAGCTTCGTTCGCCGGATCTTTTCGTTGGCAAGTCATCGATATGTCACTTGTTCGTCACACTGGGGCTGCAAGTAGCCGCGCGTAGTTATCTGGCAGGGGGCCATGCGGCGGATCGACATATTGCTGGCAAGCGAGCTTTCGGGCGGCCTTGCGGCCTTCAGGCATGACGATTTCGAAGTCGTCCTGCACCGCTGGACGGACTTTGCCGAGCTGCCCCTGATCGAGGGGGCGCTCTGGATCTTCATCGACTGGGTGCTGCCCGAAATGTCCGGGCTGGAACTGTGCCGTCGCCTGCGGGGCGACAGCCTGACCAGCCATGCGCATGTCACCATCGTGCTGGAAGAAGACAATGTGGAGGACCGCAAGCGCGCGCTGCGGATGGGTGCGGACGACTACATGGTCGGCCCGCTGACCCGCTCGGCGCTGCTGGACCGCGTGCTGGGCGCCAATATCAGCGAGCAGGACACGGCCAACAGCCGGGTTCTGGCGCAGGGCGAACTCTCCGTGGACGTCGCCGCCTTCCAGGCCCGCTGGCAGGGCAAGCCGATCTCGCTGATGCCTAACGAATTGCGGCTGCTGCGCTATTTCATCGAGCACCCCGGCCGCGTGTTCACCCGAACCCAGCTGATCGCCGCGCTCGGCAAGCAGGAACCGGCGGTGGACGAGCGCACCGTGGACGTCTGGATCGGCCGCCTCCGCCGCGCCCTTAAAGGCGTGGGCGCAGGCAATCCGCTGCGCACCGTCCGCTCGCTGGGCTATGTGTTCGACGCGATTTGAGGCCGGTCGGCATTCAGTCCAAGCCGGGCCACGCAGTGCGATTTTCGCCGCTCCGGCGCTCGCAAACCAGTCTTCTCGGCTCCACCTGGCCTGAGTAAAAGTCTGTTTGGAAAATGCCCAAGAGGGCATTTTACGGCGGGCCGGTGCAGCCAAGTTCGCCTTCAGCGAGTTTCCAGACGGGCTCTAGGAAGCCAAGGGTAGGGGCAGGTGTATCAGACGCCTTGTCCAGTAAACCCTTCTTGTGTCCGGCGTACATGCTCTGCGCTCATCGCGTCCGTTTCCGTCAGGTCGATGATATGGATCGTCAAGTTGCCCGTGCGTTGAATGATGCGGCTGCTCGTGGAGACGCCAGTCGTTGCGCGAACCGTAAATCTATCGATCCTGTACAAGCCTGGGTTGCCCGGTTCGACATCGAGTGGAGCGTAGCGTCGCTTGCTGACCTGCCGGATAATGCCAGGAAACCATTGGCCCAGGCCGGAAGTACGCAGGACTTTGACTTCCGCGGTGCGCCCATCCGGCCGAATCCAATAGCCGACATCGGCGAACCGAATTCGTGCGTCATGCCACGGGTCGGACTGCATGAGGTTCCCGGCCGTGGTGGGATTGACGTCCACTAATGCGGGGGCGAAAAGCAATTGCGGCCGCGCCGTCGCAGATCGGCGCAGCCGGGCCGCAAGGGCATCCACCGCACCCGAGTCTCCTTTGTGGATGGCGATGCGGGTGCGCAGGATTTCGCGCAGTTCCGTCATCAGTCGATCATCGGTACCGGACAGGAGGACCGCTTCGTCAGCAAAGCGCTCTGCAGCACTGAACCGGGTCCTTATCATCGCCAGCCAAGCGCGCCGGAATGCGGCGACAGCCGCGATATTCGAATGTCCCGCTTTGGTCGCAAGTAGCTGAACAGCCTTATAGGTTCTGTCCGCCATGTCCGGTGAGCCAAGTCCGATCATGCTATCTGCGAACCGGAGTTCCTCGCGCAGTGTTGCGGAGTCGGCATCACCCAGGTGACGGCGTAGCACAAGCAGGTTATTCCGGGCCGATGTCCGCCAGAGATCCTCGTCGCCCTGATGCTCGGCGACAGTTGCGAGTGTCGCATAGAGCCTGGACACCGGTCCCGGAAGTTCGGCAGCATGATTCCGATTGCGGCCGATTGCCTTCTTCAAGGTGCCACGCGCATCGTCGTAGCGACCGTCGGCAAACTGTTCCACCGAGGCTTGAAGCGATGCCTCAACTTCTTCCGCCGGCGGGCAGTTCCTGGCCAGGCAGGCGGCAAGTTCCTTTTCAGCGCGATGTCCGATGACGATAACTTCATCGGATACAGCCGGAGACGGAGAAGCGACTTGCGCCAACATGAGCATCATCGATCCAAGCATTACTTGAAGATCATACGCTTCGGGGCGAGCGTCAAGTTCCGTATAGCAAACCTGGGGTTACGATAAGTTCATTCTGGAGGTTTATCGGGCGTGGTGAACTTCTCTTGATTGTACGTTCTTCAGAAGATCGCTTCCGTCTCGACCGATCTCGAACATGTTGCTGTCGATGCCCCGATCAGCCCAGCAGGCCCGCCGTCTGGGCGAGTAGCCAGAGGCCGATCGCCAGGAACAGCAGCGCGGCGATGGTGCGGACCACGTTCAGGGGGACGCGCTTGATGATTTCGTTGCCGAGGAACACTGCCGGTACATTGGCCAACATCATGCCGATCGTGGTGCCGGCCATGACCGGGATGACGCTCTGGAAGCGGGCGCCTAGCGCGACCGTGGCGATCTGGGTCTTGTCGCCCATCTCGACAAGGAAGAAGGCGATCGCGGTGGCCGCGAAGGGGCCGAAGCGGCTGGGCTTGGGCTCGTCGTCTTCGTCGAACGTGTCGGGGATCAGGGTCCAGGCGGCCATGGCGATGAAGCTTACCGCGACGAGATAACGGAACCACTGCCCGTCGAGGACGGCAGCGGCCTGTTCGCCCACCAGCGCGGCCAGGAAATGGTTGGCCAGGGTGGCGACGAAAATGCCGGCGATGATGGGCCAGGGCCGCTTGAACCGTGTCGCCAGAACGATCGCCAGCAACTGCGTCTTGTCGCCGATCTCGGCAAGGGCCACCACGGCAGTGGAGGTCAGCAGGGCTTCCAAGTGTATTCTCCGGGCCGGGCGACAAGCAAGACAATAGCGCGGCAGAGCCCGCCCGGCCGGACGGAACTGCAACGCCATTGGTCTCGCCCGAACGGTGTTCCCGTTCTCCTGTGCGCCATGGTCTCTCGACCAAGTATGTTGACGACAGGTCCTGCTGGTTCCCGCGAGAAGCGGGAGGGGCGCAGGCGGCTACTCCCCAGATGACAGAGGTGCCCATACCGGATGACGGGCAGGAGGCAAACCGAAAAAAAGGCCGGTCGCGATGCGACCGGCCCGTCAGTTGCCGTCGGGAGGGCAGGAGCCTCCCTGGTGAGATGTTGAAAGTGAGAAGGTTAGAACTTGGCCGTCGCCGAGAGCGTGAAGACACGGCCGAGATCGTAAGTGTTGAACTCGATGCGGCCGTCTTCCAGATCCTGGTACTCCTCGTGCTTACGCCCGGTGAGGTTGCGGCCTTCGAACTTCAGCTCGATCTGCTTGTCGCCACCCAGTTCGATGCCTTGGCGGATCACGAGGTCGAGCGTGAAGCCCGGATTCTCGATGATGTCGGGCTGGCGGGTCACGCCGATGAAGCCGCGGCTGACCGTGCGCTTGCTGGCGTAGTTGAGCAGCAGGGTCTGCTGCGAGAGGTGCTCGGTGTCCTCGAAGCCGATCTGCACGTTGGCGAGATGCTTCGACTGGCCGGTCAGCGGCGCGCCGTCCTGGAAGTAATCGCTGGCGCGCTGCGTGGTGCTGGCGCCGTAGATCAGGACGGTATCGTCGTCCTTCACCTTCAGCTTGGATTCGGTGAAGGTGTAGTTGGCCGAGAGCAGCAGGCGGCGCGTGTCGAAGAACGAGCCCATGCTGTCGAGCGGAACGTACTTCACGGCCTCGACCTCGGCGCCGTAGAGATCGGCGGCGGGGGCGTTGGCGTAAGACGTGATGAACGCCTCGGTGCCGGTCAGGTACGATTCGATCGGGTTCTTCAGGTGCTTGTAGAAGGCACCGAACGAGAAACGCTGCTCGGGCGCGAAGTAGTATTCGAAGCGCGCTTCCGCGTTGTAGAGCTGGCTGTCCTGAAGCAGCGGGTTACCCTGGTAGGTGCGGTTGCTGTCGGGATCGTAGAACGATTGGTACACCAGTTCGCGGAACTGCGGACGGGCGATGGTCTTCGATCCGTTGACGCGCACCTGCATGCCGGGCTGGATCTCGTAAGTGAGCGTGAGCGCGGGCAGGAAGTATTCGTTCTTCAGGTTCGTTGCGGTCTGGGCGGGCGCGCCCACCGGCAGCAGGGTCGACGATTCCTTGGCATATTCCCAGCGGGTGCCGAGGTCGAAGGTCAGGCCCGGTGCCAGCTCGCCGTCGACCTTGCCGTAGAAGGCATGGTTGAGCAGGCGCGATTCGAACTTGCCGATGTTGTAGGTGAGGTCGCGCAGCTCCAGATTGTAGTTCTGGCCGGCCTCGTTGAGGTACCAGACACCGGGCTGAAGCAGCACGTCGAGACGCAGCAGGCCCAGGCTCTGGATCAGCGTGGAATCACCCGAGGCGAAGACGCCGAACTGGCGGTTTTCGTTGCTGCGGCTGTTGATCTGGTAGGCATAGCCCACCGTGCCCGTCCAGCCCGGCGCGAAGCGGTGCGAGACGTCTGCACTGGCCGACCACACGTCTTCGTCGAGCTTGGAGAAGCTGATCGTCGTCGGGTCGACCGAGCCGGTACCCAGCGTATTGATGTAGTTGCTACCGTAAGTGCCGCCGGTGTTGGTGCGAACGTATTCGGCGTCGATCTCGAAGGGCGCGTCACGCTTCGAATTGGCATAGCCCGCGCGCAGGTCGATCT
Organism: Novosphingobium sp.; assembly: GCF_032093395.1. Taxonomy (GTDB): domain Bacteria; phylum Pseudomonadota; class Alphaproteobacteria; order Sphingomonadales; family Sphingomonadaceae; genus Novosphingobium. The sequence continues at coordinate 63,020 of NZ_DAMDBA010000008.1, forward strand.
CGGTATCGTCTGCCGGCTTCAGCTCGGCGGCGAGCTGCGTGTTGATCAGCTGGCGTTCGTACCAGGCGGTCTTCTGCTGCATAAAGTCGACGCCGGTGGCGCCGTTCTTCTGGCCGACCTTGAGGCTGGTGAACTTGTCGGTGTCGTGGATGTAGACGTTGGTCCAGCGAACCTTGTTGGCGCCCCACTCGAGCCCGAGGCCGAGCAGGCCGTTGGCGACGATGCGGTTGCTGGTCTGCACCGCTCGGAAGTCTTCGTAGAGCTGGTCGGTCTGGGCGCTGGAGCCCTGGGTCAGCTGCTGGATCGCGTCGCGCGTGCGGGTGGTGTTCGAGTACCCGGCCGATGCGATTACGCCCAGCGTGGCCCCGCCGAGGTCGAACGAGGTGCCGCCGTTGATCTGGGCCGAGAAGTTCGGCTGCGTCTTGTTGATCTTCTGGACGACCGAATTGCGGCCGGTGAACAGCACCGAGCCGATTTCCTTGGCCTGATCACTGGTCGAGACGAGCGGCGTGTCGCCGGCCAGGTAGGACTTCAGCGGCGCGGGTATATCGCGGTTGCCGTTGTCGTAGCCGGTCCAGTCGGTCTTGCTGCCGTAATAGCTGTACGAAAGCTTGTTGGTGCTTTCGGTATCCCAGCCCACGCCGCCGCCGATTTCGAGATAGCTCTCGGTCGGGATGGCCTTGGTGGTGAGATTGATCACGCCGCCGCCGAACTCGCCGGGGAAGTTGGCGGAATAGCTCTTCTGCACCAGCGAGGATGCGACGATGCTGGTGGGGAACAGGTCTAGCGGAACGACGCGCTTGAGCGGTTCCGGGCTGGGCAGGGGCGAGCCGTTGAGCAGGGCCAGCGAATAGCGATCGCCGAGGCCGCGCACATAGACGTAGCCGTTGCCGACCACCGACAGACCGGTGACGCGGCTGAGCGCGCCGGCGATGTCGCCCTCACCCGTGCGCTCGATTTCCTCGTTCGACAGGACCGAGACGACCTGGGGCGAAGTGCGCACGATGTTGCGGTTGCGATTGCCGGTAACGATGATCGCGCCGCCGGGGATCGAAACGTCGGGAGCGGCGGCTTCCGCGTCGCCAGCTTCGGTTGCGGACTGGTCGTCGGGTGCGGGGGCGCTCTCGCCCGAAGTGGCAGTGCTGTCCTGCGCCCACGCCGCTGCCGGCGAGAGGAGCGAGGTGGAAAGCAGCAGCAGAGGAAGAAGCCGCGGCTTGGTCATGGTGAGTCCCCCTGGAACACGGAAAGGTCGTTCTTGCGTCGATGAGGCGCCGGATCGGCGTCTCGTTCGTGACAAGAGGGGACGGCCGCGACGGCCGCCCCCTCGATGTCACGGGTGGCCGGATCAGGTCGTCGGCAGCGTGGTGCAGGCTGCGTTCGAACCGAAGTTGGCGGTCGCGTTGTCGCAGGTCCAGCCACGATACCAGGTGTCGCTGGCGCCCGACACGGCGCCGATGTAGCTGACCTTGTCGAAGTAGCTGGAGATCGTGGTGATGTCGGCATAGCCGGCGACGCCGCTTTCGTTCGCGCCGTTGACGAAAGTGCTCGTCAGCGTCGAGGTGAAGGCGGAGTTGTTGCCATTGGCGGTGCCGAACGCGGCGGCGGTGGCGGCGGCGTTATAGCTGCCCGAACCCAGGAACGGGTCGTTGGCGGCGCAGGTCAGCACCGTCGCGAAGGCCTTAAGCGTGGCAGCGGCCGAGCCGTTGGTGCTGGTGCCGTGGAGGCGGATGCACTGGTTGGCGGGCGAGGTGATGACGTTGTTGATCAGCGTCACGTCCGAGTTGCCGCGGATCAGGATCGAGGCAAGGTCGTTCGATTCGTTGTTGGTGCTGGCCGCAGGCTGCACCGCCGTGAAGTTGGCGATGGCGATCTTCGAGCGCGGTGCCTGGTCTTCGTTGCCGTTCGAATCGATCTCGTAGAACGCGTCGCCGTTGGCGCTGCGCTGCAGGATCAGGCCGTACTGGAAGTTGGCGATGACGCCGGTGTCGAGGTCGAGGCTGTCATCGTCGGCGTTGACGGCGATGTAGTGCTTGAAGTTCACGGCGCCGCCGAAGAACTCCGAACCGTCGTCCGAGCTGTTGACCGACTGGAAGTAGTCGAAGGTGGTGCCGGTGCCGGTGCCGCCGCCGGTGAGTGACTGCAGTTCCTTGCCGACCGCGAGCGAATAGCCCGAATAGCGGATCTGCACGTACTTCATCGAGCCGGCGTTGTAGGTGTTGTCGGCGCCACCGAAGCGGGCCGGGTTGGCCGAGCCTTCGGTGTCGCGTTCGCAGTTGCCGCCGGTGGTCGAGCCGATGTTGCAGTCGGTCACGATGCCGCGGCCGAGCAGCACGACGCCGCCCCACTGGCCCTGGTCGGTGTCGGTGGCCGTGCCGACGACGTTGGCGCGGCTGGTGAAGATCACCGGCTGGGTGGCGCTGCCCACGGCATTGAGCTTGTTGCCGCGATTGACGGCGAGCCAGGCCGGCTCGGCGCCGTTTTCGCCATAGACGATGACGCCCGGATCGACCGTCAGGGTGACGTCGGTGTCGGCGGTCAGCGAGCGGTTGGCGCAGCTGACGGTCGAGGTCACGACGGGAGCGGCGGAAGTCGGTGCCTTGAAGCCACCGTCGCAGCCCACGTCGACGCGGCCGTTCATGCGGTAGATCACGCCGGCCAGCTTGGGCAGGCTGGAGCTCTTGTCCACCAGGGTCGGCAGGGTGCAGACGCGCCAGGTACCCTGCGAGGTAGGCAGCACGCCGCTGTCCGTGAGGCCGCCGGTGGCGTTGAAGGTGGGGCAGCTGGCCGCTGCGACGACCGTGCCGGGGGTCGGCGTCGGCGCGGGAGTGGGGGCAGGCGTCGGTGCGGGAACAACGATGCTGCCGGCGCCCGGCGAAGCGATGTCGTCGGCACCGCAGCCGGCGAGAGCGAGAGCACTGCAACCGATCAGCAGCGCGCCATGAATGGTCTTCACGTGAATTCCCCCGTTTGTCAGGTCGAGCCTAGGCGGCGAGTCCGCCTTCGCTGAGCGCGGGGTCTAGGAGGAGGGGGTGACAGTTTGTTGGCGATACAATGACAGTAATCTGCATTTATACGACAGTGATGTGACGAACGCGCCGCACTAACTCGAAAGGGGTAGGGGCGACTCGCATTAGGCTGCGCGAACACAGGTCGATTGCAGTTTTATGACACTTGCGTCATTTTCTTGTGAAGGGCGGTTTTTGGGCGGATGTTGCATTTCGTCAACAGATACAAACCGGGAGAACCGCCATGTCCCTTACTGCTCTTGCCGCCACTCTCCTCCTCAGCCAGGGCGCCGTGACGGCTGCGCCGGCTACGCCGCTCAACGACCGCATCGACGTGGCCTATACCGAACTTTCGAGTGGAAACGCACCGGCGGCGGTGAGCAAGCTTGAGGCATCCGGCGCCACCAGGTCCGAAGATCCGGCCACGCTGATCAACCTCGGGTCCGCCTATGCGGCCAATGGGCAGACGGAAAAGGCGCTTGCCGCCTATCGCGCCGCCGTGAGCAGTTCCGATCGCTACGATCTGCAACTGGCCGACGGAAGCTGGGTCGATTCGCGCGCTGCCGCCCGTCTTGCGCTGAACAACCTTCTGCGCACGACTGCCCGCGCGTCGCGCTGAAGCCCTTTGGGACCGGCAAGTCCCTGTAACAAGAGGCGGGATCCTCAATTTCCCGCCCTGATATGCGCCGCTGGCCTTTCGGGACGCACCTGAATTATAAGATGCCTACACAATAAGGGTGTGGTGAGGGTTGCGGCGCCCCTTCTGAGATGATGTGATTCCCCTGTGGCGATGCAATGGGGCGGCCCGTTCGGCCGTACGATCGTCACATTGCTGTCATCCAGATGGAGCACTGCGCCCTCATACGGAGGGCATGGTGATTCGTTACGCTCAGCTTCAGACCCGCAAGGTACGGGGATATTTCGCACATTTCGCGGCACTTGTGGCCGTCGGGCTCGGCTTCGTGCCGTCTCTGGCGCAGGCGCAGCAAGTGACTCGCGCCGATCCGGCCGGTTCCGGCCCGATCGTCAACGCGCTCGGCTGGCTCCAGGGCACGCTGCTCGGCAATGTCGCCACGGCGGTTGCCGTCATGGCGGTGGCCGCGGTGGGCTTCATGATGCTGACCGGCCGCATGAACTGGCGCTTCGGCGCCACCGTGATCATCGGCTGCTTCGTGCTGTTCGGTGCGGGCGCGATCGTGTCCGGCATCCAGTCGGCGGCGGGCTGAGCGATGAACCTCGCGCGCTTCCCCGTTCACCGCGCGCTTACCCGCCCGCAGATGTTCGCGGGCGTGACGTACAGCTTCTTCATCATCAATGCGGCGGTGACGACGGAAATCTTCCTCATCACCAAGAGCTTCTGGGCGCTGCCCGCAGCGCTCGCGATCCACGGCACCGGATACCTCGCATGTCTACGCGAACCCCGGGTATTCGACCTGTGGATCGCCAAGGTCAGCAAGTGCCCGCGCATACCGAACTGGCAGCGCTGGGGTTGCAACAGCTACGCGCCCTGATTGGGGGACGCGGGGGAAATGACGATGTCCAAGAGCAAGAAATCGGCCCTCAAGGGCGCTCTTGGCGGTTGGGCCGCCAAGGAAACGCTGGTCGGCGACCGGCTGCCCTATCAGGCATTGGTGGACGAAAACGTCGTGCTGCTGCGCGATGGTTCGGTCATGCTCTCGCTGATGGTGCCGGGCTTCGCCTTTGAAACCGCCGATAGCGAGGAATTGAACGCCCACGTCGCCACGCGCGAAGTGCTGCTGCGTTCCTCGCTCGACGCGCGCTTCGTGCTGTACCATCACGTTATCCGCCGCCGCGTGCAGATCGCCATGGATGGCCGGTTCGAGGATCCGCTCGCGGCCCATATCGACGCCCGCTGGCGGGCACGCACCGGTTCGGGCGCGCTCTTCGTCAACGACCAGTTTATCACCCTGGTGCGCCGCCCCGCGCGCGGCAAGGCGGGTTGGCCGGACAAGCTTTCGCGCCTGCTGCGCAACAAGGGCCAGGCCCCGGCCGAGGCCGACGCCGGCGATGTCCGCTCGCTCCGCGCCGCCGCCTCGGCCATGGTCGCCTCGCTCGGCGCTTATGGCGCGCGCCTGCTCGGCGACTACGAAGGGCAGGCGGGGCAGTGCTCGGAAGTGCTGGAACTGCTTTCGGCGCTCTACAACGGCGAGATGCGCCCGGTGCGCAAGCCGGTGGAAGGCACCGATATCGGCCACATGCTGGCCTATCGCCGCATCAATTTCGGTATGGACGCGCTCGAACTGCGCGGCGCCGCCAGTGCCTCGTTCGGCTCGATGGTCAGCCTGAAGGACTATCCGGACAGCACGGCGCCGGGCCTGACCGACCCCTTGCTGCGGTTGCCCTGCGAACTGGTGCTGACCGAAACTTATGCGCCGTCGGACCGGCAGATCGCCCGCGAGCGGATAGACCTTGCCATCCGCCGCCTGCGCTCGGCGGACGAGGAAGCCATGGCCGAACGCCGGGAAATGTCCTCTGCCCGCGATTCGCTGGGCACCGGCGCGGTCGGTTTCGGGGACCACCATCTCTCGGTGCTGGTGCGTGCCGATACGCTCGACGCACTCGACGAAGTGACGGCGATGTGCGCCGCCTCGCTGGCCGATGCCGGTGCGGTGGCCGTGCGCGAGGACGTCAACATGGAGCCGGCGTTCTGGGGCCAGCTCCCCGGAAACGAGGCCTTCATCGTCCGCCGCGCGCTGATTTCCAGCGCCAACATGGCCTGCTTCGGCTCGCTCCACGGCTTCGCGATGGGACAGGCGAGCGGCAACCACTGGGGTGATGCGGTCACGCTGCTCTCCACCACCAGCTCGACGCCGTTCTTCTTCAACTTCCATCAGGGCGACCTCGGTAATTTCACCGTCATCGGACCGTCGGGTTCCGGCAAGACGGTGGTCATGAACTTCCTTGCCGCCCAGGCGCAGAAGTTCGCGCCCCGCACCGTGCTGTTCGACAAGGATCGCGGCGCGGAAGTGTTCCTGCGCGGCATCGGCGGCACTTACAGCCGCGTCGCCGCCGGGCATCCCACCGGCTTCAACCCGCTCTCGCTGCCCGACACCGCCGCCAACCGCGCCTTTCTGCGCGACTGGCTGGGCGTGCTGCTGGAAGCCAAGGGGCCGGAGGAACTCTCGACGATCGCGGGCGCCGTGGATGCGGCGTACCACAACGATCCCTCGCTGCGCCGCCTCTCCCACTTCCGCGAACTGCTGGCAGGCGCGCGCCGCCCGGAACCGGGTGACCTCGCCAGCCGCCTCGACGCCTGGATTCAGGGTGGCGAGCATGGCTGGCTGTTCGACAACCAGTACGACCGGCTCGACCTCTCGGCCCGCGTGCTCGGCTTCGACATGACCGCGCTGCTGGAAAGCCCGCGCCTGCGCACGCCGGTCATGATGTACCTGTTCCACCGCATCGACGAACGCCTCGACGGCGAGCCGACGATGATCCTCATCGACGAGGGCTGGAAGGCGCTCGACGACGAAGTCTTCGCGGCGCGCATCCGCGACTGGTTGAAGACGCTGCGCAAGCGCAACGCGCTGGTGGGCTTCGCTACCCAGTCGGCGCGCGATGCTTTGGACAGCAAGATCGCCACCGCCCTGGTCGAACAGACCGCGACGATGGTGTTCATGCCCAACGCCCGCGCCCGCTACGAGGATTACTGCGAGGGCTTCGGCCTCTCGCAGCACGAGCTTGACGTCATCAAGACCCTGCCCGCCCAGTCGCGGTGCTTCTTGGTTCGCCAGTCCGACGCCTCGGCGGTCGTAAGGCTCGACCTTTCGGGCATGCCCGAAGTTTTGACCGTACTGTCCGGCCGCGAAAGCACCGTGCGCAAGCTCGACCAGCTGCGCGAGCGCTACGGCGACGACCCCTCGGCCTGGTATCCGCTGCTCACGGGCTTCCAGTGGCCGGGTGAAGGTGACGAAGACGCCGCCTGGATCGAGGCGGCGGAGTAGGCGCGATGAGCAGCGCCTGCGAACAGCTTACCGAAGTCGCCAGCGCCGGGGTCTCTCCGGCACTGCGCGCGGTCGATTGCGTGGCCAACGAGATGGCATCTGCCGCCTTCGGCCGCCTGTTCGGCGCCGAGGGGGCCATGGCCCCGGTGCTGACCATCCTGCTCACGCTCTACATTGCCTTTTTCGCGATCTCGCTGCTGACCGGCCGCTCCAGCCTCGGCATCTCGGCCTTGACGCCGCGCATGCTGACGCTCGGCCTGGTGCTCACATTCGCAACGAGCTGGATCGCCTATCAGGGCGTGGTCTGGAACCTTGCGGTGGGCGGGCCGGACTGGATCGCCTCGCAGCTGATGGGTGCCAGGGGATCGGCCACGCAGATCTTCGGTGACCGGATCGACGTGGTGTTCAATGCCATTGCCGAAGCCTCGCAGAATGCGGGCCAAGCGGGAGGTGAGGCGGCCCAAGGCGCAGCCGAGGGCGCCGCGCCCGCCAAGGCTGCCATGCCCGGCGGCGGCGCGGCGGGACTGTTCTCGCCCGACAGCGTGATGTGGATGGGCGCGCTGATGCTGCTGCTCGGCACCGTGGGCGTGCTGCTGACGGCGCGTATCGCGCTGGCCATCCTGCTTGCGCTCGGCCCGATCTTCGTGGTCATGGCGCTGTTCGGCGGCACGCGCGGCCTCACTGCCGGGTGGCTGCGCGGCGTGGTGCTGACCGCGACCACACCGCTCTTCGTCGTGCTCGGCGGCGGCATCACGCTGGAACTGCTGGTGCCGATCGTCTCGGCGCTGGTGCAGGGCGCGCAACTGGGTGAGATCGACGGACGCGCCGCCATGGCGCTGTTCGTGGTCGCGGCGGTCCACCTCGCGCTGATGGGCATGGTGCTCAAGGTGGCGGGCACGCTGGTATCGGGCTGGCAGGTCTTCGGGCTGGCACGCAGCGAACCCTCGCGCGGCGGACGCGAAAGCGCGGCACCTCCGGCGCCGGTTTCAGCCGCCACCGGACAGGTAGCGCCTTTCGTACCGGCCGCTACCGCTTCGCGCACGCCGGCGGTATCGGCCGCCAGCGCCGCCGCCATGGTTTCCGCCCCGGCGGCGGAGCAGGGCTCCGGCGGGCAGGGGGGCGACAGGCGCACCGTTATCACGCAAATCTCGGGCGGCGGTATCGAGGCGATGGGCGCCAGTCAGGCCTCGCGCACGCGCGGTATCGGCAGCCGCTTCCGCGCCTCGAACGACGGCGCTGCAAAAACCAAGGCATCTGGCAATACGGGCCGCGCGGCGGCCGGGGAGACATTCAAATGATCCGCACCAAGGCCCGCGCCCTGGCCGCGACCGCCGTCCTGATCGCGATGGCACCTCTTGGCGCATCCGTTGCGCGGGCGGACGACCGTCTGGTCCAGCACGCCTATGCCGATAACGAAGTGGTTCGGATCGACGGACGAACCGGCGTTCAGGCGACCATCGCCTTCGGCAAGAACGAGGCGATCGAGAACGTTGCGGTCGGCAATTCGCAGGCCTGGCAGATCACGCCGAACAAGCGGGCAGACCTGCTGTTCGTCAAGCCGCTGGAGGCCAGCGCGCGCACGAACATGACGGTAGTGACCAACCGCCATACCTACTTCTTCGACCTCGTGGCCTCGCCCAAGTCGCGCCCGCTCTACATGCTGCGCTTCACCTACAAGGACGAGCCTGCCGAGAGCCTGCCGGGAACGCCCGGGGCGCCGCAAGTGGCGGGGCTGGATCCCGACGAACAGGCGCTGGCCGCCGGCGATCCCGCCGCCCTGCCGACCGACCCGGCCGCGCTCAATTTCGAATGGAAGCGTGTGGGAACGGCCAAACTGCTGCCCACCCGCGTCTACGACGACGGCAGTTCCACGTATCTGTTGTGGCCCGAGAAGACTTCGGTTCCCGCGATCCTCATCACCAACGAGAAGGGTGACGAAGGCCCGGTGAACTATGCCGTGCGCGGCGCGATGATCGTGATCGACGACGTGCCGGACAACATCATCCTGCGTTCGGGCAAGGCCAGCGCCGAACTGGTCAATGCACGTCCGGTGGCCTCGCGGCCGCCCGTCGCTCCGGTAGCCGCTCCGGCTCCGGCTGCTTCGGCAAAGATCACGCCGAACCCCGCGACGACCGCCGTCGCCACCGCCGCTCCGGCCAACGGCCCGAATCCTCAGGGGAACTGATCCATGGCGCCCAATTCCACTCTGCGCGAAAAGTTCGGCAGTGCCGAGGCCACCGATCCGCGTGATGGCGAAGGTGCGCAGGTCATCGATCTTGCCACCCGCAACGTCATGCCGCAGGTCAGCCAGCGCAAGAAGGCCGACGGCTTGGGCCTTGCCGCCGGCGTCCTGATCGTGGCCGCGCTGGGCGGGCTGACCTTGTGGTCGATGGATTCGGTGCGCAACGGCCCCGCCGCGCAGCCGCAAGCCGCCGCGCCGCAGCCAGCCGCGCCCGCACCCGCCGTCCCGGGCCCGGTGGCGGCCGTGCCGCAGCCCCAACAGACGCCCGCACCGCTGCCCGCTCCCGCCCCCGCGCCGGTGCTCGCCGCCGCACCCGGTGCAGCCCCCGCGCCGGAGGCCAATCCTTTCGCCAATCCCACCGTCGTCTTCGACGCGGGCGGCAATGCCGTGACGATCCCTGCCGTAGGGGCGGCCGGTGAAGCCAAGGGCGGCAACGCCAACGACGATTTCGCCGCCCGCATCGGCGGCACCGGCAGCACCGCCGCCGCCGCGCGCACCTTCGATCCGGCGACCACGGTGACGCAGGGCACGCTGATCCCCGCCGTGCTGGAAACCGCGATCGATACCGACGTGCCGGGCTATGTCCGCGCCATCGTCTCGGCCGACGTGCGCAGCTTCGACGGCAAGCGCACGCTCGTCCCGCGCTCCTCGCGCCTGATCGGCCAGTACAAGAGCGGCCTCACCGCCGGCCAGAAGCGCGCCTATGTGATCTGGAGCCGCCTGATCCGCCCGGACGGCGTTTCGGTGAACCTTGGCTCGCCCGCCATCGCCTTCGGCGGCGAAACCGGCCTGTCCGGCAAGGTCAACAGCCACTTCTTCGAGCGCTTCGGTTCGGCCATGCTGCTTTCGGTGGTCGGCGGGCTTTCGACCCTGGCCACCAGCGGCTCCAGCGTGGTGATTGGCGGCGGGCAGTCGGCAGCGGCGGCGGCAGTCCAGCAGAGCGGCAGCGTCGGCCCGACCATTCGCGTCCGTCAGGGCGAGCCGATCCGGGTGTTCACCGCCAAGGATCTCGATTTCAGCCAGGTCCAGTGACGAACGATGGCCGATATCCTGACTCTGCAAGGCCCCGCGCCCGTGTCTGACGCGCCGCCCGCGCTGGCGGCTGCGCGCTCCGTCTATCTCGACGCCTATCTCGCGCCCCTGCGGCCGTGGCTGGACCGCGAGAGCGTTACCGAAATCCTGGTCAACCGTCCCGGCGAGATCTGGGTGGAAGACGCCGCCCATCCCGGCATGCAGCACATCATGCTTCCCGAGATGGATAACCGCCTGCTCCAGCGCCTTGCCGAGCAGGTCGCGCGGATCAGCCATCAGGGCATCAACCGCGAACATCCGTTGCTCTCCGCCACGCTCCCCGGCTACGGCAACCAGAGCGGCGCGCGTATCCAGCTGGTCGGCCCGCCCGCGACGCGTGCCAACTGGGCGATGGCGATCCGCCGCCATCGCCTGCTGGAACTGCCGCTGGACGCTTACGATCGTGGCCCCATCGCCGTTCCCGCCGAGGAACCGACGCCCGATCCCATGGCCGAGCCGATCGCCTTCCTGCGGGATGCCATCCGCCGTCGCCGCACGATCCTGATCTCGGGCGGCACGTCGACCGGCAAGACCACCTTCCTCAACGCCATGCTTTCCGAGATACCGGACCATGAGCGCGTCGTCCTCGTCGAGGATACCGCCGAACTGCGCCTGCCGGGCGCCAACGGCGTCGGCCTGATCGCGGTGAAGGGCGAACTGGGCGAGGCCAAGGTTTCGGCCAACGACCTGCTTCAGGCCGCGCTACGCCTGCGCCCCGACCGCATCGTGCTGGGCGAGCTGCGTGGCAGCGAGACCGTCTCGTTCCTGCGCGCGATCAATACCGGGCATCCGGGCTCGTTCTCGACCGTCCACGCAAACACCCCGCGCGGCGCGCTCGAACAGATCGCGCTGATGTCGATGCAGACCGGCATCGGCCTTACCCGTGCCGAGACGCTGGAATATGCGGCCTCGGTGATCGACATCGTGGTGCAGCTGGACCGACAGGGTGGCAAGCGCGGCATCTCCGCGATTGCCGAGAGCGCGACGCTGGTCGGGTAGTGGCGCGCGGGTGGGGTGTAGGCCGCCCTGCAAGCTGCTCGCCCCACCACCCGTCGCTGCACCAAAACCCACCGTCATCCTGAACTTGTTTCAGGATCCATTTCTGATCATCAACGGCAGCCTGATCGGCAAGATGGATCCTGAAACAAGTTCAGGATGACGTGGGTGTTTGATGCGATCCATTCCTGACGGTGAGAGGGGCTCTCGCCACTACGCCGCCTTGTGCGCAAACGTCAGCCCGACCACCCGCTCAATCCGCCAGCGCCACCCCATTCGGATCGCACACCGCGTAGCCCAGCCCCAGCCAGTCGGCCAGGGCCTTGTGGTCCTTGGCGACGCCGGGACTGTAGAGCGGGCGCATCGAAGGATCGAGGGTGAGGATCAGCTTGCCACCCTCGGCGCGGATGGAGCTGCGCGCCAGGCCGTGGGCCGAGCAGCCGGTCAGGCGGCGGCACAGGCGCACCGCAAGGCCCCAGCCGATCGCGCGGTCGAGGTCTTCCTGGGAGGCGAGGCGGGTGAACTGCTCTGGCACTTCGGTCTGGCCGGAATTGGCGAAGACGGTCATCGCCATCATGCCGCGCCCGTGCATGTCGAGGCCGATCCAGCGCTTGCGCAAGGCCCAGGTCATGGCCTCCTCGGTGCGCAGGTTCGGCTCGGTGCGCATGGCGGCGAGGGCCAGCAGGCCGCAGGCCTGGCGAAGCTGGCGGTCCTGAGGCTCTTCGCGGCAGACCGGCGCGGTCCAGCGCGCCACGGCCATCGCGTCTTCGGCGGTGACGCGCGCGGCGGCGGAGAAGGCCGCGACGCTGGCCAGCATCGGATCCTGCGCCTGGATTTCGGCGGGAAGCTGCGCGTGCAGCAGTCCCTCTCGCAGGCCCCAGGAAGAGAACACCAGCTTCGAAGGCTTCAGCTGCGCGATCACTTCCACCATCAGCGCGGCGGCGTCGGGCAGGCTGGCAAGGCGGCTGGCGGAGATGCGCGGATCGACGTCGTTGAGCTTGCCCTTGACGAAAATTCGCGCAAGGCGCAGCGCTTCCGATGCGGGCAGTTCGAAGCCGTGAGGATCGTCCACCGGGAAATCGAGCGCGCGCATGGCCTGAAGCGCGAGGGCGCGCCACGAGCCGCCGACGATGTAGAGCGGCTGGCCGCGTCCCTTAGCGATACCGGTCTGGTCCCAACTCGCCTTTTCCAGGCCCTTCCGCACCGTTTCGGAGAACCGTGCGTCGCCTTGGGCGCGCAAGTCGGGCAGGCGCAGCGTGCCGAGTGGCAGGGTGATGCCGCCCGTGCTGCGGCCATCGGCGATCTCGACGAGTTCGAGGCTGCCGCCGCCGAGGTCGGCGGCAATGCCATGGGCACCGGGGAAAGCCGCGATCACGCCGGTGGCGCTGGCGCGGGCCTCTTCCTCACCCGAGAGCAGGCGGGGCGACAGGCCGAACTGGCGGACGGCATCGAGGAAGACCTGGCCGTTGGAAGCATCGCGCGCGGCGGCAGTGGCCACGCACTCCACGTCCCGAACGTCGAGCAGGCGCAGTAGGCCCGCGAAACGGGCCAGGGCCACCAGCGCGGCCTTCATCGACTTTTCGTTGATCGCCCCGGTCTTGCCGAGATCGCGACCCAGCCGCGCGTTGACTTTCTCGTTCAGGATGACGACCGGCGCGCGGGGCGGCCCGTTGTAGACCACCATGCGCACGGTATTCGACCCGATATCGATAATAGCGCGCTTATCGCTGCTTTGGCTTATGCCGATCATTCCGTTCAGACGAATCGCCCAAGAGCGGGCAGCCTGCGCCCCCTATGTCAGATGTTGCCGCGCCTTAGCGAGAGCTTTGGCACCTTTCGTCCACTGGCAAGCGACGCGCCGCGTCCCGAAAGCGACGGGTTGGTCATGAAATAGCGGTGCAGATTGAAGGGGTTGTCCACTTCTCCGATACGATCGTAGCTGCCGTCCGGATGGCATATCCACGACTGTTCGGTGTCCAGCAGATTGGCCAGCATGACCTGGTCCAGCACCTGATCGTGCACGGTCTTGTTGGTGATCGGCACCATCACCTCGACGCGGCGATCGAGGTTGCGGCTCATCGCGTCGGCCGAAGTGATGTAGACCTTGGCGCGGCGGTTGGGCAGTTCCTCACCGTTGGCGAAGGCCCAGATGCGGCAGTGTTCGAGGAAGCGGCCGATGATCGACTTGACCGCGATGTTTTCCGAAAGCCCCTCGATCCCCGGCCGCAGGCAGCAGATGCCGCGCACCACCAGGTCGATGTCCACGCCCGCCCGGCTGGCGGCATAGAGGCGGTCGATCAGATCGGGATCGGTAAGCGAATTGAGCTTGGCCCAGATCGCGGCGGGCTTGCCCTTGCGGGCGTTCTCGATCTCTCCGTCGATACCTTCATAGATCGTCGATCGCAGCGAGATCGGGGAGATCGACAGGCATTCCGTTACTTTGGGTTCGACGTAGCCGGTGATGAAGTTGAACAGCCGGCCAACGTCGCGTCCGATCGCCGGATCGGCGGTGAAATACGACAGGTCGGTGTAGATGCGCGCGGTGATCGGGTGGTAATTGCCCGTGCCGAAGTGGCAGTAAGTGCGGTAGCTCTCGCCTTCGCGGCGCACGATCATCGAGGTCTTCGCGTGGGTCTTCCAGTCCACGAAGCCGTAGATCACCTGAACGCCGGCGCGTTCGAGCTGGCTGGCCCAGAGCAGGTTCTGCTCCTCGTCGAAGCGGGCTTTCAGCTCGACCACGGCCGTCACCGACTTGCCCTGTTCGGCGGCGTAGATCAGCGCGGAGATGATCGCGGACTGCTTGCCGGCGCGGTAGAGCGTCTGCTTGATCGCGATCACGTCGGGGTCTCGCGCGGCCTGGCGCAGGAAGTCGATCACCACCTCGAAGCTTTCGTAAGGGTGCTGGACGACGATGTCCTTCTCGCGGATGGCGGCGAAGATGTCGCCGTCATGCTCCAGAATGCGTTCGGGGTAGCGCGGCGTGTAGGGCTCGAACTTGAGTTCGGGGCGATCCTCGTCGCAGATCGCGGAAAGCCCGGAGAAGCCGATCAGGCCCTCCGTCTTCATGATCAGCGCCTTGTCCAGGCCCAGCTGGTTGCGCAGCAGCTCCTCCGCCGAGGGATCGAAGGCGCCCTGAAGCTGGAGCACGATGACCAGGCCGCGACGGCGCCGCTGGATCGCGGTGCGGTAATAGCGCACCAGGTCTTCGGCATCTTCCTCGATCTCGATGTCGCTGTCGCGCAGGATGCGGAACACGCCGTGGCCGTTGACCCGGAAGCCGGGGAACAGTTCGTCCGCGTTGCGGCAGATCAGGTCCTCGATCGAGATCCAGGCCGCTTCCTCGCCGGCGATCCGCACGAAGCGCGGCAGCGGGGCGGGGATGAGAACCATCTCCATGACCGGCGCATCGTCGGCCAGGCGGGTCAGCGCGAAGAGCACGCCGATGCCCTGGTTCGCCACGAAGGGGAACGGGTGCGCGGGGTCGATCGCCTGCGGGGTGATCACCGGCATGACGTGTTCGAGGAAATAATTGCGCAGCCAGGCCTCGCGATCGCCGTCCAGCCGCTCATCGCCCACTACGCGAATGCCGGCGCCGGCCAGCTCGACCTTGAGATCCTTCCAGATTTCCTGTTGGACCTGTTCGAGCTGGAACACTTTTTCATGTGTGGAGGCGATCGCCTGCGAGGGGGTGAGGCCGTCGATCGAGATTTCCTCGATCTGGCGGCGCACCTGCCCGGCAAGGCCGGCGACGCGCACCATCAGGAACTCGTCGATGTTGCTGCCGGAGATCGACAGGAAACGGAGCCGTTCGAGCAGCGGGTAGTTCGGATTGGTGGCTTCCGCGAGAACCCGCTCGTTGAAGGCGAGCCAACTCAGCTCGCGGTTGAAGAACCGCGCGGGCTGGGTGGAAAGATCTTCGACCGGGCCGGAACCCTGTTCTTCGGTGGTTTCGCGCCGGTTGGGTGTTTCGCTAACGTCCAGCATATCCTCGGTCTTCACACCTGCCTCATCGTAAGCTTCGCCCTTGCACGGCATCATGACAGCTTGGCTGCAATAGGGCCAGTCTCCTGTCCGCGCGTTAGCATTACGCGGTGACATCCACGGTAGACGGGCGGGCGCGCACCTGAGATGGGCGCGGCATGGACATGTCCGCGCTGCTCGCCCTCTATCTCGGCATCGTCAACGCCGCCGCCTTCTTCGCCATGGCTTTCGACAAGGGCCGGGCGATGGCGGGCGGGCGGCGCGTGCCGGAGCGACGGTTGCTGGCTTTCGCGGCGGCGGGCGGCTCGCCCGGCGCACTGCTGGCCCGGCATGTCCTGCGGCACAAGACCCGCAAGCAGCCCTTCGTCAATCGGCTCCGCGCGATCGTGGCGGTGCAGGCGGCAGGGCTTGGCGTGCTGGTCTGGGTGCTGCTGCGCTGAAATCAGCTGCCGGGCTGGACGTAGGGCGCCTTGGCCCAGAGTTCGCGCTGCCAGCCGCGCGGGTCGTTCTCCATCCGGATGTGGTTGCCGAACACCATTGTTGCGCGGGAAGGCAGGGCGTAGTTCGTCCAGTCTGCCAGTCCGGGCTTTCCGGTCTTCGCCAGCCCGGTGAAGGCGCTCATCATCGCCTTGCTCAGCGCCCGTGCTCCGGTATCCGTGCCCGAGAAGCTGCCCGGCGCGTCGAGCGTGCCGAAGACATAGGGAATGTCGTCGGTATGCGCCGCACCGCGCAGGGGATCGACGGGCGAGGGCCGTTCGAGCTGGTAGACCCAGGTAGCTGCTTCCCCGGCTTTCGCCCGCGCGTCGGCCTCGATCACTTGCCCCGGCCATGATCGGCCCGCCGTGGTGGCCGCATAGAACACCTGCTCCACGCTCCAGCCGGGCTCGCGGGTGCGGTACTGGTCGACGACCCATTGCGGGTCGAGGTCGATCTTGATTTCCCGCCCCATGCGCTCCGCCAGGTTGCTCCAGTCCAGGCCCTTGAGCTTGCTGCCGCGTGGATCGAGGAAGGCGCGGGTTTCCTCGCGCGTGTTGCCGAGGATCATCGGCACCGAAAGCGACTGCGGCGCAGTGTCCGGCCAGAACGGGTGGCGCGGCAGGTTGGTCATGTCGAGCACCGGCCCGAAGTAGACCGGCCCGCTGCCCATTACCGGATCGGTGGCGGCCAGCCCCTCGACCAGACGCGCGACGGGCATCGTGCGCAGGCTTTCGACATCGCCGGGCGCCAGCTTGAGGGCGCGCATCAGTGCCTGCGTGCGTTCCCAGGCGTGCATCGGGCCACTCGCTTGCACCTGCTGCCCGCTCATCGTGGCGGCGGCGTGGAACAGCCCCTTCGCGGCAGGCATGGCCATGAGCGTGGCGATCTTGGCGCCGCCGCCGGACTGGCCGAAGACCATCACCCGCGCCGGATCGCCGCCGAACGCGGCGATGTGGTCCCGCACCCATCGCAAGGCAAGGATCAGGTCTAGCTGGCCCAGGTTGCCGCTGTCCGCATAGCGGTTGCCGAAAGGCTTGAGCCAGGCATAGCCCAGCGCGTTGAGACGGTGATTGACGGTGACCACCACCACGTCGCCCTGAGCGGCCAGTCTTGCCCCGTGGGTGAGCGGATCGGTGACCGAGCCGGTCGTATAGGCGCCGCCGTGGAAGTAGACCATGACCGCGCGCTTTGCCGCCGGGTTCGCTTCGGGCGTCCAGACGTTGAGGAAGAGGCAGTCTTCCGACTGCGGCTCGCTGTCGAGGCCGCGCTGGGGGCAGATCGGGCCGAAGGCGCGTGCCTGCGCGTCGGGGCCGGTCCAGGGCTCGGCCACGGCAGGGGCAAAGCGTTCGGCGCGGCCGTAGCGGATGCCTTTGAAGGCGAGCACGCCTTGGTCGGTAAGGCCGCGGTAGCGGCCGACCATCGGGGCCGAGGGGGACCGCGCGAGGATGGGGGTGGGCGTGGCCGCGAGGATCGCGGCGGATTTCACGAAGGTACGGCGCGTCAGGCTTGTAGCTGTCATGCGGTTCCTCTCCCCCGGATCGTCGTCCCGGACTTGATCCGGGACCGCTGTCAGTTCTTTAGGCGCCAGTCTGCGGACAAGGCGCGGCTAGGGCAGCGGTCCCGGATCAAGTCCGGGACGACGTATTTCTGCAATGCTTCCACCCTCAACGCCGCACATCGCCCCCGGCGATCGAGAACGCTTCCAGTTCCGCCTTGCCGATCAAGCTCATGTCGCCATGCAGCGAGTGCTTGAGCACCGTGTAGGCCAGCCCCGCATCGGCCATGGCCGACAGGTCCGCTCCTTCCAGCCACTTGTGCAGCACGCCCGCGGCGAAAGCGTCTCCGGTGCCGATGCGATCGACGATCCCGGTTACCTCGGCCTCGGCGGTCTGCACGGCATGATCGCGGCCGTCGATGCGGGCGGCGATGCGGTGATGGCCCGCGTTGACCACATGGCGGGCCGTCGAGGCAATGACCTGGAGGTTGGGGAAGGCAGCGAAGGCGGCTTCGGCGGCCTCACGGCGGCGGTCCTCGCCGTCGCCGGAAAAGGCCTTGCCGAGCAGCAGCGAGATATCGCGATGGTTGCCGATCATCACCGTGGCGGCGGACACCAGTTCGGTCAGGATCTCGCGCGGGTTGCTGTCCCAGCTTTCCCAGAGCAGCGCGCGGTAATTGCCGTCGAAGCAGATCGGCACGTCCGCTTCCTGCGCGGCGCGCACGGCAGCCTTGGCCAGAGCCACCCCGCCCGGCCCGAGCGCGGGCGTGATGCCCGAAAGGTGCAGCAGCCGTGCGCCGTGCAGCGCGGCGGCGAAGTCGAAATCCTGCACGGAGGACTGGGCAAAGGCGCTGCCAGCGCGGTCGTAAGTGATCGCGGAAGGCCGCAGCCCGGCACCGGTTTCCAGGAAGTAGAGCCCCATGCGCCCCGGTCCGGTGGTCACGCCGGAAAGGCCGACCCCCGCCGCGCCGAGCGCCGCGCGGGCCTTGTCGCCCAGCGGGTTGGCCGGCAGACGCGTGACCATGCGGACCTCATGGCCCAGCGAAGCGAGGCCCGAGGCGACGTTGGCTTCCGCGCCGCCCACCACCATGTCGAGCGAATCCGACTGCACCACCAGACGCGCGTCATGAGTGGCGAAACGGATCAGAACTTCACCGAAGCAGGTAACGTGACCGGTCATGTAATCGATTTTCCTCAGCGTGCGAGCCAACCGCCATCCACGGCGAGGACGTGTCCTGTCACATAGTCGGAGGCCGGGGAAGCCAGGAATACGGCGGCGCCGGCAATATCCTTGGGATCGCCCCAGCGGCCGGTGGGGATGCGCTCCAGGATCTGACGGTTGCGCGTCTCGTCGCCTTGCAGCGCGGCGGTGTTGTTGGTGGAGATATAGCCCGGCGCGATGGCGTTGACCTGCACGCCCCTGGGGGCCAGCTCGTTGGCCATGGCCTTGGTCACCCCGCCCACGCCCGACTTCGCCGCCGCATAGCTGGGCACGCGAATGCCGCCCTGGAAGGTGAGCAGCGAGGCGATGTTGACGATCTTGCCCGCACCGCGCTCGGTCATGCCCTTCGCCGCCGCCTGGCTAAGGAAGAACAGCGTCTTGAGGTTGGTGTCGATCACTGCGTCCCAGTCCGCTTCGGAGAACTGGAGCAGGTCGTCGCGGCGGATGATCCCGGCATTGTTGACGAGGATGTCGACTTTGCCGAGCCCGGCCACCGCCTCGTCGATCACCCGGCCGACGGGTTCGATGGAGGAGAGGTCGGCCCTGATGTTCACGCACTTGCGGCCGGTCGCCTCGATCAGCGCGATCGTCTCGGCCGGTTCGCTGCGGCCGGCGAGCGCCACGTCCGCGCCCGCTTCGGCGAGTGCCACGGCGATGGCCTGACCGATCCCGGTATTGGCGCCCGTCACGAGCGCGGCCTTGCCTTCAAGGCTGAAGGAAATCGCCATAGGTCTAGTCCTGTCCCAATCTTGTCGCTGGTTCGGGCATTGCCTGAACCCTACTTCGTTCCCCGCCTCGTCATTGCGAGCAGAGCGAAGCAATCCAGGGGCGGTTTGCGCGGCTCTGGATTGCTTCGTCGCTGCGCTCCTCGCAATGACGATGCCGAGGGGAGGGCCCGTCGCCCTGCCTTACTGAAGCTGGCAGATATCCAGCACGTTCATGTCGGTATAGTCGAGGTTTTCCCCGCCCATGGCCCAGATGAAGGCGTACTTCTTGGTGCCCGAACCCATGTGGATCGACCACGGCGGGCTGATCACTGCCTCTTCGTTGGCGATCACGATGTGGCGCATCTGGTCGGGCTCGCCCATGTAGTGGAAGATGCGGTCGTTCTCTTCGGGCAGGTCGAAGTAGAGGTAGATCTCGCTGCGGCGGTCGTGGAGGTGCGGCGGCATGGTGTTCCACACCGAGCCTTCTTCCAGCACGGTAAGGCCGAGCAGTAGCTGCGCGCTCTCGCAGACGCCGGGAATGACGAGCTGGTAGATCGTGCGCTGGTTCGAGTTGGCGAGGTCGCCGCGGGCCAGCGGATTGGCCTGCTCCAGAGTGATGTGCTTGATCGGCAGCGCCTTGTGGGCGGGAACCGAGGCGATGTAGAACCGGGCGGTCTCACCCTCGAAGATCACCTCGCCCGAGCCCATCGGCACGTAGAGGCATTCCTTGTTCTTCATCTCGAAGCGCTGGCCGTCCACCGTGATCGCGCCGGGGCCGCCGATGTTGACGATGCCCGCTTCGCGGCGTTCGAGGAAGGGATGGCCCTCGGCGCTCTTGGGCTCGGTCTGCGCGGGCAGCTTGAGCGGTCCCTGCGAAGGCACCGCGCCGCCGATCACGAAGCGCTCGTTGTGCGAGTAATTGAGGCTGACCTTGCCGTCCTCGAACATGCCGCCGACCAGGTAGCGGTCACGCAGTTCCTCGTTGGAGACGCACTCCATCATGTCCGGATGGGTGGCGTGGTAGGTCTTGCAGAACACGGGGGACTCTCCCTTTGGAATTCGGTTCCGTATGGTGGGACGTTATTACGCCTTGGGTCAAGTCTTATCCGGTTTAGGTAACCGGTGTCAATGTCATTGACCTTTTGATGCCGTCGGTTCCTCGGTCAGTTCCCTGAGGGCGGCGGCGCCACCGAGGCCCTGCGCACCAGATCGGACAGGAAGAGCGAGGGCTGGTCTGCGGCATGCGCGGGCTCGATCAGCTTGTGTGCGGCGGCCGTCGCCATCGGCACGATCGGCCAGCGGACGGTCGTCAGCGGGGGCCAGATATGCGCGGCGATGGCGGTATCGTCGAAGCCGATGATCGAGAGTTGTTCGGGCACGGAAATGCCCTTGGCCCGAGCGGCGTGGAGCACGCCCGCAGCCATCTCGTCGTTGCTCGAGAAGATCGCCGTGGGCCGAGGGTCGGCCGAAAGCAATCGTTCCCCGGCGGCCAGGCCCGATTCGAAACGGTAATTGCCGCGCGTCGCCAGTCGAGGGTCCAGCTTCAGCCCGGCGGAGGCAAGCCCGTCGATAAAGCCGAGTTCCCGTTCGTGCGCCGAGCGAAAACCCTCCGGCCCGGCGATGAAGCCGATCCGGCGGTGGCCCAGCGTGGTTAGCCAGGACACCGCTTCCTTCACCGCGTGGCGGTCGTTCGAGGCGACGAGGTGGCGGTCGTCGTCAAGCCGGGCCGAACCCATGCGCACGAGAGTGCAGCCCAATTCCCGGCAGACCGCCGCCAGCCCGTCGTTTTCGGAGATCGGCGGCAGCAGCAGGACGCCATAGAGGCGCTGCTGGTCGATGAAGCGGCGGATATCTTCCAGCATCGTCGGCGAATGGCGGTCTACCGGCCGCACGACCAAGGCGAACTCGGTATCGCGGATGGCTTCGAGGATGCCTTCCTGAACCCCCAGCACCATCTGCGCATTGGGGTTGTCGTGGATCAGGCCGATCAGGAAATTGCGGCGCAGGGCAAGCGCGCGCGCTTGCGGATTGGGCACGTAGCCGATTTCGGCAATCACCGACTCGACTTTTTCGCGGGTGGCCTGACCGAGCAGGGGCGACTTGTTGATCACGCGGCTGACGGTTTTCTTGGATACGCCTGAAAGGCGCGCGACATCGTTGATCGTCGGCTTGCTGTCGCGTCTGGTTTCGTCCGCCATTCTGGCCCCTTTTGGCGCGCGCTAAACGATTGCGCCCGAGATGATCCGGGTCGCTTGCCTTTATGCGCGGGCAAAGGCAAGATGACACCGGTTTCCAGCGCTTGGAAGTCCTGAATTTCTTCCCAACTCCGGCCCGACGATCTTCGTCGAAACCATCGCTCTTGATCTCTCATCGAGGACCGGCCGGAATCTTCGCGGGTCGGATGGCGGGGATTGGTCGTCCTGCTGAAAACCTCCACTGAAAACCGGGCGTAATACCTCCCAAAACCACGTTGCAGAATCAACGCCGCCGCTTTTGATTTGCCAATGACACCGGTTTCCTTTAACCGAACCAGCACGATAACGAAGGGATGGGGATGAGTTCCAGCGAAC
Source organism: Novosphingobium sp. (assembly GCF_032093395.1). GTDB lineage: Bacteria > Pseudomonadota > Alphaproteobacteria > Sphingomonadales > Sphingomonadaceae > Novosphingobium. Next base: position 84,751 of record NZ_DAMDBA010000008.1, read on the forward strand.
AGGCTTTCCACGAACAGGCCGGCACGGTGGCCGAGGCCTTCGTGGCCGCGCGACGCGAAAAGCGAGCATTGACGGCTTATCCCGGCGAGGCGCCTGCCGATCTCGCCGCAGCTTATCACATCCAGGATCTGGCCATCGCGCTGGATGGCCGTGAGGTTGCCGGGTGGAAAGTGGGCCGGATCAATGCGCCCCTCGATGAGCGCCTCGGTGCCGACCGTCTGGCCGGTCCGATCTTTGCGGACAGCGTGGTCGCGGCAGGCTTGGGCGAAACGCCTGAGATGCCGGTCTTCGCCCAAGGATTTGCAGCCGGAGAAGCGGAGTTCCTGCTGCACGTCGCTGCCGGGTGGGACGGCGTGGTGCCGCAGGACGATGCCGCTACCCGCAAAGTGCTCGATGCCGTTCATATCGGTATCGAGGTCGCCAGTTCGCCTTATCCCGGCATCAATGCCGATGGGCCGCCGGTGACCATCTCGGACTTCGGCAACAATGCCGGCATGGTGATCGGTTCGGTCTTGCAGGGCTGGGAAAGCGCGGATTTCAACGCGATTTCCGTCCGCTTCGAGATCGACGGCGCCGAGATCGCATCGGCCACCACGGCGACGATGCTGGACGGTCCGCTCGGCGCGGTGCGCTTCCTGCTGGCGAACCTTTCCTCACGCGGGATCGACTGCGCCGGTGGCACCTGGGTTTCCACCGGGGCCGTAACCGGGGTCCATCCGGTGGTGCCGGGCCAGACGGTGCTGGCGCATTTCGAAGGACATGGCAGCATCGGCTGCAAGATCGCGGCGGCAGTGCCCGCCTGAGCATGGATCTACCGGCAGGCCCGAAAACGGTGCCGCCGAAACGGGAGTAGGGTCACATGAACGCAGGGGCCGGGGAATATACTGGCGAAAAGATCGAAGGGACGGGCATCCACCCGACCGCAGGCCGCTATCGCTGGGTCGTCGTCGCGCTGCTTTTCGCGGCGACGGCGATCAACTACGTAGACCGGCAAATGATCGGCGTCCTCAAGCCCACGCTGGAAGCCGAGTTCCACTGGACCGAATCCGATTTCGCGGAAATCGTGTTCTGGTTCCAACTGGCCTATGCCATCGGCTATCTTTCCTTCGGCAAAGTGGTGGACGTGCTGGGCGCGCGGATCGGCTATGCCGTGGCACTCGTCATCTGGACGATAAGCCACATGGCTCACGGCTTCGCCAGCGGCGTGACCTCCTTCGCCATGGCGCGCTTTGGCCTGGGCATAGGCGAATCGGGCAACTTCCCTGCCGGCATCCGCGCCGTTACCGACTGGTTCCCGCAGAAGGAACGCGCCTTCGCGATCGGCCTGTTCAACGCGGGCGCCAATGTCGGCGCCATCCTGACGCCGCTGATCGTGCCGCTGCTGGTGCTGTGGTTCGACTGGCGCATGGCCTTCTTCGTGACCGGAATTTTCGGCATCGTCTGGCTTGGCGCCTGGTGGGCGATGTATCGCCACCCCACCGAACATCCTCGGGTGACGCGCGGCGAACTGGCCTGGATCCAGCAGGGTCCGGCTGACCCGGTGGAAAAGATCGGTTGGGCGCGCCTGCTCACCGTCAGGGAAACCTGGGCCTTCGCCCTCGGCAAGTTCCTGATCGACCCGATCTGGTGGTTCTTCCTGTTCTGGCTGCCGGGCTACCTGTTCGAGCGCTACGACCTGGATCTGAAGACCTTCGGCCTGCCGCTCGCCGGGATTTACCTCATCTCCGACCTTGGCAGCGTGGGCGGCGGCTGGCTTTCCTCGAAGCTCATCAAGGCGGGCAAGACCCCCAACTTCGCCCGCAAGATCACGATGCTGATCTGCGCCGTCTGCGTCCTGCCCATCTGGTTCGCCCAGAGCATCGACAGCGTGTGGTCGGCGGTGCTCGTCATCGGCCTTGCGACGGCGGCGCACCAGGCGTTCTCCGCCAACCTCTACACACTGCCGTCCGACGTCTTCCCGCGCGGAGCGGTGGGTTCCGTGGTCGGCATCGGCGGCACCGTGGGCGCGTTCGGCGGCATGGGCATGGCGCTTTTCGCGGGGTACATCCTCGATACGACGCATAGCTACGAGGTGCTCTTCGCGATTTGCGCGAGCGCCTATCTCGTGGCGTTGGCGGTGGTGCACCTGTTGAGTCCGAAGTTGGCTCCGGCCAGAGTTTAGGGAGAGGGGAAGTCCTGGGGGATGATCCCCCAGACCTTCGGAATGTCGGCGTTGCGCGCTACCTAGGCGTAGCGCGCTCCCTGCGGCGCAGCCATTATGTCTTCCGACGCGGCCATGGGCGCTCGACGCTGTCGGTCCGCCTGACCTGGACAGTAATGGGGGTGCAGGGGGGCTATGCTCCCCTGCTTTTCCTTTCCTACTTCACGTCCCAGACGATCGGCAGATTGCGGATCGAGAGCAGTCCCGGAAATACCGTCGTATCCGCTCCAGGCTTGACCCGGAATGCCGGAATGCGCGCGAACCACTGCTCCAGCAGCACGCGCAACTCGCGCCGGGCGAGATGCGCGCCGAGACAGATGTGCACTCCGCCCACGAACGTGAAGTGCCGGTTCGCCTTGCGCTCGGGATCGAACGTGCGCGGATTTTCGAATCGCGCCGGGTCGAAGTTGCCGGAAGGGTTCAGGCAGGCGAAGGTATCGCCTTTCCGGATCTGGATGCCGTGCCACTCGAAATCCTTCTTCGCCGAGCGCGAGGACGAGAGGATCGGCTGGGTGCGGAGGAACTCCTCGACGGCCGAATTGATCAGTTCAGGCCTCTCGCGCAGCCGCTGCTGCAAGTCCGGCTGGAGCGCCAGGCGGCGGAACATCTGCGCGATGGTGGCCGCCACGGTGTCGAGTCCGCCGAGCCAGAGGAACCAGACCATGCCGATCTTCTCGTCCTCGGTCGGTGCGCGGCCTTCGATCTGGCCGTGGACGATGGCGGAGACGAGGTGCTCGTCCGGGTTGCGTTCTTTCTCGGCGATGAAGCCGCGCAGGAATTCCAGCACGCCCCGAAGGGCCGCCTGCATCTTTTCGAGGCTGCCGGAATGGAGGATGTCCCACTCCCAGTCGAGGAACTGCTCGAACTTCTCTTCGGGGAAGCCCATCAGGCCCATGAAGATCCGCACCGGATAGACCCGCGCGAAGTCCCAGGCCATGTCGACCTCTCCCTTGCGCTCGACCGCGCCGATCATCTCGTCCACCACCGTGCGGATGCGCGGTTCCAGGTCGCGGGTGATCCGCGCCGGGCTGAAGTAGGGCATCAGGTAGAGCCGGTATTTCTGATGGTCAGGCGGATCGATCGCGAGCGGGATCGATTTGAAGGTCTCCCCGATCAGTCGCTGGAATTCGGCGGTTCCTGCGTTGGAGAAGTGTTCGTTGTCGGTATAGACGCGCTCGATGTCCTCGTAGTGGCTGACGACCCAGGAGCCGCGCCGGTTGCCGCTGATCGCGCCGAGCCCGTGCATCGAGGGCGGGTTGAACAGCAGGCGGGGAATGTCTTCGCCCGACAGCCAGCCGCAGGGCTCGTAAGGGTCGACCAGGTCGTTGGGCGTGGAGCCCATGGCGAATCCCAGATCGACGATGCGGTCCTTCGGCACGTTGTCCGGCGCATCGAAGTCCACGCGGATATCGTCCAGCGTGCGCGTTTGTGGCATGATGTTCTCTCCCGAGGCTCTGGATGCCCCGGCATCGCCCCGGCGGCAAGGCACAGAGCGCTCGCGCCGCCCCGGCGGAGTGCCACATCGGTCATTCATCGTCTCGGCGTTGGGCTCCTCGATTGCCTGTAGCCCCCGAGGTTGCGACATGAGTCCCAATCATTCTTTTGGGAGACAGGCCATGGCAGATGGCGATGCTAAGGAAATGCAGGAGTCTGCACGCAAGTACTGGTCGGCGGAAGGCTACACCCAGGGCGGCGTGATCCGGGAAGTGGATTACGCCACGCAATCCGGTGGGCTCGACCCCTCGCTGGAGGGTATCAAGATCGTCGATACCGACACGCACCTCAGCGAACCGCCGACGCTGTTTACCGATCGCGCGCCGATCGGCCTGAAAGACAAGATGCCCTATGTGAAGCGCGACGCCGACGGCGTCGATCGCTGGTACATCGGCGATCGCAACTGCGGTTCGCTGGGCGGCAACGTGATCCGCAAGGACAACAACAAGCTGCTCGGCCGCCTGGCGTTCCCCACCCTTGAGGAAGCGCATCCGGGTGGGCACGAGATCGCCCCGCGCCTCCAGGCGATGGACGACATGGGCGTCTACGCGCAGATCTGCTTCCAGAACTCGGGCATTACCCAGGCGGGGATGCTGATGACCTTGGGTGACGACGATCTGGCCGTCACCATCATGAAACTGTTCAACGATTTCAACGCGGACTATCAGCGCGATTCCGGAGAGCGCCTGTTCCCGATGGCCCACCTGCCGTTCTGGAACAAGGCGGAGATGGAGAAGGAAGCCCGCCGCTGCATCGACATGGGCCTGCGCGGCTTCGTGCTGCCCGACACGCCTGAGCGCGTCGGCGTGCCCAGCTTCAACCACGAATACTGGACGCCGTTCCTGGAGATGATCGACGCGGAAGGCATCTCGCTTAACTTCCACCTCAATGCCGCGATCGACCCCAACACGCTGACCTGGGAAGGCTTTGCCTTCGAACAGACCCTGTCGGTGGTGGCGACGATGTTCTCCATCGGCAACGCGGCCACTCTGGGCAACTGGATGGTCTCCGGCCGGCTAGACCGTCACCCGAACCTCAAGATCGGCCTGATCGAAAGCGGCATGGGTTGGGTGCCTTTCGCGGTGGAAGCGCTGGAGCACCAGTTCCAGGAAATGCTGCCCAGCAAGCGCAACGTGCTGAAGAAGCAGCCCTGGGACTACTTCCGCGACCACTTCATGTGCACCTTCTGGTTCGAGAAGATCGCGCCGAAGCTGCTGCTGGAAACGATCGGCGTTGGCAACGTCATGTTCGAAACCGACTTCCCGCACCCCACCTCGCTCTATCCGGGCGTGCAGGAGCACATCAAGAACGTGCTCGGCGGATACGACTATGCGGTGAAAAAGAAGGTCCTTCAGGACAACGCGGTGCGCTTCTACAAGCTGCCGTTCTGATCAAATCGATAGGGGGAGTCTCTGGGCTCCCCCTATCGGCAGAACTTCGCGCCGTCTGCTTCCAGGTGGAAGTGGTTCCTGTGCGCTTCGTTATAGTCTGGGCCGAGCGTCGTGCCGAAGCGTTTGCAGGCGCTGTCGTGGACGACGCGCAGGAAGCGGCGTTCGGCGGGAGTGCCGTTGCTCCAGTCATCCAGAACGGAGATGCGCCGTCCGTCCGCCAGCACGAAACCGGACACGTCGATGGCATTTGCCGTGGCATGGCCGGACCGGCGCGCCGTGCCCGCGACATTGCGGCAATTGTAGCTGCCGTAAGTTTCGATGCTCAGGATGCGGCTGCCGAGGATCTGCTGCGCCGCACGGTCCACACCGTAGCGCGCCCAGGCCGCGAAGGGGGTTGCCGTCGTGCAGGTTACCGGGCCGAGATTGGTGACGGAAACCGTTGCGCTGTCGGTATTGAGCGCCGAAAGCTTGACGGTGCCGAGGGTGGAACAGCCGTTTCCGTAGTATCGGTCGGTCACCGGCGTGAACACGGCGTTCTGCGCGCCGAGCGTGGCCATGCACTGGCGCAATTCGCGGGAGGGCGGCGGGGCGGCCGGGCGCGATTGGGCGGAAGGACGCGCGCCGCGTCCGCGCGAATGTTCCGGCCGATCGATGCAGCCGTTCAGGACGGCGATCAGGGGCAGGGCCAGCAGCAGGGGCCGCAGCCTTCGGGGTGGTAACAGGCGGGACTTCATCATCCGGCTCAAGCATCCGGGCCTTGGGTGAACCGAAGCTTACCCAGCCACTGTCGGCGCCGGAATCGCGGGAAGCAAGTTTTCCACCGAATAAAGAAATCGCGCAATTCCGCGTCCTCCGCGCAGTGAACCGCCGCAAAACGACGAATTGGAGAAACGATCTGGCGCAAGCGGCCGGAGAATCGTTTGACAAATTTCCCGACCTCTTTAGACGCGGCTCCGGGCCACGCGGTCCCAACGCCGCGCGTGCTCTCTGTAAGGAGAGTCAGAAATGACTGATGTAATTAGCGTACCCGCGCGCAAACCTGCGCGTCCGCACTTCTCTTCCGGTCCCTGCGCCAAGCCGCCCGGATATGCCCCCGAAAAGCTGAACACCGAAGCCCTCGGCCGCTCGCACCGCGCCAAGATCGGCAAGACGCGCCTTGCGTATTGCATCGATCTGATGCGCGAAGTTCTGCAGCTGCCCGACACGCATCGTATCGGTATCGTCCCCGGTTCGGACACCGGCGCCTTCGAGATGGCCATGTGGACCATGCTCGGCGCCCGCGGCGTGACCGCGCTGGCCTGGGAAAGCTTCGGTGAGGGCTGGGTTACCGACGCCGTCAAGCAGCTCAAGCTGGAACCCACCGTGTTCCGCGCCGACTACGGCCAGCTGCCCGACCTCGACAAGATCGACTGGTCCGACGACGTGCTCTTCACCTGGAACGGCACCACTTCGGGCGTGCGCGTTCCGGATGCCAACTGGATCCCGGCCGACCGCGAGGGCCTGTCCTTCGCAGACGCCACTTCGGCGGTCTTCGCCTACGACATCGACTGGTCCAAGATCGACGTTGCCACCTTCTCCTGGCAGAAGGTTCTGGGCGGCGAGGGCGGCCACGGCGTCCTGATCCTCGGCCCCCGCGCGGTCGAGCGCCTTGAGAACTACACCCCGGCCTGGCCGCTTCCCAAGGTGTTCCGCCTTGTGTCGAAGGGCAAGCTGGCAGAGGGCGTGTTCAAGGGCGAAACCATCAACACCCCTTCGATGCTCGCCGTCGAGGACGCGATCTTCGCTCTGGAATGGGCCAAGGGTCTGGGCGGTCTCGAAGGTCTGAAGGCCCGTTCGAACGCCAATGCCCACGCGCTGGACAAGATCGTCGCCGAGCGTGACTGGCTCTCGCACCTCGCGGTGGACAGCGGCACCCGCTCCAAGACCTCGGTCTGCCTCTCCGTCGAAGGCGCCGATGCAGACTTCATCAAGAAGTTTGCAGCCCTCCTCGAAAAGGAAGGCGCGGCTTACGACGTCGCCGGATACCGCGATGCCCCTCCGGGCCTGCGCATCTGGTGCGGCGCGACCGTGGACACGGCCGACGTCGAGGCGCTGGGACCGTGGCTCGACTGGGCCTACGCCACCGTCAAGGCCGGCTGAACCATTCCACGTCGTCCCGGACTCGATCCGGGACCGCTGGCGGAGCCCACCCACGTATCGGCGAAGCTCCGCCAAGACTTCCACCGATCCCGGATCAGGTCCGGGATGACGAGTGAAGGAATAATTCCATGACCAAGCCCCGCGTCCTCATTTCGGACAAGATGGACCCCAATGCCGCCCGTATCTTCGAGATCCGCGGCTGCGACGTAGACGTCATCACCGGCGAAACCCCCGAACAACTGATCGCCCGCATCGGCGATTATGACGGCCTCGCGATCCGTTCGTCGACCAAGGTCACCAAGGAAATCCTCGCCGCCGCGAAGAACCTGAAGGTGATCGGCCGCGCCGGTATCGGCGTCGACAACGTCGACATCCCGGCCGCTTCGGCGCAGGGCGTCGTGGTGATGAACACGCCGTTCGGCAACTCGATCACCACCGCCGAACACGCCATCGCCATGATCTTCGCGCTGGCTCGCCAGATTCCCGAAGCCAATGCCCAGACCCAGCAGGGCCTGTGGCCGAAGAACGGCTTCATGGGCGTCGAAGTCACCGGCAAGACGCTGGGCCTGATCGGCGCCGGCAACATCGGCTCGATCGTCGCCAGCCGCGCGCTGGGCCTGAAGATGAAGGTCGTCGCCTTCGACCCGTTCCTCACCCCCGAACGCGCCGTCGAAATGGGCGTGGAGAAGGCCGATCTCGACACCCTGCTCGACAAGGCGGACTTCATCACGCTGCACACGCCGCTGACCGACCAGACCCGCAACATCCTCTCGGCCGAGAACCTGGCCAAGACCAAGAAGGGCGTGCGCATCGTCAACTGCGCCCGAGGCGGCTTGATCGACGAAGCCGCGCTGAAGACCATGCTCGACAACGGCCATGTCGCCGGTGCCGCGCTCGACGTGTTCCAGACCGAGCCCGCCAAGGACTCGCCCCTGTTCGGCACGCCGAACTTCATCTGCACCCCGCACCTCGGCGCATCGACCACCGAAGCCCAGGTCAACGTGGCGCTCCAGGTTGCCGAGCAGCTGGCTGACTTCCTGGTCAACGGCGGCGTCACCAACGCGCTCAACATGCCCTCGCTCTCGGCCGAGGAAGCGCCGAAGCTGAAGCCCTATATGAAGCTGGCCGAAATGCTGGGTTCGATGGTCGGCCAGCTGACCCGCGACTCGGTTCCCCGCATCTCGATCCACGTTGAGGGCGCGGCTGCCGAACTGAACCAGAAGCCGATCACCGCCGCCGTGCTCGCCGGCTTCATGCGCGTTCAGTCGGACACGGTGAACATGGTCAACGCGCCGTTCCTCGCCAAGGAGCGCGGCCTTGAAGTGCGCGAAGTGAAGACCGAGCGCGAAGGCGACTACCACACGCTGATCCGCGTCTCGGTGAAGACCGAGGCGGGCGAGCGTTCGGTGGCGGGCACGCTGTTCAACAACCGCGAGCCGCGTCTGGTCGAGATGTTCGGCATCAAGGTCGAAGCGGAACTCGCCGGTGACATGATGTACATCGTCAACGAGGACGCGCCGGGCTTCATCGGCCGCATCGGCACCCTGCTGGGCGAGAACGCGATCAACATCGGCACCTTCAACCTCGGTCGCCGCGACACCGGCGGTGAAGCCGTGCTGCTGCTCTCGGTCGACAACGCCGTGTCGGAAGACGTGCTCAAGGCGGCGACTTCGCTTCCGGGCGTGAAGACGGTCAAGGCGCTCAAGTTCGTCTGATAACGGCGGATTACAGCTCCCAACGGAAGGGGCCGGTATCTTCGGGTGCCGGCCCCTTTTTTCTTTCTCTGGGTGGTGGATCTTCGACAAGCTCAGGGTGAGCGGGCTGCGGGAGCGTTCCTACTGCGCCGAAGGCGGCGGGCCCATCGGGCGCATGCCGCCGCGGCCGGGCATTCCTTCGCGTCCGCCGTTCTTCGGGCGCAGTTCCTGCATGGAGAGATAGCCGTCCTTGTCGGCATCGGCGGCGTCGAACCTGGCGTCTTCGTAGGCGAGCAGTTCCTCCAGCGAGACGCCGGCGTCGTAGTTGGTGTTGGCCTTGGCGATGAGCGTGCCGGAGATCGGCTCGATCAGGTCGGCCAGCATGCGGTCGTCGTCATCCCGGCCGAAATCGGGGGCGATCACTTCCAGGACCTGACCGCTGCGATCGCCCAGCGCCCCGCGTTCGTCCGAGGCGACCGAGCCCATCTGCTGCTGCCAGACGGTGAATTCGGCCGCAGAGATGGTGCCGTCGCCATTGGCGTCGACTTTGGCGAAGCGGGCCTTGATCGCGGCGTCGCGCCGGGCGTTCACGAGGGCGTGGAATTCGTCGAGAGTCACCAGTCCGTCGCGGTTGCTGTCGGCATCGCGGAACAGGGCGGTGACGATCTTGTCGTAGTGCGCGCGGGAGATCGGCTTGGGCATGCGGGGCTTGCCGCCGCCGCCTGTTCCTCCTTTCGGAGGGCCGCCGCCACCCGGGCCGCCCATGCCGCCGCCTCCCATTCCGCCTCCTCCCATGCCTCCCATGTCGCCGCCGCCCATCTGGGCATGGGCGGGCGTCTGGAGCAGCAGAAGGGGCAGTAGAAGCAGGGAAATCTTGCGCATGGACCTCGACCGTTGTTCGCAGGGCAGGGCGCAAGGCGGCCGAACTCGATTACGAGCGGGGTGCATGCCTGACGGTCCGGCCCATGCAGGGAATGGGCTGTAACTGGATGTGTCGTCCCGCCAGACGATCCGGGCGGAATAGCCTTATGCGCGGCGCTTGTTGACAGGAAATTTCACGCAAATTGTCGCAGGCTTTCGCTTTCAGGCGACAGATGCGTAGCGGAGGGCAGGTGTCATTCGACATTTCCCGCCCTTGCGGTTAAGGGCGCCACCATCATGCAGGACAACGACCGCGATCTCTTGCCCGAAGGACTGGGCGACCGTCTTCCTCAGCAGGCCTGGGCCTCGCAGCAGGTGCGCCGCATGGCGCATGACGTGCTGGCGAGCCACGGCTACGAACGCGTCGAAACGCCGCTGATAGAGTTCGAGAAGGCCCTCGCGCACCGCATGGCGGGCGTGCAGGTGCGGCGCATGTTCCGCTTCGTCGATCCGGTGTCCATGCGGATGCTGGCGCTGCGCTCGGACATGACCGCGCAAATCGCGCGCATAGCGGCCACCGGCCTTGCCGAAGCGCCGCGTCCGCTGCGGCTGTCCTATTCCGGGCAGGTCTGTACCATCAAGGGCGACGGCCTCGACCCGCGCCGCGAGCGGCTCCAGCTTGGCGCCGAGCTGATCGGTACCGATTCGGTGGCTGCCGCCGCCGAGATCGTCGAACTGGCGATCGAGGCTCTGCGCGCGGCCGGCGCCACCGGGATTTCGGTGGACTTCACCCTGCCGGACCTCGTCGATACGCTCAGCGTGGAAGCCCTGCCGCTGCCGGAAGCCGGTATCGAAGCGGTGCGCCAGATGCTGGACGCCAAGGACGCGGGCGGGCTGGTCGACGTGGGCGGCGAGGGCTACCTGCCGCTGCTCTACGCGGTCGGTCCTTTCGCCAGCGCGATCGAGCGCCTTGCGGCTTTCGAATGCGGAGGCGCGCTGGCCAGCCGGATCGCCGGCCTGCGAGAAATCGCCGCGCGCGTCGGTGACAAGGCCCGCATCACGCTCGACCCCTCGGAACGTCACGGTTTCGAGTATCAGTCGTGGTTCGGCTTCACGATCTACGCAGAGGGTATTTCCGGCAGCCTGGGGCGCGGCGGCACCTATCGCATCCTCGGCCAGACCGGCCATCATCCCGAATCGGCCACCGGCTTCTCGCTCTATCCCGACCCGCTGGTGGATCTGCTGGCCGCCGAGCCCCAGGCCCAGCGCAAGCTGTTCCTGCCGCTGGGGCACGATCCGCGCGTGGCGGGGCAGCAGCGCGCGATCGGGTGGATCACGGTGGCGGCGCTTTCAGAAAGCGACGATCCGATCGCGCTGGGCTGTTCGCACAGGCTGGAGGGCGGCGAGGCCGTCGCGCTGTGATCCGCTAGCGGGGGTAGCGCAACATCGTCGTCCCGGACTTGATCCGGGATCGCGGGCAGTACTTTATGCGATAGCTCGCGCAGAAGCGCCCAGCCGCGAGGCGGGTCGTTCACGGCCAGCGGTCCCGGATCAAGTCCGGGATGACGGGGACTTCCGGCACCACGGCGCGGTCTACCCTTGACGAGCCATGCGCCTTGCCACTAGGGCGCGGGCGAAAAGCCGGGGCGCTTTTGCCCCAACGCAAATCCATATCGCCGAGTCCTGTCGAAGGGCGTTATTGGATCCACCGTGGCAGGGTGGAGGAGTATATCCATGGCCAACGTAACCGTGATCGGCGCCCAGTGGGGCGATGAGGGCAAGGGCAAGATCGTCGACTGGCTGGCAAGCCGCGCCGATGCCGTAGTCCGTTTCCAGGGCGGCCATAATGCCGGCCACACGCTCGTCGTGGGCGAGCAGGTCTATAAGCTCAGCCTGCTGCCCTCGGGCATCGTAACCGGCACGCTGTCGATCATCGGCAACGGCGTGGTGCTCGATCCCTGGCACCTCAAGTCCGAGGTCGAGAAGCTGCGCGGCCAGGGCGTCGAGATCAATCCCGAGAACTTCGCGATCGCGGACAATTGCCCGCTGATCCTGCCGCTCCACCGCGACCTCGACGGTCTGCGCGAGACGGCGGCCGGTTCGGGCAAGATCGGCACCACCGGACGCGGCATCGGCCCGGCTTACGAGGACAAGGTCGGCCGCCGTGCCATCCGCGTCTGCGACCTTGCGCACCTCGATGCGCTGGAGCCGCAGCTCGACCGCCTTTGCGCGCACCACGACGCACTGCGTGCCGGCTTCAACCAGCCGCCGGTCGACCGCGAGGCACTGATTAACGAACTGCGCGAAATCGCGCCTTTCGTGCTCCAGTTCGCCGAGCCGGTGTGGAAGCGCCTGAACCAGGTGCGCAAGGCTGGCGCCCGCATCCTGTTCGAAGGCGCGCAGGGCGTGCTGCTCGACGTCGACCACGGCACTTATCCCTTCGTCACCAGCTCGAACACGGTTTCGGGCACGGCGGCTTCGGGTTCGGGCCTCGGCCCCTCGGCCACCGGCTTCGTGCTGGGCATCGTCAAGGCCTATACCACCCGCGTCGGCTCGGGTCCGTTCCCGACCGAGCTGGAAGACGAGACCGGCCAGCGCCTGGGCGAGCGGGGCCATGAATTCGGCACCGTCACCGGCCGCAAGCGCCGTTGCGGCTGGTTCGATGCCGTGCTCACCCGCCAGTCCTGCGCGATCTCGGGCGTCACCGGCATCGCGCTGACCAAGCTCGACGTGCTGGACGGCTTCGAGAAGGTCCGCATCTGCACCGGGTACCGCCTGAACGGCAAGGTTCTGGACTATTTCCCCAGCCACGCCGCCGATCAGGCCAAGGTCGAGCCGATCTACGAGGAAATGGACGGCTGGCAGGGCACCACCGCCGGCGCCCGTTCCTGGGCCGATCTTCCCGCTCAGGCGATCAAATATATCCAGCGCGTGCAGGAACTGATCGAGACCCCGGTGGCGCTCGTCTCCACCAGCCCCGAGCGCGAGGACACCATCCTCGTGCGCGATCCTTTCCTGGATTGATCCGGTGCGGCGCGGGTTCAGACTCGCGCCGCTCCTGCTTTTGCTCGGCGCTGCGGATGCCGAGCCTGCTCTCCAGCTTCCCACGATTGACCTGATCCGCGTGCGCAAGGCGGCACGGACCATGGAACTCTGGACCGGCGACCGGCTCGTCCACGTAATCGAGCACATCCAGCTCGGCGACGAGCCCACCGGCCCCAAGCGCTTCGAGGGCGACGAGCGCACCCCCGAAGGCCGCTACGAAATCGACTGGGGCAACCCGAAAAGCCGATATCACCTCTCGCTCCACATCTCCTATCCCAGCGCGGCGGACAGGGTCTATGCTGCCGCGCGGGGGCGCTCGCCCGGCGGGATGATCATGATCCACGGCCAACCCAATGCGCTGCGGACGCAGGCGCTTCCCGACGGCCGGGTGCCCGGCGACTGGACCGACGGCTGCATCGCCGTCTCCAACGCGGAAATCGAAGCGCTCTACGAATCCGTGCCGGACGGCACACCGATTGAGATAAGCCCCTGACATATCGCCGGAACATGCCGGCGCGCGCGAAAAATTGATGCAGATTGCACTGCACAGAGGACGACGGGCATTTTCAGGAAGTTAATCCTGCTCTAGGGATGCTTACGTGGATTAGGGAGCCGCTGCCGGGAATCGGCGTGATCGCATGACGGCGGCTCGTGCGCCCTCTCGCGATCGGGCACCGGCGGATCAAGCTGGCGGGTTCCGGTCACTGGATCAACATCGTCGCTTTCGATGCGGCGGGATCGGAACGCCTGAATGCTCCCTCTACCCATCCTCAACGACGAGCAGGGCCGTCTTGCCGCCCTGCGCAAACTCGACGTGCTCGATAGCGAGCCGGAGGAAGCGTTCGAGCATGTCGTCTCGCTGGTGCGGGCCGTGCTGAAAGTGCCGATGGCCGCCGTCACCCTGATCGACGCCGACCGCCAGTGGTTCAAGGCACGCAGCGGCATCGGTGCCACCGAGACGCCGCGCAACGTCTCGTTCTGCACCCATGCCATCCAGCAGAGCGAGCCCTTCCTCATCTCGGACGCGCGGTTGGACCAGCGGTTCGCGAACAACCCCTTCGTCACCGACGATCCCAACGTGCGCAGCTATGCGGGCATTCCGCTGCTGACGCCGGAGGGTTTCAACGTCGGCGTGCTCTGCGCCATCGACGACAAGGTGCGAGACTTCAACGAGGCCGAAGTGGCGATCCTGGGCAACTTCGCCCGCATCGTCATGAACGAGCTGGAACTGCGCCGCATCGCCGAGCGCGACCAGCTGACCGGCGCACTGACCCGGCGCGGCTTCGTGGACAAGGCCAGGCAGGAAATGGACCGCTTCCGTCGCTACGGCAGGCCCAGTTGCCTGGTGCTGATCGACATCGACCACTTCAAGCAGGTCAACGACACCCACGGCCACCCGGCGGGAGATGCCGTGCTGCGGGAGATGGCCGCCACGGTGGTCGGCGCCACGCGGCCGGTGGACTTCCTGGGCAGGCTCGGCGGAGAGGAATTCGCGGTGCTGCTGCCGGAAACGGAAGCCCTCGATGCGCTGGCGGCGGTGGAGCGGTTCCGCGAGACCCTGGCCCAGCACGATGTCGCGCTGCCCGGCGGCGCGACCATCCGCATCACCGCCAGCTTCGGCATTGCGCCGCTGAGCGAGGCGATCGCCACCGTGGAGGACTGGATCGCGGCGGCGGATGGCCCGCTCTACGTCGCCAAGCGGGGCGGGCGCAATCGTTGCGAAATGCTGCATTGAGGCAGCAGCCGTCGTCCCGGACCTGATCCGGGACCGCTGGCCAAGCCGCGCCCAACTCCAGGCAGGGCGACGACCTCACGGCGTTTGGCGGCCTACTGCGAGCCTTGCGCCTAAAGACTGCCAGCGGTCCCGGATCAAGTCCGGGACGACGGGGTGATTGGATCAATCGAACCGAAACGCCGAAATCGCGGTCTTGAGCACGAGGTCCGAATAGACCTTTTTTCCTGCCCCCTGCGCGGTCCCGGCCACCACCATCAGTGGCAGGAGATGCTCCTCGCGCGGGTGGGAGAAGCGGCCGCCGGGTGCCTCCGCCCAATGCGCAAGCGCTTCGGCCCGCACTTCGGCCCCGGCCTCGACGGCTTGGGTGAGCCATTGGTCGAACGCCAGCGACGGGTCCGTAGAGCTCGGATTGCCGTAGCCGCGCATGTTGTGGAAGCTCATGCCCGATCCCAGGATCAGCACGCCTTCGTCGCGCAGCGGCGCCAGGGCCTGTCCGGCCGCAAGATGCCGGGCCGGGTCGAGCGAGCGGTCTAGCGACATCTCGACCACTGGAACCTCCGCCTCGGGCCAGGCGACCTTGAGCGGAATGAACACGCCGTGGTCGTAGCCGCGGCGGGGATCGGGAGCGGCGGCAAAGCCGGCCTCGCGCAGGAGTTGGCTGGCGCGCTCGGCCAGCGCGGGAGAGCCCGGCGCGTCGAAGCGCAAGTCGTAGGTGTGCTGCGGGAAGCCGTAGTAGTCGAACAGCAGTTCAGGGTGCTCGGCGCCGGTGAAGGCGAAGCCCTCGGTTTCCCAATGACCTGAGACGACGAGGATCGCCTTGGGCGGCTCGGGCAAGCGTGCGGGCAGGCCGCGCAGGAATTCGGCCATGGAGGTCCAGTTGCCTTGCGGGTCGGGCATGAAGAAGCAGGGACCGCCACCGTGCGGAATGAAGAAGCTGGGTTGCCGGGTCATGGCCTGGGTTTCTTCAGATGCGCCGCGTCGGCACCAGCGCGTGGGCGCCGTCGCCGATCAGGGCCAGGACAAGGAGGGCGATTGACCAGAAGGCCGGGTATTCCCAGCCGCCGCCCTTGCCGTCGAAAAAGAAGCCGTTGGCGCCATGCACCAGGACGATGGTGCCGAGCAGCAGGGGGATCAAGGCCAGCGCCACGGCGCGGGCATAGATTCCCAGGATCAGCGCCAGGCCGCCGAGCAGTTCCGCCGCCATGGTCACATAGGCGAGCGCCGGAGGCAGGCCGAGGCTGCCGAAGAAGCCGGCCGCCCCCGCGGGTGTGAAGACGAACATCTTGAGCGCGAAATGGGCGAGAAACAGCACGCCCAGCGCCACGCGTAGGATAAAGGCGCCGTAGGGAGCGGTGGCGGAAATGTTGGAATTGGTGAGGGTCATGAGGGAGCGATCCTTTCGGGGCTTTATCTAGACCTTCGCTTCGAAGGTGATAATCATGCAGTTTGTTGAAGAACTTAATACCAAGGGTGTGAAATGGATCGGCTGAAAAGCATCGAGGTCTTCGTCATGGCGATCCGGCTGGGCGGACTTTCGGCGGCGGCGCGCGATCTGGCGATGTCGCCTGCGATGGCGGCCAAGCACCTCAATGCGCTGGAGCAACGCCTCGGCGCCACTCTGGTCAATCGCACCACGCGGCGGCTGGCCCTGACCGAGGCGGGCGCGGCCTATCTCGACAAGGCCGAGCGCGTGCTGACCGAGCTGGACGAAGCCGATGCCGAGGCCATGGCTCGCTCAGCCTCGGTGGAGGGCCTGCTGCGCGTCTCCGGCCCCGCGGCTTTCGGCAGCGCCTATCTGATGGAGCTGGTGACCGACTTCCACGCCCGCCATCCGGCCGTCACCGTGGAACTGGGCCTCAACGACCGCGTCGTCGATCTGCTGGAAGAGCGCTGGGACGTGGCCGTGCGGATCGGGCGACTGGCGGACAGCAACCTCGTCGCACGCAAGCTGGCCCCGGTGCGCATGGCGATCTGCGCCGCCCCCGAATATCTGGAACGGCGCGGCATACCGCGGTCTCTGGACGACCTCGCGGCGCACGACTGCCTCGGCTACACCCTCGGCAGCGAGACCGGGGCCACGCGTCGGAGCTTCGGGCGGGACGGCACCCGGCCGGTGGCGGTGCGGGGCGCACTTCATGCCAACAATGGGCAAGTGCTGGCGCAGGCGGCGATGGCGGGCATGGGCCTTGTCTACGGCCCGCGCTTCTTCGTGGACCGCGCTATCGCCGAAGGGCGGCTGGTAGAACTGGATCTCGGAGTCGAACTCTACGACCTCGGCGCAATCCATGCCGTGACTCACCGCACACGGCGCCCGGCCGCCAAGACGCGGGCGTGGATCGATTTCCTCGTGGATCGTCTGCCGGGCATGGCGCGGGATTGGTAGACTGGGGAAGATCAGGTGCATGCGGCATCGTCGTCCCGGACTTGATCCGGGACCGCTGGCCGAGCCACGCCTCGTTTGAGGGCTGGCGCTTGTGGCTCCGTTGAAAGGCGCTTGTCTTCAAGCGCCTGCCTGAAGGATTGCCAGCGGTCCCGGATCAAGTCCGGGACGACGGGATTTCTTCCAGTCCGGCGACCCGGCGACCCGGCGATCAGAAGTCGATGGCGATGCCGTTGCGTACCCAGTCGCCGTAGCGGGTGGGAGAAATCCCGTCCGGGTCCTGCTCTTCCGCGCCGTCGCCGCCCTTCGCCGCCTCGGGCGAAGGCGCTGGCGCGGGGTCGTTGGTCCAGTGGGCGGGCTTGGTGAAGCCGTCCGGCCGCTTGGTGGCGCGCTGTGTCATGGTGACCATGTGGTGGAGGTGGCGTCGAAACGCAATCCGCTATAGGGGCTTGCCATGGACATTCCCGGCCTTCCGGCGCGCCGTGCCGCGCTCAACCTTATCGATGCCGTGCTGCGGCGGGGCGAAACGCTAGACCAGGCAGGCGGCTCCGCGCTCGCGCGGGTGGGCGGAGACGCCGACCGGGCGCTCGCCCGCGCCATCGCCGGCGAAGTGCTGCGCTGGCGCACGGATCTCGACGAACTGATCGACAGTGCCACTCGACTGCCGCTCGCCCCCGACGCGAAGGCGCGCGCGGTACTGCAGATCATGCTCGCGCAAGTGCTGCGGCTGGAGACGCCCGCCCACGCGGTGATCGCCACCGGCCTGCCGCTGCTGATGGGCGGCCCGCGCCGTCTGGCGCACGGCGTGTTCTCCACCCTGACCAAGGGCGAGGTCGCGCTTCCCGAAGTGCCGGCCCTGCCCGAGGATGTGGCGGGGCGCTGGGGCGCTCGCGGGGAAGCGATCGCTGCCGGTCTGGCCGAGCCGCCGCCGCTCGACCTGGTCCTGCGCTATCCCGAGCAGACCGCCGAATGGGCCGAGCGTCTCGGTGGCACCTCGCTGATGCCGGGCCATGTCCGGTTGGCGCGCGGCACCGCCGTCGAGCACCTCGAAGGCTTCCGTGACGGGGCCTGGTGGGTGCAGGATCTCGCCGCCAGCCTGCCCGCGCGGCTGCTCGGCGTGGGTGAGGGGCGCAAGGCGCTCGATCTCTGCGCTGCACCGGGCGGCAAGACGCTGCAATTGGCGGCGGCAGGCTGGCAGGTCACCGCGCTCGACAATTCCAAGCGCCGCCTCGAACGCCTGCGCGATAATCTCAAGCGCATCGGCCTCGAAGCCGAAGTGGTGCAGGCCGATGTCCTCGCCTGGGAGCCGGAGGAGCGGTTCGACGCCATTCTGCTGGATGCGCCCTGCACTGCCACCGGCACCGCGCGCCGCCATCCCGACGTTCTGCACCGCATCGGCGAGCGACAGATCGAGGAAATGACCGCGCTTCAGGAAAAGATGCTGGAACGCGCCTCGGGCTGGCTCAAGCCGGGCGGGCAACTGGTCTACGCGGTCTGCTCGCTGGAAGTGGAAGAGGGCGAGGATCAGGCGGACAAGGTCGGGCTGACGCCGGTGCCGGTTGCGGCTTCGGAACTGCCGGAAGGGCTGGAGCCGAGCGCCGAGGGCTGGGTGCGGACCGATCCGGGGATGCTGGCCGAAGTTGGCGGGCTCGACGGGTTCTTTGTGGGGCGGTGGCAGAAGTAAGGGGGAAGACCCGGGGGATGATCCCCCGGACCCTCGGAATGTCGACCTTGCGCGCGCCCAATCGGTAGTGCGCTCCCTGCGGCGCAGCCATCAAGTCTCCCGACGCCGCCATGGGCGCGGAACGGGTAGGTCGTGCTCCTCCCTCGACAGTAGCGGGGTGCAGGGGCGATGGCCCTGCCTCTACCTTTGTTCTTAAACCGCGACCGCGCGCCGACGACGCCAGAACACCAGCGCCCCCAGGCCCAGTGTGAAGAGGCCGATCATGCCCGGCTCCGGCACGTCGGTCGCGCCGCCGGAAGACCCGCCCGAGCTGGTCGACGAGCCCGACCCGCCCGGCGTATAGCCGCCGGTGTAGGTGCCGACGTGCATCTCACCGTTCTGCACGAGATTGCCGAACACCGCGGAGCCCTGGATGTAGTTCGCCGTCGTCGCATCGGCGCCGGGTGCGAGCACCGAACCGCCCCAGGCGGTGGTGAGCGACAGGTTCTCGGCCTCGTGGAAGTTCCAGACCACCTTCTCGCCGAGGTTGTTGGTGCCGCCGAGGAAGTTGTCGTCCAGCCTGATCGATTTGCCCGAGACGTTGACGATCGCGGTGTCGGCGCCGTTGAGGTTGAACTGGATTTCGCCGATCTTGTCGAGGTCGGCGGCGGAGATGTTGAACACCGCTACGCCGTTGGCACTGGGCTGGGCGTTGAAGGTGCCGCGATTGCCGCTTATCGTCAGCTGGCTGTTGGCCGTTTCGGTGCTCATCGCATGGCTGAGGCCTTCCATCGAGGTTTCGATGAGGCTCTTCTGCTGCGAGAGGTTTTGCGCGAACTGCGGATTGCTTGCGGCGAGGCCGGAGGTCACGGTGTTGTTGTTGACGTTGGTGTTGCTGATCGTGCCGCCCACCTGCACCGTCTGCGCCGCGCCGTTAAGGTTGAGGCCGCTGTTCACGTTGCCGCCTACGATCGCGCCCGCGCCGTTGTTGAGGTTCTTGTGGCCGCCGTTGACGTCACCCACCACGGTCAGGCCGGGCGTGCCCGTCGATGAAGGGGGCAGGGTAGTGATCTGGTAGTTCGACGAATTGCCGTCGAGATTGCCGCCAACGAACGTGCGTCCTTCGACCTCGGAAGAGGAGGTGAGATCGCCCAGCACCACCAGGTTCCAGGTCTTCAGCACGTCGATCCCGGCGATCATGCCCGAGGAGGCGAGCACGGGGCAGGCCGCGAAAGCGACGGCGGCAACAGCGACGGAAAGCGACAGCTTGCGGAGACGGGACATGATGGGACTCGCCAATGGAACGGATCGATAGGCGAGCTAAGTACTTGTCCGGGAAGGTTTGGATATGGTTCGTTTCGCCGTGTCTCATGGTGAGACACGGCGAAGCAAATGTTTTAGAGGCCGTTATTCAGGTCAGCCCTTGACCTTGTTCTGGAAGCTTTTGCGCAGCTTCATCAGCTTGGGCGGGATCACCGCCAGGCAATAGGGATTGCGCTGGCCTTCGCCGTCCCAGTATTCCTGGTGATAGTCCTCGGCCGGATACCACTCGTCGTTCTGCTTGCCGTCCGCGAAGCCCTCGATCGTGGTGACGACCTTGCCGCCGTTGTCCTGGTTCGAGCGGGTGACGGCCGCTTCGGCCTCGGCCGCCTGGGCTTCGTCCAGCGGGAAGATCGCCGAACGATACTGCGTGCCCACGTCGTTGCCCTGGCGGTTGAGCTGCGTCGGGTCATGGGTGCCCATGAACACGTCGAGCAGATCGCCGTAGGACAGCACGGAAGGATCGTAGTGCACCTTGATGGCCTCGGCATGACCGGTGTCGCCACCGCAGACCTGCTTGTAGGTGGGGCTCGGCACGGTGCCGCCGATATAGCCGCTTTCCACGGAATCCACGCCGATGACGTCGCGGAACACCGCCTCGGTGCACCAGAAGCACCCGCCTGCAACGATTGCCGTTTCCATTGTCTTGCATGTCCTCATGAGGGGAGATTTTGTCGCTAGATAGGTACACTTGAGTGGCTTGTCATTGGGCGGGCGCAAACTAGGTTCATGACCATCCACCCATCCCACGGGAGAATCGACATGCGCCGCGCCCTCATCGCCCTTTCGTCCCTTCTCGGCGTCATCGCCATGCCGAGCGCCGCCAGCGCCGCCGACGAAAAGACTGAGGCCGAAGCCTGCAAGGGCTGCGAGGCGCTGCTCGAACTCGCCGCCTCCAATCCTTCGCGCAAGGACGACCGCGCGCGCGACAAGTATCGCCATCCGGTGGAGACCCTGAGCTTCTTCCGCGTCGCCCCGACCATGAAGGTGGGCGAATATGCGCCGGGCGGCGAATGGTACTCGCGCTTCCTGGGCCTCTATCTCGGCCAGCAGGGGCATCTCGTGGGGCTCTACTTCAATCCCGACGCACCGGCGTTCAAGCCCGAGACGAAGGACGGCATCCGCAAGGGCGCGGCGAGCTATCCGGCGGATGTCGCCAAGTTCACCGGCCTGCCTGCCGACAAGTTCGCCGCCTACACGCTCGGCGCCATACCCGAAGGCGAGAGGGGCACGTTCGACGTCATCATCGTGCCGCGCATGATGCACAACCTGCTGCGCTGGAACATCGCGGGCAGCGAATTCGCCGCCATGCGCGACCTGCTCAAGCCGGGCGGCCTGGTGGGGATCGAGCAGCACCGCGCCCGCCCCGATGCGCCGGCCGATTATGCCGACGGATCGAAGGGCTACTTGCGCGAGGCCGACGTGATCCGCTTCATGAAGGACAACGGCTTCGACCTCGTCGCCCAGTCCGAGATCAGCGCCAACCCGAAGGATACCGCGAACTGGCCGGACGGCGTCTGGACTCTGCCGCCGAGCCTGGCGCTGAAGGACAAGGACCGTGAGAAGTACCTCGCCATCGGCGAGAGCGACCGCATGACCCTTCTGTTCCGCAAGCGAGGCTGATAAAGGCCGCCGCATGACCCAGATCACCGTCGCCGCGCTCCAGCTCGCGCTCAATTCCGCCGACGAGCGCGAGAACATCGCCGCCGTCTCCACGCTGGTCGAGGAAGCCGCCGCCAAGGGCGCGCAGATCGTGCTGCCCCCCGAGCTGTTCTCCGGCCCGTACTTCTGCAAGACGGAGGAAGAGGAACTTTTCGCGATCGCCCGCCCGACCGCCGAGCACCCCTCGGTGATCGCGATGAAGGCGCTGGCGGCAAAGCTGAAGGTGGTCATCCCCACCAGCTTCTTCGAGCGCGACGGCCACCACTACTACAATACCCTGGCGATGATCGGCACCGACGGCGAGATCATCGGCACTTACCGCAAGAGCCACATCCCCGACGGCCCCGGCTATGAGGAGAAGTACTACTTCCGCCCCGGAAACGACGGGTTCAAGGTCTGGGACGTACTCGGCACCAAGGTCGGCGTGGGCGTGTGCTGGGACCAGTGGTATCCCGAATGCGCGCGCGTGATGGCGCTGATGGGCGCGGAACTGCTGTTCTATCCCACCGCCATCGGCTCGGAACCCTACGACGCCACGCTCGACACCAGCCGCATGTGGCGCCGGGCGATGATCGGCCATTCGGTGTCGAACTGCATGCCGGTGATCGCCGCCAACCGCATCGGCGTCGAATCGGAATGTGGCACCGAACAGACTTTCTACGGCCATTCGTTCATCACCGACGAATGGGGCGATTACGTCGCAGAGTTCGGCAAGGCGGAAACCGGTGTGCTGGTCTCGACCATCGACCTCGCGCGGGCCGCCAAGCACCGCGCGGGCATGGGCTTCTTCCGCGACCGGCGCCCGCAACTCTACACGCGCATCGCGCAGGATATTTGATACAAGCCCCTGTATCTAAGGCATATAGTTACGGCATAATCGGGGGGGCATCGAACTTGGCCAGGCATCACTATCTCGTCGCGCTCGGCTCCAACATGCGCCACCCGCGCCACGGCGGCCCTCGCAAGGTGCTCGCCGCGGCGCTGGCGGCGTTGGATAACGGCAAGTACGAGGTCATGGCCGCCTCGCCGGTGATCGAAAGCGCGCCGATCGGCCCCTCGCGCCGCCGCTATGCCAACGGCGTGGCCGTGGTGCGCAGCAAACGCGAACCCGACGAGATGCTGCACAAGCTGCACAAGATCGAACACAAGTTCGGTCGCCGCCGCCAGGGCCAAGCCTGGGGATCGCGGGTGCTGGACCTCGATCTCGTACTGTGGAGCGGCGGCCCCTGGGCGGGGGGAGAGGGCGAGGAAAGCCTGATACTGCCGCACCCCGCCTTCCGAACGCGCGACTTCGTCCTCGGCCCCGCCCGCCGGATCGCCGGCCCCTGGCGCGACCCATTGACGGGTCTTACGATCAATCAGCTTCATGCCCGCTTGACCAAGCCGCGCCCTGCCCCTAGGTGACGCCTTCACAGCCGCTTCGCCGGCTGATCCCGGCAACGGGGGCCCTTAGCTCAGTCGGTAGAGCAACTGACTTTTAATCAGTAGGTCGCTGGTTCGAACC
>NZ_DAMDBA010000008.1:107848-111578 GCF_032093395.1 Novosphingobium sp.
CTACAAAACGGGCATGCCAATATCGGCGTAAACTCTCGTAATGCTTCGAGAAATCGACACAATCGCGTCTACAAAAAGCGTCTACAAAAACGGCCCAGTTTGCTCGTCGAGAAGAGGGGCATTTTCCATGTGAGAAAATATGTCCCGCCTGCGCTTCGGGGCGTTCTCGGCAAGACTGAAATATGGCGCTCGTTGGAGACCGATAGCCCCAGCACAGCCTTGAGAAGGTCGCACGCCGTCATCGGTGAAATCGAGGCGCTGCTGGAATCTGCTCGATTGGGATTGGGTGAGGTTGTTGATGTGGCACTGCTTCAACCGTCCGAGTTTGTAGCTCCAGCAGTGCGATGTGTCTCGGTGGGAACTCCGGTTGCCGAAGTCGAGGCATCACCTAGCGCTCCGCGCTACACTCTCGGTGAGGTCTATGCCCGCTTCATGGACGACCCGACGCGTGAGTGGTCGGCCCGAACTCGATTGGCATACGAAACGGCACGTCGGCTGACGTTATCGATCCTGGGTGCGGATGCCCCCATGGAAAATCTAAATCGAGCAGCTTGTCGAGATTTCATGGAAACGCTGCGCTTCATTCCCAGAAACGCGTCGAAGCGCTATCCCAACCTGACACCTCGGGAAGCGGCAGAGCGGGCGAGGGCGGAAGGGTGGTCAGATCTCATCAGTCCTGCAAACATAAACATCTACCTCAACAAGGTCTGCGTCGTCCTAAACTGGGCGGTTCGAGAGGAGTTCCTGACGAAGAATCACATGCGGGGCCTGCGACTGGCCGATCCTGTAGCCAAGCAGGACAAGCGTCACCCGTTCTCTGACGAGCAGTTGCGGCACATGTTCACCGCGCCGCTGTATCGAGGGTGCAGGAATGACGGAAACGGCTACACGACGCCGGGAGATGCACGGCCCAAAGGCACCCGCTACTGGATACCGCTGATTGGCCTCTACAGTGGCGCCCGACTGAATGAAATCTGCCAACTCGACACCAGCGATGTCCGCAGGGTCGATGGTGTATTGTGCTTCGTAATCACAGAGAAGTCTTTGGTGGGGAGCACGGACAAGAGCTTGAAGACCCGTTCCAGCGAGCGGATCGTACCCATCCATCCAAAGCTGCTCGAACTTGGGTTCGTGGCGTTTGTGGAAGGGCGATCCAAGCGCGGCGATTCGAAGCTATTCAACGACATCTGTCCGGGGCGCAGTGGCTTCCGATCCACGGCCTTCTCTAAGTGGTTCGTGCTTTTCCTCAAGCATTCTGGGGCGGTGCGAGAACGCACGAGCTTTCACTCATTTCGGCATCGGTTCCGTGATGCTCTTCGCGATGCGAGGGTTGATCGTGACATTTCGTTGTCTCTCGGCGGGTGGGGGACAGGTAAGAATGCGGGAGACGTTTCTGACAATTATGGTCGCGGCTACCGCCCGGAATTACTTCTAGAGGAGCTTTCGAAAGTGCAATTCGAGGTGATCGACGCAGTTCTGGGTGGGGCTGCAGAATCAAGTTAAATCAACGTTCTCACCTGCGCGCTGTATGGACCGGAACTCTTGCTTGGCGATGCCGATATCTTCCCCTATGGGCCGCCGGGTGGGCGTAATGACTTGCCCATGTCAGGGGTGCCCCTTGCTTTTTGGGGAAGGGTCTGGGGGAAATTGTGGCGGCGACGATTAAATCTATTCACATCGAGAATTTTCGTTCGATTAAATCTATTGATGCAAATCTCGCGCAATTGGCCGTTTTTGTTGGAAGAAACGACTGCGGAAAATCTAATATTCTGCGAGCGCTTAATCTATTTTTTAACGATGAAACTAATCCAGGTGTCGAATTTTCTTTTGCCGAAGATTATAACTTCTTTGCCCCAGTGCGGGTGCGGAAGGCGAAAGAGGTAGTCGTCCGCTTAGAGATCGCGTTGCCGGAAAGCTATCACGCGACCAATGGCCACGTGATAATTTGGACCAAGCGCTGGCGGGAAGATGGGCTGTGGAGCGAGGAGTACGATTATTACGGCCAACGCATTAAACAGGGGAGGCGTGGTCAGGAAATTCGAGAGGATGTAAAAATTTCCGAGAAGTCGAACGTTCACGCACTTCTTCGAAAGATCGAATTTGAATATGTCCCCGCTATCAAGGACTCCGACTATTTTGATGATCTTCGTGGCCGAATTTATGGGATCATCGCGGAGGTTGCAGCCCGCACTTTTCACGAATCTAGCACAGCGTTCGAGGTGTCCATTGGAGAACATCTCAACGAACTGACCACTAGTATTTCGACTTCTCTAGGTTTCAACACCCGATTAGCTCTGCCTAGAGACCTTTATCATATTTTCGAGCGGCTTGATTTCCTGAGCGGCGACAAGTCAGTATCGCTAAACAATCGCGGCGACGGTATCAAGGCTCGCCACATCCCACTGATCCTTCGCTTCATGGCGGAGAAGAAGGCGGCACTGCAGAAGCGCGGTGGGCAGCCGATTAGTAGTATTTGGGCGTATGAGGAGCCCGAGAACAATCTGGAAATGGGAAGCGCGGTTCAACTAGCCGATGAACTCCACGAACTGGCAAAGTCGGGAACAGCGCAAATTCTTCTTACGACCCATTCGCCTGCGTTCTACGATCTTGGCCAGCGCGAGAGCGCGATTGCTCTGAACTTCGTGACACGCACGACGGACGCCGAGGGCACTGTCACCAAGACCGATGCGAAGGGTATCGATGAGAGCTTGGGAACGTTGGCCATGCTAGCGCCCCGAATTTCCGAAATGGTTGCGCAAGTCCGTCAACAAGAAGAGGCGAAGGCGGCTGCTTCACAATTGGCCCAGGAGAACTGTCCGAGGATTTTCGTCGAGGGTGAGAGCGACAAGCTCATTCTGGCCCGGGCGCTTGGATTGTTCTTTCCGGCGGCAGTTGACCAGGTGCGGTTCGAGACAAAGCGGGACGGCGCTGGGCACAGCTATGTGATCGACATGCTGGTTGGTTGGCGTTCGCAACATAAGCATCACCCGGAAAGACCAAAAGCAGTTGGGATTGTCGATGGCGACGCGGCCCAAGCAAAAACGGAATTCAACAAACAACCCGACAACGTGAAGTCGGCGAAGTGTTTCGTCTACCCGGCGTCCGCCAACCTGCGTGCTGCTCGGGCTGCACACTTTGACGTACATGCAACCTTAGAGACGCTATATCCAGTGGCCGTTTGGACCGAAGCAGGTAATCGGAATCGTCTGTCCCAACGAGACCCGAGTAAAGTATGCCACCCAGACCTTGTGAGGAGGATTCTGCTCAACGAGACCACGTTTGAGGAGCATCTTGATCCCGTATGGGCCTATCTCGTGCGGGATGACTTTGCGCCAGAACACAAAATATCGACCGCGTATCGCCTCTGTGAGCAAACCGATGAGGTATGCAGGGAGGCACTGGGTGGTTTTGAATCTCTTCTCCGCGAAGCACTGGCATTCCTTGGGTTGGGCCTAGTTCCGCAAGGTGCTGCTTGATAATGGTTGAAAGAAAGCGGGCACTTTCATCGCGAACGTCGGAAAAAGATCGACCCCTGGCTAGCCACCGAGGAGGATTTCTAGCGCTATAGTCAGCGGACTTTTGCACACTCATTTGATCTCCGAGTTTCGGAGGCGCGGCGCGCTTGAGACCGTCTGGACGACGATTTCTCAAGGATTTCTGCGGATTTTTTGGGAATGGTGAGCCCTGCTGGGTTCCGCCGGGGCTGGTCGATCGAGGCATCATTCTCGTC
>NZ_DAMDBA010000009.1:0-110555 GCF_032093395.1 Novosphingobium sp.
CGGACTTGATCCGGGACCGCTGGCCGAGCCGCGCCTTGCTCGCGAGGAAGCGCCTAAAGACCTGACAGCGGTCCCGGATCAAGTCCGGGACGACGGGATCAGGCGTAAGGCGGCTTGTGGAGGCCTGTGGGACTGGTCGTGAAGATCTCGCAGCCGGTCTCGGTAATGCCGATCGAGTGTTCGAACTGCGCCGAAAGCGACTTGTCCCGCGTTACCGCCGTCCAGCCATCCGAAAGCAGCTTCACCGGCGGCTTGCCCAGGTTGATCATCGGCTCGATGGTCATGAACATGCCGGGCTTGAGCAGCGGGCCGGTGCCGGGGCGACCGGCATGGACCACTTCGGGCGCGTCATGGAACAGGCGGCCGAGCCCGTGCCCGCAGAATTCACGGACTACACCGTAACGGAACGATTCGGCATAGGACTGGATCGCCGCGCCGATGTCGCCCACGCGGTTGCCCGGCTTGGCCTGCTCGATGCCGATCATCAGGCACTCGTAGGTCACCTCGACCAGGCGGCGCGCCTTCAGCGAAACGTCACCCGCCAGGTACATGCGGCTGGTGTCGCCGTGCCAGCCGTCCAGCAGCGGGGTCACGTCGATATTGACGATATCCCCGTCCTTGATCGCCTTTTCCGACGGGATGCCGTGGCAGACCACATGGTTGATCGAGATGCAGCACGAATGCGCATAGCCCCGGTAGCCGAGGGTCGCGGGCACGGCGCCGCCGTCCAGCGTCAGTTCTCGCACCTTGTCGTCGATCGCGGCAGTGGTGACCCCCGGCTGCACCATGGGCGCAATCTCGTCGAGGATCATGGCGGCAAGGCGCCCGGCCTTGCGCATGCCCTCGAACCCTTCCGGGCCGTGCAGCTTGATGGTGCCGTCACGCAGGACGGTTTCGCTTCCGGGTTCGACGATCTGGTATTCGGTCATGACGCCTACATAACGATTGTGCCCGCAAATTGCGAGATCGGGCGTGAACTCGCCCGCCCGGTTCTATTTCGCGATGGAGAAACTCGACCGATACTGCGGCTTCAACGTGGCCATCACCGCGCCGGTTACCGGCACCGTCACCTCGTAACTGCCCTCCGCATAAGGACCGGCATTGTAGGGCGGCACCAGCAGGCCGATGCGATCGAAGGTCTGCCCGTTGGATGAACCCAGGATCACCACCTGCTCCACCGGATCGATGCATTCCGAGAACATCTCGTCGCTCTTGTCGATCGGACTACCCCGACGCTTGACGCGCTCCTTGTCGAGCGCCGCGCAGAAGGGCGTGCGGATGGCCTTCGAAAGCGCGTCCTTGCTGGTGAAGAGATCGATCGGCTTGCGCGCCGTCTTTGCATGGCGATCCCACAGCAGGGCGTCGAAGGTGGTCATGCCATGCGCACCGCCGGAATAGGTGTAGATTTCCGAGGACAGCGAAAGCCAGTTCGGCACGTCGGTGACGACCTTCCACTCCTCGCCGTAGCTGTAGGCGTGGTAGGGATAATCGTTTTCCTTGGAGTCGGCCTGCCCTTCCTTGGCGCTACCGACGAGATCGGTGCGCGATGTCTCAAGCTGCTTGTCGAGGTTGGCCTTCAGCCCCGGAATCGCGCCTGCCGCATCGGGATAGGCATAGCTGAATTCGTAAGTGTCGTTTTCCACCTTCTCCGCGCGACCGCCGCCCACCGCGACTTCGCTGGCGTCCGCGACAGGTTCGGTTGCGGCTTCGGTCTGGCTCGGCGCTTCGGCCGAGGCGGTTTCCGATGCGGTGGGAGCGGGCGTCTCGCCCTTGCAGCCGCCAAGCAGCAGGGCCGCGGTTGCAGCGGAAGCCAGGCACCAGGCACCAAATCGCATCATTTTTCCTCTCGGCTCAGGTTCGCGGCGAGGCTAGAGAATGTAATCATGACCGACAAGAACGCATTGATTCAGCCCGATCGCGGCCAGAAGGCCGTCGCTATCCACCTGCTTGCCAAGGATAGCTTCGAGTCCTTCGTCAAAGGACTGTCCGCCCCCCAGCGCGCCGCGCTCGCAGCGCAAAAGTTCGTCGGCGACACGGGCAGCCATGCGATCGTTCCCGATGGCGACGGCTGGTTCGTCGTTGCGGGCGTGGCCGATCCGGATGCGCTGTCGACCTGGTGTCTCGCCAAACTGGCCGACGTCTTGCCCGCGGGCACTTATCGCCGCGCTCCGGGAAAACTTGGGGGAGAGCTCGGAAAAGCCGCCCTCGGCTGGATCGCCGGGCAATACGGCTTCGATCGCTATCGTTCCGAACCTTCCGATGAAGGCCCGCGCATTCTCCTGACCACCGAGGTCAAGGCGATCGACGCTGTCATTGCCGAGGGCGAGGCGATCGAACTCGTGCGCGACCTCGTCAACACTCCGGCCGAGGACATGGGGCCCGGCCAGCTCGAATCCGAAGCGGAATCGCTCGCCAAGGCCTTCCGCGCGGAAGTGAAAATCACGCGCGGCGAGATGCTGGAGCGGGAATATCCGATGGTCCATGCCGTGGGCCGCGCGGCGGGACGTGCCCATGCACCGCGCCTGATCGAGCTGGAATGGGGCGATTCCAAGCACCCCCGGATCGCGGTCGTCGGCAAGGGCGTCTGCTTCGATTCAGGCGGGCTCGACATCAAGCCCGGTGCGGGGATGCTGCTGATGAAGAAGGACATGGGCGGCGCCGCCCATGCGCTGGCCCTCGCCCGCCTTATCATGGGCGCGAAGCTGCCGGTGCGGCTCCATCTCGTCATCCCGGCGGTCGAGAATGCGATCTCGGGCAATTCCTTCCGCCCCGGCGACGTGCTGCGCAGCCGTGCCGGCATCACCGTGGAGATCGGCAATACCGACGCCGAAGGCCGCCTCATCCTGGCCGACGCGCTCACGCGAGCGGGAGAGAAGGAGCCGGAACTGGTGATCGACTTCGCCACCCTCACCGGCGCCGCGCGCGTCGCCGTCGGCCCGGACCTGCCCGCCCTGTTCACGCGTGAGGACAAGACGGCGCAGGACATTCTCGACGCAGGCCTCGCCGTGGAAGACCCCTGCTGGCGCCTGCCGCTCTACGAAGGCTACCGCGAATACCTGAAGTCGGACATTGCCGACATCAACAATGCCGGGTCCAGCGGCTTTGCCGGTGCCAGCACGGCGGCGCTGTTCATGGACCGCTTCGTGCCCAAGGGCGTGGACTGGGCGCACTTCGATACGTTCGCCTGGCGCCCCGCCGCCAAGCCGGGTCGGCCCAAGGGCGGCGATGCACTCGGCCTGCGCGCGGCGTGGCTGATGTTGCAGCGGCGCTACACCGGCGACCATGGCTGAACTTGCGTCTTCGCCATGCCCCCGCTAAGCGCGCGCATCTTTGCATTTGGAGAAGCACCCGCGTTGGCCACCGAGGATTCCTATACCCGCCCTCCCCGGATCGATGGACTGCTTGCCATGACCGGGCCGAGCGTGACCGCGGATCCCGGATGCCTTCCCGTGCGCGGCGATCTGGCGCATATCAGGCTGGCGGGTCTTTACTTCGTGCCTCACTATGCCGTGCCGATGCCTCGCAGGATTCTGCCGGGTGCCGTGCTGCGCGTCATGAGCCGCGCCGACGCCGAACCGGTTCGCGAGCTTCCGGCCGGTGAAACGTTCAACGTGCTCGACATCGCCGGCAGCTGGGCCTGGGGCCAGCTGGGCGAACAGGGCCAGGTCGGCTATGTCGCGCTCGACGCTCTGGAGACGGAAGCCTGATGACGAAGACGGTCTTTATCGACGGCGCCGCCGGCACCACCGGCCTGGAAATCGCCGATCGGCTCGCGGGCCGTGCCGAGTTCGAACTGATCGTCCTCGATGACGCCCGCCGCAAGGACGACGCCGCCCGCGCCGAAGCCCTGAACGCGGCGGACTTCGTGATCCTCTGCCTGCCCGACGACGCCGCCAAGGCCGCCGTCGGCATGATCCGCAACGATACGACCCGCGTGATCGACGCCTCCTCGGCGCACCGCGTGGCGCCGGGCTGGACTTACGGCTTCCCGGAAGTGGTGGGCCGTGACGCCGTTGCCGCCGCGCGCTTCGTTAGCAATCCCGGCTGCTACCCCACCGGCTTCATCGCCCTGGTTGCGCCGCTGGTGAAAGCGGGCCTGCTGCCGGCCGACTGGCCTTACGTCTGCCACGCCGTCTCGGGCTATTCGGGCGGCGGCAAGGCGCTGATCGGCCGTTTCGAGGAAGACCGCGACATCGCCTTCCGCGCCTATGGCCTGGCGCTCGGCCATAAGCATGTGCCGGAGATGACCGCGCATGTCGGCCTGGCCCATGCGCCGATCTTCGCCCCGGCCGTGGTTCCCGCCCATCGCGGCATGCTGGTGGAAGTGCCGCTGCACCTCTCGATGATGCCCAACGCCGGCAACCCCGCCGATTTGCGCGCCGCCCTGGCCGCATTCTATGCGGGCAGCGAGATCGTGACCGTTGTCGACGACCAGCCCGACGAACTGCTGCTGCGCGGCTCGATGGCGCCGGTCGATACGCTGGCGCTGCGCGTGCTCGGCGCCGGGGACGGCTCTCAGGCGCGCATGGTCGCCATGCTCGACAACCTGGGCAAGGGCGCCAGTGGCGCTGCCGTGCAGAACCTTAATCTGATGGCGGGCCTGCCCGAGACCGCTGGCCTGAGGCTGTAACGCGGCCGACATTTCGCCAGTGCAAGAAGGCGTCGGAAGCCCCTGCGGTTTCCGGCGCCTTCTTGCGTGTGCTCAAGTTGAAGCTCAAAGGACATTTACCTGGCGTGCACAATTTTAAGGCAGGGCGTGCCTGAAAGTTGAACACATAATGTCGCCAACCCGGCATCACTCGCATGACTCAGTGCATTCGGTGTGTCGAAACCTGCTTTTCCGGTCTTTTCGCGGCGGCCCAGTTAGCCTACGAGGGGCCCAACCGCACTGGCACGATTCTTGATTAACATCCCCGATAAGGGATGCTCGATTTCAACAATCGCGCGCGAGGCATCCGGTTCCCGGACCGGAATTGTCTTCGGAAAAAATCCGGGACCATGCAGGGGTCAACACAGGCGTGAAAAAGATCGAAGCTATCATCAAGCCGTTCAAGCTGGACGAAGTGAAGGAAGCACTGCACGAAGTTGGCGTCTCGGGCATCACTGTCACCGAGGCCAAGGGCTTCGGCCGCCAGAAGGGCCATACCGAGCTTTATCGCGGCGCCGAATACGTGGTGGACTTTCTGCCCAAGGTGAAGCTCGAAGTGGTCGTTCCCGATGCCTTGGCCGAACGCGTGGTGGAAGCCATTGCCGATGCCGCCCAGACCGGCCGCATCGGTGACGGCAAGATCTTCGTCGTGCCCGTGGAAACCGCCGTGCGCATCCGCACCGGCGAGCGCGACGACGACGCCCTGTAAGATCAAGCTGTAATCCCCCGGCCCGCGCCGGAAACAGATTGCCCCGGCCTCGGTCGGATCGGGAACCCGGCAGCGGGGACGCCCGAAGACAATGAACATCAAAGCCTCTTTCGGGATCGGAAGAGCATCACTGGAGACTACTCTAATGGCGAGTGCAAAGGACGTCCTCAAGCGCATCAAGGACGAAGAGATCGAGTGGGTTGACCTGCGTTTCACCGACCCGAAGGGCAAGTGGCAGCACCTCACCATGGTCGCTTCGATCCTCGGCGAGGACGAGCTGGAAGACGGCCTGATGTTCGACGGTTCGTCGATCGAAGGCTGGAAGGCCATCAACGAGTCGGACATGATCCTCAAGCCGGACCTCGACGCCGTCTACGTCGATCCGTTCTCGGCCACTCCGATGCTCATCCTGTTCTGCGACATCGTGGAACCCTCGACCGGCGATCTCTACGCCCGCGATCCGCGCTCGACCGCGAAGCGCGCCGAATCGTTCGTCAAATCGGCCGGTTTCGGCGACACCGTCTACGTCGGCCCCGAAGCCGAATTCTTCATGTTCGACGACGTGAAGTTCTATGACGGCTACGAAGGCAACGGTTTCAAGATCGACGACATCGAGCTGCCGGGCAACTCGAACCGCGACTACGACACCGGCAACCTTGCCCACCGTCCGCGCGCCAAGGGCGGCTACTTCCCCGTGGCTCCGGTCGACTCGGCCGTCGACATCCGCGGCGAGATGGTCACCACCATGCTCGAAATGGGCCTGCCCTGCGACAAGCACCACCACGAAGTGGCCGCTGCCCAGCACGAACTCGGCCTGACCTTCGGCACGCTGGTCCAGACCGCCGACCGCATGCAGATCTACAAGTACGTCGTGCACATGGTCGCACAGGCATACGGCAAGACCGCCACGTTCATGCCGAAGCCGATCATGAAGGACAACGGCTCGGGCATGCACACCCACATCTCGATCTGGGACAAGGGCAACCCGTTGTTCGCCGGCAACGGCTATGCCGGTCTGTCCGACATGTGCCTCTACTTCATCGGCGGCGTCATCAAGCACGCCAAGGCCCTGAACGCCTTCACCAACCCGACCACCAACAGCTACAAGCGCCTGGTGCCGGGCTACGAAGCCCCCGTGCTGCTGGCCTACTCGGCCCGCAACCGCTCGGCCTCGTGCCGCATCCCCTACGGTGCGGGCGACAAGGCAAAGCGCGTGGAATTCCGCTTCCCCGACGCGATGGCCAACCCCTACCTCTGCTACGCCGCGCTGCTCATGGCCGGCCTCGACGGGATCAAGAACAAGATCCATCCGGGCGAAGCCATGGACAAGAACCTCTACGATCTGCCCCCGGCCGAACTCGCCGAAGTGCCGACCGTCTGCGGTTCGCTGCGTGAAGCGCTGGATTCGCTCCAGGCCGACCATGCCTTCCTTCTCGAAGGCGGCGTGTTCACCGTGGACCAGATCGAATCCTACCTCGAACTGAAGTGGCCGGAAGTGCTGCGCTGGGAAACCACGCCGTCGGCCGTCGAATTCGACATGTACTACAGCGCCTGATCGCGCTTCCTTCCTTTCAGGGAAGGAGCATCAGTTCGCCGAGTGGGGCGCCCGGAGCGATCCGGGCGCCCTTTTCGTTGGCCGACCTGCACCTGCCGCGCGACGTTCCGCCCCCGCGACCGGCGACAAGCCGGACCGGGAAGCCTATCATCCTCCTGTCGAACCACTCGCCCGAGGGGCCGGACAGGAGGGAATGAATGCGCAAGCTAACTCTCGCTCTTGGCATTCTTGCCGCAGTCGGGCTCATGCTCGCTGCCTGTTCCGAAAACAGCCCTAACACGGCGCAAGCCGGGAAGCCGGCAGAAACGCTGCCGCAAGCGCTGGACAATGCAGCGGGTCTCCAGACCGTGGCCGAGGCGCTCAAGGAAACCGGCATGGCGGGCGCATTTCGCGAAAACGCAAGCTACACCCTGATCGCGCCGGAAGACTCCGCCTTCGCCCGGCTCGGGGATTCAGCCAGGCAGGTCACCCAGGCCGACGATCACACCGCCCTGGCCGCCCTGCTCAAGGACCACATCCTGACCGGCTACCTGACGCCGCAGGACATCGCCGCCGCCATCCGGGCGAACAAGGAGGGCAAAGTGCAGTTGCCGACGCTGGGTGGCGGCACACTGACCTTTACGCAAGCCGGCAATACCGTGAACGTCACTGCCGAGGACGGCACAAGCGCTGCGTTTGACGGCGCTCCCGTCGCCGGAGGATCGAGCATCGCGATCCCGGTGACCGGCGTTCTGAAGAAACTGTAAAATCCCGGCATCCTGACCGGCCGGAGCTTGCGCGCCGCCATGGCCGCGACCATAACCCGCGTCCATGCGTATTCTCCTCGTCGCCGCGCTGCTTGCCGGAACCGCCCAAATGCCAGCCCTCGCCCAAGCGCCCGCCGCCGCCCAAGGCACCGCACGGACCGGCGCCGTGGCCCCGATCCTGACCACGCCCGAGGCGAAGGACGCCTGGACCCACGCCGAACCGCAAGTGGCCCGCGTCACCCACGTAGCGCTCGATCTCGACGTCGATTTCGCGAAGAAGATCCTGGCGGGAAGCGCCGTGCTGGATATTCTCGCCGCGCCTGACGCCGCGCGGATCGTTCTGGACGTCAACGACCTCGATATCGAGGCGATCACCGATGCTTCCGGCGGCAATCCCCTCAAGTGGGCGGTCGGCCCCAAGGATACCGCGAACGCCGATATCGGCTCGGCCCTGACGGTGGAACTTGCCGGAGCCCGCAAGATCCGGATCGTCTACCGCTCCAAACCCGGCGCCATGGCGCTGCAATGGCTGCCGCCGGAAATGACGTTCGGCAAGAAGAAGCCGTTCCTGTTCAGCCAGGGGCAGGCGATCCTCAACCGCACCTGGGTGCCCACGCAGGACAGCCCCGGCATTCGCCAGACCTGGGAAGCCACCTTGCGCGTCCCCGGCGATTTCGTGGCGGTGATGAGCGCCGAGAAGCTCTCGGGCGACAAGGGCGAGCCGCTGCCCGACGGCCGCCGCGCCTTCCGCTTCCGCATGGACAAGCCCGTGCCGCCCTACCTCATCGCCTTCGCGGTGGGCGACCTGAAGTTCAAGCCGCTCGGCCCGCGCTCCGGCGTCTGGGCGGAAGCCCCGATGCTCGACCGCGCGGCGAAGGAATTCGTCGATGTCGAGAAGATGATCGACGCCGCCTCCGCGCTCTATGGCCCGTACCGCTGGGGTCGCTACGACATGCTGGTCCTGCCGCCGGCCTTCCCTTACGGCGGTATGGAAAACCCCATGCTCACGTTCCTGACGCCGACGATCGTGACGGGCGACCGCTCGAACACCGACGTCGTCGCGCACGAACTGGCGCATTCCTGGTCTGGCAACCTCGTCACCAATGCGACATGGTCGGATTCCTGGTTGAACGAAGGTTTCACCACCTATTTCGAGAACCGCATCATGGAATCGCTCTACGGCAAGGAGCGCGCCGCGATGTATGCCGATCTCGATTGGGACGGCTTGGAACGGGACATTGCCGACAATGGCGGCCAGACCGGGGCGGCAACCCGGCTGCACGGCGATCCGGGCGCCACGGGCGGCCAGCTCGACTACTTCAAGGGCTCCAACTTCCTGCGCACGATCGAAAACACCGTGGGCCGGGCGAAGTGGGACGCCTACCTGAAGTCCTATTTCGACCGTCACGCCTTCCAGCCCCAGACCACGGCCGGCTTCCTGGCCGACTTGCGCGCGAACCTGCTGAAGGGCCAGCCGGAACTCGAACTCTCGCTCCAGCTCGACCGCTGGGCCTATGCCGCCGGTCTGCCCGACAATGCGCGGCGAGTGCACAGCGAGACGCTGGCGCGGATCGACGAGAAGCTCGCCGCCTTCAACACGGGCGGCGCGGCGAGCGCCGTGCAGCCGCAAGGCTGGACCACGCAGCAGTGGCTGCGCTTCCTCAACGGCATCCCCCGCAGCCAGACGCCCGCGCGGCTCAAGGAACTGGACGAGACGCTGGGCCTCTCCGCCTCGGGCAACGCCTATGTCCAGTCCGCCTGGCTGGAACTGGCCATCGCCAATCGCTACGATCCGGCGGTGCCGGTGCTGCGCCGCTATCTCTCGACGATCGGCCGCGGGCTGCTCGTCTATCCGCTTTACCGTGGCCTGCTGGATCAGGGCGAATGGGGCCAGCCGCTCGCGCGCAGCCTGTTCGCGGAGGCTCGCGCGAGCTATCATCCCTCCACGGCCGCCGGGATCGAACGCATGATCGATCCTCCCGCCGCCAAGGAATGAGGCCCGGATGACGTCCCCCCTTTCGCAACGCTTCGGCAACGCGCCCGGCCCCGAGGTGTTCGAGGCGCTTGCCCACGCCGCCTTCGCGCGTATCCCGCAGCCTTTCGCGCAGCACCTCGAAGGGATCACCGTCCACGTCGAAGAATTCGCGGACGAGGAGACGCTCCATGCCGTTGGCCTGGAGGATGCCTGGGAACTCACGGGCCTCTACCATGGCCGCCCGCTGGACGAGGAGTCGGTCTGGGTCGCGGGGGAATTCCGCCCGCGCATCACGCTCTATCGCCAACCGCTGCTGGCGGAATGGTGCGAGACGGGCGTCACGCTGGAGGATCTGGTCACCCATGTCGTGGTGCATGAGGTAGGCCATCACTTCGGCCTTTCCGACGACGACATGCACGCCCTGGAAGACGAATAGCCGCTCGGAATCGGAGCCAACGGACAGGAAAAGCCATTGCCCTGTCACGAAATGATCCGATAGGACGCGGCCATGACTCTCCCATTCACTCGCCGTTTCCCGCTGCTGCCCACCCCGCTGCTATCCGCCTCGCTGCTGGCTGGCCTGCTTGCCGGCTGCGCAACGACGCCGGCTTCCCGCCAGCCTTCATCGCCGAACTCTTCGCAAGCCAGCGCGCCGATCGAAGTAGGCGTGATCGCCATCAACGATTTCCACGGTGCGCTGGAGCCGCCGAACCAGTCGGTGGATGCGCCGGACGGTCAGGGCCGCTCCGTTGCGGTGCCCGCAGGCGGCGGCGCCTGGCTGGCCTCGGCGGTCGATTCGCTGAAGGCCCGGCATGCCAATAACGTCGTGGTGGCCGCGGGCGATCTCACCAGCGCCTCGCAGCTTGCGTCCTCGCTCTATCTCGACGAACCGGCGGTGGGCGTGATGAACCGCGTCGGCGTGGAGTTCAACGCGGTCGGCAATCATGAATTCGACCGAGGCTGGCAGGAACTGCGCCGCCTCCAGAACGGCGGCTGCGAAAAGAATACGCGCGGCGAGCCGTGCCAGCTCGAACCGTTCAAGGGCGCCAGCTACAAGTACCTTGCCGCCAGCACCACGCTGGCCGATGGTTCCCCGCTGTTCCCCGGCACCGGCATCAAGACTTTCGGCGAAGGAGCGAACCGGATCACCATCGGGTTCGTGGGGCTTTCCCTCAAGTCCGTGCCCACCCTCGTCGCGCCGGACCGGGTTGCCGGGCTGGCCTTCGCGGACGAGGCAGAGACAATCAACCGCGCCGTGCCGTCGCTCAAGGCGGCCGGTGCCGATGCCGTGGTCGTGCTGATCCACCAGGGCCTGCGCACCGGCGGCGCCGCCGATCCCAACGGCTGCGACCAGGCGTCAGGAGATATCCAGCCGATCCTCGATCGGCTCGACCCCGGCGTGGACGTGGTCGTCTCCGGCCATACCCACTGGGCCTACGTCTGCAACTATACCGCCAATGCCAAGGCCGGCCCGATCCTGCTGACCAGCGCCGGAGTCTACGGCAAGCTGGTCACCGACATCACCCTGCGCTTCGATCCAACGACCCACAAGTTGCTCGGCAAGCAGGCGAGCAACGTGATCGTCCAGTCCCCGGCCTATAAGTCGGCCAAGGGCGACGTGCCGAACACCGCCGCCTTCCCGCAGTTCCAGCCGCGCGCGGACGTGGCGGAATACGTCCAGCGCTACAAGGACGCCTCGCTGCACCTCGTGGCCCGACCTGTGGGCCGCCTCTCCGCGCCGCTCGGCAAGGAGGAAGGCAACGGCGTCGCCACCGGCGGCGCGCTCGGCAGCCTGATCGCGGATTCGCAGCTTGCCGCCTCGCGCAAGGCCGGTGCGCAGATCGCCTTCCTCAACCCCTTCGGCATCCGCGCCGCGCTGGTTCCGGCGGCCGACGGCACCGTGACGTTCGGCCAGATCTACGCGGTCGAGCCGTTCAACAACGAAATCGTCACGATGTCGCTCACCGGAGCGCAGATCCGCGCGACGCTGGAGCAGGGGCTGGACGATGCGGGTGATCAGCAGATGCTCTCGCCAAGCCAGGGCACGCGGATAGCCTTCGACATGCGCCGTCCCTCCGGTTCGCGCATCACCGCCATCATGCTGGACGGCAAGCCGCTCGACCCGGCAAAGACCTATCGCGTCAGCGTGGTGAACTTCCTCGCGGAGGGCGGCGACGGCTTCAGCGGTTTCATCCAGGGTAAGGACCGCACGCGCGGTGCGATCGACCTCGACGCGCTGGAAGACTGGCTTGGCGCCGTGCCGGTGCGCCAGGTGCCCGAAGAGGACCGGACGCCCCAGGCGCGCTGAGAGCCCGGAAGACGAAAGGGGAGCGGGCCAGTCCGCTCCCCTTTTCATATGGACCTTCGAAAAGGCGGGTCCGGTTCTAGAAACCCGCGCCTTGCGGCCAGTCCGGCGCGCTCACGCCCATGACCTTGAACAGCGTACCCATCTGATCGTCACCGATGAGCCGATCCATGGCCCTGCCGATCGTATCCGCGTGATGCGGCGATGCCGAGGCGAGGTTGGCGGCCCGAGTCTCGATGCCCAGCGCGCGCAGGAAATTCCCTTGCGTCACCGTGCCCTGCCACTTCGCGCCTTCCCTGCCGACGATCTCGGCCAGAATGGCGAAGTCCACAAGGCAGGTGAGGTCCGCTTCACCGGGCGTCGCGAAGGGATCCACCTTGGTATGCGCCCGCAGCGCCTGCAGGGTGGAGCCGGTCTGCGGCTCGGCATAGCCATAGTCGATCACCAGCGCGGCGCCGCCCTGTGCCGCAAGCCTTGCGGAAAGCTCTTGCATGACGGCGGCCGCGCCGGGGCAGGTTTCCAGCAAGGTACCCTCGGGCATGTCCCTGAACGCATCCGGCACGGCGGCATCCATCGGCTTGTCCCCGGCGACGGGGCGGAAGCGATCCTCGGCCCAATCGACCATGCGCTCGCGCCAGCCTTCGGCGGCCTTGACGAGCTGGCGTACCGGCAGCGCATCGAGAAACTCGTTGCCCACCACCAGCAGGGGTGCATCGGTGGGCACGCTGCCGAGGTCGTGATGCCACTGCGCCTGCGGCACGGCTTCGGCCTGAAGCGCCCTCAGTGCCTGCGAGCCTTCCACGAAATGGACCTGCGGATCGAGCCCCACCCGCTTCATCGTGCGCAGGGCATCGCGCGCCAGGGTGCCGCGTCCCGGCCCCATCTCGACATAGTGGACCGGGGTGGGACTGCCCGCCCGCATCCAGACGTCCGCCAGCCATAGCCCGACGAGTTCGCCGAACATCTGGCTGATTTCCGGCGCGGTGATGAAGTCCCCCGCCGCGCCGAGCGGATCCTTGTCGGCATAGTAGCGGGCATTCGATTCGCCCATGTAGTGCAGCAGCGAGATCGGCCCGTAGGTCGCGATCAGCCGCTGGAACACGGCCGAGAGCGGTTCGGCTCTGGACATCGCTCAGGCAGTGATGGGGCGAACGGTGGCCAGCGCCGGCTTGGACAGCGCCCGCGCGATCAGCGCGAGGCCGAGCAGGATCAGCGGAATGGTCAGCCATTGGCCCATCGACAGGCCGGTGCGCGCCGCGAAATCCTGAAGCTGGGCGTCGGGCTCGCGGAAGAACTCCACGGTGAAGCGCGCGCAGGCGATACCGGTGGTGAAGACGCCGACCAGCAGGCCGGGACGGAACCGCGCGCGCGTCTTCCAGAACAGGCTGAGCATCACCACGATCAGCAGCAGCCCCTCAAGACCGGCCTCGTAAAGCTGGCTGGGATGGCGCGGCAGCGGGCCGGCGTCGGGGAAGACCATGGCCCAGGGCAGGTCCGGATTGGTCACCACCCGGCCCCACAGTTCGCCGTTCACGAAGTTGGCCAAGCGGCCGAACAGCATGCCGAAGGGCACGCAGACCGCGATGTAGTCCGCCACGCGCAGGAAATCGAGTTCTCCGCGCCAGGAAACCCAAGCCATCGCCAGCAGCACGCCGATCAACCCGCCGTGGAAGCTCATGCCGCCGTGCCACAGCGAGAGCAGCGCGGCGGGATCCGCCCAGAGGCTGGGAATCCCGGTGTCTCCCCCGGTATAGAACGTCGCATAGCCCAGGCGGCCGCCCAGGATGATGCCGATCGTGCAGTAGAAGAACAGGTCATCTGCATGGCGCTGCGCCAGAGGCGCGCCGGGCGACTTTATCATGCGCGTCAGATGCCAGTAGCCCAGCATGATGCCCGCCAGATAGGCCAGCGAATACCAGCGCAGTTCGAAGCTGCCGATGCGGAACAGGTAGTTCTTGAGGCCCAGGTCGACCCAGTAGATCGGCTGGTGCGCCTCTGCGGCGGCGGCTGCGGCAAGTGCTGTCAGGGACAAGTGCTCGACCTCGTAGATATCGTAAGATCGCCGGGCCGGACGGCCTGGCGGAACTGGGACAGGTGCTGTTGTCGGGCCTTCTGGCATAGCCTGCAGGGCGATGGTAGGCTGGATTTCGTCCCTCTCCCGCAAAATCGGCGGGGAGAGGGCAGCGCGCTGTTCCCCTCAAGCCGTTGAATGTCTAGATATCACCGGACATGAGCGTGATCCGCATCCCTTCGCCCCGTTCCGTGATCGACCGCCGCGCGCTGGTCGAGCGCCTCGAAGCCGTCGTTGCCGAAATCGGCGCCGCGAAGGGCCGCAAGCAGGTGGTGGAACACTTGCGCGAGGCGCTGGAGCAGGGTCGCGCGGAAATCGCCCGCCGCCTCGTGGAAAAGCCTTCCGCCGGGCACGAAGTCGCCGAAGCGCAGGCCTATCTGGTCGACCAGTTGCTGCGGGTGATCCACGACCATGTCTCCACCCACGTCTACCCGGCGATGAACCGTTCGAAGGGCGAACGCCTCTCGATCATCGCCGTGGGCGGTTACGGACGCGGCGAGATGGCGCCCCATTCCGACGTCGACCTCGCCTTCCTCACCCCGATCAAGCAGACCGCCTGGTGCGAGCAGGTGATCGAGGCGATGCTCTATTTCCTCTGGGATCTGGGCCTCAAGATCGGCCATTCCAGCCGCTCGGTGGACGATATGGTCCGCATGAGCCGTTCGGACCTCACGATTCGCACTGCCATGCTGGAAGGCCGCTACGTCTGGGGCGACCAGGACCTCTACGAGGACGTGCGCGCCCGCTTCTGGAAGGACGTCGTCGCCGGGACGGAGCGCCAGTTCGTGGTCGAGAAGCTGGCCGAGCGCGAGGAACGCCACAAGCGGATGGGCGACAGCCGCTACGTGGTCGAACCCAATGTGAAGGAAGGCAAAGGGGGCCTGCGCGACCTGCACACGCTCTACTGGATCGGCAAATATATCCACAAAGTGCGCGATCCCAGCGAACTGGTGGACGTGGGCCTGCTCACCCACAAGGAATACCGCGCCTTCCGCCGGGCCGAGAACTTCTTCTGGGCGGTGCGCTGCCACCTCCACACGATCACCCGCCGCGCCGAGGACCGCCTGACCTTCGACCTCCAGCGCGAGGTTGCGGCGCGGATGAATTATTCCGACCGGCCCGGAAAGAGCGCGGTCGAGCGGTTCATGCAGATGTTCTTCCTGCAGGCGAAGATGGTGGGCACCCTCACCGGCGTGTTCCTTGCCCAGCTCGACGACCAGTTCGCCAAGCGCCAGCCGCGCGGGCTGCTGGCGGGCTTCCGCGCCCGGCCGCGCTCGGTCAGGGGCTACAAGGTGTTCGGCGGGCGCATCATGGCGCCCGGCGAGACCTGGTTCGAGGCCGATCCGGTGCGCCTGATCGAAATCTTCGTCATCGCCGACCGCGAGGGGTTGGAAATCCACCCCGAGACCATGCGCCTCGTCTCCCGCGATGCCGCCCTCATCCGCGAGGACGTGCGCCGCGACCCGCGCGCCAACGAGCTGTTCATGGAACTGCTCACCAGCCGCAACAATCCCGAGACGGCGCTTCGCTCATTCAACGAAGCAGGGGTGTTCGGCCGCTTCGTCACCGAATTCGGCCGCGTCAACGCGCAGATGCAGTTCGACATGTACCACCACTACACGGTGGACGAGCACACCATCCGCGCCATCGGGCTGATATCGCGCATCGAGAAGGGCGAGCTGAAGCAGGACCATCCGCTCAGCCACGAGATCATCCACAAGGTCCGCTCGCGCCGCGCGCTCTATGCGGCCGTGCTACTGCACGACATCGCCAAGGGGCGCGGCGGCGACCACTCCGAGATCGGTGCCGAGATCGCGCTGAAGCTCTGCCCCCGCTTCGGCCTGGACGAGGAGGAGACGGAACTTGTCTCCTGGCTGGTGCTGCACCACCTCGTGCTTTCCGCCACCGCGTTCAAGCGCGACCTGTCGGACGCCAAGACGATCACCGACTTCGTGGCGCTCGTGCAATCGGTGGACCGCCTGCGCCAGCTGACCCTGCTGACGATCGTCGATATTCGTGCGGTCGGCCCCGGCACCTGGAACTCGTGGAAGCGCCAGCTCATCAGCGAACTCTACGGCGCCACCGAAGAGCGCCTTCGCCTCGGCCATGTCGAATTCGGCCGCGAGAAGCGCGTGGCCGCAAAGAAGGCCATCGTCGCTGACGGTACTCCTGAAACCGCCGCGCTCGTCGAGGAACTCGGCACCCAGTTTGCCGATGCCTACTGGATTGCCGAGCCGGAAGACGTCATCGCCAAGAACCTCGCGCAGTTCCACAGCTCGCAGGACGAACCCCTGTCGATCGCGACCGAATACTATCCGGCGCGCGGGGCGACGCTGGTCACGGTGATCGCCTCGGACCATCCGGGCCTGTTCTATCGCATCGCCGGCGGCATCCATCTGGCCGGCGGCAACATCATCGACGCACGCATCCACACCACCCGTACCGGCCGTGCGGTGGACAACTTCCTGGTCCAGGATCCGCTCAGCCGGCCGTTCATGGAAGAGACCCAGCTTGCCCGCCTGCGTTCCTCGATCGAGAACGCCCTGGCCAACCGCATCAAGATCCTGCCGCAACTCGTGGCCCGGCCCGATGCCCGCCCCCGCGCCGATGCCTTCGACGTGCGCCCGCGCGTGCTGGTGGACAACAAGGCCTCCAACCGCCTCACCGTGGTCGAGGTGAACGCCCGCGACCGTCCGGCCCTGCTCAACCGGCTGGCCCATGCGCTGTTCGAATCGAAGCTCATGGTTCACTCCGCCCACATCGCCACCTATGGCGAACGGGCCGCGGATACGTTCTACGTCACCGATCTGCTGGGCGAGAAACTCACCTCCACCAGCCGTATCAAGACGCTCGAGCGCCGCTTGCTGGAAGCGGCCAGTGACGGAAACCTTACCGAAGTGGCGGCGTGATCCTGAACTCGTTTCAGGATCCATCTTGCCGAACAGACCGCCGTTAATGGTCAGAAATGGATCCTGAGCCGAAGGCCAGCGCAGCTAAACGAGTTCAGGATGACGTGGGCAGAGGCCGCCGCGTCGACTCTACAAAATCGCACGTAAACTATTGCAACCCCGAGCCGATGGCCCCACTTGTTGCATCGCAACATCCCCATG
Source organism: Novosphingobium sp. (assembly GCF_032093395.1). GTDB lineage: Bacteria > Pseudomonadota > Alphaproteobacteria > Sphingomonadales > Sphingomonadaceae > Novosphingobium. The sequence goes on from NZ_DAMDBA010000009.1 coordinate 17,120, forward strand.
CGCAGGATCCTGCCCATGAATGCCGAAAACGCTGTCGTTTCGCCTTCGTCTTCCAACGCCCTGCAGTCGGTGCTCGTCCTCCAGGGCGGTGGGGCCCTCGGCGCCTATCAGGCCGGGGTCTATGAGGCGCTCTCGGCGGAAGGCCATGCCCCGGACTGGGTGGCCGGCATTTCGATCGGCGCCATCAATGCCGCCATCATCGCCGGCAATGCCCCCGAGGATCGCGTGCGCAAACTCCGCGCCTTCTGGGACGGGGTGAGCCATGAACTGCTTTACCGGCTGGACGTCGGCAACGGGTTCGCCCGCCGCGCCTTCAACGAGAGCTCTGCCGCCTGGGCCGCGACTTTCGGCATTCCCGGCTTCTTCACGCCTCGCCTGCCCACTCCCCTGCCCGAGTGGCCGAACGAACTCGACCGCCTGAGCTATTACGATACGACGCCGCTACGCCAGACCCTGCTCGACCTCGTCGATTTCGATCGCATCAACCACGGCGAGACGCGGTTTTCGGTCGGCGCGGTCAACATGATGACCGGCAATTTCGCCTATTTCGACAATGATACCGACCGCCGGATCGGCCCCGAGCACATCATGGCCAGCGGCGCCCTGCCCCCCGGTTTCCCCCCGGTCGAGATCGACGGCGAATGGTATTGGGATGGCGGCCTCGTCTCCAACACACCGCTGCAATACGTGCTCGACAACCGCAGCCCTTGCGAGATGACGATATTCCAGGTCGACCTGTTCCCCTCGCGCGGGGCCGTGCCCAAGACCATGGCCGACATCGCCCAGCGAGAGAAGGACATCCGCTTTTCCAGCCGCACGCGCATGAACACGGACCTTTCCAAGCGACTCCAGGACATGCGCGCCGCCGCCCAGCGACTGGCGGGAAAGCTGCCCGAAGGCATGCGCGACGATCCCGACCTGCATCAGTTGCTCGGCTGCCGTCCCGCCGGCGCGGTGGCGGTGATGCATCTGATCAACCGTCCGCGTGGCTACGAGACCATGTCCAAGGACTACGAATTTTCGCGGATGACGGTTGCCGAGCACTGGGAAGCAGGCAAGGCCGACGCGCTCTGGTCGCTGCGGAAGGCGGACTGGACCGGGCGCGCTCTGAAGCCGGATGAGATCATGACGTTCGACCTTTCGGCCGACCGCCCCCGTAACGGACACTGAACCGCATATTCGAGGAGAGACGATCCATGAAGCTGAAGGACAAGTCCTGCATCGTCACCGGCGCCGCCAGCGGCATCGGCAACGCCATTGCCCACAAATACGCCGCCGCCGGCGGCAAAGTGGCGATCGCGGACCTCAATCTCGAAGCGGCGCAAAAGGCCGCCGAGGACATCAAGGCCAGATATGGCACCGAGGCACTGGCCGTGGCCATGGACGTGACCAGCGAGGAGCAGGTGAACGCGGGCGTCGCGGCAGTGGTCGCGGCCTGGGGTACGGTGGACGTGCTGGTCTCCAACGCCGGTATCCAGATCGTGAACCCGGTCGAGAATTTCGCCTATGCCGACTGGAAGAAGATGCTGGCCATCCACCTCGACGGCGCCTTCCTCACCTCCAAGGCGGTGCTGCCGCACATGTACGCGCAGAAATCCGGCTCGATCATCTTCATGGGCTCGGTGCATTCCAAGGAAGCCAGCCCGCTCAAGAGCGCCTACGTCACGGCCAAGCACGGCCTGCTGGGCCTGTCGCGCGTGATCGCCAAGGAAGGCGGCCGGAAGGGCGTGCGCACCAACGTGATCTGTCCCGGCTTCGTACGCACGCCGCTGGTGGACAAGCAAATCCCGGAGCAGGCCAGGGAACTCGGCATCCCGGAAGAAGAAGTCATCAGCCGCGTCATGCTCGGCCAGACCGTGGACGGCGAGTTCACTACCGTGGACGATATCGCCGAAGTGGCGCTGTTCTTTGCAGGCTTCGAAACCAATGCCCTGACCGGGCAGTCGCTGATTGCGAGCCATGGGTGGTTCATGGAGTAAGAACGGGCAGAGAGAAGCAGGGGAGCATAGCCCCCCTGCACCCCCATTACTGTCGAGGTCGGGAGGGCCAACAGCCTCGTGCGCCCATGGCTGCGCCGCAAGGAGCGCACTACGGCTAAGCGGCGCGCGATGCTGCCATTCCGAGGGTCTGGGGGATCATCCCCCTTCCTTTTTACCCCGCCGCGACCTTCAACCGCGCCAAAGCCTCATCCCGCCCGATCAGCGGCAGGAGCGCGCCCATGTCCGGCCCGTGCTCCATGCCCGTCAGCGCCAGACGCAGCGGCAGGAACAGGCCCTTGCCCTTGCGCCCGGTGGCATCCTTGAGCGCGCCGGTCAGCGCCTTCCACACGCCCGCGCTCCATTCGATCCCGGCCAGAACCTCGACCGCCTGCGCCAGATAGGCCCGATCTTCCTCGACCTGCGCGGGCGCCTCGACCGGGCCGATCACGACGCGCCACCAATCGTGCGCTTCGTGGACATGCGCAAGGTTGGGGCGAATCGTTTCCCATGCGCCCGCGTCCATTTCCTCGGGCAGACGGGAGGCAACCGCCTCGAAAGGCAGCGCATGAACCACGGCGGCATTGACCCGCTCCAGCTCGGCTTCGTCGAAACGCGCAGGCGCGCGGCCGAAGTGCGAAAGATCGAAGGCGGCGGCCAGCGCTTCGGCATCCAGCGAAGGATCGACCGGATCGCTGGTGCCGAGACGCCCGAGCAACGCCACCACCGCCTGCGGTTCGATGCCGATCTCGCGGAAATGCGCGACGCCCAGCGAGCCGAGCCGCTTGGAAAGCTTGCCCTCGGTGCCGACCAACAGCGCCTCGTGGGCGAAGGCGGGCACCTCGGCACCCAGCGCGGTGAACATCTGGACCTGTGCGGCGGTGTTGGACACGTGATCCTCGCCGCGCAGAATCTGGGTGACGCCCATATCCACGTCGTCGATGGCGGAAGGCAGCATGTAGAGCCACGAACCGTCGGCGCGGCGAATCACCGGGTCGCTCATCTGCGCTGCATCGAATTTCTGCGGTCCGCGAATACCGTCTTCCCAGGCGATCGGCTCGTCATGGTCGAGCAGGAAGCGCCAGTGCGGCAGGTCGCCGACGGCGATCCGGGCGGCCTTTTCCTCCTCGGTGAGTTTCAGCGCGCCGCGATCGTAGATCGGCGGCAGCCCGCGCCCGAGCAGGACCTTGCGCTTCAGTTCCAGTTCCTGCGGGGTTTCCCAACACGGGTAGACGCGCCCGGCCGCTTGCAGTCGCTCGAATTCGCGCTCGTAAAGCGCAAAGCGCGCGGACTGGCGTTCCTCGCCGTTCCATTCGATGCCAAGCCAGGCGAGGTCGGCATGGATGCCATCGACATATTCTTCCTTCGAGCGCGCGGCGTCGGTGTCGTCGATGCGCAGCAGGAACCGGCCGCCCGCTTGTTTTGCCAACAGCCAGTTGTGCAGCGCCGTGCGGATATTGCCGACGTGGAGGTGCCCGGTGGGCGATGGAGCGAAGCGCGTTACGGTCATGCTCCGCGCGTTACGGCGGGGCGGGCGAGAGGTCAATTTCGGCGCGCGAAAACCGCCTTCGCCGCCAAGGCCGCGAACCCCGCGAGCAGACCCCAGAACGCCGAGCCGATACCGAACAGCGAGACGCCCGAGGCGGTTGCGGCGAAAGTGAGAATCGCGGCATCGCGCTCCGTCTTCTCCGCCAGCATGTTCTCCACCGCCCCCGTCAGCGGAACGATCAGTGCGATCCCGGTGAAGGCGGCGATCGAGGCCTTGGGCATCGTCAGGAAGAACTGCACCAGCGGCGCCGAGAACAGGGCCAGCGCCAGGTAGAAACCGGCGTAGACCAGCCCCACCGTCCAGCGGCGGCGCTGGTCCGGGTGCGCATCGCTACTGGTGCAGATCGCCGCCGTTATCGCGGCAAGATTGACCCCATGGGCGCCGAAGGGTGCGAGCAGCATGGTCGCAAGGCCAGTGCCGAGCAGCAGGGGCTGCGGCTTCGGTTCGTAGCCTGCGCTTCGCAGCACCACGAGGCCCGGCAGGTTCTGCGAAACCAGCGTCACCAGGAACAGGGGCACACCGATGCTCGCCACGGCCTTGAGATCGAAGGTGGGAACGACCGGCTCCAGCCCGCCGATCAGCGAACGCGGGGCGAATCCCGCCACATCTCCGCGAAGAAGCACCACAGCCACGCCGGAAACCAGAACCAGCAGCAGCGCGTAGAGCGCAAAGCGCTGCCGGGCGATCACGAAGACCAGCAGCAGAACGATCACCAGCAGCGCATCGGTCTGCAAAGTGCGGAAAAGCTGGAGACAGAACGGCAGCAGCACGCCCGCCAGCATCGCCGAGGCGACCGAGGGCGGAATGCGCGCCGCCAGTCGGCCGAGCGCGGGCACCAGTCCCAGCAGGCACATCAGCGCCGCCGCCACGAGGAAGGCGCCGATCGCCACCGACCAACCCACCGCTCCGTTGCTTGCCGCGAGCAGGGCGGCGCCGGGCGTGGACCAGGCAAGCACAACCGGCATCCGCAGCCACAGCGAGAGAATCGCGCCGGCTACGGCAATGCCGAGGCACAGCGCGGTCACAGCCGAACCTACTTGCCCCGCATCGGCGCCCAGCCCCTCCATCGCCTGGACGACGAGCGCGACGGTTCCACCGAACCCGATCAGGGCAGCGATAAGAGCGGAGGTCCAGGAGGCGAGCGGCGGAAGTCTGGAAATCATCGCCGGCCTATGGGCAGGTTTTTAGCCGATGGAAAGGCGTTGAAAACGCACACCGCTTTCAGGCTATCATCCTGGCGAGAGGTTCGAGATTTCGGGATGTTCGCATGAGCGTGGTGGAAATGGTGGAGCCTAGCGGGATCGAACCGCTGACCTCCTGCATGCCATGCAGGCGCTCTCCCAGCTGAGCTAAGGCCCCGTCCATTTCAGCGGATCGCACCTGGGCGGGCGATCCGGTCCCTCACTGCTGCGTAGGCGCTGCGGCGTGGGAGGCAGCCCTCTAGATCGGCTTTTTCAATCTGACAAGAGAAACATTCACGCGCGGCGAAAGTTATAATGGGTGCTGCGGCAGAATGGCGGTTTCGAGGTTCATCGAAGCGAAACCTCATCCAGCGCAGTCAGAAGATAGAGGCGGTATCGAGAGGGTGCGAAAGGGAGAGCGATCATGATTCGCAAATTTATCGCCATTGCCGCCATGGGCGGGATATTGGCAGCCACCCCTTCCATCGCGGCGGATTCCTGCCGTGACAGCAAGGGCAAGCCTATACCCTGCAAGACCGTGGTCACGAAGAAGACGACCACCAAGGTGACGACTGCGAAGGTCACCAACAGCGTGGTCAAAGGGAAGGACGGCAAGTGTCGCTATGCGTCCGGCCCGAAGAAGGGTCAGTTCTCACCGTGTCCCTGACACAAGGCCGCGACAGATGACCCGTCACCCTGTCGCGCAGAATAAGGCGCGCAATAAAAAACCCTCCCGGAGGGGAGGGCTTTTTCCGTCTCGGACGGACTTTCCGTGATCCCCGAAGGGCGGAAAGCATCTGGGGGCCGGCAAACCGAACGGGTCGGTGCGCAGCCCCCGAACCGATTACTCGGCAGCCGCGGTGGCTTCTTCGGTAGCCGCTTCGGTGGTAGCAGCCAGAGTTTCCTCGGGCAGGGTCTCAACCGACTCGGTAGCAGCTTCGGTGGGCTTTTCGCCACCGCAAGCAGCGAGCGACAGAGCGGCAGCCGACGCGAACGCGGCAAAAGCAATCTTCTTCATGCGAATCCCCTTGCATTGTTTGGCGCATAGGCCAACGCTTGCAGGCAAGCCTGCGGTGCCATTCTTTAGACGAGACAATGGTGCAACGCAAATAGGAAGTAACAGGCCGGAAATCCGCAGAAATCCTAGGGCTTGCACACATATAAAGATATCTTTATATGCCATCGCATGAAAATCGACCCCCTTCTGAGGGCTCTTTCCGAGCCGACGCGGCTGCGTATCATGCGCCTGCTCGCGCATATGGAACTGGCGGTCGGAGAACTTGCGCAGGTGCTCGGCCAGAGCCAGCCGCGCGTCTCCCGGCACGTCAAGATCCTGTGCGACGCGGGCCTCGCGCAGCGCCGCAAAGAAGGTAGCTGGGTCTTCCTTCGCACGGCCGTGAAGGAAAAGAGCGAGCCGCCGATGGGCGCCGCGGCCGCCCAGCTCCTGACCATTGCCGAACGGGACGATCCGGCGTTTTCCGCGCGCTGCTCCGAGGATCGACGCCAGCTGGCCGCGATTCGCGATGCGCGGGAAGCCAGCGCCCAAGCCTATTTCGCCGTGCATGCTGCGGAATGGGATACGCTGCGCCTGCTTCATGGCGCCGACGGCCCCGTGGAAGCGGCCCTGCTTGCCGCTTTCGGCCGCGAGGGGCTGGGCGCGCTACTCGATGTTGGCACGGGCACCGGACGCATGGCCGAACTCCTTGCCGAAACCGCCGATCACGTCACCGCGCTGGACAAGAGCCCGGACATGTTGCGGATCGCCCGCGCCCGGCTGCAAACTCTGCCGGCGGACAAGATTTCGCTCGTACAGGGAGACTTCACCGCTCTGCCCTTCCCCGCCGGCAGCTTCGACACGGTACTGTTCCACCAGGTCCTGCATTATGCGCAGGATCCCGGCATCGTCCTGGCGGAGGCCGCGCGCGTCACCGGCGCGGGCGGACGCGTGGCCGTGGTGGATCTTGCCGCGCACGATCGCGAGGATCTGCGCGAGCGCCACGCCCACGCCCGCCTCGGCTTTTCCGACGAGCAGATGGAGGCCTTGCTGGCCGAAGCCGGATTCGCGCCGGAATTGCCGACCATACTGCCCGGCGATCCGCTGACGGTGAAAATCTGGACGGCGCACCGCCTGCCATCGGCCGAACCCGACGCTATTTCCGAGATTCAAGACAGAAAGACCGAACTCTCATGACTCCTGCTCCACGACCGGTCTCGGCCCCGCTTTTCGAGGACCTGCCGGGCGATATTTCCGTCTCCTTCGAATTCTTCCCGCCCAAGACGGAGAAGATGGAGGAACAGCTCTGGGACGCGATCACCCAGCTTGCCCCGCTGGCGCCCAGCTTCGTTTCGGTGACCTATGGCGCAGGTGGTTCGACTCGCGAGCGGACGCATTCCACGGTTTCACGGCTGGTGCGCGAAACCGCGCTGGTTCCCGCCGCCCACCTGACTTGCGTCGGTGCCAGCAAGGACGAGATCGCCGAGATCGCCGACCAGTATTGGGAAGCGGGCGTGCGCCATATCGTGGCGCTGCGTGGCGATCCGCCACCGGCACAGGGCGGCGTCTTCATCCCGCACCCCGAAGGCTATACCGGCGCCGCCGATCTCGTGGCCGGACTGAAGGCCCGCCATGATTTCGATATCTCGGTGGCTGCCTATCCCGAAATCCATCCCGAAGCGGCAAGCGCCGATGCCGATCTCGACAACTTGAAGCGCAAGCTCGACTCCGGTGCGAATCGCGCGATCACGCAGTTCTTTTTCTCGACCGACGCCTATTTCCACTTTCTCGACAAAGTGCTGGCGGCCGGAATCACCGCGCCGATCCTGCCGGGCATCATGCCGGTGACCAGTTTCGCCGCGATTCGCCGGATGTCCGGCAACACTGAAATTCCGGGCTGGCTGGAAAAAATGTTCGACGGTCTCGATGAGCGCCCCGGCCCGCGCGCGCTGGTGGCCGCCGTCGCCGCCGCGGACTTGTGCCGCCGGCTGTACCAGGGCGGCGTGCGCGATTTCCACTTCTACACGCTCAACCGCGCCGAGCAGGCCTATGCGATTTGCCAGCTTCTGGGCCTGCGCCCCAAAGCAGGCGCCTGAGCAGACTTGTCTCCGAACCGTTCGTGCAGCAAGGCGCGCGCGAACGGTTCGGCAGGACCGAGCCCGGACCGGGCGATCAAGGATGAAGACCATGAGTGCCAGAGAACAGTTCCTCGCCGAAGCGGCCAAGCGCATCCTCATCACGGACGGTGCTTTCGGCACCGAAATCCAGCGCTGGAAGCTCAGCGAAGCGGACTATGCCGGCAACCTGGGCCTTTCCCACGACCAGAAGGGCAACAATGACATCCTGGCTCTGACCAAGCCCGAAGTGCCCGAATCGATTCACCGCGCCTATTTCGAGGCCGGTGCCGACATTGCCGAAACCAACACATTCTCCGCCAACCGCATCAGCCAGGCCGACTACGGCGCCGAGCATCTCGTGCGCGAGATCAACATCGAATCGGCGAAACTCGCCCGCCGTCTCGCCGACGAGTACCAGGCCAAGGACGGGCGCCCCCGCTTCGTGGCCGGCGCGATCGGACCGACCAACAAGACGCTGTCGCTCAGCCCCGACGTCAACGACCCCGGTTACCGCGAGATCGAATGGGACGACCTGGTGGACGTCTACAAGGAGCAGGCGGCCGCCCTCGTCGAAGGCGGCGCGGACTTCATCCTGATCGAGACGGTGTTCGACACGCTCAATGCCAAGGCCGGAATCATGGCGGTGCGCCACCTCGAGGCCGAACTGGGCCGCGAAGTGCCGATCATGATGTCGATGACTCTGACCGACCTCTCGGGCCGCAACCTCTCGGGCCACACGGTCGAGGCGTTCTGGCACGCGGTGCGGCACGCGAAGCCGGTGACGATCGGGCTCAACTGCTCGTTCGGCGCCACCCAGTTGCGCCCCCATGTGAAGACCCTGTCCGAACTCGCGGACACGCTGATCATGATCTACCCGAACGCTGGCCTGCCCAACGAACTGGGCGCCTATGACGAGATGCCGGAAACCACGGCGGGCTTCGTGGGCGAATGGGCGGTCGCGGGACAAGTCAACGTGCTGGGCGGCTGCTGCGGCTCCACCCCGGACCACATCGCCGCCATGGCGCAGAAGGTCGCCGGCCTGTCGCCGCGCAAATTGCCGGAACTGACGCCGGTCACGCGGCTGGCCGGGCTCGAACCCTTCACCATGGTGGGCTGAGCCGATGACCGAATTTCCCATCTGGCGCATCCGCCCGGCCACGGCCGACGATGCCGAAGCGCTTGCGCTGGTGGCTTCCGCGACGTTCCTCGAAAGCTTCGCGGGCTTCGTGGACGGTGCGGGAATCGTGGCGCATTGCCGCAGGCAACACACTGCCGAGAACTACCGCAAGTACCTGGCCCAGGGTGCGAAGGCGTGGCTGGCCGAAGTCGAGCCGGGCCATGCCCCGGTGGGTTATGCGCTGATCTGCGCACCCGAACTGGAAGCCGCACGGGACGGCGATCTCGAACTGAAGCGCATCTATCTGTTCTCGCGCTTCCAAGGATCGATGATCGCGGGCGCCATGATGCGCATCGTGCGCGAAGCGACGACAGCCCTAGGCCACAAGCGGCTGCTGCTGGGCGTGAAGAACGACAACCACCGCGCCCTCGCCTTCTACGCCAAGCACGGCTTCCAGACGATCGGCACCCGGACTTTCGACGTCGGCGGCAAGACCTACGACGATTACGTGCTCGCCCTGAGCCTCGCGAACTGACTTAACGAGAACGACAGACCATGACCTCGATTCATTCCGGCGCCCGTTTCGTCAACATCGGCGAGCGCACCAACGTCACCGGCTCCGCCCGGTTCAAGAAACTGGTCATGGCCGGTGACTATCCCGCCGCCATCGAAGTGGCCCGCCAGCAGGTGGAAAACGGCGCGCAGGTGATCGACGTCAACATGGACGAGGGCCTGCTCGACGCGGTCCACGCAATGACGACCTATCTCAAGCTGATCACGGCCGAGCCGGACATCGCCCGCGTGCCGGTGATGATCGACAGCTCCAAGTGGGAGGTGATCGAGGCCGGGCTCAAGTGCGTGTCGGGCAAGCCGATCGTCAACTCGATCTCGATGAAGGAAGGCGTCGAGCCGTTCCTGGCCCAGGCCCGCAAATGCATGGAATACGGCGCCGCCGTGGTCGTCATGGCTTTCGACGAAACCGGCCAGGCCGACACCCGCGAGCGCAAGATCGAGATCTGCACCCGCGCCTACAACCTGCTGACCGGCATCGGTTTCCCACCCGAGGACATCATTTTCGACCCCAACGTCTTCGCGGTCGCCACCGGCATCGAGGAGCATGACCGCTACGGGCTCGACTTCATCGAGGCGGTCGTCGAGATCCGCAAGGCCTGCCCGCACGTCCACTTCTCGGGCGGCCTTTCCAACCTTTCGTTCTCGTTCCGCGGCAACGAGACGGTGCGCCGCGCCATGCACTCCGTCTTCCTCTACCACGCGATCCCCGCCGGGCTCGACATGGCGATAGTCAATGCCGGCCAGCTCGACGTCTACGACCAGATCGACCCCGCCCTGCGCGAAGCCTGCGAAGACGTCATCATGATGCGCCGCCCCGGCGTGGGCGAAGACGGCAAGACCTCCACCGAACGCCTGATCGAACTGGCCGAAAGCTACAAGGGCAAGGACACCGTCGCTGAAAAGGCCGCCGAGGAATGGCGCGGCTGGGACGTGGTGAAGCGCATCGAACATGCGCTGGTGCGCGGCATCGATGCCTATGTGGTCGAGGATACCGAGGAAGCCCGCGCCGCGATCGCCGCACGCGGCGGTCGGCCCATCGAGGTCATCGAAGGCCCGCTGATGGGCGGCATGAACGTCGTCGGCGACCTGTTCGGCTCGGGCAAGATGTTCCTGCCGCAGGTCGTGAAGTCCGCGCGCGTCATGAAGAAGGCCGTGGCCCACCTCATCCCCTTCATCGAAGCGGAAAAGGACGCCAAGACCAAGGCGAAAGGCCGCATCGTCATGGCCACCGTCAAGGGTGACGTGCATGACATCGGCAAGAACATCGTCGGCGTCGTGCTCCAGTGCAACGGCTACGAAGTGATCGACCTCGGCGTCATGGTACCCTGGTCGAAGATCCTCGAATCGGCCAACGAGAACGAAGCCGACATCATCGGTCTCTCCGGGCTCATCACCCCCTCGCTGGACGAGATGGTGACCGTGGCCGAAGAAATGCAGCGCGCGGAAATGAACATTCCGCTGCTGATCGGCGGCGCCACCACCTCCAAGGTCCACACCGCCCTGCGCATCGACCCGGCCTACAAGAGTCCGGTCGTCCATGTGCTGGACGCCAGCCGCGCGGTCGGCGTCGCCTCGCAACTGCTGTCCGACACCCAGGCCGAACCCTTCGTCGCCTCGGTGGCCGACGAATACGAGAAGGTCCGCGTCGCCCGCGAAGGCAAGGGGCAGAGCGAACTGCTCTCGATTGCCGCTGCCCGTACCAACAGCTTCGGCGCCGACTTTTCGCAGAAGCCCGGCGCACCGCTCAAGCCGGGCCTCCATGTTTTCGAGGAATGGGATCTCACCGAACTGGTCGAGACTTTCGACTGGACGCCGTTCTTCCGCGCCTGGGAACTCGCAGGTACCTACCCCGCCATCCTCGACGATGAAGTGGTGGGCGAAAGCGCGCGCAGCCTGTTCGCCGATGCCAAGGCGATGCTCGCCAGGATCGTCGAGGAAAAGTGGCTCACCGCCAAGGGCGTCTGCGCGTTCTGGCCGGCCGCGACCAAGGGCGACGACGTGATCCTCGGCACCGGCGCCATGGATCCGCAGGTCATCTACGACGCCATCCAGCAGGGCGTCCACGAAGGCCCGGACTTCGTGCGCCTGCCGTTCCTGCGCCAGCAGTTCAAGAAGAGCCGCGGCCGCGCCAACTACTGCCTCTCCGACTTCGTCGATCCGGCGGGCGACTGGCTGGGCGGCTTTGCGGTCGGCATCCACGGGATCGAACCGCACCTCGAACGCTTCCAGGCCGCGCATGACGATTACTCGGACATCCTGCTCAAGGCCCTAGCCGACCGCTTTGCCGAAGCTTTCGCCGAGCGTCTGCATGGCCACGTCCGCACCACGCTCTGGGGCTATGCGCCGGACGAACAGTTCACCAACGAAGCGCTGATCCGCGAGGAATATCGCGGCATCCGACCGGCGCCCGGCTATCCGGCCTGCCCGGATCACTCGCTGAAGCCGATCCTGTTCGACCTGCTCAAGGCCCAGGACAACGCCGGGATCACCCTGACCGAAAGCCAGGCCATGCTGCCCACGGCCGCCGTCTCGGGCTTCTACTTCGGCCACCCGGAAAGCCAATATTTCGGCGTCGCCCGCATCGGCCGCGACCAGCTGGAAGACTATGCCGAGCGGCGCGACGTGGATGTTGCCGTGGCCGAGCGCTGGCTGCGCCCGAACCTCGACTAATGGAGCTTTCCTGACACCTCAGGTGCCCGGACGCCCCGCCAGCGTTTCCGCAGCCTGCCAAAACGCCTCGACGAAAGCCTCATCCTCCACCAGAGGATTGGGCTTTCGCAGCGCGCGTTCGAACCAGTAGCCGCCGCTGGACCGGCCCGGCTCATCTGCCGTGGCGAGCCAGATCACCGTATCCGCGCCTTGCGCCGTGGTGAGTTTCGGCGCGTCGCCATAGGCCGCCTGCACGCTATCGGGCGTGTGCGCGAAGAAATTGCTGCCGACCGTACCGGGATGCACGGAATGGGCGACGATGCCGTCCGCCGCCAGACGCGGCGCCAGCGCCCTTGCGTGAAGCACATTGGCCAGCTTCCCGCTGCAATAGGCCGCGCCGGGATTCCAGTTGGCGAGGTTCTGCAAGTCGGCAAGGTTTATGCCGGGGATCATCTCGCTCCCGTCGGATGCCGTGTTGACGATCCTGACGCTGCCTTCGGGTGCCTGCTTCGCGGCCTTGCGCAGCAACGGCAGCAACCGCGCGGTCAACACGAAAGGCGCAAGGAAATTGGCGACATAGTTCGCCTCCAGGCCCTCTGGCGTCATCACCTGCTCGCGCGCCATGCCGCCGGCATTGTTCACAAGTACGTCGATCCGATCGACCTTCCCCGCGATCTCCTGCCCCAGCCGGTCGGCCTCGGCCAGCAGCGAAAGATCGGCGCGCAGCATCTCGACCGGCGTTCCGCTCGCGGCCAGGTCGGCCTCCGCCTTTGCGCAGCGCCCCGGATCGCGGCCCACACCGATCACCCGGAACCCCTGCCCGGCCAGAGCCCGCGCCGTCTCCAGTCCGATTCCCGAGCTTGCCCCCGTCACGACCGCCACGCGACCTGCCATATCTCTCTCCTCTAATCTCGTTGGCACCATTTCGACTACTCGCGCGATCGAATCGCAAGGTATTGCGGCGGAAACGGAGGAAATCATCGGTTCGGCGGTTTTCAGACCGGTCATCGCTCTGCCATAAGCGCTCCCGTGCATTCCGCCGACCTCCTGCCTGACGCGCACGAAGCGCTCCACGCCACCTTCGGGTTCAACGCCTTTCGCGGCGTACAGGAACAGGTCGTCACCCGTGCGCTTTCGGGTCGCTCCACCCTGGCCGTCATGCCCACCGGCGCGGGCAAGTCGCTGACCTACCAGCTTCCGGCGGTGATGCTGGAAGGGACCTGCGTCGTCGTCTCCCCGCTAATCGCGCTGATGCACGACCAGCTGCGCTCTGCCACCGCCAACGGCATTCGCGCCGCCACCCTGACCAGCGCCGATGCCGATCGCGGCCTCACCATGGACCGGTTCCGGGCGGGCGAGCTGGACTTGCTCTACATTGCCCCGGAACGCGCCAGCCAACCGCATTTCCGCGAACTGCTGGAACAGTCGCGCGTCGCCCTCTTCGCGATCGACGAGGCGCACTGCGTCTCCGAATGGGGCCACGATTTCCGTCCCGACTACCGGCTACTGAGGCCGCTGCTCGAAGCCTTCCCCGAAGTCCCGCGCCTCGCGCTGACGGCCACGGCAGACCATCACACCCGCACAGACATCCTCGCCCAGCTCGGCATCCCCGATGAAGGCCTGATCGTCGCCGGGTTCGACCGCCCCAACATCCGCTACACCATCCGCCCGCGCGACAATGCGATGCGGCAGCTGAAGGCGGTGATGGACGAGAACCCCGGCCCCGGCATCGTCTACGCGCCCACCCGCGCCCGCGTCGAGCAACTGGCGGAAACGCTTGCCTCGGCCACCGGCCGCCGCGTGCTGCCCTATCATGCCGGGCTCGATCCCGAAGTGCGCGCCCGCAACCAGGCGGCTTTCGTCGCCTCGGAAGACATGGTCATGGTGGCCACGGTCGCCTTCGGCATGGGTATCGACAAGCCGGACGTGCGCTTCGTCGCCCACGCGGGCATCCCCAAGTCGATCGAGGCCTATTACCAGGAAACCGGCCGCGCCGGACGAGACGGCGATCCCTCCGTGGCGGTGATGTTCTGGGGCGCCGACGATTTTGCCCGCGCCCGCCAGCGCCTCTCGGAGATCGAGCCGCACCGCCTGCAAAGCGAACGCCAGCGCCTCGATGCCCTGGCCGGGCTTGTCGAAACCGCCGAATGCCGCCGCGCCGTGCTCCTCCGCCATTTCGGAGAGACGCCCGCGCAGACTTGCGGCAATTGCGACAATTGCCTCGAACCGGCGGGCGTGATCGATGTTTCCGAACTGGCTCGCAAGCTGCTCTCGGCGGTCTATCGCACCGGCCAGAGCTACGGCCTGGGCCATCTGGAAAAAGTGCTGACCGGCGCCAGCGACGATCGCGTGCTCCAGCGCGGGCATGACCAGCTTTCGGTCTTCGGCATTCTCACAGCTGACGAGCAACCGTTGCTCAAGCCCCTGGCCCGCGCGCTTCAGGCGCGGGGCAGCCTGCTGCCAACCGAACACGGCGGGTTGTCGCTGGGCGGCGATGCGCGTGAGATCCTGAAGGGCGAGGCGTCCGTCCTGATCGTCGTTCCGCCCAAGCGCGAGAAGAAGCGGCGCGGCGGCCGCAGTGCGGCGGACGGCGGCGCGAATCCGGTGGGCGATCCGCTGTTCGACGCCCTGCGCACCCTGCGCCGCGATCTGGCGCAAGAGGCCGGAGTACCGCCCTATGTGGTGTTCCACGACGCCACCTTGCGCGAAATGGCCGCCGCGCGTCCCTCGTCGTTGGCGGAACTGGGAGAGATCGGCGGCATCGGTGCTCGCAAGCTGGAAGCCTATGGCGAGGCGTTTCTCGGAGTGCTGCGGCAGTTTTGAACCAACCCGGTTTGGCCGTCGTCCCGGACTTGATCCGGGACCGCTGTCAAATCTTTAGGCGCCCCCTTGCGATGACACGCCTCTGGCAAGCGGATTGCCCTGCCCAGAGTTGGGCGCGGCTCAGCCAGCGGTCCCGGATCAAGTCCGGGACGACGATCTTTTCAAACCATCGTCATTTTCAAGCCATGGCCGTTACAGCCATTCGCCATCCGCCCACGAAGGCGTTAAGAGGCCGCATGATCCGCATATTGATCGATGCCGACGCCTGCTCGGTGAAGGACGAAACCTACAAAGTCGCCGCGCGCTACAAGGTGCCGGTCGTAGTAGTCAGCAACAGCCCGATCCGCGTGCCGCAGTCGCCGCTGATTTCGCGCAAGCTGGTGAGCGACGCTTTCGATGCCGCCGATGACTGGATCGTGGAGAACACCGCGCCCGGCACCGTGGTGATCACGGCCGACATTCTGCTGGCGGACCGCTGCCTCAAGCTTGGTGCGGACGTGATGGCGCCCAACGGCAAGCCGTTCACCACGGCATCCATCGGCGGCGCCATCGCCACGCGCGCGATCATGGCCGACCTCAGGGCTGGTGGCGACGTAGTGGGTGGACCGCCGCCTTTCAGCAAGACGGACCGCTCGCGCTACCTCTCCAGCCTGGATCAGACGCTGGTGCAATTGCGGCGCCGGTTTCCAGCTTAGATTTTGTTTTGACGCATTTTCCGAGTCATCAGATGATTCCATCTGATTAGAAAATGCTCTAAACTTCGCGAGGTTCGAAAGAAACCGGGATGGCCAACCGGAACGGCAGGTCGGGCGAGGCGATGCGGGATTCCGTGCCGTTTTCGTGGATCAGGACGGCGCGGCCCACGCCCGGCGTCGCCACCACTGCAACGACGCTTTCCACCCAATAATGCAGCAGCGCCTTGGCCCGCGCCAGTTCGGCGGCTTTGCGGGTGGTGGTGCCGGAAGCTTCCAGTTCGGCTTCCAGTTCGACGATGCGCGCGGTGGCTTCCTCGATCCGGGCATCGCTGCCGGTGGTCTGCTCGCTCATCCTTCGTCTCCCGACCATTCCTGCAAACTAGAGCCGATCGACATTTAGGCCAGGTGGAGCCGCTTCGCAGGCCCGCATGGGCTGAATGTCGATCCGCTCTAGGTGGCCACCGGGCGGGTTAGAGGCAAGCCCCCGGCTATCGCTCTCGCGTTAACCGGGGGACGTAAAATGCATCAGAGCGGATTGTCGAGCTTGATGATCTCTTCCTCGCTCGCGCGCTGGGTGGTCTTGAGCTGGCGCGCGGCAGCGAAGCTGTCGAGCACCGGCTTGTCGCGGGCATAAAGATCGGTGAACGGCTTGAGCTGGCCGTCGATCGAGCGGGCGTAGGTGAAATAGGTCAGGTAGGCCGGGAAAGTCCGGGTCATCTCGACCTTGGTATATTTGCCGGAGCGCGAGATTTCGGCCGCCTCGGTGGCCGACTTCTGCGCGCCCAGGATCGCCATGGTCATGCCCAGCTCCACGGCGCGCTCGGTGCGGATGCAGCCATGGCTGAACGCGCGCACTTCCGAGTTGAAATACTGCTTGGCGGGCGTGTCGTGGAAATAGATCGCGTGCGGGTTGGGCATGTCGATCTTCATCAGGCCGAGCGAGTTGTTCGGGCCCGGCTGCTGGACGACGGTGATGGTGCCGTCGCCGTTCTTGGTGCCCTTGTAACCGGCCGAGCGCGCCCAGCCGGGGTTGTTCAGCACTTTCGCGCCGAGGCCTTCGCCCTTCACGATCGACTGCGGCACCGTCCAGGTGGGGTTGAACACGACCGCGCTCACCGTCTCGGCCAACTGCGGCGTCGCCGTGCGGCCGGGCTTGCCGACCACGGTCTTGTAGCTGCGGATGATCTTGTTCTTGACCACCAGGCGCAGCTGGAACTCCGGAACGTTGGTCATGAGGTAGACGTCGCCCAGGTCGCGCGCGAGCCAGCGCCAGCGATCCATGTTGGCCTGGATCAGCGCGCGGCGCGTCTTGTTGGCCATGGGCGTGGCGTTAAGGTCAGCCTTGAGCGCGGCATAGTCGGGATTGGTTGGCGCCAGCTTGGCGACCACGCCGGCCACGTCGTGCTCGGAAAGCGCCTGAGCCATGATCTGCGCGGTGGGCATGAGATCCTGGTCGGGATCGACGGCGAACCACTGGACGCGCGCGGTCATCGGCGTGCGGCCGTCGCGAAGATCCTCGATCAGCCAGCCGAACACGCGGCTTGCCAGCGCATCGAGTTCGTCGCCCTCGCCCTTGGCGATGGCGGCGCGCAGGGCCGAAGGCTGGTAGTCGGCGGGGATCAGGCCTTCCTTGCCGATATATTCGACGGTGGAGAGCAGCGCCTTCGCATCGGCCAGCGACCAGGCCATGACCGGCTCGGCCAGGATCGTATCCTGCACCATGGGTTGCGAAACCGTGGGGATTGCGGTCGGCACGGCAACCGGCGCGACCACGGGCTGAACGGCCTGCTGGCTTTTCGGCTTCGAGGAGGCCTTGGCCGAAGGGGTCGGCGTCGCGGTCGGTTGCGAAGTCGGCAGGATCGACGTGGGCGAAGAGACGGTCTTCTTCTTGCCCGCATCCTTCTTCGCCGCTTCGCTCTTCGCGTCTGATTTCTGGGCCAGGGCAGGTTGCGCGACAAGACCCGTCGCCGCCACGACCGCCAGCACGCTGCAACCGATGCTCTTCAAACTCGCCATCTTGATCTGAACCCGCCCTTGGTATGCTGGAGTGATGTGGGAGGAAACGCAGCCGCGAAAAATCGGCTGCGATTGGTATCCCGCTTTGCCCCCATATAATCCTTTCTTCAAGGATTTCGCCTGTCGCTGCGATGAATTGCGTGCATTGCCGCTTGCACGCGAGCGCTCGGGCCGCAACAGCCGCAACGCGATGAGCACAGCCGCAAACCCCGATTCCCGAGATCACGGGTCCGTTCTGCCGGTGCTAGCGGTCGTGGCAGGTATCGCCACCTTCAGCGCCATGGATGCCATGATCAAGGGCGCCTCGATCGCGGTGGGCGTCTATACGGCGCTGCTTTTGCGCAATCTTTTCGGCACGTTCCTCACGTTGCCGCTCTGGCTCATGGTCGGTCGGCCGATGCCTTCGCGCCCCGTGCTGAAGGTCCATGTCCTGCGCGCAGCGATCACATCGGCGATGGCTGCACTCTTTTTCTATGGCCTCGTACGAATTCCAATGGCCGAGGGAATCGCGATTTCCTTCGTTTCTCCGATCATCGCGCTCTATTTCGCGGCGCTGGTCCTGGGCGAAACGATCCGCCCCAAAAGTATCCTCGCTTCGCTTCTCGGCATTGCCGGCGTGATGGTAATCGCCCTGGGACGGTTCGGCTTGGGCACTTACTCGGACCAGGCGATCGAGGGAACGATGGCTGTGCTGCTTTCGGCCGGGTTCTACGCAATGAACCTTGTCCTCCAGCGCAAGCAGGCGCTGCTTGCTGGCCCCGTGGAGATCGCGCAGTTCCAGAACCTTCTGGTTTCGTTGATTTTTCTTATCTTCGCGCCGTGGCTGGCGGTAATGCCGGATCCTCACAGCCTCCTGCTGATCCTGGCCGGAGCGGCGCTGGCGACCTTCGCGCTGCTGTTCCTGTCCTGGGGCTATGCCCGCGCCGAGACGCAAGTGCTGCTGCCGATCGAGTATACCGGCTTTCTCTGGGCCGCGCTGTTGGGCTGGCTCATGTTCGGGGAACGGCTCGATCTCCCGACTGTTGCCGGTGCGATAACGATCGTTATCGGCTGCTGGATAGGTGCAAGAAACGCAAAAGTGGAGTCCTAGTCACCACGCCGCGCCCCCTTGACCTTAAGGCCGCGAGCGCGCATCGGCGGGGCCGAAGAATCCGCTTGTCGCGATGCAGCACGGCGATGATTTCCGCAACCTGGGCTAGTGGGTTTCGGAATAGCTGCGCTTCTACCGTGGCACGCTCCATACAGAAGGGGATAATACCCAAATGACCCAGGTCGGACAGGACACGCTCGGCACCCGCAGCACCATGACAGTCGGCGGCAAGCAGATCGCCTACTACTCCCTCAAGAAGGCCGCCGAAAAGATCGGCGACGTTTCGCGCCTTCCGTTCTCGATGAAAGTCCTTCTCGAGAACCTGCTGCGCTTCGAGGACGGCGGCTTCACCGTCGCCACCAAGGACATCCAGGCGATTGCCGACTGGCAGAAGAACCCGGTCACGGGTGACGAAATCCAGTACCGCCCGGCCCGCGTTCTGCTTCAGGACTTCACCGGCGTTCCCTGCGTGGTCGACCTTGCCGCCATGCGCGATGCCATCGCCACCCTGGGCGGCGACACCAGCAAGATCAACCCGCTGGTCCCCGTGAACCTGGTGATCGACCACTCGGTCATGGTCGACGAATTCGGCCACCCCAAGGCGTTCGAAGAGAACGTGGAAATCGAATACCAGCGCAACATGGAGCGCTACGACTTCCTCAAGTGGGGCTCGAAGTCGCTCGACAACTTCTATGCCGTTCCCCCGGGCACCGGCATCTGCCACCAGGTCAACCTGGAGAACATCGCCAAGACGGTATGGTCCAGCAACGACCAGAACGGTGAACTGGTCGCCTATCCCGACACTTGCGTCGGCACCGACAGCCACACCACGATGGTCAACGGCCTGGGCGTGCTGGGCTGGGGCGTCGGCGGCATCGAGGCGGAAGCCGCGATGCTCGGCCAGCCGGTCTCGATGCTCATCCCCGAAGTCGTCGGCTTCAAGCTGACCGGCGAACTGAAGGAAGGCGTGACCGCCACTGACCTCGTGCTCACCTGCACCGCCATGCTGCGCAAGCACGGCGTGGTCGGCCGCTTCGTCGAATACTTCGGCCCCGGCCTCGCCTCGCTGAGCCTTGCCGACCGCGCGACGCTGGCCAACATGGCCCCGGAATACGGCGCCACTTGCGGCTTCTTCGGCATCGACGACAAGACCATCGACTACTTGCGCCTCACCGGCCGCGAGGAAGAGCAGATCGCTCTCGTCGAAGCCTATGCCAAGGAACAGGGCTTCTGGATCGACCCGGCCGCTGCCGACCCGATCTTCTCCTCGACCCTCGAACTCGACATGTCGACCGTCGTGCCGTCGCTCGCCGGCCCGAAGCGTCCGCAGGACTGGGTCGCGCTGCCGGACGTGGACGACGTGTTCAACAAGGACATGGCCGAAACCTACAAGAAGACCGCCGCCCGCGTTCCCGTGGAAGGCAAGGACTTCGACATCGGTGACGGCGACGTCATGATCGCCGCCATCACCAGCTGCACCAACACCTCGAACCCGGGCGTTCTGGTTGCCGCCGGTCTCGTCGCCAAGAAGGCAGACGAACTGGGCCTGAAGCCCAAGCCCTGGGTCAAGACCTCGCTGGCGCCGGGTTCGCAGGTCGTCACCGACTACCTCGAAAAGGCCGGTCTCCAGTCGCACCTCGACAACATCGGCTTCAACCTCGTCGGCTACGGCTGCACCACCTGCATCGGCAACTCGGGCCCGCTCGCGGAGCCGATCTCGAAGGCGATCAACGAGAACGGCCTGGTCGCCAGCGCCGTGATCTCGGGCAACCGCAACTTCGAAGGCCGCGTCTCGCCCGACGTGCGCGCCAACTTCCTGGCCTCGCCGCCGCTGGTCGTCGCCTACGCTCTCAAGGGCACTGTGGTGGAAGACTTCACCACCACCCCGATCGGCGTCAGCAAGGACGGTGTGGACGTGTTCCTCAAGGACATCTGGCCGACCAACCTCGAAGTCAGCACCACGATGAACGCCTGCGTCGACCGCGGCATGTTCCAGGCCCGCTATGCAGACGTCTACAAGGGCGACAAGCACTGGCAGGCGATCAACGTCGTCGGTTCGGACACCTACTCGTGGCGCGCCGGTTCGACCTATGTCGCCAACCCGCCGTACTTCGAGGGCATGGAAATGACCCCGGCGCCGGTGAACGACATCATCGAGGCCAAGCCCCTGCTGATCCTCGGCGATTCGATCACCACCGACCACATCTCGCCGGCCGGTTCGATCAAGGCCGACAGCCCGGCGGGCCAGTGGCTGATGGAGCACCAGGTCGCCAAGGCGGACTTCAACTCCTACGGCTCGCGCCGTGGCCACCACGAAGTGATGATGCGCGGCACCTTCGCCAACATCCGCATCCGCAACGAAATGGTCCCCGGCATCGAAGGCGGCATGAGCCGCTTCGGTGAAGAGATTCTGCCGGTCTACGACGTCGCGCAGAAGTACAAGGAGCAGGGCACGCCGATGGTGGTCGTGGCCGGCAAGGAGTACGGCACCGGTTCGTCGCGCGACTGGGCAGCCAAGGGCACCAACCTGCTGGGCGTCCGCGCCGTGATCGTCGAGAGCTTCGAGCGTATCCACCGCTCGAACCTGGTCGGCATGGGCGTGCTTCCGCTTCAGTTCAAGGATGGCGACAGCCGCCAGTCGCTCGGCCTGACCGGCGACGACGCCTTTACGATCAAGGGCGTCGCCAGCCTGAAGCCGCGCCAGGACGTGGAAGTCGAAGTTACCCGTCCCGACGGTTCGACCTTCACCTTCACCGCGCTCTGCCGCATCGATACCGCCAACGAAGTGGAATACTTCAACAACGGCGGCATCCTGCAGTACGTGCTGCGCAAGCTGGCCGCCTAAAACGCAGCCAGCCGCAAGGCTGAGAAAAAACCCCGTCCCGCGTTCGCGCGGGGCGGGGTTTTTCGTTGGGCGAAGCTGCCGGACGCGCGCGCCCCCAAACCATCTATCCCTCGCGACCCTGATATCCCTCGTCATCCTGAACCAAGTTCAGGACGACGCCGGTTTGCGAGCCAAATCATGAGCGGAGCACGAAAAAGGGGTGAGCGCCCCCCGACGCTCACCCCTTCTCCAGCCCGGCCGCCATGCGCGGCTCCTGGCTGGTTGCGCCCCCTCAGGCAGACTTCTTGCGGGCCAGACGCTGGCGGCCGATCACCGCAGCGGCGGCGGCACCGAACAGGATGAGCATCGGCGGCGCGGGAACGTCGGTCGGCGGCGGCGGAGGCGGCGGATTGTCGCCGCCGGACGAAGTCGACGTCGAGGACGAACCGGAGGTGGAGGAAGACGTCGAACTCGATGACGACGTGCTCGAAGAGGTCGAGGACGAGGTGGACGAGGAACTCGACGTACTGGTGCTGGTCGAGACATCGCCCGAACTGGAAGAGGTGGTGGTCGAGGTGATCCCGCCGGTGGTCGTCGTCGTGGTCAGGCCGCCCGTGGAACTGGAGGTCGAAGTCGATCCCCCCGTAGTGGTGGTGGTGAGGCCGCCCGTCGAGCTGGACGTCGAAGTCGATCCGCCGGTCGTCGTCAGACCGCCGGTCGAGGAGGAACTGGATGTGGAACCGCCGCTGGAGGTGGACGAGATGATGACATTGCCGCCGCCAGACCCACCGCCACCGAAGAACCCTCCGAAGAAGCCCCCCCCGAAGCCACCGAAACCGCCGCCGCCACCGCCGATCACCGCCGGCGCGCCGCCTCCGCCGCCGGCATAGACCGGGGCGGGCGCAGGCGGGACATAAGCGGGTGGCAACGGGACATAGGCCGTTTGCGGCATGTCCGGACGATCGATGATACGGCGCGCGCGGCTTATCTCGCGCGGCGGATCCTTGCGCACCAGCCGCTTGGCAGGGCGCACCGGCTTGGCGGTCTTGGCCTGCTTGACCTTGCGGTATTCGACCTTCTTGCTCTGCGTCTCGGCGACATGCACCGCACCGCCACCGATGATGGCGCAGCCCGCTGCGCAGGCAGACAATTTAGCGAGGGCCATCCGAACCGACATGATCGTCTCTCTCTTCGTTCTGTTCGACCCCGCACCCTCGGAGATGAACTCCATCGGGAAAAATCGGAACCGACTTGAACTGAACAAACGCAGAGAGCGGCTAACGGAACAATGGCATTTACCGAGATTCGACAGTGCCGACGCAGAAAATGCGTTAGTTTTCGGAGACAACCGCGAAGCTGTGCCGAAGCGGGACTGTCGCACCGCCCATCTGTAAACGCGCCCGACAGTTTATTGCGCGAAAAACGCTGCCCGATCAGTCTCCATCCGAATCGAAAAGGCCGCCCTGGGGACCGCCGTTGGGTGGAGTCATGCCGAGATGCTGCCACCCATGATCGTTGAGGCAACGCCCCCGCGCGGTCCGCGCGATCAGCCCGAGCTGGATCAGGTAGGGCTCGATCACCTCTTCGATGGTATCGCGCGGCTCGGACAAGCCGGCCGCCAGCGTTTCGACGCCGACCGGGCCGCCCTTGTAGATTCCCGCGATCATCTTGAGGTAACGGCGGTCCTGCGCATCGAGGCCGATGGAATCGACTTCCAGCCGCGTCAGGGCATCATCCGCGATCTCGTGGGTGATGACATCGCTGCCCGCGACATGGGCGAAATCGCGCACCCGGCGCATCAGCCGGCCCGCGACGCGCGGAGTCCCACGCGCACGGCGGGCGATTTCAGTCGCCCCACCTTTGTCCATGCCGATGCCCAGCAGACCCGCGCCGCGCGTGACGACCTTTTCCAGTTCATCCACGGTGTAGAACTGCAGCCGCACCGGGATGCCGAAGCGGTCGCGCAGCGGCGTTTGCAGCAGGCCCTGACGGGTCGTCGCGCCGACCAGCGTGAAGGGCGGCAGGTCGATGCGCACCGATCGCGCCGAGGGGCCCTCCCCGATGATCAGGTCTAGCGCGCGGTCTTCCATCGCCGGGTAGAGCACTTCCTCGACCACCGGATTGAGGCGGTGGATCTCGTCGATGAACAGCACGTCGCCGTGTTCGAGATTGGTCAGCAGCGCGGCAAGGTCGCCCGCCTTGGCGATGACCGGCCCGGACGTGGCGCGGAAGCCCACGCCCAGTTCGCGCGCGACGATCTGCGCCAGCGTCGTCTTGCCGAGGCCCGGCGGACCGAAGAACAGCGTATGATCCATCGCCTCGCGCCGCGACTTGGCGCTTTCGATGAAGACGCGAAGATTGTCCTTCGCCGCCGCCTGCCCGACGAATTCGGCGAGCGTTTTCGGCCGCAGCGCCGCGTCGGCGTCCTCGGGCTGGCGCGTGGGCGTGAGGATCGGGTTGTCGGTCATAGCCTCGGCGTCTGTCGAGAAATGGATCCTGAAACAAGTTCAGGATGACGATGCTGAATTGGGTGTGTCGTGGATGAAATCTTGGCAACTCCGTCATGCTGAACTTGTTTCAGCATCCATCGGGCCGCACACCCCGCCCTATGCGGGACGAACGCCAGCCTTGCGTCTACATCCTTGCGAGCGGGCACTACGGCACGCTCTACATCGGCGTGACTTCGAACCTTCTCCGTCGGTTGTGGCAGCACCGGAACGACATTCTTCCCGGCTTCACGGCGCGATACGCCGTCCACCGCCTTGTCCATTTCGAGCTGTTCGGCGACATGGAGCGCGCTATCTTGCGGGAGAAGCAGCTGAAGCGCTGGCATCGTCAGTGGAAGATCAGCCTTATCAATGCCGAAAACCCGGAGTGGCGGGATCTGGCGGTAAAGTTTGGCTTGCCGGCGAGGGTTCCGGGCAAACCGCGGGATGGATCCTGAAACGAGTTCAGGATGACGTGGTGTTTGGTTAAGCGGCCTGATCACCCGGCAGCCTTTTTCAGTGCCACGCGGACGAGGTCGTTCAGCCCTGCATCCTCGCCCAGTTCCTCCACCGCCTTGCCGACCGCCATGCTGGCGATCGCGGGCTTGAAGCCGAGGTTCTGGAGGGCGGAAACCGCATCGGCGCTGGAGAACCCGGCCGGTGCGGAAACGGCGCCGAGGCCGGGTGCTCCCGGCGCGGTGGGCATGCCGCCGGCCTTGTCCTTCAACTCGTTGACGATGCGGCTCGCCAGTTTCGGCCCGACGCCGTTGGCGCGCGCGACCATGGCGCTGTCGCCGCCCGCACAGGCGCGTTGCAATTCCTCGGTGGTCAGCGCCGAGAGGATCGCCAGCGCCACTTTCGAACCGACGCCCTGTACCGCCGTCAGCAGGCGGAACCAGTTGCGTTCCGCCCCGCTGGTGAAGCCGATGAGGCGCTGATCGGTTTCGGAAACCTGCATCTCGGTGTGGACGACGACCTTGTCCCCCCGGATGCCGAGATGGTCGAGCGTGCGCGCCGAACAATGGACGAGATAACCGACGCCGTTCACGTCGATGATTGCCCAGTCGGGGCCGGTGTCGTCGAGCAGACCTGTAAGCTTGGCGATCATGGTTTGTTCCTATGGCAGGAACATTCGCCCCGCGCCAGCCCCGTCAAGCCATGGCTGTTGATGCGCGGGCTGCGCAATCGGATCAGCGATGGCTGCCGAGCATGTTCGCATGGGTGATGGCGACCGCCAGCGCGTCCGAAGCATCCTCGCCCGCCAGCTTCACGCCGGGCAGCAGCACCTTGAGCATGTGCTGGATCTGCTTCTTGTCGGCCCCGCCGGTGCCGACCAGCGCCTTCTTGATGACCTTGGTGGAATATTCGGCCACCGGCAGGCCCGCCCGCGCGATCGACAGCATGGCGACGCCCCGTGCCTGGCCCAGCTTGAGCGTGGACTGCGGGTTCACGTTGACGAAGACTTCCTCCACCGCGCCGGTATCGGGGCGATGGTGGAGGATCACGTCGGTGAGCGCTGCGTCCAGCTCGACCAGCCGCTCGGCCATACCGGCCTTGGCATCGGTGCGGATCTGTCCGTTGGCGACGTGGCTGAGGCGACTGCCGCTCTTGGCGACTATCCCCCAGCCCGTGCAGGTCAGGCCCGGATCGAGCCCGATGATGATCATGCTATCCGCCTCTCAGAAGATTTGGCCCAGATCGGAGTGAGAATGGGCATTATCGAGAACCGGAGCGCAGCGTACTTCAGTACGCGAGCACCGGAAGCGCAGAAAACGCCCATTCGCAGCCCGGTATGGGTCAAATCAGCCGAGCTTTTCCATGACCTCGTCGGAGATTTCGTAGTTCCCCCAGACGGTCTGGACGTCGTCGTCGTCTTCGAGGGTATCGACCAGCTTCATCAGGGTGCCGGCGGTGTCGGCGTCGACGTCCACGGAGAGATTGGGCTTCCACGCCAGCTTCACGCCCTCGGCCTCGCCGAGAACCTTTTCCAGTTCGCGGGCGACTTCGTGAAGGGAATCGACCGGTACCCAGATCTGGTGGCTGCCCGGATTCTCGTCGCCATCGCCCATGTCGCTTTCGACATCCTGCGCGCCGGCTTCGATGGCGGCTTCGAGAACCTTGTCCTCGTCACCCGCGCTGCCGGGGTACTCGATCAGGCCGAGACGCTCGAAACCATGCGAAACCGCGCCGCTCGCGCCGAGATTGCCGCCGTTCTTGGAGAAGGCCGTGCGCACGTTGGTGGCGGTGCGGTTGCGGTTGTCGGTCAGCGCCTCGACGATGAGGGCAACGCCGCCGGGGCCGTAGCCTTCGTAGCGCACTTCCTCGTAGTTCTCGGCATCGCCCTTGCTGGCCTTGTCGATCGCGCGCTGGATGTTGTCCTTGGGCATCGACTGCGCCTTGGCCGCGTTGACGGCGGCGCGCAGGCGCGGGTTCATGTCCGGGTCGGGCATGCCCATCTTCGCCGCGACCGTGATTTCGCGGCTGAGCTTGCTGAACTGCGCCGAGCGCTTCTTATCCTGCGCGCCCTTGCGGTGCATGATGTTCTTGAATTTGGAATGGCCTGCCATGGGTCCGCTCTTGCTTCGCTCTTCTGCCTGCCTGCGGATTTCCGCGAGGCCCGGTCAATGAGGTCCAGTGAATGATATGTGCCAAATGACGCAGGGCGCGCCTTACAACAGGGCGGCACCCAAGGGCAACCGCCCGTTCCCGTAGAGCCTGCTCAAGGTGAGGCGTGGCGGCAGCAGAGTGCCCAAACGATTTGAAAAGGAAACGGGCCTAGAAAGCGCTCATGGCTACCCGTACCCACCCTGTCGCACCGCGTCATTCCCTCGGCGTGCTGCGCGAGCTGCCGCAGTATCTGAAACGTCCGGCCATCCTCGCGCCCGTGGGACTGCGCTCGCGCGAAGGCTGGGCGGCCCTGGGCATGCTGGAGGCGCTTCATGTCGGCGGCCTGCTTCTGGTGGTGCTGCCGCTGATAACGTTCTGGCAACAGGCCATGCAATTGCCGACGCCGGACGCCTTCGAGAAGCTGCCGTCAGGCTGGCTTTTGCCGTTCACGATCCTGATCGCACCGGTGGCCGAGGAGATTGCCTTTCGCGGCTGGCAGACCGGCTATCCCCGTGCGCTGTGGCTGTTGGGCGGCGGTGTGCTTTTCGCGGTCCTGACCGCTTCGGCGGCGGCCATGGCGCCGCTGGTGCTGAGTGGATTGGTGCTGAGTGGATTGGTGCTGGCCGTGCTTGTCGGCGCGATCGGTGGCTGGATCGCATTGCGCAAGCGACGGATGCCGCCAGGCTGGTATGTCGCGGCCTATCCCGCGGTGTTCTGGATCGCGGCGCTCATCTTCGCAGGGGTGCACCTGTCGAACTATCCGAGCATTTCGGTGCTGTCGCTGCCGCTGGTATTGCCGCAGCTCTGGGCGGCACTGCTGCTGGGCTTCACCCGCCAGCGTATCGGCTTGCCCGCCGCGATGCTCCAGCATGCCGGCGCCAATGCGGCGACCATGCTGCTGGTGCATCTCGGGTGATATTAGTTTGAAAAATGCCCGAAGGGCATTTTAGAACGGCACCGCCGCAAAATTCGCCTTCAGCGAATTTCCAGACAGTCCCCTCAGTCGATGCCGAGCGCCGTCTTGTAGGTGTCGAGCAGCATGTCCATTTCGCGGCGGTCGTCCGGCTTCATCTTACGGATGCGGACGATCTGGCGCATGATCTTGACGTCGTAGCCGACGGCCTTGGCTTCGTTGTAGACGTCGCGGATGTCGTCCGAGATGCCCTTCTTTTCCTCTTCGAGGCGCTCGACGCGCTCGATCAGCAGGCGCAGGCGATCGTCGGTGGTTTCGGCCATCGGGTAATGCTCCGGAAAAATCTGGTGTGAATTCGGTGTGGCGCGCGCTGATAGCGGCAGTCGCGGATTCGGGCAAAGCGGTAGCCTGTGGAAATCCTGTGCGCAAACAGGGAATAAGTGACGAAGTTGCCTCTCCGTCCCCGTTATTCTAAGACGCGCCCGCGCGGCGACAACGTTCCCGCCTTCACCGCCGGAATCGGCCGGCGGCGAAGCTTCAAGACCGGGACGGCCCGGCAACCCGTTGAAGAAGGTTGCCGTAAATGCCCTGGATCGTTCTCGTCATCGCTGGACTTTTCGAAGTCGTCTGGGCTTCGGCCATGAAGCAGTCGCACGGCTTCACCCGACTCTGGCCCAGCGTGATCACGATCGTCGCGATGTTCGTCAGCTTCGGCCTGCTTTCCTGGTCGATGCGCGTGCTGCCGCTGGGCACGGCCTACATGGTCTGGACCGGCATCGGCGCGCTGGGTGCGTTCATCTTCGGCATCGTCATGCTGGGCGAATCGGTCAGCGCCATGCGCCTTGCGGCGGCCGGCCTGATCCTGGTCGGGCTGGTCCTGATGAAACTCGCGAGTTCCTGAAACCCACGAGTTTCAGCCCGCAAGTTTCATAGGGGGCCAGTGACCGGCAGGTTCAGTGCCCACCCCCGTTTTTCTTCAGGCTCTCTTCCATGCGCGCGAGTTGCTCGGGCGTCACTTCGGTCTGGTATGCGTCCTTCCACGCGCCGAACGGCATGCCGTGGATCACTTCGCGGGCAGCCGCCTTGTCGCCTGCGAAGCCCCCATCGCGGATCCAATCCGCCAGACAGTTCCGGCAGAACCCGGCCAGCCCCATGAGGTCGATGTTCTGCGCGTCGTGACGGGTCTGGAGGTGACGCACGAGCCGACGGAACGCGGCGGCGGCCACGGCGTCGTCGAGTTCGTCGATCTGGTCGTTTACATTCATAATTCTGCCGATCGTCCTTGGTTTGTCATGCCGCCTTTGCCATATGTCGGCGAAATATCGAAAGAGAGGCAGACAGATTTTGGCAACCACCCCTCCGTTTCGCCGTTCGCCGCACCATCGCGGGATCAAGCGCCAGCGCAAGGTGAAGATCCTCGCCACGCTGGGCCCGGCCAGCCGCGACAAGGAGACGATCGCCAAGCTTCTGAAATCCGGGGCCGACGCTTTCCGCGTCAACATGAGCCACGGCGACCACGACACCCACCGGGAAACCATCGCCAATATTCGCGCGGTCGAGAAAGACCTGATGCGTCCCGTGGCGATCCTCTGCGACCTCCAGGGCCCGAAGCTGCGCGTCGGCACTTTCGCGGAAGGCAAGGCTTTCATCCGCCACGGCGCCCACTTCACCCTCGACCGTGACCCCACCCCCGGCGACGAAAACCGCGTCTGCCTGCCGCATCCCGAACTCTTCGGCATCCTCCAGAAAGGCCAGCGCCTGCTGATCGACGACGGCAAGCTGCGCCTCGTGGTGATCAAGCCGGAAGCCGATTCGATCCTCTGCACCGCCGAAGTCGGCGGCTTCATCTCCGATCGCAAGGGCGTGAACGTGCCGGACGCGATCGTCCCCGTCCCCGCGCTGACCGACAAGGATCGCCGCGACCTCGCCTTCTCGGTGGAGCAGGGCGCGGACTGGATCGGCCTGTCCTTCGTCCAGCGGCCTGAAGACGTCGCCGAGGCGCGGCGGCTGATCGGCGGGGCCTGCGCGCTGATGTCCAAGATCGAGAAGCCGGCGGCAGTCGATGCGATCGACGGGATCATCGAGCTTTCGGACGGTATCATGGTGGCCCGCGGCGATCTGGGCGTGGAACTCCTGCCCGAGGAAGTGCCGCCGATCCAGAAGCACATCATCGCCAAGACGCGTGCCATCGGCAAGCCGGTGGTGGTGGCCACGCAGATGCTGGAATCGATGATCACCAGCCCCTCGCCCACCCGCGCGGAAGTGTCCGACGTCGCCAATGCCGTATACGACGGCGCCGATGCCGTCATGCTTTCGGCCGAGACGGCGGCGGGCCAATGGCCGGTGGAAGCGGTGACGATCATGGACCGCATTGCCGTGAAGGTGGAAACCGACTCCACCTATCGCGAGCGTATCCACCTGACCCACACCCCGCCCGACGCCACCACCGCCGACGCGCTTTCGGCCTCCTGCGCGACGATCGCGGATACCTTACCGATCGAAGGCATCATCGTCTTCACCGGCTCGGGCGGCTCGGCGCGTCGTGTTGCCCGCGAGCGTCCCGCGGCACCGATGTTGGTGCTCACGCCTTCGCCGAAGACGGCGCGCCGCCTTGCCCTGCTCTGGGGTACGCATGCCGTGATCACCAAGGACATCGGCAGCTTCGAGGAGATGATCGCCAAGGGCAAGCGCATGGCCCTGCGCCACGGCTTCGGCGCCGCCGGCACCCGCCTCGTGGCGCTGGCGGGCGTGCCCTTCGGCACTCCGGGTTCGACGAACCTGCTCCATGTGGTGACGCTGACCGGCAACGAACTGGATACGCCGAACTGAGACAAGGCCGAACTGAGACAAAGGGGGGCGCGGTCGAAAACGTCGTCCCGGACTTGATCCGGGACCGCTGGCCGCGCCCACCCACCTAAAAGTAAACCGCCAAGTCCCCCCAAAGCGGATTGGCGCTCTCGATCAGCTCAAGTTTCCATTCCCGACGCCAACGCTTGAGCTGCTTCTCGCGCGCAATGGCTTCTTGAATCGTCGCGTGAGGCTCGACCAAACGAGCTGGTCGAGCCCATATTTCCGGCAGAACTCCGAACCACGTCCGTGGCGGTGCTGCGCTATTCGCGCGTGGATATCCGCCGTGACTCCGACGTAGAGCACGCCGAATTCACGGTTCGTCATGATGTAGGTGAAGCCGCCGCTTCCCATCGGGCGTAGCGTGGCTTTGACAGCGGTCCCGGATCAAGTCCGGGACGACGGCTGTTGCAGAGGTTTAACCTCGCGCGCCAAACAGCGCGCTGCCCACGCGCACATGCGTCGCGCCCAGCATTACCGCCGTTTCGAAGTCCTCGCTCATGCCCATCGACAGCTGCGACACCCCGTTATCATCCGCGATCTTGGCCAGAAGCGCGAAGAACGGCGCGGCCTCGATGCCCAGCGGCGGTACGCACATCAGCCCTTCCACCGGGATCTGCTTCTCGCGCGCAGCCGCCAGCAAGGCAGACACTTCGGAAATCGCGCAGCCGCCCTTCTGCTCCTCGGCACCGATGTTGACCTGCACGAAGCAGGGCACGCGGCGCCCGGTCTTTTCCATCGCCTTGCCCAGCGCGGCCACCAGCGAGGGACGGTCTACCGAATGGATGCAATCGAACAGGCCCAGTGCGTCCTCGGCCTTGTTGGACTGGAGCTGGCCGACGAGGTGCAGCCGCACTTCGGGGTTTTCCTCGCGCAGCGCGGGCCACTTGGCCTCGGCTTCCTGCACGCGATTCTCGCCGAACGCGCGCTGGCCCTGGGCGATGAGCGGGGCGATGGCCTCGGCCGGATGCGTCTTGGAAATGGCGACGAGTTCGACCGAATCCGCCTTGCGTCCGGCAATGCGGGCGGACTGGGCGATGCGGGCGCGAATATCTGCGAGAGGAGTTGCTGGCTGATCCATGGCGCGCTGCTATAGCGGCTTCGTGCCGAACCGCCACCCGCCTCTTCCCCATATCTGGCTGATCAGCGATGCCCGCAACGACCACTTGCTGGAGCGGACGCTCGCCCGTCTGCCGCGCGGATCGGGGCTGATCTATCGGCACTATCATCTCGCCCCCGCCGATCGGCGCGCCCGGTTCGAGGTTCTCCGCCGGATCGCGCGACGTTTCGGGCACTGCATGGTGCTATCCGGATCGGCACGGGAAGCGCGTGCCTGGAAAGCGGACGGCGCTTATGGCGCGGCCGAAAAGCTGGCCTCAGGCCCCGCCGTCCTGCGTTTCGTCACCGTGCATTCCCTACGCGAACTGGCCGCCGCCCATCGCTCCCGCGCCGATGCCGTGCTGCTATCGCCGGTGTTCCCAACCCGCTCCCATCCCGGCGCCGCATCGCTCGGCCGGGTGCGCTTCCACCTCCTCGCGGCGCGTGCCGGCGTCCCGGCGATTGCACTGGGCGGCATGACGGTGCATCGGGCACGCACATTGCCGTCGAGGAAATGGGCCGCAATTCAGGGGCTTGCCGGTTAGCCCACAAGCCTGTTCCCGATCCATTCTTGACGGCGAGTCCCGCCACGGCGCATTATCCGAGGCCTGATCAACGGCCCGATCTTCAGGGGAATTTCCAATGGCCACCCGGCCCCTCGCGCCCGGACGGCGCATCACCAAGCCGAACTGGCGCGCCGTCCTCAAGCGCTCGCTGCGCCGCGCCTCCGAATTGAGCGGGGCATTGGCGCTGTTCGCGGCCATGGCGTTCCTGGCGCTGTCGCTGGTGAGCTATCACCAGACAGACCCTTCCGCTTCCACTGCGGCGGGCGGTCCGGCGCAGAACTGGATGGGTCCGGTCGGCGCCTGGGTGGCGGAGCGCGCGCTGGTGCTGTTCGGTCCGGTTGCCGCGCTGTTCGTTCCCCTGCTCTACGTCTTCGCCCGCAAGCTCTGGCTGCTGGTGGAAGAGGACGACAACGAGATCGAGCATTCCAACCAGCGCTGGTGGCGCCCGGTGGCGGTGCTGGCCATCGCCATGACCCTGATCGCCACCGTCATGTCCATGGTGTTCACCGCCCCCGGCGGCGTGCTGCCCGCTTCGATGGGCGGCATCACCGGGCTGCTCGGCGCCAAGGGCATTGCGGGGCTCGCCGGTTTCGCGCCCGAAGTGGTGCAGGGCTGGATTAAGCTCGTGCTGGCGCTGCTTTGCGCGCTTGCCGGGGTCGCCCTGATCGGGCAGGTCTTCGCGGTCGACTGGCTGCGCCTGCTGACCCTTCCCGGACGCATCGGCCGCCTCAACAAGGACGGCGCTCCTGCTCCCGCCAAGATTGCCGCCACCGCCGCCGAGCGCGCCAAGCCGGAGGACGAGGCCGAGGACAAGCCGCGTCCTGCCCGGCGCATCGATGCGCCCGCCCCCGCCGGTTTCGATGGTCCGGCCGAAAAGCCGCGCAAGGCGCCGGAGATCAGCGACCCCAAGGCTAGCCCCACGCCCGCGCAACTCAATATCGGCAATCGCCAGAAGGACATGTTCGACAAGTTCGCGCTGCCCGGCCTGGATCTGCTGAACGATCCGCCGCCGAACTCGCAGCCGAAGATCGACAAGCTCAGCCTGGAACGCAACGCGCGCCTGCTGGAAACCGTGCTGGACGACTTCAATGTGAAGGGCGAGATCACCGCCGTGCGCACCGGGCCGGTCGTCACCATGTACGAGCTGGAGCCCGCGCCCGGTATCAAGTCCAGCCGCGTGATCGGCCTGGCCGACGATATCGCCCGCAACATGTCCGCCATCTCCGCCCGCGTCTCGTCGATTCCGGGGCGCACCGTGATGGGCATCGAACTCCCCAATGCCGACCGCCAGATGGTCTCGTTCAAGGAAATGGTCGCCTCCGAAGCCTTCGCCAACCACAAGGGCATGCTGCCGATCATCCTGGGCAAGGACATCGCCGGCGAACCGGTGGTGGCGGATCTTGCGACGATGCCGCACTTGCTGGTCGCCGGTACCACCGGTTCGGGTAAATCGGTTGGCCTCAATACGATCCTGCTCTCGCTGCTCTACCGCCTGACGCCCGCGCAGTGCCGCCTGATCCTGGTCGATCCCAAGGTGCTGGAACTCAAGAGCTACGACGATATCCCGCACTTGCTCTCGCCGGTCGTCACCGAACCGCCCAAGGCCGTGCGCGCGCTGAAGTGGGCGGTGGAGGAAATGGAGCGCCGCTATCGCCAGATGAGCGAGATCAGCGTCCGCAACCTCGCCAGCTTCAACGAAAAGGTCCGCGCCGCCGCCGCCAAGGGCAAGCCGCTCGGCCGCCGCATCCAGATCGGCTTCGACCCCGAGACGGGCGAGGAACTCTACGAAGACCGCCAGCTCGATTACGAGACGCTGCCGCAGATCGTCCTCATCGTGGACGAACTGGCCGACCTCATGGTCACCGTCGGCAAGGAAATCGAAGTCCTTATCCAACGCCTCTCGCAGAAGAGCCGCGCGGCGGGCATCCACCTGATCATGGCGACGCAGCGCCCTTCGGTGGACGTCATCACCGGCGTCATCAAGGCCAACCTGCCGACCCGCGTATCCTTCGCCGTCACCAGCCGCATCGACAGCCGCACCATCCTTGGCGAACAGGGCGCCGAGCAGCTGCTGGGCAAGGGCGACATGCTCTACAAGCCCAGCTCCGACCCGGTGAAGCGCGTTCACGGCCCCTTCGTCTCGGACGAGGAAGTGGAGCACGTCGCCGATCACTGGCGCGGTCAGGGCAAGCCCGATTACGTCGATGCCGTCACCAACGAGCCGGAGGAAGGCTCGTTCGGCTTCGACGATCTCGACGCCACCGCCTCCGACCAGCCGGAAGAGCGCAAGTACCGGCAGGTCTGCCAGCTGGTGTTCGAGAACCAGAAGGTTTCGGTGTCCTGGCTCCAGCGCCAAATGGGCGTGGGCTACAACACCGCCGCCAAATGGGTGGAGCGCATGGAGAACGACGGCTACGTCGGCCCCGCCAACCACGTCGGCCGCCGCGACATCTATCGCGACGAGAACGGCAGCCCGCTCTGATGCGGTCATTGAGACGCTGCCTGGTGCTGCTGGGCCTGCTGGCCATGCCCGCCCTTGCAGCCGAGACGGCAGCGCAGTGGCAGCGTCTTTTCGTGCCCAGCGTCGAAAACACGCTCGGCCGCAGCATCTATATCGACAAGGCCAGCGTCGGGCCGGGCCTGATCGGCCGTCAGTTCCGCCAGATGCAGGTTCTGCTGCGCGCCAATGCCGGTTATCCGCAAGGCACCGTGCTCTATACGGATCGCGCGGTGGACTGCGCCGGAAGCCGCGTGCTGTCCCATCACTGGCGGATCGTCCAGCCGAACGGCACGGTCCTGCGCGACTGGAGCGATGCCAGCCCCACCGTTTCCCGCGTGCAATGGGCGGGGGAAGACGGGCTGGTGTTGAAATACGTCTGCACCGGCGTTCTGCCGCGCTGAATATCGATAAGAAATATCCCGTCGTCCCGGACTTGATCCGGGACCGCTGGCCGTGACCAGCCGAGCCATCGGCAAGGCCCTGCTCGCGATTCCGCGCCTCAAGTACTGCCAGCGGTCCCGGATCAAGTCCGGGACGACGAATAACGCGCCCCCTCCCTTCATCCAGGGTTACGCAGCGCGGCGAGAGCCTCTAAGCAGCCTTTTCACCACACCGTTTCGCCTCCGGCCCGAAAGACCCCGATGGAAGATCATACCCAGGCATTCCTGCTGAAGGACGGCTTCCTGCTGCTCGGCACCGCACTGGCCTTCGTGCTGCTGTTCCGCCGCCTCGGCCTGGGTGCGACTTTGGGCTACCTGCTCGCGGGCGCCATCCTTGGCCCCTACGCCTTCGGCCTCGTTGGCGACGCCGAGAACAAGCTGGGCATTGCCGAATTGGGCATTACGCTGCTGCTGTTCATCGTCGGCCTGGAACTGGCGCCGCGACGGCTATGGCGGATGCGCAACGAAATTTTCGGCCTCGGCTTCCTGCAAGTGGCGCTCTGTGGCCTCGCCGTTTCAGCGGTGATCTATTACTCCACCGGCTTCAGCGTCGCCGCCGCGCTGGCGCTGGGCCTGCCGCTGGGGCTCTCTTCCACCGCCCAGGTGCTGCCGATGCTCCAGAGCGCGGGACGGCTGAACACGCCGTTCGGAGAACGTTCCTTTGCGGTCCTGCTGTTCCAGGATCTCTCGATCATCCCGCTGATCACGATCATCGCGGCGATGAACCGCAACCCGCACTTGCCGGAGGGACCTCCGGGCTGGATCCTGGTGCTGGAGACGCTGGCCGCCATCGTCGGCCTGATCCTGGCCGGCCGGTTCGTGATCCGGCCGCTGTTCCGCCTGATCGGCAATCTTGGCGAGCGCGAGATGTTCGTCTTCGCGGCGCTGTTCACGGTCATCGCCTCGGCCGCGCTGATGGAGGTGCTGGGCCTTTCCACCGCGCTGGGCGCCTTCATCGCCGGCGTCATGCTGGCCGACACCCCCTACCGCCACGAGCTTGAAGCCGATGTCGAGCCGTTCCGCTCGATCCTGCTCGGCCTGTTCTTCATGTCGGTGGGCATGATGCTGGACCTTTCCGCCATTGCGGAACGGCCGCTGTTCGTGGCTTCCATGGCGCTGGCGCTGATCGCGGTGAAGGCCTCCGTCATCTTCGGCCTGGGCCTGCTGTTCCGGATGAACTGGCGCAGCGCGCTCGCGCTGGGCCTGCTGCTCAGCCAGGGCGGCGAGTTCGGCTTCGTACTGTTCGCACAGGCCCAGAACGCCTGGCTGATCGAGCCGCAGGCCGCCAGCCTGTTCAGCGCGATCGTCACGCTGTCCATGGTCACCACCCCGTTCCTGATGATGGCGACGGCGCGCATTCGCGAGATGCCCACATCCAAGGAAACCCGCGAAGGCCCCCGCAAGGACGGCGCCAGCGCGCTGGTGGTAGGCTACGGGCGCTTCGGCCAGACCGTGGCGCAAGTGCTGATCGCCGCCGAGATTCAGGTCACGCTGATCGACACCGACATCGAGATGATCGACGTCGCCAGCGGCTTCGGCGCGAAAGTCTGGTTCGGAGACGGCACCCGCATCGACCTGTTGCGCCAGGCGGGGGCGGGCCATGCGCAGATGATCGTGTTCTGCATCGACGGCGACCAACTGTCCGAAAGCTTCCTCCAGAATGTCCATGAGGCCTTCCCCGACGCCCGCATTCTCGCCCGCGTCTATGATCGGCGCGCGATGATCCGGCTGATGGACGCCCCAGTTACGTTCATGGTCCGTGAAGTGATGGAATCGGCCGTGACCATGGCCCGCTCGGCTCTCGAAGACCTGGGCCTTTCGGTCGAGCAGATCGACAATGCCGAGGAAATGTACCGCTCGAGCGACAAGGAGCGTCTCTCGATCCAGTACGAAACCGGCGACTTGCGCGCCGCGCGGGACCATATCCTGACCCAGGACCTGCGCGACGCCCATTAAGGGTGTATCCCCACACCCCCGAGAGCAATTCAGGGGACCGAATAGCCCTGAAACCGCTTGATCCGCCGCAGCGAAAAACTGGTCCGCATCGAGGACACCCCCGGCAGGCGGGCCAGGCAGTCGCGATGGATGCGGTCGTAGTGGTCAAGGTCCGAGGCAGCGACCCGCAACTGGTAGTCCGCCGCGCCCGACATAAGGTGACATTCGAGGATATCGTCGAAATCGCCCACCGCGCGTTCGAAGCGCTCCATGGCTTCGCGGCTCTGGCTGGTCAGCGTGATTTCCACGAAGACCTCCATCGACAGGCCCAGCCGCTTCGCATCGACCCTCGCGGCATAGCCCATGATCAGGCCCTGCTCCTCCAGCGCCCGGATGCGGCGATGGCATGCCGAAGGCGAGAGTGTGACTTGCGCGGCCAGTTCGGCAATGGAACGCGAGGAGTCCACCTGCAACGCTTCGAGAAGTGCGCGATCCGCCCGGTCCATGAGAAAATCTCTTATCGTTTGTTTCAAGAGTGGGAAATATTCCTGTTCGCCTTTCTGACAAGGCCCAATTCGGTGAAACTTTGCAGGGCCATGGGTGTATCTCACGGGCAGGAGAGAATTTTGCCGGAGTGAAGATTATGCGTGTCGGGACCGTCAGGGAAATCAAGAACCACGAATACCGCGTCGGCCTGACGCCGGAGAGCGCCCGCGAACTTGTGGCCCACGGGCATGAAGTCTGGGTGGAGAGCGGCGCCGGCCAGGGCATCGGCGCCAGCGACGCCGACTACACCCGCCAGGGCGCCAAGATCGTCGCAACCGCGAAGGAGGTCTTCGAAGGCTGCGAGATGGTCGTGAAGGTCAAGGAACCGCAAGCGGGCGAGCGCGCCATGCTGCGCGAAGGTCAGATCCTCTATACCTACCTGCACCTCGCCCCCGATCCCGAACAGACCGCCGACCTGGTGAAGTCCGGCGTCACCGCCATCGCTTATGAGACGGTGACCGGCCCCGGCGGGCAATTGCCGCTGCTCAAGCCGATGAGCCAGGTGGCGGGCCGCATGTCGATCCAGGCCGGCGCCACCGCGCTGGAGAAGGCGCATGGCGGCCGCGGCGTGCTGCTGGGCGGCGTTCCCGGCGTGATGCCGGGCAAGGTCGCGGTGATCGGTGGCGGCGTGGTGGGCTTCAATGCCGCGCAGATGGCCGTGGGCCTTGGTGCCGACGTGACGATCCTCGACCGCAGCCCCGATGTGCTCGAACGCCTGGGCATCCATTTCGAGGCGCGCGCCAAGACCCGCTTCTCCAGCACCGCCAACCTCGCCGAGAGCGTGGCCGAGGCCGACCTGGTGATCGGCGCCGTACTGATCCCCGGCGCCGCCGCGCCGAAGCTGGTGACGCGCGAAATGCTGGGCACGATGAAGCCCGGCGCCGTGCTGGTGGATGTCGCCATCGACCAGGGCGGCTGCTTCGAGACCAGCCATGCCACCACCCATGCCGAGCCGACATTCGTGGTGGACGGTATCGTTCACTATTGCGTGGCCAACATGCCCGGCGCCGTCGCGCGCACCAGCACTTATGCGCTGAACAACGTGACCCTGCCTCATGCGCTGGCGATCGCCAACCTGGGCTGGAAGGCGGCCCTGAAGGCCGATCCACACCTGGCCGAGGGCCTCAACGTCCATGCCGGAAAAGTGACTTTCGAAGCCGTGGCGACCGAGCTTGGCTACGACTATGTGCCGGTAAGCGAAGTGCTGGGCTGACTTCGCACCAATACGTCGTCCCGGGCTTGACCCGGGACCGCTGGCCTCGCCTCACCCAACTCTCGGCAAGGCGCCGTCCTGCGAGATGGCGCCTGAAGAATTGCCAGCGGTCCCGGATCAAGTCCGGGACGACGGGCTCATACGTGGGCGATCATTCTTCGCCGTCCCAGAACGGCGCGGCCACCTCGGGCGGCACGCGCATCAATCGCTGGGAGGCGATTTCGACCATGGCCCAGGTCGTCCGGGCCGACACCAGCACTTTGCCTGCTTCGTTCCGGAAATCCACCCGGCGCACGAAGCGCGCGCCGGTGGGGCCTTCGGGAATGAACGTCTCCCCGGTCACGCTTTCGCCTTCGGCGATGTTGCCGCGATAGTCGATCTCATGACGAGTCACGACCCAGGCGTACTTCTCCTGATGCTCGGGAAGCGCCGCTGCTTCCCAATGCGCGGTAGCGAGCGCTTCCATCCACTGCACCCAGACCGCATTGTTGACGTGGCCCATGATGTCGATGTCATGGGCCTGCGCCGTGAAGGTCCGGGTGAATGGCGGCTTCATCCTTCCACGCCCAGTTGCCAGAGGATGAAGGCGAACTCCTCGGCCGTCTCCTTCAAGCTCTCGAACCGGCCCGACTTGCCGCCGTGGCCCGCGCCCATGTTGGTCTTGAGAATCAGTTCGTTGTCGTCGGTCTTCAGCTCGCGCAGCTTTGCCACCCACTTGGCGGGCTCCCAGTAGGTCACGCGCGGGTCGTTGAGGCCGGCCGTCACCATCAGCGGCGGATAGGCCTGCGGCTTGACCTGATCGTAGGGCGAATAGCTGCGGATCAGTTCGAAAGCCGCCTTGTCCTCGATGGGGTTGCCCCATTCCGGCCATTCACCGGGCGTCAGCGGCAGGCTATCGTCGAGCATGGTGCTCAGCACGTCCACGAAGGGCACATGTGCCACCACCGCGCCGAACAGGTCGGGATCGGAGTTGACCACCGCGCCCATCAGCTCGCCACCGGCCGAGCCGCCCGAGATCGAGATCCGGCCCGCCTGGGTGAAGCCGCGCGTGATCAGACCCCGTGCCACATCGACGAAGTCGTTGAAGGTGTTGGCCCGCTTCTCCAGCTTGCCGGCCTTGTACCAGGCGCGGCCGAGGTCGTCGCCGCCACGGATATGCGCGATCGCATAAGCGAAGCCACGATCGACCAGGCTGAGCCGCGCGGTCGAGAAGCCGGGATCGATCGAAATGCCATAGGCGCCGTAGCCGTAGAGATGCAGCGGTCCTGCGCCGACCCGGTCACGCCGATAGACGATCGAGACGGGGATCGCCGTGCCGTCGCGCGCCGGGATTTCCAGCCGCTCGGTGGCATAGAGCGAAGCGTCGTAGCCCGAGGGAATCTCCTGGACCTTGAGCAGCTCCAGCCGGCGCGTCTTCACGTCATAGTCGTAGACGGACGAGGGGCTGACCATCGATTCGTAGGTCAGGCGCAGCACGTCCATGTGCCATTCGGGATTGTTGGAAAGACCGGCAGAATAGCTGGCTTCCGGGAATTCGATCGGCTCCACGCGGGCGGGATCGTCGTAGTAGCGCAGTTCGATCCGGTCGAGCCCCGCGCCCTGCCCCGCCGATTTGCGACCTTCGATCACGTAGAAATCGCGGAACAGGTCGGCGCCGGTGAGATAGAAGGCGTTGGAGCCCTCGATCAGGGTCGTCCACTCGCCCGGATTTTCGAGCGGCGCGGTGGCGAGGCGGAAGTTCTCATGGGTGTCGTTGGTGTGGATGTAGAGCACGCCCTCGCGCTCATCGACATCGTATTCCACGCCCTTGGCGCGCGGCTTCACCAGGATCTGTGGCCCCAGCGGATCGTCGGCGGGGACCATGCGGCACTCGCTGGTCTCATGGTCGCTGCTGCCGATCAGCAGCCACTTCTCGTTCGAGGAGAGCGAGGAGCCGACGCGGAAGCCCTCGTCGTCCTCGTGATAGAGCTCGACGTCGCTTTCCAGCGGCTGGCCCAGCCAGTGCAGGCGGGCATTGTCGGTGCGCCACTGCTCGTTGGCCAGCGAGTAGACCAGGCCCTTGTCCTGCGCGACCCAGACGAGCGCGGAGAGCGTGCCGGGGATCTCGTCGGCCAGAAGTTCGCCGGTTTCCAGATTCTTGATCCGCGCCGTGAAGCGCTCGGAACCGTTGTCGTCATAGGCGTAGGCCAGCAGCTTGCCGTTGGCGCTGGTGGAAATCGCGCCGAGGTTGAAGTATTCCTTGCCCTCGGCCAGCGCCACTTCGTCGAGGATCAGCTGGTCGGCACTGCCATCGTCGGGCGCGCCGACGGGGCGCCGCCACCACTTCTTGTATTCCGCGCCTTCCTCGAACTCGATCCAGTACAGGAAATCGCCGTCCTTCTGGGGCACCGACTTGTCGGCTTCCTTGATGCGGGCGCGCATTTCCGTGAACAGGGCGTCGATCTGGCCCTTGCGATCCGCCATGCGCGCCTCGAACCAGCGGTTTTCCGCCTCGAGATGCTCCAGCACCGCCTTGTCGGTGACCTCGGGATAACCGGCGTCGCGAAGCCAGGCGTAGTCGTCTTCGACGGTCAGGCCATGGTGGGTGAAGCTATGCGGCTTCTTCGCCGCCTGTGGAGGACCGGAAAGGGTCTGGGTGGAATCTGCCATGAGCACCATCTATGTTGCGCACATGACCCCCGCAAGCCGGATACCTTACTCATGTTGATGAATACCCACGAAGCGCGCCTCGACGCGCTGCGCCAGGAACTCAAGTCGCGGGGCCTCGACGGCTTCGTGATTCCCATTTCCGACGAGCATATGAGCGAGTACGTGGGCGCCTATGCGCAGCGCCTCGCCTGGCTCACCGGCTTCGGAGGATCGGCCGGCAGCGCCGTGGTGCTGACCGACCCCACGCTTTCGCCCGCCGCCGCCATGTTCGTGGACGGGCGCTACACGCTTCAGGTGCGCGAACAGGTGGACGGCAAGTTCTATGCCTATGAAAGCGTGCCGCAGACCAGCCCCGCCCGCTGGTTGGGCGAGAATGCGCCGAAAGGTGCGAAGATCGGCTACGACGCTTGGCTTCACGGTTC
The DNA here is from genome assembly GCF_032093395.1 of Novosphingobium sp. GTDB lineage: Bacteria > Pseudomonadota > Alphaproteobacteria > Sphingomonadales > Sphingomonadaceae > Novosphingobium. Next base: position 58,946 of record NZ_DAMDBA010000009.1, read on the forward strand.
GACATGGGTGGAAGCCGCAAGGGCCGCGCTGGCCCGTAGCGGCGGCACGCTCGTCGCGGTGGAGGGCAACCCCATCGACGCGGTGTGGCAGGACCAGCCCGCGCCTTCCCCCGCCCCCGCGCTGGTCCATGATGACGGCCTTGCCGGCCAGTCGGGCAAGGCCAAGCGCGCCGCCGTTTCCGAATGGCTGACCGCGCGCGGCCTCGACGCCACGGTCATCACCGCGCTCGATTCGGTCGCGTGGTTGCTCAACCTTCGCGGCACCGACGTGGAACGCACGCCCGTCGCCCTGTCCTACGTGGTCGCCCATGCCAATGGCACGGCCGACCTCTACATCGCCGAGGAAAAGGTCACGCCCGAACTGCTCCGGCATCTGGGCAATGCCGTGACCGTGCAGCCGCGCGGCGCCTTCGTGGCGGGGCTGGGCAAGCTGGCGGGCAAGCGCGTCTCGGTGGATCCGGACAATGCCGTGGCCGCCGTGTTCGAGACGCTGCGTTCGGCAGGCGCCACCATCGTCGAGGAACGCGATCCCACCATCCTGCCCAAGGCCGTGAAGAACCCGGTCGAGCAGGCAGGCCAGCGCCAGGCCCAGGCGATCGACGGCGTGGCGGTGACCCGCTTCCTGCACTGGCTCTCGGTGGAAGGCCCCAAGGGCGAAGTGACCGAGATGAGCGCCTCGGACCGCCTCCACGCCTTCCGCAAGGAATGCGGCGACCTGCGCGATCTCTCCTTCGACACGATCTCGGGGGCCGGCCCCAATGCGGCCAGCCCGCACTACCGCGTCTCCGAGGAATCGAGCCTGACGCTGGTTCCCGAGAGCGTCTACCTGGTCGATTCGGGCGGGCAGTATCCTTACGGCACCACCGACATCACCCGCACCGTGTGGATCGGGAACGGCGAACCGCTGGCCGAAGTGAAGGACCGCTTCACCCGCGTGCTGAAAGGCACCATGGCCATCGACCGCGCGGTCTTCCCCAAGGGCACCAACGGCGGCCAGCTCGACGCGCTCGCCCGCCAGTTCCTCTGGCAGGTGGGCCTGGACTACGCCCACGGCACGGGCCACGGCGTCGGCAGCTTCCTCTCCGTCCACGAAGGACCGCAGCGCATCGGCAAGCCCGCAGGCGGACAGGCGGGCACCTCGCAGGAACTGCTCGCGGGCATGATCCTCAGCGACGAGCCGGGCTACTACAAGGCAGGCGAGTACGGCATCCGCATCGAGAACCTGGTGCTGGTCGAACCTCGCAGCTTCCCGGGCGCGGACGGCGAATACTTCGGGTTCGAGACCCTGACGCTGGCTCCGATCGATCGTCGCCTGGTGGACCTCGCTCTCCTCACCGCCGACGAAGTGACATGGTGGAACGACTACCATGCACGGGTTCTCGATGTGATCGGCCCGCAACTGGAAGGCGACGTGAAGGCCTGGCTGGAGCAGCAGTGCCTTCCGTTTTGATGAGGGGGCTTTTTTGACGACAGCGCCATGATGGCGCATCCTCCCGGCAGCACGGTGTCGGGAGGAGTCGTTTCCATGGCGGACGAAGTGCACGATCTCAGGACTCATCCGGTCCACCTCGGCCTCGGCGCCTCGGCGCGGTCGCAGCCGGCCTTCACCGGCATGGAATGGTACGCCGGCTACATAGAGCGCACGGCAGCCGACGGCGCCGAGGGGCGGCTCGTCTCGATGTACGATTTCGCCGAAAGCTGGGACAGTTGGGAAATGCACCCCGCCGGGGATGAACTGGTCGTATGTTTGGGCGGCGCCATCACCCTGCATCAGGAGCTTGCGGACGGCACCGCGCGCACGGTGGTGCTGCGGCCCGGAGAATATGCGATCAACCCGCCCGGCGCCTGGCATACGGCCGATGTCGAAGGCTACGCCACGGCGCTGTTCGTTACCGCCGGTGCGGGAACGCAGCATCGCCCGCGATGACATCCGCCAACGACCGGGCGCAGGGCTTGCCTCCTGCCAAGCGGGCTGCCAAGCCTGTGACAATTGGCGACAATAAAGCCGCCGTTCGGCACAACTGAGCGACAGGCCGGGATTAGACAGGATCACAGAAAGCCGCGGGGCTGTTCTTCCCCCTCCCTTCCCCGCCCCACGGCTTTCGCAAGTTCCCGCAGAAGGAGAGCCACGAGGATGAACCGCTTTACCAAGATCACCCTCGGCCTTTCCGCCGCCGCGCTGGCCATCGGAGGCGTGGCCTGCGCCCAGACGCCCGCAACGCCTTCTCCCGCCCCCGAAAGAGGCCCCGAACGCACGGAAACTCGCGCGGAAGCGCAGGCTCGCGCCGAAGAAATGTTCGTCCGCCTGGACGTGAACAAGGACGGCAGGCTCGACCGCGCCGACCGTGAGGCTCGCCGTCAGCAGATGCGCGAAGCGATGTTCGACCGGCTTGATACCAACAAGGACGGCTCGATCTCCAAGGCCGAATTCCTTGCCGATCGCGGCCCCGAAGGCGATCGTGGTCCCCGGCCCGACGGAGAGCGGATGCGGGACATGCCCCCGCCGCCCGGCGCCCCCGATATGGCCGCTCCTGGTGTGGCCGGTCCCGAAAGCGACGGCCCGGCCCGCGATCATCCCGAGCGACGTCGTGGTCACGGTGACCGGCATGGGGACCGTCACGGCATGAAGGGCCCGATGATGGGCTTCGGCAAGGCCGATGCCGATGGCGACCGCAGCATCACCCGTGCAGAATTCGTCGCCGCCGCGCTCCAGCGTTTCGACGGGATGGACGGCAACAAGGACGGCAAGGTCACGCCCGAGGAACGCCGCGCCGCGCACGAGCGGATGCGGGCCGAATGGAAGGGCAGCAAGGGAGACAGGCGTCAGGATTCGCCGCCGCCCGCCCCACCAGCAGCGCCTGCTCCGAAGTGATGGTTCCGCCCCGAAAGACGGCCGGAAAAGGAATGGAATGAACGACATCTCACCTGCCCGCATCCTGCTGGTCGATGACGAAGCCGCCCTTCGCGAACCCTTGGCCGACTATCTGTCGCGCCAGGGGTTTGCCGTAACGCCGGCAACCAGCGCCGCCGACGCCCGCAACAGGCTGCGCGACGAGAAGCCCGATCTCGTCCTGCTGGACATCATGATGCCCGGCGAGGACGGCCTGTCGCTCTGCCGGCACTTGGTGGAGGCGCAGGACGTTCCGGTGATCTTCCTCACTGCGCGCGGCGAGGCGACCGATCGCATCGTCGGTCTGGAAATCGGCGCCGACGACTATGTGGTAAAGCCGTTCGAACCGCGCGAACTGGTCGCCCGCATCCGCTCCGTCCTGCGCCGCGCCGCCCGCGTTCCCGCGCAGGCCCCCGAAAACGAGGCTTTCGCTTTCGAAGGCTGGCTGCTCGATCCGCTCAAGCGCCGCCTTTCGGATGCCGAAGGCGCGACCGTGCCGATTTCTTCGGTAGAATTTCGCCTGCTGATGGCCTTCCTCGAACATCCGCGCCAGGTGCTCAACCGCGATCGCCTGCTCGACATGGTGCAGGGCCGCGAGGCCCACCTGTTCGACCGCGCGGTGGACAACCAGGTCAGCCGCCTGCGCCGCAAGATCGAGGTGGATTCGCGCAATCCGCAACTGATCCAGACCGTCTGGGGCGGCGGCTACATGCTGGCCACGGACGTCCGGCGCGTGCCGCTGGAAGCGGACTGAGCCAGCCCTGACCATGTCGAGCTTGGCCATGTCGACCCTCAAGATGCCGCGCCCCCACAGCCTGATGGGCCAGATGCTGCTGGCAGTGGCCGTGGCGCTGATGCTCGTGCAGGGCCTCGGCGCATTCTTCGTCTACCGCGCCCAACGCGACGGCTACGAAGCGAGCATGCTCAATGCCTCCGCCTTCCGCCTGATCATGGAAACGCGCGGGCCCCGCGCCCTGTCGCGCCATCGCGACGGCCAACGCGACGGCCCCCGCGTGCCGCTCTCCGGGCCGCCGCCCAAGGGCTACCATCTCGAATACAGCACCCGTTCGCCCGCTGCCCCCGGCGAGAGCCGCGATGCCGAGGCCGAGGTCGGCCTGGCCAAGATCCTCGCCGACCAGGAGTTCCCTGTGCGTGAGATCGTGGTCGTCCACCGCGACGTCGGCCGCGACCGGGTGGCCCGTCGCAATGCCCTCGACCGCGCGGCCGACTATGGCCTCTCGCAGGAAGACACCGAGCGCATGCTGCGCTCCAACCTGCTCGTGGTCGGCGTGCGCACCGAAGAGAACGGCAGCTGGATCATCTCGCGGGTGCGCGCACCGCGTCCCGAGAACGTGCTGCTGACGCCGATCCTGGTCCAGACGATCCTGATCTACGTCGTGGTCATGGGCGCCGTCGCGCTGATCCTGCGCCGCATCACCCGGCCTCTGGCGGCGCTGACTCGCCGCCTGGAGCGCTTCGCCGCCACGCAGGACCTCGACGGCCAGCTTCCGCCGTCCGGTCCCGAGGACATGCAGCGGCTGATCGTTGCCCACAATGCCATGGAATCGCGCATCGCCGCCCTGCTCGACGAGAAGAACGTGATGCTCGGCGCCATCGGCCACGATCTCAAGACCCCGCTCGCGGCCCTGCGCGTCCGGATCGAATCCGTTACCGACGATGCCGAGCGCGAACGCATGGCGGCCACCATCGAGGACATCGTGCATACGCTGGACGACATCCTCTCGCTCGCCCGCGTCGGTCGCCCCAGCGATCCTCTCGAACGCACCGAGCTATCCGCGCTGATGTTCTCGGTGATCGAGGAGTACGAGGACATGGGCGAGCCCGTGGAAGTGGGCGAAACCGAGCGGATGGCGCTGGAACTGCGCCCCACCTGGATCCGCCGCGCCTTGCGCAACCTGATCGGCAACGCCCTGCGCTATGGCGAACGTGCCCGCGTTTCGCTAGCGAAGGAGACCGAACGCGACGGTTCTTCGCGCGCGGTCATCCTGATAGAGGACGATGGCCCCGGCATTCCGGAGGATTCCATCGATGCGATGATGAACCCCTTCACGCGCGGTGACCCTTCGCGCAACAGCGCCACCGGCGGCGCTGGCCTGGGCCTGGCGCTCGCTCGTGCCATCGCCGACCAGCATGGCGGCGCGCTGGTCCTGTCGAACCGGGTTTCGGCGGAAGGTGTCGTCGAGGGCCTGGACGCAAGGCTGGAACTGCCGCTCAACTGATCGGCGAGCTTACTTCATTCTCGCGAATTCGGTGTCGATCTGCGCGCCCAGCATGTCGTCGAGCAACCCGCAATTGCGCACGCGTTCGATGGCGCGATCGAGTTCCAGCGCGCCGGGCGTCCCCGCCAGCCGTGCCTCGAAGTCGCGGGCGATGCGCGCCGCGCGATCTACCGAGCAGAACCGCCCCAGCATCTGCGGCAGGCGCGTGACCAGAAACGGGCCGTCGCTGCCATCCAGCAGGACGTCGAGATTTTCCAGAGCCCAATCGTAGCCCATGTCCCGCGTCGCGCTGCGGGCCATGATCCCGTCCAGCAGATCACGACGTTCGCTGTCCCGCAGGCGGGGATCGTCCAGCGCCAGAAGCCAGGCGGCGAGCTTGGGATCGCTGGTGCGTGACGCCGCCGCCAGCGCCGCCGGTCGAAACACCGGGTCTTCGGAGGCCAGCGCCCGGTCCACCAGATCGCGCGCGGCCTTGATGTCGCGCTTGTTCAGGTAGAGATCCAGCGCATGATCGAACCAGGCGGGATCGAGAGCCGCCTTGTCCCCTGCCAAGTAAGCCACCATGGCATCGGCAAGGCGATCGCGCAGTTGTGCCCCCCGCCCGGTACCCAGCAGCGTGGAGACGACCTGCACCCGCCGCTGCTTGCGTGGGCGGGCATCATGCGCATAGACGCCGAAAGCCGGATCGAAGCCGAGATCCTTGAGCATCGGCGCATAGAGCCTCTCGCGCAGCCGATTGAAGCCAAGGCGGCCCCGTGGGCCGACGAAGCCCTGCATGCGATAGCGGGAAAGCGCCTTGTCCGGCGCGTCGGCGGCATGCGGATCGGCGTGGTGGATCAGCTTGCGCGCCAGTTCGGCCATTTCCGATACGTTGCCCCTTCCCGCACGGATCGAGGCATCGAGAGAATCGACCAGAGCCAGCGCTTCGCCACCGGGAAGACCATCGGCTCCGGCGATCAGTTGCTGCCAGTGCCCGGCCGTCAGTTCGAACCGATAGTAGCCGCTGCCGCCCGCATTGGGGAAGACCGGCCCCTGGCCCGGAACGGTGAAGCTCTGGTTCTGCCGATCCATGATCGCGCAGGTGCGCTGCGCGCCGCGCCGGAAGCAGAGCGGGATGGTCCAGCGCACTTCGGGCGGCGCCACGCCTGCAGTAGTGTAGCGGAGCTGGGTGACGGCGATCCTGTCTCCGCTCTGGCGCAATGCCAGGAGCGGCACGCCCTGCTGCTCGACGAAGCTGCGCATGGCCGGAACGAGCCGGGGATCGCCCGCCACTTCGGCCAGGGCGCCGAAAAAGTCCGCGCTGGTGGCAGTGCCTTGCCGATGCGCGGCGATATAACGGCGCACACCCTCGCGAAACCGATCCTCGCCGAGCCACTGGGCGACCATGCCGACGACATGCCCGCCTTTGCCGTAAGTGATCGAATCGAAGGCCGAATCTATTCGTTCGCTGGTGTCGATCGGCTGGCGGATCGGCCGCCCCGCCAGCAACCCATCGGTATCCATCGCCTGATAGCCGGTGCCCAACGCGTCCCCGGCGATACCCAGGTCCGGGCGCCACTGTTCGCCCACGCGGTAGCCGATCCAATTGGCGAAACTCTCGTTAAGCCAGAGGTCGTCCCACCATTCCGGCGTCACGAGATCGCCGAACCACTGATGGCCAAGTTCGTGCCCGACGATCATGCCGAACTGGCGCTGCTGCTCCACCGGGGCATTCTCGTCCATGACCAGTATATCGTCGCGATAGAGATCGGCGCCGGGATTCTCCATGGCGCCGGGCAGGATCGGGGTGGTCACCTGGTCGAGCTTGGGAAAGGGAAACCGCTCGCCGAAATAGTCTTCGAGCAGAGCGACGATGCGCTTGCTGCCCTCCAGAGCGAAAGCCAGGTTCGCAGCGTTCTGGCCGGTGGAGACGATCCGCAGCGGCAGCGGCTCGGGCCTTTGCGGCGTTGGCGGCACCTCGCCCGAGAGCATGGCGAAAGGCCCCGCCATCATCGCCACCAGATAGGTGGGCAGCGGCGGTCCAGACCCGAAGCGGTGGACGGCAAGGCCATCTTCCATGCCCGGCGCACCGATTTCCGGCCCGTTGCTGATCGCGGACAGGCCCGCCGGGGTTCGCAACGTGATGTCGAAAGGCGTCTTGAAGCCGGGCTGGTCGAAGCAGGGGAAGGCCGCGCGCGCATCGATCGACTGGAACTGGCTCCAGGCATACCAGGCGCCGTCCACGTTCACCCGGAACAGGCCCGCCGGGCCTTGGGCAAAGGCTGCCGAATAGTCGAACGAGAGCGTTACCGGCCCTGCCGGAAGCGGCTCGTCGAAACGCAGTTCGGCCAGGCCGAGTGCGTCCAATTGCCGCCAGTGTCCCTGGACGATCCGCGTGCCGATCCCCGTTCTGATTTGCGCCTCGGCGCGGGTCATGTCGAGGTCTCGGCCGTGAAGGTAGATCCGGGACGTCTGCTCCGCCGCCGTCACGTCGATCTCGACATGACCCGAAAAGCGGGGCTTGGCGGGATCGAGGGTCACGTCCAGTCGATAGGCCGCGGGCTGGACCACGGCATCGAGACGACCGAACGGCAGATCGGGCTTACGATCTGCAATCACGATGCCGCTGGCGGCAGGCTGCAAGTCCGCATCCGCCTGGGCCGCGCCGGAACCCAGCAGCAGCATTGCCAGCAGGACCGGCCGACCTAATCTCAGGGGGCCCAATCTCAGGGGGCCTGATCTCAGAAGGCCCATTCTCATTACATCGATCGGGCAGGTCAGCGCATCAGGCCCCCGATGAGATTGCGGGCGAAGCGACCCAGCCCCGGAAAGCCGATGGCCTTGCCGAAAGCGTCTCCCACCGTGCCGGCTGCCGCGCTGGCTGCCGAGGCCTTGGGGTTGGCCCGGCTCTTCTTTCCCTGCACCGACTGGGCCAGGATCGAGCCCGCGCTGGCCGCCGCCGCGCCGGCCGCAGCCTTGGCCACCTTGCCGCCGAGACCGTCCCACAAGCTGGGGTTCTTGCGCTCCTGCCGAGAGACTTCCTCCCTTCCCTTGTCCGCCACTTCCTGCGCGGTCGCCGCTGCATCGGCGGCCTTCGCGGCGAGCACTTCTTCGGCGCTCTCGCGATTGACGGGGGTGTCGTACTTGCCCTCGCAAGGGCTGATCGACTGCACGATCGCCCGCTCCTTCGGCTCCACCGGCCCCAGCCGCGAGCGCGGCGGCGCGATCAGCGTGCGCTGGACCACGGTGGGAGCACCTTCGTCATCCAGCGTGGAAACCAGCGCCTCGCCCACTTTCAGCTCGGTGATCGCGGCTTCGACATCCAGATCGGGATTGATGCGAAACGTCTCCGCCGCCGCCTTGATCGCCTTCTTGTCACGCGGCGTGAACGCCCGCAGCGCATGCTGCACCCGATTACCAAGCTGTCCGGCGATATCCTCGGGAATGTCGATCGGGTTCTGGGTGACGAAGTAGACCCCCACCCCCTTCGAACGCACCAGGCGGACCACCTGCTCGACTTTGTCCTGAAGCGCCTTGGGCGCATCGTCGAACAGCAGGTGCGCCTCGTCGAAGAAGAACACCAGCTTCGGCTTGTCGGGATCGCCTATTTCCGGAAGCACCTCGAACAGCTCGGACAGCAGCCACAGCAGGAACGTGGCGTAGAGCTTGGGGCTGCGCATCAGCTTGTCGGCCGCCAGCACGTTGATGTAGCCGCGCCCCTTCTCGTCGCTGCGGATGAAATCGACGATTTCCAACGCCGGTTCGCCGAAAAACTGCGCGGCGCCCTGGCTGTCGAGCGCCAGAACCTGGCGCTGGATCGTGCCGACGCTGGCCTTGGTGACATTGCCGTACTTAGCCGAAAGCGCGGCGGCATTCTCGGCCACGTGGGCCAGCATGGCCTGAAGGTCGGGCAGGTCGAGCAGCAGCAGGCCCTGTTCGTCGGCATAGCGGAAGACGATGTTGAGTACGCCTTCCTGCGTATCGTTGAGGTCCATCAGCCGCGCCAGCAGCAGCGGCCCCATTTCGGAGATGGTGGTGCGGACCGGATGGCCCTGCTCGCCGTAGATGTCCCAGAAAATCGCCGGATTATCGGAATAGCCGTAGTCGGCGATGCCGATTTCCTTCGCGCGCGCCTCCAGGATGGCGGCGTTCTTGAACTGCGGGCTTCCGGCCATGGCGATCCCGGAGAGGTCGCCCTTCACGTCTGCAAGGAACACCGGCACCCCGGCGGCGGAGAACTGCTCGGCCATCGCCTGGAGCGTGACCGTCTTGCCGGTGCCGGTGGCGCCCGCGATCAGGCCGTGGCGGTTGGCCCGCCCCAGCCGCAGCACCTGCCGTTCGCCGTTTTCACCGAGTCCCAGGAAAATCTCGTCCATTCAACCGCTCCCTTGCACCCATGTGAAGTGATAGAGACGCCTGCGCACAAGAGCGAGAGGGATTTAGGGCGACAGGGATTTAGGGCGACAGGGATTTTGCCAGAGCCCGCGTTCATCGCTACAGGCGCGGCCAGGACCATGCCCGATCCCTTCGTTCTCCTTGATGATGCCCGTGGCGGCAATGCAGCGGATGCCCGGATCTACCGGACGCCGGTGGAACTGGTGGTGGCGCGCCATGCCCACGAAGTAGTGGACGCGCTTGCCCGGATCGAGGTGCTGTCGAACGAGGGCCTCCATCTGGCGGGATACATGGCCTACGAAGCGGGACTGGCGCTCGAACCGCGACTGGCCGCGCTGCTACCCGAGAGTGCGAGCGGCCACGGACCGCTGGTCTGGTTCGGCGCCTTCGACGGTTACGAGACGCTCCCTGCCGCCGAGGTACCGGACTGGCTGGCCCGCGACGCCCGGCCCGGCCCCATCGGCATCGGACCGCTCGAACCGCAGATCTCCACCGGTGACTATGGCCGCGCTTTCGCGAGACTCCACGAAGCCATCGCGGCGGGCGACATCTATCAGGCAAACCATACGTTTCCCCTGGCCGGGCCGTGGCATGGCGATCCGCTGGCGCTCTATGCCGCGATCCGCCCGGCGGCTGCGGCAGGCCACGGCGGCGTGGTCTGCGATGGATCGCACTGGCTGCTCAGCTTCTCGCCGGAACTGTTCTTCGCTCTGGAAGGCGGGCAGGTCATGGTGCGGCCGATGAAGGGCACCCGCCCACGCGGCCGGGACGAAGCCGGTGATGCGGCCCTGCGCGCGGACTTGGCCGCATCCGTCAAGGACCGGGCCGAGAACCTCATGATTCTGGACCTCATGCGCAACGACCTGTCGCGCGTGGCCGAACCCGGCACCGTCCACGCGGAGAATCCCTTCGCCATCGAGAGCTACCCGACCGTCCACCAGATGGTGTCCACCGTCCGCGCCGAACTGGCCCCGGGCAAGGGCGCCGTCGATATCCTGCGGGCGCTGTTTCCCTGCGGCTCGATCACCGGCGCGCCGAAAATCCGCGCCATGGAGCTGATCGCCGAAGTGGAACCTTATGCCCGAAATGCCTATTGCGGCTCGATCGGACGGATCGATCCCACTGGCGATGCCGCCTTCAATGTGGCAATCCGCACTCTGCATCTGCTGCCGGGCGCCAGTGGCAAGGATGCTCGCGACGACAGTAGCAGCGGCCGCGCCATCCTCGGCGTCGGTTCGGCCGTGGTCGCCGATTCACAAGCGCTTCCCGAATGGCGGGAATGCCTGGTCAAAGGGGGTTTCGTGAGAGAGTCGGCAGGGGCATCCTCGCCCGCCAGTTTCGACCTGATCGAGACGATGTGCTTCACGCCCGAAAAGGGCATCCCGCTGCTCGAACTCCATCTCGAGCGGATTCGCGCCAGCGCCGAAGCGCTGGGCTTCAGTTTCGATCGCCATGCCGTGCGCAATGCCATCCAGGCCCTGTGCTTCGATGCCGAGGCGCCTTCGAAGCTGCGCCTGGTCGCCGCCCGCAGCGGCGCCTATTCGCTCGAACTCGCGGAACGGCCCGCTGCGTTTTCCGGCCCCGTCACCGTGGGCGTGCTGCCTCTGCCAGTGGATAGCGGCGACTGGCGCCTGCGCCACAAGACCAGCGATCGCGGCTTCTACGAGGCTGGGCTTGCGGCGGCCCAGGCGGCCGGCGCGCAGGAAGCGCTGTTCCTGCGCGATGACGGCCTCGTCACCGAAGGCACCTTCACCAGCCTCTTCGTGGAACGCGGCGACACTCTGCTGACCCCGCCCGCCGCGCTGGGCCTCCTGCCTGGCGTGCTGCGCCGCTCGCTGATCGAGCAGGGCCGCGCGGAAGAGGCGGAATTGACGCTGGACGACCTTACGGACGGTTTCCTCATCGGCAACGCCCTGCGCGGGCTGATGCCGGCACGGCTGCTGGCGTGATGCACGTCTCCCCCGCTCTCTCGCGCATCGCCCCTTCGGGCACGACCGCGATGACGGATCGCGCCATCGAACTGCGCGAATCCGGTATCGATGTGATCTCGCTCTCGGTGGGCGAGCCGGACTTCGCGACCCCGCCCCACGTCATCGAAGCGGCTAAGGCAGCGCTGGATGCCGGGCAAACCAAATATACGGCGGTCGGCGGAACCTCGCAGCTGAAACAGGCCGCCGCGCTGCACTTTGCACGCGACCTCGGAATCGCGGTTCCACCCGCGCAAGTGACCGTGAGCGCGGGCGGCAAGCAGGCGATCTTCCACGCCATGCTGGCGACGCTGGGCGAAGATGACGAAGTGATCGTGCCCTCGCCCTGGTGGGTCAGCTATCCCGAGATCGTGCGCTTCGCAGGCGGCAAGGTGGTTCCCCTGCTCACCGCCGCGAAGGACAATTTCCGCTTCACGCCCGCCGATCTCGAAGCGCAGATCGGGCCGCGCACGCTCTGGGTGCTGCTCAACAGCCCCGGCAACCCGACCGGCGCCTATTATCCCGAGGACATGCTGCGCGGCATCGGCGACGTGTTGCGCCGCCATCCGCGCGTGATGGTGCTGTCGGACGATATCTACGCGCCGCTCAACTATACCGGTCGTGCTCACGCGACGCTGGCAAACCTCTGCCCGGACCTGGCAGATCGCATCCTGACCGTCTCCGGCGTATCCAAGAGCCATGCGATGACCGGCTTCCGCATCGGCATCGCCGCCGGGCCGCTTTGGCTGATCAAGGCGATGGAGAAGCTCCAGTCGCATTCCTCGGGCAACCCCTGCTCGATCAGCCAGGCCGCCGCCGTCGCCGCTTTCGAAGGTCCGCAGGATTTCCTGGCCGAATGGCGCGAGCGATTCCGCCAACGGCGCGACAAGGTCGTTTCCGCGATCAACGCCATCCCCGGCCTTTCCACGCCCTCGCCCGACGGTGCGTTCTACTGCATGATCGACGCCGCGCCGCTGATGGACCGGTTCGGCGGGGACGACGTGAAGCTGGTCCTGCACCTTCTGGAACACGGCGTAGCGCTGGTCCCGGCCTCTGCCTTCGGCGGGCGCGACGGTTTCCGCATCAGTTTCGCCGCGGACGACGCGCGGCTCGAAGAGGCGCTTCGGCGCATAGAGAAAGCATTGACGTAACATGGAACTGGAAATCCTCTTCGAGGACGGCGAAGCGCTGGTCATCGACAAGCCCGGCGGCCTTCCGCTCGATACGCCGCGCGCCGGCGGGCCGAGCCTCGAAGACCGGCTGGACGAACTGAAGCTTGGCTTCCAGCGGCACCCCGCGCCGGTTCACCGGCTCGACCGCGACACCTCGGGCTGCCTGCTGCTCGCCCGCAATCCAAAGGCGCTGAAGCGCTTTTCCGCCGCTTTCGAGGAGAAGCTGGTCCAGAAGCGCTACCTCGGTATCGTGGCGGGCACGCTGACGGAAGAGGAAGGGACCATCGCGCTCAACCTCTCCAAGGTCAGCACCGTCAAAGACGGCTGGCGCATGATCCCGGCAAAAAAGGGCAAGCCCGCCGTCACCCACTGGCGCAAGCTGGATGAGAAGAATGGGCTCACCCTGGTGGAATTCCGCCCGGAAACCGGCCGCACGCACCAGATTCGCGTCCACGCGGCTTCCGGCCTCGGCCTGCCGCTGCTCGGCGATCCGGTCTACGGCTCCAGCAAAGGCGCCCCGCGCACCATGCTCCACGCGGCGGGGATCACCGTGCCGCGCGGAGACAAGGAACCGATCGTGGCGGTAGCGCCGCTGCCGCGCGATTTCGCCGCGCTCGGCTTCAGCGATGAATGAGCGAGGTTGAGGCCACGATAGACCGCGCCCAGGCCCTGGCGAGCGAGAGCTTCATCGCCGCCTCCGGGCCGGGCGGCCAGAACGTCAACAAGGTGGCGACGGCGGTTCAACTGCGAATCAACGTCTATGCCCTGCGACTGGCGCCACTGGTTTTCGCGCGGCTGAAGGAGCTGGCGGGCAGCCGCATGACTTCGGGTGGAGAACTGATGTTCACCGCCCGCCGTTTCCGCACGCAGGAAGCCAACCGCGCAGATGCGCGCGAACGTCTCGCGGAAATGCTGCGCGAGGCGTTCAAACTACCGGAAAAGCGCGCTAAGAGCCGGCTTAACCGAGTGGGCAAGGAGCAGCGGCTGAAAGGCAAGAAACTGCGCGGCTCGGTAAAGGCCGGGCGCGGCAAAGTCAGTTTCGACTGAGGTTCACTCGGCCTGTGCGGCTGCCTCAGCAGGCGCCGCGGCAGATGCGGTGGGTTCCGGGCGAGCGTCGAACATCTCCGCGGCATCGGCCAGAGCCTCCGTTTCCCCGGCCGTGACGTCATCCGGCCCCGGCGATGGATCGGACTGTCCGCAAGCCGCCAGGGACAAGGTTGCGGCGAGGAGGCAGAGTGTTCGCATGTCCATTTCCTATCCGACAGACGTTACCATCTCAAACGATCCGAGCCTGCCTGCGCGATAGAACCGCGTCATCCTGAACTTGTTTCAGGATCCATTTCCGACCATCAGCGGTGGATTGTTCGGCATGGATCCTGAATCAAGTTCAGGATGACGGAGAGCCATGGGCGACCTCGGCTTGTCATCTTCCAACGCCTTCGCAACCCTGCCGCTTTCCCGGACTTCCCACTGACACCGTTTGCCCCGATACCTGTCGTCGGCAGCAAACAGCCAAGAGGAGTCGTCATGTCGAAGATCGTCGTCGTCGTTGGAAGCCTTCGCGCCGAATCGTACAATCGCCAGTTCGCAGAGGCCCTGACCCGCCTGCCGGCCGCTTCCGGCCATGATTTCGTCTTTGCGGACATCGGTTCGCTGCCGCTCTACGATCAGGATGATGACGGCGATCAGGCGCAGTCGGTGAAGGATCTCAAGGAACTGGTCCGCAGCAGCGACGGCGTGATCTTCGTGACGCCCGAGTACAATCGCTCGATCCCCGGCGTGCTCAAGAACGCCATCGACAATGCCTCGCGCCCTTATGGCGACAGTGCCTGGGCGGGCAAGCCCGCGGGCGTGATCGGCGTCTCGATCGGCGCGGCCGGTACGGCCTTGGCACAGCAGCACTTGCGCAATGTGCTGGCCTATCTCGACATGCCGACCCTCGGCGCGCCGGAAGCCTTCATCCAGTGGAAGGACGGTCTGATCACCCCGGACGGCACGATCGGCGAGCAGTCGGCCGGTTTCGTCGGCAGCTGGCTGGAGGCGTTCTTCGCGCTGGTGAACCGCCACCAGGATTGAACCGAAACGTCGTCCCGGACTTGATCCGGGACCGCTGGCCGAGCCGCGCCTTGCTCGCGATGAGGCGCCTAAAGTATTGCCAGCGGTCCCGGATCGGTGTCCGGGACGACGGAGTGCTTACAGAATTCCCGCCGTCTTTCCCGCGCGAGTGAACATGCCGATGATCTGCTGGACCTGTTCGGCCGAATGTTCGGCGCAGAGTGAGCAGCGCAACAGGGTCATGTTGGCAGGCGTTGCCGGCGGACGCGCGAGGTTCACGTAAAGACCTTCGTGCAGCAGCGCCTCCCACATCATCGCACCGCGTTCGAGATCGGGCATGATCACCGCGATGATCGCGCTCTGCGGTTCGTCCGTGCCGAGCTGGAAGCCGGCATCGGTCAAGCCTTTGTGCAGGGTGCGCGAGCTTTCCCAGAGGTGGGCGCGCTTTTCGGCGGCCGTCATCAGCTTGCGGATCGAGGTCGTGGCGGTGGCGACGACGCTGGGCGGCAGGCTGGCGGTGAACACGTAGGGACGGCAGACCAGGCGCATGATCTCGAACTTCGGGTGGTTCGAGACGCAGAAGCCGCCGACCGTGCCGACCGACTTGGAGAACGTGCCGATCACGAAGTCCACGTCGTCGAGGCAACCCTGGTCCTCGGCCACGCCGCGCCCGTTGGGGCCGATGAAGCCCATCGAGTGCGCTTCGTCCACCAGCACCATGGCGCCGTACTTCTTGGCGACGGCGATCATCTCCTTGAGCGGGGCGATGTCGCCCAGCATCGAGTAGACCCCTTCCAGCACGACCAGCTTGCCTGCGCCTTCGGGAATGCGGCGCAGGCGCTTTTCCATCGCCTCGATGTCGTTGTGCTTGAAAGGAACGACTTCGGCGTCGCCCATCTTGCAGCCGTCCCAGATGGAAGCATGGCTGTCGATGTCGAGGATGATGTAGTCACCCTTGCCCGCGATCGTCGAGATGATGCCCAGGTTGGCCTGGTAGCCGGTGGAGAACACCATGGCGTGCTTCATGTCGTAGAAGTCGCATAGCGCTTCCTCGACCGCCTTGTGGCCCGCGTAAGTGCCGTTGAGGACGCGGCTGCCGGTGGTGCCGGCGCCGAAGTCGTCCAGCGCCTGCTTGCCCGCCGCGATCACGTCCGGATCGAAGGTCATGCCCATGTAGTTGTAGGTGCCGAGCAGGATCGTCTCGCGGCCATTGCACAGGGCGACGGTGGGCGAGATCACCTTTTCCATGACGAGGCCGAACGGATCGGTGACGCCGGTGGAAAGCAGATCGCGGCGCATTTCGATCAGGGGATCGAACTTGCTGAACAGGTCGGTGTGGGCCTGCGTTTCGTTTTCGCTGAGCATGTCGGTCATCGCGGAAAATCCCTCAGCCCTGAAGCTTGACCACGGCGTCCACGAGCTGGCCGTAGTTCTCGATCTCGGCCTGCTGGTTCATCGAGATGATGATGTCGAATTCGTCCTCGATCGCGGCCACGAAGTCCATGACGGTCAGGCTGTCGAATTCCAGGTCGTCGGTGAAGCGGGTCGCGTCGGTCACGGCCACGCCCTTCTTGTTGAAGGGCTCGATCAGCGCGGCGATGCGGGCCGAGGTCTCTGCGCGGTCCATGGTCATGTCAACTCCGGTAATTTCGGGCGGCGCTCTGGCCGATAATTGCGGCGCAAAAGCGGCGGCGGAGGGTAAAGTCAAGCATCTGCGGCCTTGCTCGTATCACAGAAGCGCCCGGACTGCCTGCATGAACGGCCCGATCGAAACCGGTTTGGCCAGATAGCCCTCGGCCCCGGCCTCGCGGATGCGCTCCTCGTCGCCCTTGCCGGCATAGGCGGTGACGGCAAGCACGGGAATCGTGCGCAGAACGGCGTCCTTCTTGGCCGCCTCGATCAGGTCCAGCCCCGAGACATTGGGAAGCTGAATGTCCATGATGACAAGGTTGGGCACGAACTGCCGCGCGCGTTCCAGCGCGTCGAGCCCGTCGGCCACCGGCTCCACGGCGAAGCCCTGGCTCCTGAGAACGTCGCAAAAGAGCTTTCGATTGAGGTCGTTGTCCTCGACAACTAGGATACGCTTTGCCATTCGACGCGGGATCACCATCTAGGTCGGGAACACCCGCTCTATGACACGCAAGCGAGACTGACAATTCTTCGAGAGTCGCCATCCCCATCGCAGGACCCGCAGGCTCTGGCGCTCGCCGCCCTCGGATGGGTGCTGACGGACCAGGACCGCGCCGAGCGTTTCCTGTCGCTCACCGGCCTGACGCCGGACGTGCTGCGCGCCTCGCTGGGCGAGCCTGCGACGATGGCAGCCGTGCTGGAATTCCTCTTCTCGCATGAGCCGGACCTGTTGGCCGCCGCCGATGCGCTGGAGGTGACGCCGGAAACGCTGGCGCGCGCGCGCGAAAGGCTGGGCGCATGACGAACCCCGCGGGCCGCCCCCTGCTCATCACCGATTGCGACGAAGTGCTGCTCTACATGGTCTCGCACTTCCGTGATTGGCTGGCCGAGGAAGAGGGGGTCACCTTCACTTTCGATCGGGGCGAATTCTCGGGCGCCATGAGCCATGTCGGCTCCGGCGAAGTGCTGGAGCCGGCGGCGATGTGGTCGCTGCTGAACAGGTTCTTCGACGGGCAGATGCATCGCCAGACCCCGGTGGACGGCGCGGTGGAGGCGCTGCGCGAGATATCCCGCCATGCCGACGTGGTGGTACTGACCAACCTCATGGATTTCCGCCAGGAAGCCCGCCGCCTGCAACTGGCGGAACATGGCCTCGACTTGCGCGTCTTCACCAACCAGGGCCCGAAAGGCCCCGCGCTGAAAGCCATTCTCGACGAATACCAGCCGTCGCGCGCGGTCTTCGTGGACGATCTGGCGCAGCACCACGATTCGGTGGCTGCGGTGACGCCCGAGGTTGGACGCCTGCACTTCTGCGCCGAGCCGCTGCTCGCGCCGCATATCGTCTGCGCCCATATCGCCGGCCATGCCCATGCGCGGATCGACCGCTGGCCGGACGCCGCGCCCTGGCTGATCGACTGGCTGACGCGCGCAGAGGCCGTAAAGACCGAATCCTGATCCCCGCCCCCTACATCTCGCCCCCTACAAGGAAGACGCCAAGATGAGTGCAATCGAATCCCGCCTGGCCGAGCTTGGCCTCACGCTTCCCGAGCCCGCCGCACCCGTCGCGGCCTATGTGCCGGTGGTGGTCGCGGGCGGCCTGGCCCATGTTTCGGGGCAGCTGCCTTTCGTCGAGGGCAAGCTGGTGACCGGCCGGCTGGGCGAGGACGTCTCGCTGGACGCCGGCGTGGAAGCGGCGCAGGCCTGCGCGGTGATGATCCTGGCCCAGCTCAAGGCCGCGCTCGGCTCGCTCGACCGCGTGGAGCGCGTGGTCAAGCTGGGCGCCTTCGTCAATTCCACGGGTGACTTCACCGACCAGCCCAAAGTTGCCAACGGCGCTTCGGAACTGATGGTCGCGGTGTTCGGCGAACCGGGAAAGCATGCCCGCAGCGCCGTGGGCGTGCCCGTACTGCCGCTCGGCGCCGCTGTCGAAGTGGACGCCATCGTTGCCGTTCGCCCTGCTTGACCGCTGGTGTTCGCCGCCGCCCGATCCGCGCAAGGTCGGGTGGATCGGCGAGCACGACTACGCCCATCGCGGGCTGCACGGCGCAGTGATACCGGAAAATTCGCTCGCGGCCTTCCGGCTGGCGATCGAGGAAGGCTACGGAATCGAACTGGACGTGCAGCGCGCGGGCGATGGCACCCCGGTGGTCTTCCACGATTCGGTGCTGGATCGGCTGACGGCGGAAACCGGTGAGATCGCGCGCCGCAGCGCGGCCCAGCTGGCTACGGTGACCCTGGGCGGAACGGCGGAAAGCATTCCCAGCCTGCGCCAGACCCTTACCCTGATCGGCGGCCGCAAGCCGGTGCTGATCGAGCTGAAGTCCTCGCGCGGCACCCGCATCGCCCCGCTCTGCCTGGCGGTGCGGCGCGTGCTGGAGGGCTACACCGGCCCCCACGCGGTGATGAGTTTCGACCCCCGCGTCTCGCGCTGGTATCGGCGTCATTCTCCGCACACGGTGCGGGGCCTTATCGTTTCGGAGGGCGAGGATCGCGCCCTGCCCGGCAAGATCCGGCGGCATCTCGCACTGTGGCAGGCCGGGCCCGACTTCCTCGCCTACGACATTCGCGATCTGCCCAGCCGTTTCGCCGCTGCGCAGCGCAGGCGTGGGCTTGCCCTGGCGACCTGGACCGTGCGTCGCCCGGACCACCACGAGCGCGCCGGCATCCATGCCGATGCGGTGATCTTCGAACGTCCCTCGGAAGAGCCGGCGTGAGCGATCGCGACAACAAAGAATTCGTCGCGCGTCTCCATGGCGCGGTGGGCGGGCTTCCGGCGGACGAATGGGATGCTCTGACGGACGGTGGCAACCCCTTCGTGTCCCACGCCTTCCTCGCGGTCATGGAGGAATCCGGCAGCGTCGGTGGCGACAGCGGCTGGACGCCAGTGCCGATCACCGTGGCCGGCCCGGACGGACGGCTGGCGGCGGCGCTGCCGGCCTATCTGAAGGAACACAGCCAAGGCGAATACGTCTTCGACCATGCCTGGGCCGACGCTTGGCACCGGGCGGGAGGATCGTATTATCCCAAGCTCCAGATTTCCGTTCCTTTCACCCCGGCCACCGGCCCTCGCCTGCTGACCCGCCACGCCGAACTGGCCCCGGCCCTGATCGCCGCCGCAGAATCGGTCTGCCGCGACAATGGCCTGTCCTCCGCCCACGCGACTTTCGTCGAGCCCGCACAAGTGCCGTTCTTCGAAGCGGCGGGATGGCTGCTGCGGGAGGATATCCAGTTCCACTGGGAAAACCGCGGCTATGCCGATTTCGATGGGTTTCTCGACGCGCTCTCGTCCCGCAAGCGCAAGGACATCCGCAAGGAGCGGGAGAAGGCGCAGGAAGACGTCGATATCCGCGCGCTTACCGGCAGCGACTTGCGCGAAGAGCATTGGGACGCGTTCTGGACCTTCTACCAGGCCACCGGGGCACGGAAGTGGGGACAGCCCTATCTCACGCGCGAGGCGTTCTCGTTGCTGAGCCGGACGATGGCCGACCGCATCCTGCTGCTCCTCGCCTATATCGACGGTCGGCCGGTGGCGGGAGCGCTTAACTTCATCGGCAGCGAGGCGCTTTACGGGCGCTACTGGGGCGCGCTGGTGGACAAGCCCTTCCTGCATTTCGAACTCTGCTACTACCAGGCGATAGACGCGGCCATCGCGCTCGGCCTGTCGCGCGTGGAAGCGGGGGCGCAGGGCGGCCACAAGCTGGCGCGCGGATATGAGCCGGTCCGGACGGTTTCGGCCCATTACATCGTTCACCAGGGCCTGCGCACCGCGATCGCGGACTATCTCGAACGGGAGCGGGCAGGCATTGCGGGCGACCAGCTCCTGCTGGACGAACGGACGCCTTTCCGGAAGGTCTAGGCGGGCGGATCGTAAACTGCCCTAAGCGGCATGCCGCGCCTTGGCTGACAGCCACTGGCGCGCCCGCCGCTGGGCTTCGGCGATTTCACGCGCGGTCATATCCTCCGCAACTTCGGCCCGGCAGGTCGCCGCCTCGCTGTCCCCGCCCAGAGCTGCGAGGTTGAACCACTTATGGGCTTCGACCAGATCGCAGGCAGCGCCATGACTGCCGGTGGAAAACACCACCCCCAGATCGAAGCAGGCCGAACCGTCGCCCGCCGCAGCGGCGGCAAGTCGTTCGGGCAGCAACATGTCCGGAGCCTCCGTCCCGATCGGAGCCTGTTTCATCGTCCGCTAACCTCCGTTTTACGGCCGTCGGGTCCGATGCGACGAGGCGGGCTCGAGACGGGCACCAGACTGGCAACCCGGCGTTAAGGATAGACTTGAAGCATTCCCTGTAAGTTTACGGTGTAGAGTTGCTTTGGAAACGGGTGCCTGATCGAACGGGCATTCAGGTTTTTTGTGGACTGCCATGGTTATAGCCTTGTGCAGGTAATAAGGCGGTCCTATAGGCCGCCGCACCACGGTTTGCCGGGAGGCCACTGGAAAAATCCGGGGTCGTAGGGCGTAGGCAGGCCGGGGGGATTCGTGCGGAGATTCTCTGGATGGCAACGGCCCTAGCTGACGAAATTGATGTCCTCGCCAAGGCCAAGCGCATGCTTGGCGGTTCTTATGTTCCCGTAGAAAACGAAGCCTACATGTGCGAGGCTCAGCAAGACTACTTCCGGCGCCTGCTTCTGGCCTGGAAGAAATCGATTCTCGATGCCGCCGCCGGTACGCTGGCACAGCTTCAGGACGGCCCGATTCGGGAGCCCGATCTGAACGACCGTGCTTCCAGCGAGACCGACTGGGGCATCGAACTGCGTACCCGCGATCGCCAGCGCAAGCTGATCGCCAAGATCGATTCCGCCCTGCGGCGCATCGAGGAAGGCGAATACGGTTACTGCGAAGTGACGGGCGAACCGATCGGCCTGGGCCGTCTCGAGGCGCGCCCGATCGCCACCATGACCGTGGAAGCGCAGGAAGCGCACGAGCGCCGCGAGAAAGTGTCGCGCGAAGAGTAAGTCCTCTTCCTCTGAGGGGAACCTTTCGCCCTGCTCGTTCACGGATGCCGCTTGCCGGCCCCCGTGGACGGAGCGGGGTGTTAAGGCTTTCTTTGTCACTCGCTTCTAGGTATCGACAGGAACCGCGTCCCGCGCGCGGGGCCATGACTATCGCGAGCCCGTGTTCGTGATATCATCGGCCAGATCGAATGCCGCCAGATCGAATGCCGGACGAGAGCCCATGACCCAGACGGAAAATCGCCAGATCGCGCGTGACAGCCTGTTCCTCATGGCCGACTTGCGCATCGACGGCCTGGACGGCGAATACCGGATCAAGGTCCGCAACCTGTCCGCCGGCGGCATGATGGGCGAAGGCGGTATCCAGGTCATGCGCGGCACGCTCGTCGCCGTGAGCATCCGCAATATCGGATGGATTTCCGGTACCGTGGCCTGGGTGCAGGAAAATCGCTTCGGCGTGGCCTTCACCGAGGAAATCGACCCCAAGCTGGCCCGCTCTTCGGTCACGCCGGTACCGGACGACAAGCCCGATTTCGTCCGCGATTACGAAGCGCAATATGCGCCGCCGACGACCGTTCAGAAGAACCTTCGCAAACTCTGATCCGGGTAAGGCAATGCCGCTGTGCGGGCATCCCGTTCCCACGACGTGCCCGTGTCTCATCCGCGCTTCGGCAAAAAATCGGCGCGGCGAGCCTCCAGCCATTTGCGCGACGCGACGAATCGATTAGGCCATCTGCATGCTCGCCCCGCGTAAAGTCCTGCGGCCCTTGGCCAACCTGGCGATCGCGCTGGCCCTGTCCGCCTGCGGACAAACCGACAATTCCGCGCTGAGCATTGCCGTCATCGGCTCTCCCGGCGATGCTTTCGACGCCGACGCGGTTGCAAGCCCGGCCGGCCAGCTGGTGCGGGCTTCCACGACCGAGGGCCTGGTGTCCTTCGACGAGAAGGGCCGGGTAATCCCTGCCCTTGCCGATCGCTGGATCGTGACGGACGATGGCCAGAGCTACATTTTCCGTCTTCGCGATGGAGATTGGCCTTCCGGTGACCCGCTGACCGCCGAATCGGCCAAGATCGCGCTCCGCACGGCTCTCGATGCGCTGGACGGCACGCCGCTCGCCTACGACTTGGCGGGTATCGAGGATATCCGGACGATGGCCGGCCGCGTCGTGGAAATCCGGCTCACTCGCCCGATGCCCTACCTGCTCCAGCTTCTGGCACAACCGGAGCTTGGACTGACGTTCAAGCAGCGCGGCGCCGGGCCGATGCGGCTGGAGCGCGATGGCGCGGTGGCGCGCCTTACCCCGATCGATCCCGCGACGATCGGACTGCCCGCCGTGGAGAACTGGACGCAGCGCGTCCGCCGCATCGATGTTCAGGCGGTGGACGGTCCGACCGCCGTAGAGGCTTTCAACGCCGGCAAGGTCGATCTCGTGCTGGGCGGAGAGATCCAGCATTTCCCGCTGACCCGTTCGGTGGGCATCCTGCGCGGGACGATCCAGGTGGACCCGGTAACGGGCCTGTTCGGGCTCAGGGTCATGAACGAAGAGGGTTTCCTTGCAGACCCCGCGAATCGCGAGGCCCTGGCCATGGCGATCGACCGCGAAGGGCTGATCGCACAGTTCAGCCTTGGCGGCTGGTCTCCCACCACGCGCTTGGTATCGCCCAGCCTGGACGGCGATCTCGGCACCATTGGCGAACGCTGGAGCGAGCAGCCCATCGACGATCGCCGGGCCATCGCCGCCGGGCGCGTTCGTCGCTGGGCGGCGACCGGCAACGAAGCGCCGGGTCCGGTTCTTCACATCTGGCTGCCGGCAGGAAGCGGCGCGGATCTCCTGTTCGACAAGCTTTCCGCCGATCTCGCCGCCATCGGCGTTCGCCTCCAGCGCGCGGACGATCCTGCAGATGCCGACCTGCGCTTGATGGACGAAGTTGCCCGCTATCCCCGCGCGGCCTGGTTCCTCAATCGGCTGGCGTGCAGCACCCGGCAGGGTCTTTGCTCTCCCGATGCCGATGCCCGGGTAGCCGAGGCCGCCACCGCCTCTCCCGAAGAACGCGCGTCGCTGCTGACCGAGGCGGAAGCCGAGTTGACCGCGGCCAACGTCTTCATCCCCTTCGGCCCGCCGATCCGCTGGTCGCTGGTGCGCGGCAGCGTCGCCGGTTTCGCACCCAACACCTGGGGCTGGCACCCCTTGATGCCGCTGGCATGGATCCCCAGATAATTGTCCTGAACCTTTCAGGAGAGGCACGAATTTGGCGACTGGACAGACTTCCGCCCGCCGCATGAACCTGGACCTGCCGCTCGGGTCCGACCCGATTTCGGTCAGCCGTCGCATCGAAATGCTGGAGCATGTGCTGGAGCGGGCGATCGCCCTGCCCGGCCTGCGCCGAAAGGTAGGGCTCGATTCCGTGGTGGGACTGGTCCCGGTGGCCGGAGACGTGATCTCCGCCGCGCTGGGCATGTATATCGTCTGGGAAGCGCGCAATCTGGGCATGCCGAAATGGCAGCTTGCCCGCATGACAGCGAATGTCGGCATCGATACGTTGCTCGGTGCCATTCCGCTGGCGGGTGACCTGTTCGATTTCGTGTTCCGCTCGAACAGCCGCAATCTGCGGATCATCCGCAAGCACATGGACCGTCATCACCCCCATACCCGCGTGATCGAGGGCTAAGGCGGATCGCAGCGTCAGTCGGGCGTCGGCCGGCGCGGAACGGGTGGGCGATGATAGCTGACGTCGTTCCGGTCGCGCCGGGCCTGACAGGGCTCCTCCAGGGTATAAGCGCTGGACGGCGCGGGCGCATTTGCGGCCTTGGGCACGTCATAAGTACCTTCCACGATCGTCACCCGATCGGCGATGCGCCATTCCCCGCCACGTCTGCGGAAATGATCGATGTAGCGCCCGGTGGACATGAAGTTCGGTCCTTGCGCCGTC
Organism: Novosphingobium sp.; assembly: GCF_032093395.1. Taxonomy (GTDB): domain Bacteria; phylum Pseudomonadota; class Alphaproteobacteria; order Sphingomonadales; family Sphingomonadaceae; genus Novosphingobium. The sequence continues at coordinate 83,160 of NZ_DAMDBA010000009.1, forward strand.
ACGCCCGAAAAGTGGTAATAGGTTTCGCAGAAGGCTTCGTCGCCCGCCAGCTCGCAGACGTGGTTGAGAATCGCATGCTGGGTCGCTTCGAACATCAGCGTCGTGCGATCCGCCCATTCGACGAACGCGTCGGGCGGACCCACGAAATGGCCGTGATCCTCGACTGCATCGTCCCAATAGCAGCTTCGGACAAGGGCATTGTCCAGCCGGTCCAGCCCGCGCGCATAGCGCAGGAGAACCTGATGAATGTCATGCCGGTCTGCCAGTTCCGCCAACTTCGAGGACCTGTCCGTCACCCTGCCTACCCTCGCGCGAGATTGTTCTCAGCCGAGGGTAGTCGCCGCGATGCGTCAGGGTAAGCGGCTAGAGTCCAGGGTCATGCGGTTTTCGTGACGGCGATCAGGTCGCATTTCTGGTTGGTTTCCTTGGCGCCGCCGCCGAGGAAAGCCACCGCCAGGAAGCCCGCCACCACGGCCACCGCGAAAGCCGCCGTCACCTTGCCAAGGTGCTTGTCGATCACCGCCTTGATCGGCGCCCCGAACAGACGGAACAGCACGCCCACGATCATGAAGCTGATCGAGCGCGAGACGACCGAGGCCGCGATGAACACGGCGAGGTTCATGCCGATGAAGCCCGCTGTGATCGTCAGCAGCTTGAAGGGGATCGGCGTGGCGCCCTTCACCACGATGATTTCCGCGCCGTATTCGCGCAGATAGCACGCCGCCTTGGGGAAGCTGTCCGCCAGGCCAAGCGCTTGCAGCAGCGCTTCTCCGAACGCCGCATAGGCGAAGTGACCGATGGCATAACCCAGCAGGCCTCCCACCACGGACGCCAGCGTGGCGATGATCGCGAAGCGAATCGCCTTCTTCGGCTCGGCCAGGCACATCAGCCCGAGGAGCGGATGCGGCGGCACGGGGAAGAAGCTTGCTTCCATGAAGGCGAACAGGGCCAGCCACCATTCGGCATGGCGGTGCGCCGCCTTGGCCATGGTCCAGTCGTAAAGGCGGCGCAGCATCGGGTTCTCCGGATCAGGATGGACGCCGTGCTTAGTAGGCCGACGGCATAGCGGCAAGCCATAACCCATTTGGTTATAAATGCTTGACTTTCGGATGCGCTATTGGTACAAACAGAGAACATCGAGAGCGACTGATTCGCTTCGATCTCTTTCGAACCGCCTCCAATCAACTCCAGGGATGGTCCTTATGGTCGAGCCGAACCCGGCTCCGTCCGGCGCTGCACCGTGCCGGCGAGCCAAGCCGATCGAGCCGCGCTGGCGCCGGAATTTCCTGGCCGCGCTGGCCGAAACCTCGAATGTCAGCGCCGCCAGTCTCGCCGCCGGGGTGCCCCCCGGAACGGCCTACAGGCTGCGCCGCGTCAATCCCGAATTCGCCCGCGAATGGCATGTCGCCCTTCTGGAGGGCTACGAGAACCTGGAAATGGAAGTTCTCTTCCGCTTGCGCTTCGGCGATCCCAAGGATGGGGACGTCAAGTTCGACAATGCCACGGCCCTTCGCCTCCTTGGCCTTCATCGCGAGACCGTGGCGCGTGAACGCGCCGCGCGTGAAAACGAGGATCTGGCCGCCGTGCGCGCCTCCATCCACGCCAAACTGGCGCAACTGCGCGCCGAGGTGACCGCGCGTCGAGCGCTCGAAGCCGGAGGCGAATCCGGAATGGAAACAGATGCGGAGGCAGGACATGGCTGAAGCCGATCCCCTGCACTGGCTGTCCCAGGCCGACGATGGCGAACTGGAAACCTTCGCTATCGGGCTCGGCGCTTCCGGCCAGCGCGAATGGCGCTGGGACTGGCGCCTCTGGGCACGGCCTTCGCAGATCGCCCCGGCCGGAGACTGGCGCGTCTGGCTGGTCATGGCCGGACGCGGTTTCGGGAAGACCCGCTGCGGCGCGGAATGGGTCAACGAGATCGCGGAAACGCATCCCGATGCCCGCATTGCGCTCGTCGCCGCGCATCTGGGCGAGGCGCGCTCGGTCATGGTCGAGGGCGAAAGCGGCTTGCTTTCGGTCGGCGCGCCGTGGCGTCGGCCCGTCTTCGAACCGTCGCTGCGGCGGCTGACCTGGCCGAACGGCGCGCAGGCCATGCTCTATTCGGCCGCCGAGCCGGAAGCGCTGCGCGGCCCCCAGCACAGCCACGCCTGGTGCGACGAGGTCGCCAAGTGGGACAATGCCTCGGCCCGCGCCGTGGCAAGCTGGGACAACCTGCTCATGGGCCTGCGGCTGGGGCAGGATCCGCGCGTCGTCGCCACCACCACGCCGCGCAGCGTGCCGCTGGTCATGCGCCTGCTGGCCGAAAGCGAGCGGGGCGACGTCACGGTGACACGCGGCAGCACGTTCGACAATGCCGCCAACCTGCCCGACCGTTTCCTCGACACCATGCGCGATTCCTTTTCGCGCAGCCTGCTGGGGCGGCAGGAAATCGACGGCGAGTTGATCGCCGATATCGAGGGCGCCCTCTGGAGCCGGGCCCTGCTGGAAAACTGCCGGGAGGAGGTCGCTCCGCCGTGCAACCGCGTCGTCGTCGGCGTCGATCCACCGGCTTCGGAGGGCGGTGACGCCTGCGGGATCGTGGTGGTCGGCGTGGACGAAGGCGGCCTTGCCCATGTCATCGCCGACGCCTCGGTCGAAAAGGCCGGACCGGAACGCTGGGCCCGCGCCGTTGCCGGTACGGCCGAGGCCTGGCAGGCCGACCGCGTGGTGGCCGAAGCCAACCAAGGGGGCGCCATGGTCGCTTCGGTGCTGCGAGCCGCGCAACTCTCGCTGCCCCTGCGGCTGGTCCACGCCAGCCGCGGCAAGGTCGCCCGCGCGGAGCCGGTGGCCGCCCTCTACGAGGCCGGACGGGTCCGCCATGCGGGACCGTTTCCGGCGCTCGAAGACGAAATGTGCGGCCTGATCGCCGGCGGTTCCTATCAGGGACCGGGGCGCTCGCCCGACCGCGCCGACGCGCTGGTCTGGGCCTTGAGTGAGCTGATGCTCGGCAAAGGCGGCGCACCTCGGGTGCGAGTGGCGTGATTTCCTCCGGATGCGGCCCGAACCGCTCCGGCCCCTTATTGAAAGGAACCCCAGCAGTGTCCTTCATCGATACGCTCGTTGCCGCCTTCAAGGGCGAGAGTGCCCGCGTGCCGCTGGCGCGCGGCGCGGCTTCGCCCTGGTTTTTCGCCGAAAACGGCGGGGGGCGTGCTCCGTTCGAATATGGTTCGGCGGTACGCAGGGCCTATCTCGAGAACCCTGTGGCCCAGCGCGCCGTGCGGTTGGTCGCCGAAGGCATCGGCGGCGCTCCGCTCCGGCCTGCCGACCCCCAGCTCATGGCGCTCGTTTCCGAGACGAGTGCCGGGCAGTCGCTGCTGGAAACGCTGGCCTGCCATCTCCTGCTCCACGGCAACGCCTATGTGCAGGTGCTGAAAGATGCGCGCGGACGCCCGGTCGAGTTGTTCGCCCTGCGGCCCGAGCGTGTCTCGATCGTGGCGGGTGAGGACGGCTGGCCCGCCGCCTTCGCCTACGACGTGGCCGGGCGGCGCCTGACGATTCCCCTGCTGGATGAGGACGCCGCTCCCAACATGATCCACATCCGCCATTTCCACCCGGCGGACGACCACTATGGCGCGGGCTGCCTTGCCGCCGCCGACGAAGCCGTGGCCACGCACAACGCCGCCTCGCAGTGGAACCGCCAGCTGCTGGAAAACGCGGCCCGCCCCTCGGGCGCGCTCGTCTACGAGGCGGAAGACGGCAATACGCTGACCGGCGACCAGTTCGACCGGCTCAAGACCGAACTGACCCAAGCCTATGCCGGTTCGGGCAATGCCGGGCGGCCGATGCTGCTGGAGGGCGGCCTCAAGTGGCAGGCCATGGCCATGACCCCGGCCGACATGGACTTCGCCACGCTGAAGGCGGCCGCCGCCCGCGACGTGGCGCTGGCTTTCGGCGTGCCGCCGATGCTGCTCGGCCTGCCCGGAGACGCCACTTACGCAAACTACCGAGAGGCCAACCGCGCACTCTGGCGGCTCACCCTGCTGCCGCTGGCAAGCAAGATCCTGGCCGGGCTCTGCGAGGGTCTTTCGCCGTGGTTCCCGGACCAAGACCCCGGGTATTGCCTTGCGATCGACCTCGATCGGGTGCCCGCCCTTGCGGAAGACCGCGAGCGGCTCTGGGCGCAAGTCAGCGCCGCCGACTTCCTGGACGAAGACGAGAAGCGATCCCTGCTGGGACTCGCGCCGCGCCCGAGCAATGAAGGGAACAAATCATGAACCAGAAGGATATGCTCGCCGGCCTTCTCGCGCAGGCGACAACCGAAGGCAGCGAACTCGTGACCCTGCGCGCCATCGTCGAGGAAGCCAGCGATGTCGGCGCGCGGCGGATGCTCTCCCGGATCGGGCTGGACGATGCCACCGCGCCGGGCGATCTCTTGGAACTGCGCGAGCTGCTCCAGGCCTGGCGCGATGCCAAGGCCAGTGCCCAGACCGCCGCCATCGGCTGGCTGGTGCGCGGCGTGCTGGCGCTGCTGCTGCTCGGCCTCGCGGTACGCTTCGGGTTGCTGCGATGAGCGCCGCCCTTCGCTTCGCCGGATATGCCGCGCTGTTCGGCAAGCGTGACGCGGGGCGCGACATCATCCGTCCCGGAGCGTTCGCCCGCACCCTTGCGGAACGGCGCGATCCGCTCCCGCTGTTCTGGCAGCATCGCCCCGATCTCCGAATCGGCTGGGTAGAAACCGCCGCCGAGGACGCACGCGGCCTGCGCGTGGTCGCCTCGGTGGACAACCCGGACGGCGCGGCCGGTCTCTCGCTCCGGCGCGGCGCGGTGACGGGCCTGTCGTTCGGCTACCGCGCCCGCGCCAGCCGCAACAGCATCGAGGGCCGCGAACTCCTCGATCTCGACTTGTTCGAGGTCAGCCTCGTCACCCACCCGATGCAGTTCGGCGCACGGGTGCACCTGATCTCCTGATCTCCTCCTTTTTTCCCGCCGCCACGATTTGGCGGCTTTAACCGAAAGGTCCAAGCCCGATGGAATCCCCTATCCCCGTCGAAAAGCTCCCCGTCGAAACGCTCGACGCCTCGTTCGACCTCGTCGCCCGGCAGGATGCCACCGAAGCCGCCGTCGAAACCCTGCGCGGCGATGTGCAGGATGTGAAGGCACGGCTTGACCGTGTCAGCCGCGCGGCGGCGCGTCCGGTGATCGAAGGCGGCGCCGCCTCCGCCGCCAGCGTCGAAGTGAAGGGCTTCGTCGATGGCTACCTGCGCTCCGGCCGCGAAAGCGAGATCAAGTCGATCTCCGGCACCGTGGCTTCGGACGGCGGCTACGCGGTCCCGCGCGAAGTCGATGCGCTGATCTCGGCCCGACTGAAGGCCATCAGCCCGATCCGCGCGATCGCCCAGGTCGTGCAGACCGGCACAGCGGGCTATCGCAAGCTCGTGACCACCGGCGGCACCACGTCCGGCTGGGTGAGCGAAACCGGTGCCCGCGTCGAAACCGCCACGCCCAGCTTCGCCGAGATCGCACCGCCTTCCGGCGAACTCTATGCCAACCCCGCAGCCAGCCAGGCCATGCTCGACGATGCGGCCTTCGACATCCAGTCCTGGCTGGCGGACGAGATCGCTGCGGAATTCGCCCGCGCGGAAGGCGCCGCCTTCGTCAGCGGAACGGGCACCAACCAGCCCAAGGGCTTCCTCCAGGCGCCCAATGCCGCCACCACCGATGCCGCGAGGCCCTTCGGCACCCTCCAGTTCCTGGGCTCGGGCAATGCCACCGGCTTCGATGCCGCGCCGGAACTCAAGCTGATCGACCTCGTCCATTCGCTGAAAAGCGGCCACCGCCAGGGCGCGAGCTGGGTGATGAACGCCAAGACCCTGGCCTTGGTGCGCAAGCTGAAGGCGGCGGACGGCTCGTTCCTGTGGCAGCCGGGGCTGATGGAAGGCCAGCCGAACCGTCTGCTGGGCTATCCGGTGGTCGAAGCCGAGGACATGCCGGACGTCGCCGCGGGCGCCCTGCCGATCGCCTTCGGCAACTTCCGCGCCGGCTATCTTATCGCCGAGCGCAGCGCGACGTCGATCCTGCGCGATCCCTTCACCAACAAGCCGTTCGTCCACTTCTACGCGACCAAGCGGATCGGCGGCCAGGTGCTCGATTCCGACGCGATCAAGCTGCTCAAGATCACGGCCTGACGCCATCCGGGTCGCGTGGGAAGCCCTTCGCCCTTTCCCCTTCCCACGCACCTTGAGCAGCGGCCCGCGTCATCGCCCGTCCCCCTTGCCGAAAAGGGCGACGGCGCGGGCCACCCGCCTCCTTCCTTCCGATCGGAGACTCCATGAACCGGGTCATTCTTACGCCGGCCGTGCTGCCGTCCTCGACGCTTGCCGAGCTCAAGCAGTGGCTCGGCGTGACCACCCTGCGCGACGATGCGTCGCTTTCCGCCTTGCTCGCCTGCTCGCTGGAAACTTGCGAGGCCTTCACCGGCCGGATGCCGCTGGTCGCCGCCTGCGAGGAAATCCTGCCTGCCCGGACGGGATGGCATGCCCTCTCCACCCGCCCGGTCCAGGCCATCACCATGGTGGAGGGCGTAAGCGCCGACGGCACCCGCTTCGCGCTTTCCACCGAAACCTACGAGGTCGATCTCGATGCCGATGGCACCGGGCGCGTGCGGTTCCATTCCGGCACGGCGCACAAGGTTGCGGTTCGCTTTACCGCCGGGCTGGCCGACGACTGGGAAAGCCTCCCCGATGGCCTGCGCCATGGCGTGATCCGGCTGGCTGCGCATCAGCATCGCCAGCGCGACGGCGACGGCGCGGCTCCGCTTCCGCCCGCCTCCGTCGCGGCGCTGTGGCGGCCCTGGCGAAGGATGCGGCTGACATGAGCGGCATGATCCAGGCCGACGCCACCGCCTCCTTCGCCGCCGTGGCCCGGCGCCTTGCCGATCGCGCCGGAAAGATCGCCGCCGCCCATGCCGAAATGCGCGCCCTGAAAACACGCGGCGATGAAAGCCGCTGGCGCCGCGCCGACCTCGTCTGGCCGCTCTTCGCGAAAGGATAAGTGATGGAAATCGCCCTCCGCGCCGCCCTGATCGACTGGCTTTCCGCCGATCCCGCGCTCGCCGCCCAGCTCAATGCCATAGTCGAGGAGGCCCCCTCGCGCACCAGCCTGCCCTGGCTGGCGATCGCCTCCAGCGCCAGCACGGACTGGAGCTGCAAGACCATGCCGGGCCGCGAAGTGCGCGTCGCACTGGAACTCCACTGCCGAGGCGATGCGCCCGATACGGCGGCGGCGCTCGTCACCGCGATCGAGGCGCGGGTCGCGGAGCTGTCGCGCGATCAGGCCGGGTTCCAGGTCGTCACCGCCCAGTTCCTGCGCGCCCGCGCCGAACAGCGCGGAGAAAGCCGCCGCGCCGTCCTGCTCGAATATCGCTTCCGCCTGCTCGCCGCCTGATCCTCCCGCTCATCCCCCTTTCGTTCAAGGAGACACACCATGCCCGCCCAGAAAGGCAGCGCTTTCCTTCTCAAGATCTCGAGCGGCGGCTCGCCCGCCACCTACCAGACCGTCGCGGGCCTGCGCACGACGCAGATGTCGGTGACGGGCGATACGGTCGTCGTCACCAGCAAGGACAGCGGCGGCTGGCGCGAACTGCTGTCCGGCGCCGGGGTCCGCTCCGTCTCGGTGAGCGCGGCGGGCATTTTCCTCGGCAGCACCGCCGAAGCGAAGATCCGCGCCAATGCCATGGCCGGCACGCTCGACGACTACGAACTCAGCTTCGAGGACGGCGAGAAGCTGCGCGGCCGGTTCCTCGTTCAGCGGCTCGACTATGCCGGCGATTTCAACGGCGAGCGCAACTACACGATCCAGCTCGAAAGCTCGGGCGCGGTGGCGGCGGCATGACGCTCGCCAACCCCTTGCGCGGCGAAGCCTCGCTGATGATCGGTGGCAGCACGCATATCCTGCGCCCCAGCTTCACCGCGCTGGTTGCGGCCGAGGAGGAACTCGGTCCGCTGTTCGCCCTCGTCGAGCGAGCGGGCGAGGGCCGGCTCCGCCTCTCCGAAATGGCCGCCCTGTTCTGGCATTGCCTCGAACCACACCGCTCCATCGCACGCGAGGCGGTTGGTGAAGCGGTAGTGGCACAGGGGCTTGCCGCCTGCGCCACGCCGCTACGCGCATTGCTCGGCCAGATTCTGAAAGGCAGCGGATGAGCGAGACGCGGTTTGCCCCGGCCGCGCTGGCGCTTTGCGGGTTGGCCGCCCGCACGCTGGGCTGGCGCCCTCCGGAATTCTGGGCAGCCACGCCCGCCGAACTCGCCGCCGCGCTTGGCCTGCTCGCGGGTGATGCACCGCCGGGCCTCGACCGGCCCCTGCTGGAAAAGCTGATGGAGCACGACAATGAGCGATGACATCGACAGCCTGCTGGTGGAAGTTCGCGCCGGCACCGAAGGCTTCGCCCGCGACATCGCGCAGATGCGCGCCAGTATCGACGGCGATCTGGTCTCGGGCTTCACGCAGGCGGGCCTAGCCCTTGAAAAGGGCCTGACCGGCGCGATCCGGCGCGGCAGCCTCGGCTTCGACGACCTGAAGCGGATCGCGCTCGGCACGCTGGGCGAGATCGCGGCGCAGTCCGTGCAGGGCCTGTTGGGGTCGTCGGGCAGCGGGTCCGCTGCAACATCGGGAGCCCTTGACCTTTCCGGGCTGGTATCGGGCCTGCTGGGCCTGCCCGGCCGGGCCACGGGGGGCAATGTCTCCCCCGGTCGCGGCTATGTCGTGGGCGAGCGTGGACCGGAACTCTTCGTTCCCACTTCCGCCGGGCGCATCGAAACCGGGGCACCGGCATCCACGCGCGACGTCAAGGTGGCCATCAACATGACCGGCCCGCGCGGGTCCAGCGTGCCGCAATCGCTCCAGCGCTCGTCCCGCCAAGTGGCCAGCGCGGTGCGCCGCGCGCTGTCCGCCCGCTGATCCCCTTCTTTCGGAGACCCCCATGGCATTCTGGCTTGCAAGAAAGCGCAACGGACAGGCAAGCGACTGGATCAGCCGCTTCGACCCTCGGTTCTGGACCGTCAATTTCCCGCGCCCGATGATGGCCTCGATCGTCTCCACAGGCCCGGACTCCTTGCGCGTGGACGCTTCCTTCCTGCGCAAGGGCGACCTGGGCGGACTGATCTGGGACAGTGAGGACCGCCTCGACCATCCCCTGCTCGCCTATCGCACGGACCGCGACTATGCCCATACCTCGCTCAGCTTCCGTTGGCGTTCCTCGGGCGTCATTCCGCTCGATTCCGGCATCGGCCCGACGCTGACGGTCGAGGGCCGGGACGCACAGGGCGCGGCGCGCGTCTGGTACGTGCGGCTCTGGAACTATGCCGAGGGCACCGGCGAGGATGCGCGGATCACCTTGCGCTTCTCCGAACTCGACGCCGGCTTCTCCCTGCCTTCCGCCGACCGGGTATGGCCGGGGGCGATCGACCGCATGTTCATCTCGTTCTGCCCGCCCGGCTATGACGGCAGCGCCGATCCGCTCAGCGCCGAAGCCGAGGGCTGGATCGAACTCAGCGAGATCCGCACCGACGGTGCGCGGGCCATGGTGGAGATCGGCGACGTCATCCTGCCGCCCAATGGGCTGGCCATGGCCACCGGCTTCGACGATCAGGGCGTGCAGACCCCCGCGCGCCTGCTGCGCAGCGTTCGGCAACTCGGCTACCGGGGCTCGCTGGTCCACTATGTCGGCATGAGCCATTATTTCCGGCTCGCAGCCACGGACGGCGCCTTCCTTGTGGGAAATGCGCCCGATCCGCTTAATGCCCCCACACGGGCCTGGCACCGCGCCTTCTTCGCGGAATGCATGGCCTTGGGTTTCAGCCCGGTCGCCTCGCTGTCCTACGAACTGCTCGACCAGCACTGCCCTGCCGCCTGGAAGCAGCGGGATTTCGAAGGCAAACCGGCCCTCACCGGCTGGGATCCGCCCTCCACCTTGCTCTCGCCTGCGAATGTCGAGGCGATGGACTGGCTGCAATCGGTGGGAGCCGCCTTCGCGCGCCTCATGATCGAAGCCGGTGCGCCGGTGCGCTTCCAGGTCGGCGAACCCTGGTGGTGGTGCTTCGCGGATGGACGGATCTGCATCTACGACGATGCCGCGAAAGCGCGCTTCGGCGGCACGCCGCCGTCCATCCCGGACTTGCGCGCACCGCTGGACGAACCACGAAAAGCTCTGCTGGATGCCGCCGGTGCTATCCTGGCGCAATCCACGGCCGATCTTGTCACGGCCGTCCGCATCGCCGCCGCGCCCGGCGTGGTGGAAGCCCTGGCGCTGGTCTTCACCCCGACCGTGCTCGATCCCGCCATGCCTGAAATGTACCGCGCCAACCTCCCGGTCGGCTGGGCCTCCCCGGCGTTCGACCGGCTCCAGGTGGAGGACTACGACTGGCTCACTGCCGGTGCCGATGCACTGCGGCGCGGCGCCTATGCCACCGTGAACCAGCGTCTTGGCTATCCGCCGCACGAGCAGGACTATCTCGCCGGATTCGTGCTGAAGGCCGAGCAAGCCGACCAGTGGCGCCGCATCGACGCGGGCATCGACGAAGCGCTCACCCGCTCCCCGCACGAAGTGGTGGTCTGGGCGCTACCGCAGGTCGCCCGCGACGGTTTCGTCCGCCTTCCCCTCCCCCCTTCAGGAGCCGATCAGATGCAGGCTTTCGATGAAGTGCCCTATCCGCTTGCCCTGGGACGCGACGCCACGGTCGTTCCGGAGTTCTCGACGACGATCTCGGTTACGGCCTCCGGCTTCGAGCGGCGCAACAGCCTGTGGTCCGATGCGCGGCTGCGTTTCGACCTGGGGCCGGGCGTTCGCTCGGAAGCCGAACTCGGCGAACTGTTGGCCTTCTACCGCGCCCGGCGCGGCCCCGCGCGCGGTTTCCTCCTGCGTGACCCCAGCGATTTCAGTTCGAACGGCATGACCGGCGATCCGACCGCCGCCGATCAGCATCTTGGCACCGGCGACGCGCTGCGCACCGCCTATCCGCTGGTGAAGCGCTATGGCGCCGGCGAGGAACCGCAAGTCCGGCGCATCACTCGCCCAAGGCCAGGCAGCGTGCTCATCGCGATCGACGGAGAACTGCAGCGCGGCGGCTGGCGCCTCGATGCTCTCGGCACCGTGCTGTTCGATCTGGCACCGCCAGCCGGCGCCACCGTCAGCGCGGGCTTCCGCTTCGACGTCCCCGTGCGCTTTGCCGAAGACCAACTCGAAATCGGAGGCGCAGCCTTTGCCGCCGGTGAAGCGCCGAGCGTGCCGGTCGTCGAGATCCGGGAGGCATCATGAGCCGCGTCTGGTTTACCGGCGATCTCGAAACGGTCGCAACCTTCTGGCGCCTCGATCGGCGCGACGGCGTGACGCTGGGCTTTACCACCCATGACGCCGACCTCTGGTTCGACGGGCTGCTGCACCGCGCTTCGCCGGGCATGGTGCCGTCCTCGATCCGCAAATCCGCCGGATTCGAGCCGGACAACGCCGAGGTACGAGGCAGCCTCACCCACGAGGCGATCTCGGCTGACGACCTTGCCGCCGGCCGATACGACGGCGCGCGCGTGACGATCGGCCTCGTGGACTGGGAAACAGGAGAACGCGACAGGCTCTATACCGGTACGATCGGATCGATTTCGCAGGAGGATGGCGCCTTCTCCGCCGATCTCGTGTCGCGCAAGGAGGATTTCGCCCGCGATCCCGTTCCGCGCACGAGCCCATCCTGCCGCGCCGCGTTCTGTGGGCCGGGTTGCAATCTCGCGGCCCTGCGCTTCACCTCCGAGGTCCGGCTCGCCGATCTCGATATCGAGGACAACACGCTTTCGCTTGAGGCGCCAAACGATCCGGCACTCGATCCGGCATTATTTGCGGGTGGCGTCCTGCGCTGGCTGGAAGGTCCACAGGCGGGGATGACCATGCGCGTGATCGGCATCAGCGACAGCCGGTTGATGGTCGACGCGCCGCTCGATGCTCAGGCGCCGCCGGGCACCCGCGCGTTCCTGCGCGAGGGCTGCGACCACACTCTCGAAACCTGCGGCGCGCGATTCGGCAATGCGGCGAACTTTCGCGGCGAGCCCTTCCTGCCGGGGAACGACATGCTCACCCGCTATCCCGCCCCGGATGGCTCGGGGCCAGCATGACGAGCGACGTGACAGGCAGCGTGCCACGCTCCCTGACCGGAGAAGACCTCGCCAACGCAGCCCGCGCCTTCGTCGGCATTCCCTTCCGCCTCAATGGTCGAGACCCGCGCATCGGGCTTGATTGCCTGGGCGTGGTTGCTGCCGCCATGGAGGCGACGGCCCTGGTGCCGAACGGCTATCGCCTGCGCTCCCTGCGCCGCGACGATGCCGACGCCATCGCCGGCAAATTGGGTCTGCTCCTGGCACCGCAGCCGAATCCAACCCAGCCATCCCCAGTCGCACCGGGCGACGTGCTGATGTTCCGTCCCGGCCCCTGCCAGCACCACCTCGCCATCGCCGTGGACCGCACGAACATCGTCCACGCCCATGCCGGACTGCGTCGCGTCGTGCTCGGCCCGATCCCCGCGGACTGGCCGATCCTGGCCCGCTGGCGCCTGCCCATCGAAAGGAATTGACATGGCAACACTCGTCTTCAGCGCCGTCGGTACCGCGCTCGGCGGCCCCATCGGCGGCGCGATCGGCTCGATGATGGGGCGGCAGCTCGATACCGTGGTGTTCGGTTCGCCCCACCGCGAAGGCGCCCGCCTGAAGGAGCTGGAAGTCACCACCTCCAGCTATGGCCAACCCTTGCCCCGCCATTTCGGTCGCATGCGGGTGGCCGGACAGATGATCTGGGCAACGGACCTCGTCGAAAGCAGCGAAACGCTCGGCGGCGGCAAGAGCGGCGCCGCGATCACGTCTTACGCCTACACCGCCAGCTTCGCCGTGGCCCTGGCGAGCCGCCCGATCACGGGGCTCGGCAGGATCTGGGCTGACGGCCGCCTGCTGCGCGGGGTGGAGGGAGACCTCAAATGCGGCGGCACCTTGCGCATCCACCGGGGCCATGCGGATCAGACCTGCGACCCCCTGATGCTCGCCGCCGAGGGCGCTGCCCGCTGCCCGGCCCATCGCGATCTGGCCTACGTCGTGTTCGAGGATCTCGACTTGTCGGAGTTCTACAACCGCATCCCCTCCCTGACTTTCGAAGTGCTGGCCGACGAGACCTTCGATCTTGCCGCCATCGTGGGCGATCTAGTCGAGGATGTGGAAGCCTCCGTGCCGCTTGACGGCTTTCTCGGCATGACCTGCGACGGCCCGCTCAGCGGCGCACTTCAAACCATCGACCAGGTGATCCCGCTCGATCTCGATGCCGGGCCCGAAACGCTGGTCATCGCCCGAAGGCTTCGGCAAGCGCGGAGCATAAATCTCGGCGCGGCGACGATCTCTGCCGATGACGGCGAATTCGGCGGAGCAAGCGGCTTTTCCCGCGACCGCGCCATGGCCGACGACAAGCCCGTCTCGCTGCTGCGCTATTTCGACAGCGAACGCGATTACCTACCCAGCGTACAGCATGCCTCGGGACAAGCCGCCATCGGTGCGCCGCGCGCCATCGAACTGCCGGTCGCCCTTGACGCGGATACCGCCAGAACCCTGATCGAGCGCAACCGCCGACGGGCCGACTGGAGCCGCGAGCGGATAACCTGGCGCACCGGCGCTCTCGACCCGGAGGTGGCGCCGGGCGCTCTCGTCAGCTTTCCGGGGATCGCGGGGCAATGGCGCGTACTGGAATGGGAGTGGCGCCATTCCGGGGTGGAGATTTCCGCCGCGCGCGAAGCCCCGCTCACGGCGGACATGCCAGGTCGGGCGGGCGCGGACCCGGGGCGGATCAATCCCCCGCAAGACCTGCCTTCCGCCGAAACCGTCCTGACGGCTTTCGAACTGCCCCTTGATCCGACCGGCGGCGATTCCGGACGACCGCGCCTTCTTGCCGCGGTTTCCTCTGCCGGCGCGAACTGGCGGGGCGCCGCGCTCTTTGCCGATCGCGGCGACGGTGAACTGCACCCGCTTGGTCCGAGTGGCCGTCGGCGGGCGATCATGGGCACGACCTTGACCGGACTGCCGGCGTCGAGCCCGCTCCTGTTCGCGCGCGGATCCGGCTTGGAGATCGCGCTGATCGACCCCGCCATGCAACTCGCCTCCGCAACGACAAGGCAACTCGCCGAAGGTGCGAACCTGCTGCTGGTCGGCGATGAGATCCTCCAGTTCGCCCAGGCCAACTCGCTAGGTGGCGGACGCTGGCGGCTCTCCGGCTTCCTGCGCGGTCGCGGCGCGACGGACGCAGCCGCTCACTTGCCCGATGAACCTGTCGTGCTGCTGGACGGCTCCTCTGTCGCGCTCGACACGGCGATTGTCGGCACCGCTTTCGATCGCAGGATCGTCGCGCTCGGTGCGGGTGATCAGGCGGCCGTGCTTGCGCCCGTGCGCGCTAGCGGACTGACGCTGCGTCCGCCCGCACCGGTCCATCCCCGCGCAACGCTGGGAAGCGACGGCGTGCTGTCCCTGCGCTGGGTTCGGCGCGCGCGCGGAGAATGGGTGTGGCAGAACGGCATCGACGTGCCGCTGGTGGAACAGGTCGAAAGCTATCTGCTCGGTTACGGGCCCGACGAAAGCCCGATCGCGACCTGGACCCTCACTCAGCCACGGGCCGAACTGTCGCCCGCCCTGCTCGCCGAACTTTCCACGCTGCTGCCGGGCAGCGTGTTCCGCGTGCGCCAACAGGGCACCCATGCGCTTTCCGCCCCCCTCACCCTGTTCCAACTCACCTGAGCCGAGGATTTTCCATGAGCGATCCCATCCAGTTCGAAAGCACCAGCCCCAGATTCGACTTGCCGCTGCTCTATGCCGGCCAGGCGCAGAAGGAAGCCTTCGTCAACGAGGCGCTGTCGCGCTGCGACATGTTGCTTCACGGCACTGTCCTCAGTGAGCGGACCGACCCTCCGGAAAATCCCGCATCGGGCGAAACGTGGCTGGTCGCCGCCGGAGCGACCGGCATGTGGGCGGGTCGCGATGGGCATCTGGCCGGCTTTCAGGGCGGAAACTGGCTGTTCGTCGCCCCTCGGGATGGCCTGAGGATCTTCGACCTGTCCAGCGGCCAGGAACGCCTGTTTCATAATTTTTGGAGAAAATCTTCCCTTCCCCTGGAACCACTTGGAGGGATGACAGTTGATGTTCAGGCTCGGGCGACGATCGTTGAACTGATCGGCGTCCTGCAAGCCTTGGGTATCGTTTCATCAGCATAACGAGTGGCGTTGGACAGGGGTAATACGGTGCAGTCGATTTCCAATAAAGGGGTCACACGCTTCACCAACCCCCCGAAAACGCGACATTTCTGCAACAGTAGCACGCAATGTGCGCTTGCACACGGAAAGCTGAGGGGGTAGACACTCGAGGCACTCGGTGGCTCCAAATCTCTTAGTAGGGGAAACATATGAGGAAACTCGTCCTTGGCCTGGCGCTGGCTTCGACAGCTATCGCCACGCCCGCGCTTGCGCGCGACAACTCGTGGTATCTTGAGCTCGACGCCGGCGCGATGATCGTCGAAGACGCCGATCTCGACGTGAACGGCGTAAACAACGTCGCCACGGCGGAATTCGGCACGGGCTTCGACGGCGGCGCCGTTCTCGGCTACGACTTCGGTCCGTTCCGTCTCGAAACCGAAGCCAGCTATCGCCAGGCTTCGTTCATGGGCAGCAACGGTCCCGACGGCAGCAACCTGACCTTCATGGTCAACGGTCTGCTCGACTTCGGTCCCGATGACGGCCTTCAGGGCTATGTCGGCGGTGGCGCCGGCGTTGGTCGCGTTCACTACGACATCTTCGACGATTCGGACACGGGCTTCGCCTGGCAGGCCATCGCGGGTATCCGCGCGCCGATCAGCAGCCACGTGGACGTCGGCCTGAAGTATCGCTTCAGCAACGTCAACAACCTCGACTTCGTCGATGTTTCCGGCAACGAGATCAGCACCCGCTGGCGCTCGCACTCGCTCCTGGCGACCCTGGGCTACAACTTCGGCGAACCGGCTGCTCCCCCGCCGCCCCCGCCGCCGCCCCCGCCGCCCCCGCCGCCCCCGCCTCCGCCGCCGCCTCCGCCGGTTGTGGAATGCAACAAGGGTCCGTACATCGTGTTCTTCGACTGGGATAAGTCGGACATCACGCCGGAAGCCGCCACCATTCTCGACAGCGCCGTCAGTGCCTATGGCAACTGCAACAGCGTGCCGATCATGCTGGCCGGTTACACCGACCGTTCGGGTTCGCCCAAGTACAACCTCGGTCTTTCGGCTCGCCGTAACGACTCGGTTCGTGCTTACCTCACCAGCCACGGCATTCCGGACGGCTCGATCTCAAGCCAGGCCTTCGGTGAAGCCAACCCGCGCGTTCCGACTGCTGACGGCGTGCGCGAGCTGCAGAACCGTCGCGTCGAAATCACTTACGGTCCGGGTTCGGGCATGTAAGCGACCGGCAACGGTACAAGATTGGGGGGCCGGAGCGATCCGGCCCCCTTTTCTTTTGCTTGCGTCACGCGCCTTCCGGCCACAAAAAAAAGCCCCGCAAAAGCGGGGCTTTTCGTCTCGTACTGTCCAGGGTCAGGCAGCGTAAGGCGTAGGATCCACAAGCCCCGCATCCGCGAACCCGGCCTTGCGCAGCCGGCAGCTATCGCATTCTCCGCAGGCCAGATCGCCAGGTTGCGGATCGTAGCACGACCAGCTCATGCCTGCGTCCATGCCCAGACGATGTGCCTCACGCGCGATCTGGGCCTTGCCCATGAACTGAAGCGGCGCATGGATGCGGAATTCGGTTCCCTGATCGCCTTCCTTCGTCGCCAGCCGTGCGATGTCCTGGAACGCGGCGATGAATTCGGGGCGGCAGTCCGGATAGCCGGAGTAATCCAGCGCATTCACGCCGATGAAGATGTCCGCCGCGCCGATCGCCTCGGCCCAGGCCAGGGTCAGCGACAGGAAAACCAGGTTGCGCGCCGGCACGTAAGTAACGGGCACGCCCTCCCCCACGCCGTCCTTGGGCACGTCGATATCTGCGGTCAGCGCCGAGCCGCCGAACTGCCGCAAGTCGAGCGGCAGCACGACATGACGCTCCGCTCCCACGAAATCGGCGATCGTGCGGGCGGAATCGATCTCGCAGCGATGACGTTGGTTATAGTCGATGGTCAGCGCGCTAACCGCGTAGCCCGCTTCGCGCGCGATACCGGCCGAAACCATGGAATCGAGCCCGCCGGAAAGAAGAACGACCGCCTTGCGGCCCTTGATATCTTGGGAATGCTGCATCGGCCTGAGCTAAACTTTCGCCGGGGCGATGACAACCTTGCGCCTGCTGCGTCAGTTGCGACAGACGTCAGTCGCGGCAGGGGCCAGTGCGGCGCCCTTCTCCCGCATAGGAATAAGGCTGGCCGCCCGCAATGCCCTGCGTATCGATCTGGATCAACGCGTTGGTTTCCCGACGGATGCGCGTCCGTCCAAACCCTTGCCCAGCGCAAGTATACTGCACCACGACTTCCACGGGCGTATCCTGGACAACCACCGATTTGCAGGCCAGCCCCTGATGATGGAGCTGGATCAACTCTCGGCCGCCGCGCACGCAGACGTTGCGTACCACCCCTCCCACGCCCCGCTCGCGCAGTTCCCATGCGCCCGACTCAAGCTGGTCGAGCATGATCAAAGATCGGCTCTCGGCCACTGCGCCCGTGGCGACGGCCAGGGCCGCCCCGCCCGCCGCGAGCAGCACGGCGCCGGCAGGCCCGCGAAGGCCCAGGAACTTCCGGCGCGATTTCCGGCGGGTCGGGATCTGAAATTTTCGTGCCTTGAGCTGGGTCATGCGCCCCATATCGTCATTACCCGCCAGTAAGACAACCCGGCAGAACAATGATGTACTTATACCGGCACGTGCAAGATCTTGGAACAGAAGGCACAATCGACCGGCACCATACCGGTCTCGTCACGCATGTCGACCCGCTCGGATTCGGGAAACGCGCCCAGAATGCTCTGATAGTATTCCACCGAGCAACGGCAGCCGCGCTGCAACGGTTCCAGCGGCTCCGCGCGCACTTCCTCTTCCTCGTGGAACAGGCGCCAGACGAGCTGTTCCAGATTGAGCACCGGGTCGACGAGTTCGGCAGGCTGGATGCTCTGCGCCATGATCGAGACGTGCTCCCAATCCGGATGCATGTCCTTGGCATGCAGACGCTCCTTGCCCTCTTCGCCATCGGGCAAGTGCTGGATGAGCAGGCCCCCGGCCACGCATCGCGGCCCGTTCGAACGGACCGATACGCGGATCACGGTTGGCAACTGTTCCGATTGCAGGAAGTAGTTTTCGCAGGCTTCCGCCAGAGAGGAACCTTCCAGCGGCACGACCCCCTGGTAGCGCTCGTTGGAAA
This sequence comes from Novosphingobium sp., assembly GCF_032093395.1. Taxonomy (GTDB): domain Bacteria; phylum Pseudomonadota; class Alphaproteobacteria; order Sphingomonadales; family Sphingomonadaceae; genus Novosphingobium. The sequence continues at coordinate 101,558 of NZ_DAMDBA010000009.1, forward strand.
CATCGAGGTCGAACGTGATCGCAAGGTAGCCGTTGCCGAAGATCGTCTCCAGCGAGCAATCTTCGTCCAGCTTTTCCGCCAGGACGGGATCGTGGCGCAAGTAACCGCGCAATTCGCCGTTTCGGTAGTCGCAAACCAGCAGGTCCACCGCCCCGCCTTCGGCCTGGGCCTGGAAGGTGAGCTGCGCGCCCCGCTCCTTGAGCAGCGAGCCCATCAATGCCGTGAGAACCAGTGCCTCCGCCAGCACATGCTTGACGGCCTTGGGATAGCTATGCGCCGAAAGCACGGTTTCCAGTACCGGGCCGAGCCGCACCACGCGCCCGCGCGCGCTGCGCGCGGGTACGGTGAAGGCCAGAACCCGGTCGAAGCCGGTGTCGTCGGTGCGGGGCAGCTCGTCGCTCACAGCTTGCCCAATGCCCAGAGCAGAACCGACTTCTGCCCGTGGATACGATTCTCCGCCTCGTCCCAGGCGCCCGACTGCGGGCCGTCGATCACTTCGTCCGTCACTTCCTCCCCGCGATGGGCGGGAAGGCAGTGCAGGAACATCGCGTTCTCGGCGGCCAAAGCCATGAGCGCCGCATCGACCTGATAGGGTTGCATCGCGGCGATATGCACGTCTCCGCCGGCCTGCCCCATGGAGACCCAGGTATCGGTGACAACCACATGCGCGCCGCGCACGGCTTCCAGGGGATCCTGGGTGAAGATCACCTCGCCGCCCGCCGCCCTGGCGCGATCGACGAAGTCGGCGTCGGGTTCATAGCCCAGAGGGCCACCCACGCGGACGGTGAACTTCATCAGGCCCGCCGCCTCGATCAGCGAATTGACCACGTTGTTGCCGTCTCCCAGCCACGCGACCTGCAAGCCGGGCAGCGAAAAGCCACGCTCGACTATGGTCAACAGATCGGCGACGATCTGGCACGGGTGCGAGAGATCGGTAAGGCCGTTGATCACCGGCACGTCGGCATGACGCGCCAGTTCCTCGATCTTGGCGTGATCGTCCGTACGGATCATGATCGCATCTACCATGCGGCTGAGCACGCGGGCGGTATCGGCCACCGTCTCACCACGGCCGAGCTGCGTCGAACCCGATTCCAGAATCAGCGCGGAGCCGCCGAGCTGACGCATCGCCATGTCGAATGAGACGCGGGTGCGGGTCGAGTTCTTCTCGAAGATCATCGCCAGGACATGACCGGCGAGCGGCGCATCGGCATCCGGCTTGCCCTTCGGCCAGCCCCGGCGCGCCGCCTTGCGATCGATGGCATCATTGATCATCGCCGACAGGACAGGCCCCCCGGCATCGCTCAGGTCTACGAAATCCCGGCTCATCAGGCTACCTCTTCGGGCTGATAGCTCGCCGCTGCGGCGGAGAGACATTCCATGAATTCATCGATGTGGCTGTCATCGATAACTAGCGGCGGCAAGACACGCACGACATTGTCGCCGGCCGAGACCGTAAGCACCTGATGATTGTCGCGCATGTGGGCCACGAAGGCGCGCGGCTCGATCTTCAGCTTGATGCCGATGAACAGGCCGCGGCCGTGGACCGATTCGAACAGCTCGGGATAGTTGCCGATGAACTGCTCCAGCCGGGCGCGCAGACGCTCTCCCTTGGCGCGAACATCGGCAAGAAAGGCCTCGTCCGCAACCACATCGAGCACCGCGCCGATGGCTGCCATGGCGAAGGGATTGCCACCATAGGTGGAGCCATGCGCACCGATCACCATGCCGCGCGCCGCCTTTTCGGTAGCCAGGCAAGCGCCGACCGGGAAGCCGCCGCCGATGCCCTTGGCCGTCGACATGATGTCGGGCACGATCCCGAACTGCTCATAGGCATAGAGCGTACCGGCACGGGCCACACCGCTCTGCACTTCGTCGAGGATCAGCATAAGATCATGCTCATCGCAAAGTGCGCGGAGGCCCTGGAGAAATCCGTCCGAAGCGATGCGCACGCCGCCTTCGCCCTGGATCGGCTCGACCAGGAAGCCGGCGGTGTTCGGCCCGATCGCCGCCTTGGCTGCTTCCAGATCGTCGAACTCCACATACTTGAAACCGGGCAGAAGTGGCAGGAAGCCCTTATGCATCTTTTCCTGGTTGGAGGCGCTGATCGTGGCCATCGTGCGGCCGTGGAAAGCGTTCCTGAAGGTGATCAGCTCGTACTTGTGGTCATTGCCGACATGCTGGTGATAGGCGCGCGCGGTCTTGATTGCGCATTCCACCGCCTCCGCGCCGGAGTTGGTGAAGAACACCGTATCGGCGAAAGTCAGATCGATCAGGCGCTGGGCGATCGCCTCGCCTTGCGGGCTGCCGTAGAGATTGGAGACGTGCATCAGCGTCTCGGCCTGCTTCTGGATCGCGCCAATCAGGCCCGGATGCGAATGGCCGAGAAGGTTCACGGCGATACCGCTCGCAAAATCGAGGAATCGGCGACCGTCTTCACTGATGAGGTGGCAATGTTCGCCGCGAACGGGCCGAACGCCGCACCGGGGGTACACAGGCATCAGCGGAGTGATCGACATGACGGAATTCCTCGATAACGAATCAGTGAAGTGAAAACGGGAATCACAAACGACAAATGGCGGCCCTATCCGGACCGCCATTTGCGCGCTTTTAGGTGTTTGCAGGCCCCCGGTCAAATGACCGGCGACATTGCAATCGGGATCAAGCCTGGAGCGGCGCCAGGTTGACCGCCGAGTACTTGCCTCGTCGATCGACCTCGATGTCGAACTCCACGCGATCGCCTTCGTTCAGGGCGCCAAGGCCCGAACGCTCGACGGCGCTGATGTGCACGAACGCATCCGGCTGACCGTCATCGCGAGTGATGAAGCCGAAGCCCTTCATGGAGTTGAAGAACTTCACGGTGCCGGTGGCCTTTTCGCCGGTCAGCTGACGCTGCGGTGCAGGTTCGCGCTTTTCCACCGCGATCACGTCGCCCACGACGACGAGTTCGCTGGCCGAAATCTTGCCGCCGCGATCGACGAGCTGGAATTCGAGCTGCTGACCTTCGGCCAGACCTTCGAGACCGGCGCGCTCGACAGCGCTGATGTGGACGAACACGTCTTCGCCGCCTTCATCGCGCTGGATGAAGCCGAAGCCCTTGGCACCGTTGAAGAACTTTACGACGCCCTTGCCCTGGCCAACGACCTGGGCGGGCATGCCGCCGCCACCGCCGCCACGCGGGCCGCCGAAGCCGCCACCGCCGCCGCCACGCGGGCCACCGAAGCCGCCGCGATCACCACCGCCGCCGCCGCCGAACCGGTCACCGCCGCCGAAACCGCCGCGATCACCGCCACCGCCGAAGCGATCGCCGCCGCCGCCGAACCGGTCCCCGCCACCGAAGCGATCCTGGCCGGCAAAGAACGGATCGAACTCGTTCTCACCAAAACCACCATCGCGCTTGTCGCGTCCCCTTCCGCGACGACCTCTGTCAAAACCCATGTCTACGAACGTACCTTCGCTGCGCCCCAAAAAGCATGAACCCGGTCACGTGGACGAACCGCGCCGGGCGGCAGACAGTACAGCCGGGACAAGCCGGATCCTATCTGCAATCGCGAGTCATACACGAGGTTCTGCCACATGGCGAACACAATTACGTGCCAAATTCCCGCCCGATTGACGAAATATCGTATTTTCATGGCGGTCCGGCTTGCTTTTGACAAAAGCAGGGCCCTTGACGTGGACGAATTTCAGGCCGAACCGGGGCCGAACGTTCCCGCTTCATACCGGAGACTCGCTTAGATGTTCCGCCAGATTACCGACACCGTTTTCGCCAGCCCGCAGATCGGCACCGACGCCATCGCCGAAGCGAAGGCCATGGGCATCGTGCGGATCGTCAACAATCGCCCCGAAGGCGAAAGCGACGACCAGACGCCCGGCGAGGTGATCGAATCGGAAGCCCGCGCCGCCGGAATCGACTATGTCGCCATCCCGGTAGGCCATGGTGGCTTCAGCCAGGCCCAGGTCGCAGCGATGGCGGATGCCCTCGCCACGGCGGAGGGGCCGGTGCTGGCCTATTGCCGTTCCGGCACGCGCTCCACCCTGCTCTGGGCACTCGCCCGGGCCAAAGCCGGCGATAACCCCTCGGTGATCGCCTCCAGGGCCGCAGCAGCGGGGTATGACGTCTCTCCGATCCGCCAGCTGATCGACATGTTCGCCGCCGGCAACTGATCCGGAGAAGCGTTCGGGTTTAGCGGGGGCGCAGCTTACGCGCGCCTTGTCGTTCTGCTCGCTCGACCTGCCTCGCAGGGCTCCTCAAGATTTGAAGACGAGGACCTGGCTCCACCGAGTTTCTCGGTGCCGTCGTTCGCGCCGGTTATCTCCATCCCCGATGATCGCTGAAGGCTGAACGGTTCAGCGTTCGGAAGGCTTCTGCGCGCAAGCCGTCAAGCGGATGCACATACCGTCGCGGTACAAAAAAAGGGCCGGAGCGGCTGGCTCCGGCCTTTCAGTTTGTGTTCGCAGGAGGAACATCGGTAGGCGACGACGGATCGTAGGAGAGGAAGAAGTATCCGCCGCCGCCAAACTCTGAACTTAGTTGTAGGCGCGCTCCCCATGCTCGCCGATGTCGAGACCTTCGAGTTCGACTTCAGGAGCGACCCGCAGGCCGGTGACTGCCTTGGCGATGAGGACGGCAACCGTGGTGCCGACGGCCGACCAGACGATGGCGACCAGGACCGCGATGACCTGAGTGGCGACCTGCGAGCCCATCGAGAAGTCGGCGCCGCCGGGGCCGCCGAGCGAAGGCGAGTAGACGATGCCGGTGCCGATGGCGCCGACGATGCCGCCCACGCCGTGCACGCCGAAAGCGTCGAGCGCGTCGTCATAGCCGAACATCGGCTTGAGCTTGCTGACCGCGAAGAAGCAGACGACCGAGGCGACTGCGCCCAGGATCAGAGCACCGAACGGACCGGAGTTGCCGGCGGCCGGCGTTACCGCCACAAGACCGGCGACGATGCCCGAGCAGAAGCCGAGAGCCGAACCCTTGTGGCCGGCGAGACGCTCGGTGACCATCCAGGCCAGGCCTGCGGCGGCGGTGGCGACGAACGTGTTGATCATGGCAAGCGCGGCCGAACCGTTGGCTTCCAGCGCCGAACCGGCGTTGAAGCCGAACCAGCCCACCCACAGCAAGCCGGTGCCGACCATGGTCAGCGTCAGCGAGTGCGGCGGCATCGGCTCCTGCGGGTAGCCCTTGCGCTTGCCGAGGACGATCGCGGCCACCAGCGCGGCGATACCGGCGTTGATGTGGACCACGGTGCCGCCCGCGAAGTCTAGCGCGGCAGGAAGTTCGGTGCCGAACATCTTGCCTTCGAACAGGAAGCCGCCGGCTGCCCAGACCATGTGCGCGATCGGGAAGTAGACGATCGTCAGCCAGACGATGCCGAACACCATCACCGCCGAGAACTTGATGCGCTCCACCGTCGAACCCAGCACCAGGGCCAGAGTGATCGCGGCGAAGGTCATCTGGAAGCAGATGAAGATATATTCGCTGATGACTTCATCGCTGAAAGTCGCCGCCGTGCTGTCGGGCGTGACGCCGGCGAGGAAGAACTTGCCCCAGCTGATGAAGGCATTGCCCTCGGGGCCGAATGCCAGGCCGTAACCGTAGACGACCCAGAGCACCATCGCCAGCGAGGCGGCGGCGCCGATCTGCGTCATCGTCGAAAGCATGTTCTTCGAGCGGGTCAGGCCGCCGTAGAACAGCATGAGGCCGGGAAGGATCATGAGCAGGACCAGCAGGGTCGAGGTCATCATCCAGGCATTGTTGCCGGGGTTGGGCACCGGGGCCGGAGCCGTGGCGGCTTCCTGCGCCCAGGCAGGCATGGCGGCGAACAGCGACGCACCCAGTGCGCCCGCGCCGCAAAGAATCTTGCGGTTCATCGTGGTTTCCCTCCTGTCGAAAGCGCCGGTCAAAGCGCGGTGTCCCCGGACTCGCCGGTGCGGATGCGCACGGCAGAGGCAAGGTCGAGGACGAAGATCTTGCCGTCGCCGATGGCTTCGGTGCTGGCGACCTGCTGGATCGTTTCCACGATCTTCGGTGCCAGATCGTCCGGCGCGGCCACTTCGATCTTCACTTTCGGGAGCATGTTGGTCGAATACTCGGCCCCACGATAGATTTCGGTCTGACCCTTCTGACGTCCGAAGCCCTTCACTTCGGACACCGTCATTCCGGCGACCCCGATTGCGCCCAACGCCTCTCGAACTTCGTCGAGCTTGAAGGGTTTGATGATGGCGATGATGAACTTCATGCCTATCCCCTGTTTCTTACCGGCCCCGCGCCGGTTGAAACTGAATAAGCAAGGGTCGTGCCAATTTACCAATCGGCAGGATTCGGCGGTGAACTTCTTCCACTCAACGCAAGTGCAGCATGAACCGCCGCTCGATTCCTGAGCAGTTGCCTATTTTTTAGGCAACTCAAGCGATGCAAAGACCGGCAAGTGGTCCGATCCTATCGCGGCAAGGGGACTGTGATGAACGTTTGTTCCCAAAACCGCCCACTCTTCGGACACTATGATGCGATCGAGCCTGGCCAGGGGCCTTCGGGACGGAAAACTCCGGCCGGGCGCCAGCACCTGCCAGGGCGCGTGGAATTCCCGAAAACAGCCGCCGCCCGCCGACCATTCGTTGAGATCGCCCATCATCACCGTGGGCACGGCGGCCTCGCATTCGTGGACATGGGCCATCACACTTCGCACCTGCAACCTGCGCCGCAGACCGGAAAGATCGAGGTGCATGCCCACTACCCGGAAGCGGTGACCATCGAGCGAGAGGTCGGCGCGGATCGCTCCGCGCGGCTCCAACACCGGCAGCGGAACCGCTTCCGCCTGGAGCAGTTCGATCCCCTTGCGCACCAGAATCGCATTGCCGTGCCAGCCCAGGCTGTCCGGCTTCATCGAGAGCGGCACGGGAACGTAGTCGGTCGTCGTATGGATCGCGTCGAGCGGCAGCGCGCTCATCCGGCGGCCGAAACGGCGGTCCACTTCCTGTAGCGCCACCACGTCCGCGTCGATCTCGCGCAGGACCGTCAGGATGCGCTCGGGATCGCGGCGCCGGTCGAGACCGACGGCCTTGTGGATGTTGTAGCTGGCGAACTTGATCTGCAACGAGGGACTTCCGGCCAAGGGGATAGCGTAGCAATCCGCTGAAACGGCCCGAAGTTCCATAGCTAATCGTCGTCCCGGACTGTATCCGGGACCGCTGTCGGTTCTTTAGGCGGTCGCTTGCGGAAAGGCGCCCTACCGCAAAGTGGGCCGTTCACGGCCAGCGGTCCCGGATCAACTCCGGGACGACGATATGCTCAGCGTTCCTTGGTTGCGCTAAAAGTCAGGTCCGGGTTGCGTTCCTGCTGGTAGCTCACGTCCCAGGCGGAGCGGGCCATGAACACCGGGTCGCCGTCGCGGTCCTTGGCGAGGTTCATCTTGTTGAACTCGCCGAAGTCGCGCAGCGCCTTGTCGTCCCCCTTGATCCAGCGGGCAGTGTCGAAGGGCGAGCCCTCCAGCACGGCTTCCACCTTGTATTCGGCTTCGAGACGGCTGATCAGCACGTCGAGCTGGAGCTGCCCGACCACGCCGACGATCCACTGCGAGCCGATCTCCGGGTAGAACACCTGGATCACGCCCTCTTCGGAAAGATCGTCCAGCGCTTTGCGCAGCTGCTTGGTCTTGGTCGGATCCTTCAGTGCCACGCGGCGCAGGATTTCCGGCGCGAAGTTCGGCAGGCCGGTGAAGCGGACCTGGTTCTTCTCGGACAGGGTGTCGCCCACGCGCAGGGTGCCGTGATTGGGGATGCCGATGATGTCGCCCGGTTCCGCATTGTCGGCGATCTCGCGGTCCTGCGCGAAGAACAGGATCGGCGAATGGACCGCGATCGGCTTGCCCAGGCCCGAGGGCGTCAGCTTCATGCCGCGCTTGAAGGTGCCCGAGACCAGACGCATGAAGGCGATGCGGTCGCGGTGCATCGGGTCCATGTTGGCCTGGACCTTGAAGATGAAGCCGGTGACTTCCTTGTTGTCGGGCTCGATCGTGCCTTCGTTCGAGGGCTGAGGACGCGGCGGCGGGGCGAACTTCTCGATCGCGTCGATCAGTTCGGTGACGCCGAAGTTCTTGAGCGCCGAACCGAAGTAGACCGGCGTAAGGTCGCCGCCGCGATAGGCCTCAACATCGAATTCGGGATAACCGGCTTGTGCCAGTTCGAGTTCCTCGGCCACGGCATCGGGCAGGGGCGCACCCTCGTCGACCTTGCCGAGGAATTCCTTGCTCGCGCCCTCAGGACGGCTGATCCTGCCGCTCTCGATATCGAGAATGCCCTCGAACAGGCCGCCCATGCCGACCGGCCAGGACATCGGGCAGACGTCCAGCGCCAGCATGTCGGCCACTTCGTCCATCAGGTCGAAGCAGGCGCGGCCTTCGCGGTCCACCTTGTTGATGAAGGTGATGATCGGCACGGAGCGCAGGCGGCAGACCTCGAAGAGCTTGCGGGTCTGCGGCTCGATACCCTTGGCCGCATCGATCACCATGATCGCCGAATCGACGGCGGTGAGCGTGCGGTAGGTGTCTTCCGAAAAGTCCTCGTGACCCGGCGTATCGAGCAGGTTGAAGGTGATCCCGTCCCGCTCGAACGTCATGACCGAGCTGGTCACGGAGATGCCGCGCTGCTGCTCGATCTTCATCCAGTCCGACCGCGCGCGGCGCGCGGCGCCGCGGGCCTTGACCTGTCCTGCCAAGTGGATGGCGCCGCCTTGCAGCAGCAGCTTCTCGGTCAGGGTGGTCTTGCCGGCGTCAGGGTGCGAGATGATCGCGAAAGTGCGCCGGGACTGGTGGGGGACGTTGCTCATCGGCGCGCTATTAGTGGGCGCGGGGCCAGATGGAAAGGGCGGAAAAGGAGGCCGCCTCGCCACGGCCTGCGGAGCGGACCGCTTCCTGCCCCGCATTTGCTCCCTACACATAACCTTCGTCATTGCGAGCGTAGCGAAGCAATCCAGAGTCGCGCAGAGCCGCTCTGGATT